>JAWBPV010000028.1:0-15655 GCA_039000425.1 Candidatus Aenigmatarchaeota archaeon
TCAGTAGATTTCAGAGGATTTTTGGGTGCATTTTGCACCCAGTTTTCACCCAGCAAGAAATTTACCAAAAAGCATAAACTTTTTCTATCATTCCAGGGTTATATTTTTGCCCAAGTTGAAAAATCTTTAAACCATATTCATAGTTGATATCGCAGGCGTTTCTGTATTGTTTACACCCCTTGGAAGTAACCCATACGCAGACATCTTTCCGTTTGCACCCTTTAAAACCGTCTTCCCATTTGCAAGAGTTAGCTCGCATGAGCTCTTGCGACACTAAGGCCCCGCCATTGTAACGCTGATACATCTCAAAAAGCTTTTTACAAACAGTCCTGTCATATTCATATTTATTAATAAAGGCCTGGGCCTTGGCATGGTTTGGAATGCTTTTTATCTCCGTGATGCCTTCTTTTTCTAACTTTTTCCTCCACCAACGGAAAGTTATCTGAGCAAACCCTTCTGAACCGATACCATCTGAGCTTAAAACAGAGTGCCTACAAAGACTTTCCTTTTCTGCTTGTCCCACACTATACCACCAGGGAAAGTCTACTCCAAAGTAAAACATATGTGCTTTGCGTATCTCAGGGGCTAAAGCTTTGCATCTTTCTAATGCTCTAACCTGCGTTGGCGTAAGCGTAAATAAAAACAACATACAAAGCAATAACAAGTAAATTTTTTGCATTAACTTCCTCCAGCTCCCAGTCTACCGCTGGGAAAGCCAGTTTTCTCGTAATGTGAGCATGAAGAAACCCTAAGCTTACTAAGAGAATTTTTACTGAAATAAGCTGAAGTGGAGCGGGTAAATACTTGTATAATTCAAAACCGTAAACAAAAAGCAAAACCAAGGCAAGCAATAGGTCATACGCTACCCTTCTTAACTGCTCTAACATCATTTACACACCTCCAGGGCTTTGCGGAGTAAGAGATTTTCTTCTTTCAAAATGCCATAATTCTTTATAAGTTTTCTTAAACGTTCCTCATAAGGGTCTTCCCGTTTAATCGTTTCAAGCTCAGCTTGAGGCACTTCAGGAGGTTCACATTTAAGCACTACTGGCTTTTCTATTATCTTAGGCTGGCAAGGGGGACATTCTGTTAAGGGCTTTGTTGAGGCACAGGCTGTGGTTATAACAGCAAGTAAAAACACTAAAATAAGCTTCATTGCTTTTCAACCTCCGCAAACCTGTCAAGCATATGCATAAGATTACTGCAAGTATCGTTGCTGTGGGGAACTTGGATATTATATTTCTGTGCTATGTTAAGCCTTCTGACCTCTTCTGCATAGGTTTTAAGCTTTTTAGCATAATCAAGTTCTCTTTGTTTTGCTTTTGCAAGAAGCTCCTGGTAAGCAGAAGTGTAAGTGTTTAAATCTGTTTGGCATTGCTGAAGTAGAGCTGAAAGCCTTGCTTTTTCTTTTTTCGTAAGCTCAAGCTCTTGCTTTAAGTTTTTGATTTGATGCATGCGAATTAAGTTTGTGATTTTAAAGCTTAAGAAAGCTGAAAATAATGCAATTATAAGCAACAACGAAAAGTGCGAGTTAATAAATGCTTTAATCTTCATTTTGCTCTTTTTTTGGTTTTGATGCTAAATACTGCAAAAATTCTTCTTCTGTCATTATCTGAAACTGCCGATTTACATAACGAATTGTTCCTCCTTTTATAAATGCCTCAAAAATCTGTTCTGGAACTTCTATGTCCATGACCTCTACATTGCTATCAAAATAATCAACTGACCCTATAGCGACGACAAAACCTTCTTGATCTATTGCTACTTTCATAAACTACCTCCTTGTAACTTATAAAGCTGTGTAAACAGTAAATGTAATTCGCAATCTAAACTCAGATGGATGAGAACCAGATACATTTCTTGTGTTTATTAGGTTTCCAAAGCAAAGCAAATTAACATCGATGTTTGTAGTTGTGCTACCATCCCCATTCATATTGTATGAACCTATCTGAGATGAATTAATTCCATCTGTAAGCGTAACAGTTCCTGAAGCACCAGCATCTGATGGATAATAGTCATAAGAATATAAATTTGTAATACGTATCAACGAGTTGGCTGGAATTGTGTAGGTTGAAGTTCCATTACCAATGTATGTTTGTTGTTGAGAAGAATAGCTAAAATATTGAGTATTCTGTAATGTTGCTATATTATTCAAAATCGCGTTAACAGCAATACTGCTTGATCTGAGTATTGCTTTAATAGAAGTTGAGGATTTTAGAAGTATATTCATAGCTACAGCTGAAGATGCTATAGTTTGCATTGCAGTTGCTGAAGACGCTATAGCTTGCATTGCAGTTTCTGAAGACGCTATAGCTTGCATTGCAGTTGCTGAAGACGCTATAGCTTGCATTGCAGTTTCTGAAGACGCTATAGCTTGCATTGCAGTTGCTGAAGACGCTACTTTGTTTCCATCTACCATCATGAGCAACTTAAACCTACCTAAAAACTTATTCTTTCGTAATAAATTTTCAACAGCTTCCCCTGACCTATTTTGTAAATAAAGAAACAATTTTGCTAAACTATCAACCTCAAAAAATCTTACCGCCATTCTACACCTCCATACCAGAAATAAATACATTTACTGTCCCATCCGTTCCTACTTTCACTTCATCTTGTGCAAAAAGAATCAACTTTTGGCCTATTTGCTTATCAACAACTTCGTCTATTATTACTTTATCATTTATTTTTACCCATATGTTTACAAAACCAATTGGATTTACTATTATCTCTATCATTGCTTTTTTCCCTTGCGGCACTTTATACACAGTTACTTCTTGATTGTTAATCGTAACTTCAGCAAGCATTAATCACCTCCAAAAAAGAATGTCATGGCGTAAAGCTTGTTTAAATCAAGCTGTGAAATTGCTTGCTCTTTTGCTGTTTGTATATCATTTAGTGCTTGTGTTCTTGCTGTCTGTATTTGCTCTAATACTTCATCTCTACTTGCGTTGATGATTGCATCTGCGTTGTCTCGTTTTTGCTGTATCTGTGCTACAAGCTCATCCGCTTGCGATTTTTTCTGCTGTAAATGTTCCCAAGAAGGCCTTAAAATCTCTTCAATTCTTGCAAGACCAAATCTTGTTACTTCATTTATTGCATACTGCCAGTCTTTTTCAATGTCTTCGAGTTTTGTAATACGCAAATCGATATCTGCGAAAATTTTATTGAAGACTTCGTCGCTAAGAGGAGTTTTCTTAGTAAATCTATAGAGATGAAATCGCGTAGGCATGCTTTACCTCCTCGCTACAATGCAATGTCATATCTTGCTGCTACATGAAACACTCTGAAGGGATTTTGCCCACAGTTTCCCTCGAGAATGATTTGATAGGAAGAAGTGGCTTGTGAGAGCTGAAAAGTATATTCTTTCCATAGAGACATGCCTGTTTGCGTGATAATATTCTGATTTTCGACTAAATCTGTAGTTTCAGAAGTGGCATCTATAACGTTGTTACCTATTTTTAATTTACAAGAAATGCTGTGGCTTTGTGGGTCAAAATTTTCAAGTAGAATACGCACGATGATATGATCGGATGGAGTGGCGAGGGTTCTTAAAGTTGAGTAGTGCTTAAAAGTCGTGCCATATCTACTTACACGCACTTGACTTCTTTGTGTGCGGAAGGCGGGTTGAAGATCAGTTGTGCCTGTAAAGACAACTCTGAGAGGCAATAAAGGAGGAGCGGTTCTCAATTGCTCTGCTGTATCTTGTGATATACGATACCAAACACCTCCAAGCTGGTATTCAAAGTATATTTCTGTTCCCTCGGGACGCAGGGCTTCAAAGAGTATATCTATATCATGTATGCCACCTTGTAGGCTTAAGGGCTGTAATTGCACTATGGTGATGGGATTAATAAACTTTGCAAAATTTAAACGCATCATCAGGTCTCTGCTTGCATCTTCATACAGGAATTGAGCATCTTGAGAATACATTAACACACCTTGAGTGTATTCAGTGCCTTGAGAATAGCCTACCCTATGTGAGCCAGGGGTAGCAAGAACGATTGCATACATTTTACCTGCGTCTAACAATACGGGCTCTCTTAGCTGTATCTTGCACCAGCCTGTTTGAAGCTCATTAGCAGGCACATTAACTATAGCAATAGTCTTGCGAGGATCAGGCCTTGCTGCAGTGCATTCCGTTATTGAAAGAGTCAAGGCAGCGCTTGTGTCTACTTCTGTAAAGTAAAGTTCAACTGAAGTTAAATAACCCGTATTGGGACTTAAAAAAGTTTGAGCAATGATAGAGCCTGTCACTGTGTGTGTTACAGTTACAGCTTCCCAGTAGGGTTCAAGATATGTGTCTATCCAAAAGCGGGTCAATCTAACAGGTCTGTTGTATATTAATGCATTTTGTCTATATGCAGGATCAACTTCCCAAGTTTCGTCATTACGCCTGAATATACCTGTGATAGGGTCATATCTTCCTGACTGCCAGAAAGCCGAATTAGTGCAAACAGTGAGAGCTTCTCCATATCTAATTCTTGTTCTTGAGATTGTTCTTTGAACCATCTGGGTTGTTTGATACTGATATGCATTAATCCGAACATCACCGACATAACGCTGAATAGCTAAACGTGTTTCTTCTCTAAAAGCAGGAATAACTAAAGATGTATCAAAAATGCGAATAGAGGGATCAAGGGGGTTTAGGACTTGTAAGCTTGTTGTAGTAACTGCACTTGGGGCTGGACGGACACCCTCCATAACCAAAGCGGAATAATCACTAGGAGAGGTATCTGTTTCATCAAGAGTAAGAAAATGGTCTGCTCCGTAGAACTTATAGTCATCAGGCATTTCAAGACGCTCTTTAATGCGTGCCATATCCAAGGCAAGCTGGATGACATGGTTAAGGCTTGCCCTGGTTGTTATCTCCTTTGAAAGAGCTGCCATATCAGAAGAAAGACCTGTCAATTTGGGTTCAAACTCTCTTCGCCAGGCATCAAGCTTTTTAATTTCGTTATGTAGGTAATTGATTGAAGGCAACTCATTTTCTACTGCTCGCTCTATTAAATCTATGCCTGTTGTAGATAGCGTAATCCAAGCAATGGGGACAACTCCTGAGACAATAAGTGGTTTTGCAGGATGGACTGCCTCATCTCCTGGAACAACGTTAATATTAACAGCACGCATTTTTTGCATTGCAACTGCATTTGGTTCTGTTGTGCCTGTTGTGACATCAATTAAGAAATCTCTGGGCTCAACATTTGTTTCTATCTCTGTCCCATAAGCAACAATTGCAACAATCTTCTTAAAGTTGAGAGGTAAGTATGTAAAAAGGTTTAATTCTACAGGCTGTTCAAGAGTGTAAATTTTACCATCAGTCATGTATAACTTTCCTTGCTCAATTCTCACTTCTGTTGAAGAAACCTTACTAACATTTAAGCCAGAAAAATATGCTTTTCCTCCTGATACAGCATCTTGCACTATTGCACTTATCGCTTCATCTGTAAACTGCTCGATATTGTTTAAATCATCAGCCTGAAGCTCTTGTCTGTCTCTGAAAATTACTTTTTTATACATTTATTACCTCCTGAACTGTTATATTCATTCCTGCTGTTATAGTGCCGTCTGCAACAGGCACCCTCTTTGTTTTAGTATTCAAAAGTATTTTGTCTCTTACAGATTTGTAAGAATTGAGCATCTTAATAGCCCGAGTAAGTTTTGTTTTTGGCAATTCTTGTAAGAAGTTTCTCCACAAATACTTCCCTCTTATTTCCGCCCACACTTCAGCATGATAGGCGGGGATTGCGATAGGTTTCTCATTTAGAAAAGTAAAAGGCTTCCGAGAATAGGCTATAATCTCTTCATCATATACTCTAAGTCTTTTATAAATTCTTTCATTTGCATCAAGCATAGTTGTATGCCCCACAACTGACCAAACAAAAGCAGACTTACGGTTCCAGTAACCCTTTTCATGAATTTCTTCCCAATAAGGTGTAACTGGAGTCAGTTCGGGTGTTATTATCTTTATTCTTTTTTCAACTGCAACATCTGTATAAGTTTTTGTGAAACGCAGAGTATATATTCTTTTTCTTGCCTCATGATCTACTAAGAAACGATCTTGAAGCCTGTAAAAGATTTCTCGTGCAATAGAGGGCTTTCTTATTTGAACTATTTCTGTAGCTATTTTTTCTTGCTCCTGTTCAAGTTCGAGAAATGTTTGAAGTGGTATGATTTGTCCCTTGTAAATGTAATAAGTTCTGTAGCCAAAACGAAGAGGGGCATCGCTAAAGAGCGTGTATATATCGCCTAAAAATTTATTTGCTCTACCTTTTCCACGTGCTTTAAATCTTTTTAGACGCAACTCAGGAAAAAGGGCAAACCAAGCCTTTCTCTCTTCATCTTTCATAGAAAGAGAAAGAAAAGTTTTATCAAGAGGAGTATATATGCGGAGAGGCTTAGCTTTTGCAAGCTCTAAAGCCTTCTTAATACCTGCTACAGTGCCCTTGATTTTATGCAGTTCATAAAATTCTTTAATCAGTTTCCTTTTTTCCCAGATGTCTTCAGCAAATTCATAGCCTTCTATGTGAAACTGCCAGGCAAGAAGATCTAAAACCTCTTCAGGAAGCTCATCTATGCGAGAGTAGATAAGAAGCTTATATAGTTCAGCATTTAAAGTAAAAACATGATCAGCACTTTCACATAGAGCTTCTATGTTTTTATCCCCTGCTAAATTAGGCGGGAGTAAATTTTTTGTCTTTTCTAAGCTATCCATCTACAAACCCTGCAAAGTTTAAACTTACTTCTTCACATTTTGAAACTTCAAAAATTTCCAAAGTCCTATACGAAGGCTCTTCTAACACTACTCTATAAACTCCTTGAATACTTTGTATTACCTCAATAATTTGTTCAGGCACAATATCCCTACCAAGCTTTGAGTCTTGTGTTTTTACAAACTTGTTAATTTCTAACTCTATTCTTTTTTTCACACTATCTAATAGAGCTGAATAAGACCTATACAGCCAATACTGCCCTTTGATACGATAGGTAACCACCCCAGGAGCCCGCACAAATATTTGATCTGTTAAGGGTCTAACTTTCTCATGATTTAGCGTTTTTTTTACCTCCTGTAAAATCTCTTCACTCGGTATTTCTCCATCCTTCATAAGCACCGTAACAATTACCTGTCCTGGAGAGGGGCTATATACTGTAACATCGTTTATATCCTGATGGGCTGTTTTAGCCCAGAAAATATATGCTCCTTTGGAACCTGCATTACTAAAGCTTTCAGGAGCAAGTCTAATTCTTTCCCGCAAATGTTCATCATCTTCAAGGTCAGCTCCACCGTATGTAATTGTAATGTTTTCTACTTTTGTGATAAAAGGCAAAACATCTATCAAAACATTGACTTGACCTTGTAAATAGCCGTTACCAGTTGTTCCAGGCTCAAGGGCCTCAGCAGGGACATCAATATAGGTAGCTCCAGGTATGATTACAGCAGTTTTAGTTGTAGCAAAAGTTACTTTATCGTCTTGAGTTTTTACCCTCGTGCCTTGGGGAATGATTACCTCTTTATCTAAAACTTCTGATATATAAAATCTGAGTGTAGTTTTCGCAGGTCTTGCAGGCAGTCTATACACTCCTAAAAGGGCTCCAAGATGGTCTAAATAGTGATCTCTTGCATAGGCAAGTAGATTAAGCTTTGCTGTTTCATTAATAGCTATGCGAAGTAAATTTTCTCTATAGGCAAAGATACTAAGTAAGACAGCTTCAAGCTGGCCCTTAGAAAGAGTAGTTCCTGTGATGTTTTCATATGTTGCGATAATTTCATTATAGATTTTTTCCCAATTTGCCTCTACGAAGACAGGTTCACGCAGTTGCATCAGAGACAATTATACAGAAAGCACTGAAAAGCTATGCAAAATTTGCTAAAATTTCAAGTTTGATAGCTTCATCTATTTCAGATGAGACAGGACGCCCTATAACCTGTATGACGAATTTACCTTGAGGGGAGATGTCTTTGACTTTAACATCTATCACTTCAAACCTATCACAATTTGCTTTAATTGCTCTATAGGTTTCTGCAATTATAAAAGGTTTAGCAATGTTAATCGGCAAGTCAAGATATTCATAAATACGAGAACCATATTCAGGTCTGTGAGGAATGCTTCCAAGGGGAGTTTCAAGAATAAGCTTTATTTCTTGATTTAAGTCTTCAAGTCCTGTCACTATCTCTCCTATGCTTCCTAATTTTATTTGAGGCATTTAATCCCCCGCAAATACGTTAGGACTGCCATCGCACATTGTGTCTCCACAGGAAATAGAATCCCCAACTCGGCAAACTGCTTTACCATTGACAAATACTGTGCTTGACCCCGAAGAGGCAACTCCATCATGACAAGCTGGGCCACAGCAGTGAGTAACCCAATGATCACCGAGCCGATGCACGGGGATGCTATTTACGAACACATTAGGAGACCCTTCATCGTTAGGGCGAGGTGGAAAGCACCCATGCCCACAAGAATAATCTCCAAGACGCACTACAGGTTTCCCCATAACCCTATATGTTGTGTTGTTTTATTTGTAAAGCACACAATATATTGTAACCTATCAAGGATTAAGATCAATACGAGCTCCTTTGATAACGATATTACCTTCCGCTTCAATAGTTATATTGCCACGAACAAAAATTCTTAGATGATGCTCCTTTCTGTCATACTCAATTATCGTGCCATCTTCAAATTGTTTAATCCATTTATCTTGGCTTACATCTGGAACTGTATCAGCTTGTGAATACACAGCTCCTATAACCCAGCCTCTTTCTAATCCTTGCCCTGAAAAAAGACATAACACCTGTTCTCCTACGTCAGGCATCCAGTATTCTTTGTCTTTATGCGTCTTTGGGACAACTACTTGCAATTCATATGTTTGCAAATCATCTACATCAGACATAGTAACTCTGACCGTGCCTCTTTCAGGATATACTGCAGTAACAACCCCGATCCTTACAAGCTCTCTTATGACCTCTTCCATCAAATCCTCCTAATCTTAATTTCAACAGTATATCCTGAGCTTTTGCTAATAGAGTGATGAGCCTCTTCAATGAGATATATTCCATTCAGTTTCTCCAAATCTCTTAATTCAATTTTAGCCCCAGCAACGAGAGCGACATCGCCGGGTAAAGTTATTTCTCCTTCAAATTGAAGTTTGTTCAGTTTTTTTAAAGTGCCCTTAGCCAAGGCTTCTGCTTGTTCTTTATTTTCAACCTTAGCAGTAATCTTTTTTTCGCTTCCTGTGGTAACTTTCGGATCTTTTTCCAAGTGATATACTTCCTGTTTTTTCTCTGGATCCCAGTATTTCACTACTACCGCACTATATGTCTCTGCACTTTTTTCTGTAAACCTGTATGACATAAAATCCTCTCTTGTAATTACTTTTACAACACTTCCATTTTCAAGCTCCTTTTCAGGATACACTATCAGCTTTTCATCCTCAACTTTTACGCAATGCCCATACTTTTCGCAAAGCTTACGCAAAAACTCTAAGTCTGTTTCTTCTCTTTGATCTATTCGTTTAAACTTTATGTCAGGTTTAACATTTATGATCGGTTTAAATTCTAACTTTTGAGCTACCTTTTCTGCTATCTCTTTTAAAGATACGTTTTCATACCCTTGTGTTTTCTTTTGCTCTCTTGAAGTAGAAGCAAAAACTGCTTTAGCTGTGATTTCTACAACGTCTGGAGGCCCTGAAAAGTTTAGCTCCTCTATTTCAAATGTCCCACAATTAAGCCATCTTTCTACTCCAGGTTCGTCATAAAGCCCGATTCTCACTTTTAACTTTACTCCTTTTTCAGGATACCAGCTTGCATGCCAACGTCCATCTCTATTTTCAAAAGTCAAAGTAAGTTCATCTGTTTTGCCGTGCAGGTGATCACTGTATTTAAGACTAATCAAATAGGGAGTAAGATCACGAGTTACATTTTTACCTCCCCAGATAATTTCAAAAAGCGGTTCTCTAATTTTTTTGCTTTGAGTTATCTTTTCCATGGCGGAAGTCCATGTATAGGTTGAGGTTCTATTTTAATTTCAGGGATAAGTAGTTTAACTCCTCCAGGAAGTTTAATTGCTTTTTTGATTTCTTCAGGAAGACGTGGGTTAGCTTTGATTATTTCTTTATAATAGTCAGGATGTCCATAGTGTATGTAGCTTATCCAGTCCCAGCGATCTCCTTCTTTTGTTATGTAAATCCTCATCAATAATACTCTTTAAGCTCAAGCGTAAATTCAATCACTCTCGGATGTCCTTGTGAGTCTGTTTCTATCCAGGTTTCCTCAATCTTTTTTATTACAAATTCTCCTATAAGCTGTTCTCCCACAACCAAAGGTAAAGCTTCTTGTCTTTCAGCCTCTTCTAAAAGTCTTTTCATTTCTTTTGCGGGAATACAAAAAGGATAAACAAATTTTCCTGAAAGGGTAACCGTATCAAGTTGTTTCCCCAATCTTTGCAGACGAGCTTTTCCCTTTGCCATCTCGTGTTCAGCATACTTGTAAGTGTGTGTTCGTTTAAACTCGTAAAGTGCAAGAGCATATTTTTCTGAAACTTGAAAAGTGATATTTCCAAGCACTGCAACTACAGCCAAGCGTTAGTCTCCTCCCCAAATAGCCTTATGTGCTCTTTTACGTCTAAAATATTCTTCTATAGCTTTGATAATAGTTTCTTTAGTTTGAGTTGCCACTACTGAAGCAACTTCGTGTGGAGACTGTAAAACAGAATTAAGAGAAAGATTTTGAGTAATTCCTGAAATAGTGACCTGTATGGAAGGAGTTCCTGCAGTTGCAAGCTTTAAAGCTTGCAGATTAAATTCCCGAGCCCTTGTAGTTCCTATTTTTTGCATAGTATCTAAGGCTTGGGTGAAAGACTTTATCAAAGGTTGAGGTTTAACGGTATCAGCTATAGTTTCTATAATTCTAACCTTGTGAAGCATCGCCAAAGGACCTTCTTTAGCAGAAGAGAAGGGAAGTAAATTTCTAATCTTTTGAGCTATTTCTTGTATCACTTGAACGGGCTTCATAGCTACGTTTTTCATTCCTTGCCAAAGAGTTTCAATAATCTTTTTTCCAGCTTCAAAAAGGTTTATCCTATTCAAAAAAGTTATAAGCAAATTGAAAATTTGAATAGCCCAACGAACAACAGTAGCAATAAGTTTGAATTGGCCTATTAAAATCCATAAAGGTTTGCTGAGAACAAAAGCTATAATATTGCCTACTATTCTTCCTGCTTCAGCCCACCCTTTCAGTGTCTTTTCAGATTCTTTAGCTGGGGTAAGAAATTCTCTCAAAAAGTTTATTAAAGTTTTAAATGGTTCGAAAACTATCTTAATAACTGTCCAAAATTCTTTTAAAGGTTCTAATACAGCTTTAAAACCTTCCCTTAAACCTTGCCAAAAGCCCTGAAAAAAGGCTTTTAATTTATTCCAATAATAAAATACCGCCATAGCTATAGCTACTATCAGACCAATTTTTAAACCAATAGGGGTAAAGAAAAGAAATCTTAAAGCCAAACCTATTGATTTAAGCAATGAAAGAAAAGTTTTGAATGGAGCAATTAGAAGAGCTTTGGAAAGAGAGGCAGTTCCTGCAAACTGCAGTAATCTTAGTCTTGTCGTATAAAGAGCAAACTGTACTGCCTTCCAAAATCCTCCATGATAACTTACATAATTCAAAACCTTTTGTGCCCCGATTAGTCTCCAAATTTCAAAAGTTTTTAGTTTAATCCAGGGTATACTTTTTCTTATAATAGTCATAAACTGTCTTATTCCATCAATAGCGATTAAAGATGTTCTAAAGATAAGGGATAGAGCAATACCTAAAGCTCCAAAGACCATTAAGGTCCCACCTACAACCAAAGTAGCAGTGCTAAAAATCTTTGTTAATAACTGATGTTTTTGTGCAAAATTATTGATTTTATCCGTCAGTGTATTTAAAGTAACAGCAAGCCATTTTAACAAAGGCGAAGCTCCTTGTCCTATAGTGGCTAATAGATTTTGCATAGTTCCAGTAAAAGCTTCCCACAGATTTTGAAAGGTTCCTAAGGAAAGATTAACTCTCTGCTGGAGATCAGCTTGCTTTGCCATTTGTTTTTGCATTTCTTTGTATTTTTCTATGCCACCAGTTGCAAGGATCATTGCTATTTTAGCATCTTCACCAGAACCCAGTAGTGCTTCAAAAACTTTTATTCTAAAGGCAGGAGAAAGATTTTGAAGTTTAGCAAATTCAGATAGCATATGTTCTATACCTTTAAATTTGCCTGTTTTTTTGTCTACAAATTCCAGCTGGATTCCTGTTCCTTGTAGTAATTTATTTACCTTTTCAACTTGTTCAAATTTCATCAACTGATTTAAAATATTACCTAAATTAGTGCCCACAGTTTCTCCAGAGTAGCCAGTCTTAATTAGCCATCCTACAAGAGGGGCAAGTTTTTGAGCATTTTCAAGACCTTGCAACCCAAGTGCCTGTAAAGTTCCAGATAATTTAGAGAAAGCATACTTCATCTCTTCAACAGTAACTCCCATATAGGCAAGGCGTTGCACAGTATCCATAAATGGCATTAGTTCCTTTTCCGCAATACCCAAAGCCTCACTAAATTTTACCGTATACTCAGCTGCCTGTTGATAAGAAACCCCTAAGGGTTTAAGGACCGCTCCTAAATAGGCTGCAGTTTCCAAGGCTCCACCTGCTATGGTTTCAGCAGAGACACCAAGAGCTTTCATGGAAGCAGCCATATTATAAAAATCCTGAGTAGTTCCTGGCAATTTTGCTCCAAGTTTATTAGCAATTTCATCAATTCTTTCAAAAAGTTTAGGCACTTCACCATTAGCTTCCATGAAAACAGAACGCAATTGAGTAGAAGCAGCTTCAAGTTCGGCAAAAGCAGATATAGGTTTTTTCATAGTATCAAGTATTTGACTCCCCGCAAAGTAACTTATAGTGCCTATTTCAGCAAGTTTTTGTGAAGTCTCTTTAATTTTCTCCTGCAAAGCGTTGAATTTCTGTAAAGCTTGACCACAGGCATTGTTTATAACCTGAGTCATTTTGTCTATGGCAACTAAAGCAAGCCCTATTGTAAGAGTTTTGTCCATGTGTTATACTCTATATATGAATTTTTTTGTCTGGATGTTGATAATTTTTATTGCTCCTATTCCTGTAATGATAGGCATCTTGCTTAGCATTCCCATTCTTTTCATTATATTCATTACAGCCCTTTTGTATTCCCTTTTAACATATCTTCGGAAAAAATTTCATCCATTAAGAAGAAAAAAGCGTCCTCAACCCCACTGGTTGTGAAACTTTGCTTCCATTTCCGCAAGCTTTTCTGCCTCTTTTAGAAAAAAACAAAGCTCTTCTATGCTCATCTCCTTTATTTCTGAGAGGCTCCATCCGGTAAACCTTGAGAAACTAATAATTGTCTCTGGGGAAGGGATAAAAAATCACCGTACGCTTCAGAAAAAGCTGTCTGTATTTGAAGGACTAAGGCAAGATCCATCTCAAGAAGGTCCTCCATAACAACCTTTTTGTCATCTAAAGCAATCAATTCGGAAAGTAATATCCATAATATCTGTTGTGGATCTCGAGCCCTAATTTGAGCATTAAGCAAATGAACCCCTTTACCCCTATAAATAGTAAGTTTTTGCCCATTAGAAAGTGTAACCTCTTTTAAAATCTCCATAGTTTCCCCTCCTTAACCCCCTAAAGCACTTCTTACATCTGCTAAAAGATCTTGCCCCTCAACTTTATAAATGTAATTAAACTTATCTATTTCAACTATTTCAGTTCCATCCACCTCCACCTTCAAATAGTGCACTTCAAACTCCGCATCAGCAGTATCGTCACTACCTTGCTTGAAAGCAGGCCATTTCACTTTATAGAAAAATCCTTTAGCGACAACCTTGACAGGGAAAAATTTCATTTGCCCATCAACGGGATTATACTTTTGCACCGCTGCCCGTATGTCCAGAAGAGGAGTCTTTGCAGAGTTTACAAGTTTCTCAAATACATCCTTGTCAATGCTCTTAAACTTGATAGTAAGCTTCATCTTATCAATATGCCCAATAAGGGGCACTTCCATGCTTCCCGCAACTCCAAAAATATTGAAGTCTAATACCTTGTGATTTATTTCAGGCAAATTAACTTCTGCTGCTCCAAGCCACTGCTTACCATCTACATAAATGTTTGCATCATTTAAAACATTAGGATATTCTACAGCCATCCTTTCACCTCCTGCTTATTTTTAGCCAAATAAAGTCTTAAAGTAATTTACATCAACTTCAAGCTTATACTCAATAACTTCAGCTGGCGGTGGAGCAAGGTAAGTGATGTAAAAGCGAATGATTCCGTTTGCAAGGTCGGTCGTAGGGTTATCTTCAGGTCTGAAGTAGACTTTTGCTCCAAGCAAGAATCCCATTCCAACAAGCCCGTTAAGCCAGATATTGACAGTATTAACCACAGTTTCAATAAGTCTCTTGTTCATAGGATCATCAACCTTCTGCCAGGTAAGAAGTACTAAATTGTTCTCTATCCAGTTTGCCATCCTGCGATTGGGAATAAACATGTCTTTGATATCGGTCTTTTCAGGAAAGCAAGCGGTTCTATTGCCCCAGAGTTTCCAGCCTCCTATAAACCTAAAAATAGTAACCACACCCTGAGAATTGAGGTAATTTGCTTCATCAATAGTTAATATATATTCAGGGCCAGTGATGCGTAGTTCTTTATTTGAGGGACTTTCATAGGGTATGTTAGCGTTTTTAGCATCCACCTGTGCAGAGAGTCCTGCTAAATGTCCACTTAGATAATGTTTCACATCCCCAAACTGCACTCTTGGCCAGCAGATTATCGCATGAGGAGAACCAATATTTTGTTTGAAAGTAAATACATCAGCTGGCTTAATTATATCAGAAGGTACATCTATTACAGACATAGCTTTGAAATGGTTATTTAAATTTGTAGCTTTAGCAATCATGATATTGGCAAGACTTGAATCATGACTAAATCCTGGAGCAAGAATATAGCCAACTACCTTCATAAATCGAGTAAATACCTCATCAATAAGCTCCATCCCCTTACGCTTACCTGTTTGAGCATCTACCCCGCCTTTAATATCGTCAACTGTTACCTTAGTTACATCAGGATTGTCCTGTTCATCCTTATGAACTGCAGGATCAAAAACATTAACAAAAACAGCTGGGCTCATGCCATATAATGTAAAATAAATCTTTGCAAACTGAGAAAGTGTATATTTTTCTTCAGACTCCCCTTCAGGTACCTCCCCAAAGGTTTCTACAAATTCTTTGTAATTAAAAATTAACCTGGGCTCATTAACAGGTCTTGGTTTGTCTGCAGGTAAAGTATGAACAGGAGCAGTTCCTACTACAAAGGGAAGTGCAGAATCACAGGTCTGAACACCTAAAATTTTAGTATCTAACTCATATACATATACACCATGCTTATATGCCATTTTTTATACCTCCTTTAAAAGATTTTTCTCTATAAGTTCTCTTACTTGAGGACAATCTGGTAGCCCTGTGTAAGTAGAATTAGGAATAAGCATATAAGATGAAGAACCCATTCTAAAAATGGTTATGGTTTTCCCTATATAAAGAAAACGTTTCTTTTCTATTTCTTCTTTGTTTGCTTCAACAGACTTTACTTGATTTGTTTCGTTCA
>JAWBPV010000029.1:0-15448 GCA_039000425.1 Candidatus Aenigmatarchaeota archaeon
AATTTCTTTCAGCTTCAACTATTTCTTTTATTTTAAACAAGAACCATTTGTCTATTCCTGTGAGCTGGTAAATTTCTTCTATTTCCATCCCTTTTTGTATAGCTTTGACTATGTAGAAAAGTCTTTGGTCTGTCGGGTTTTCCAATTCTTCTTTTATTCTTTCTAAATCCTCTTCTAAATCTTGAGTATCAGTAAGCTCTTTTCCTATATCAAGCATTCTAACTGCTTTTTGCAAGGCTTCTTCAAACCTTCTTCCTATTGCCATTACTTCACCTACAGATTTCATTTGAGTTCCTATTCTTCTGCTAACTTTCCTAAACTTTTGAAAATCCCATCTAGGAATTTTAACAACTATGTAATCCAAAGCAGGTTCGAAGCATGCAGTAGTAACTCCAGTAACTTTGTTTTTAAGCTCTGGTAAAGTATAACCTAGAGCAAGCTTAGCAGCTATATAAGCTATAGGGTAGCCTGTAGCCTTTGAAGCTAAGGCAGAACTTCTTGAAAGTCTTGGATTAACTTCTATAACTCTAAACTCTTCGTTTTTCGGGTTAAGAGCAAATTGAATGTTGCATTCCCCTATAATTTTTAAAGCTCTTACTACTTTGAAGCTTACGCTTCTTAGTAAATGATATTCTCTGTTTGTCAAAGTTTGGGAAGGAGCAACAACTATACTATCGCCAGTATGAATTCCCATGGGGTCAAAATTTTCCATATTGCAAACTATTGCGCAATTATCTTCACAATCTCTCATCACTTCATACTCAACTTCCTTCCATTTTCCTAAGTATTCTTCTATTAAAACTTGTTTTATTCTGCTGTGAGCTAAGCCACGAGAAACAATTTCTTTAAGCTGGTTTTCATCATAGGCTACGCCTGTTCCTTGGCCGCCAAGAGTATAAGCTACCCTTACCATTACAGGATAGCCTATTTTATTAGCAACTTCTATAGCTTCTTCTATACTATTTGCTTTCCCGCTTCTTGGAACAGGAATTTTATTTTCAGTTAAAATTCTTCTGAATTTTTCTCTGTTACTTGCGTTTTCTATTGCTTCTACACTAGTTCCCAAAACTCTTACGTTATACTTTTCATAAACCCCTCTTTCAAAAAGTTCAACTCCGCAATTCAAAGCAGTTTGGCCACCAAAAGTTAAAAGAATTCCATCTGGCCTTTCTTCTTCTATCACTTTTTCGACAAAATCCGGAGTAATTGGTAAGAAATAAACTTTATCCACAAACCTCTCATCAGTTTGAATTGTTGCAACATTTGGATTAACAAGAATTACTTTTATTCCTTCTTCTTTTAAGGCTTTTATTGCTTGCGCTCCTGAATAATCAAACTCCCCAGCTTCACCTATTTTTATAGCTCCTGAACCAAGGATTAAAACTTTATTTATTCCTTTTAGCCTTGGCATTTTTTCACCTCTTTTAAGAACAAGTCAAAAAGGAATTCTGTGTCTAAAGGACCAGGAGAGGCTTCTGGATGGAATTGCACTCCGAAAATACTTTTTTTCTTGTGTTTTATTCCTTCTATTGTTTTATCGTTAGCGTTTATGAACCAAGGCTCAAAATCGGTTTCTTTCAAAGATTCTTCTTCTACAGCATAGCCATGGTTTTGACTTGTTATGTAGCATTTTTTTGTTTTCAAATCAATTACAGGGTGGTTTTGGCCTCTGTGACCAAACTTAAGTTTGTAAGTTTTTGCACCAGAAGCTAAGGCGAGAATTTGGTTTCCAAGGCAAATTCCCATTATCGGTAACTCAGTTTCTAAGAGTTTTTTCACTGTTTCTATGGTTTCTTTAACCATTTCTGGATTTCCTGGGCCGTTTGAAATAACTATTCCGTTTGGTTCAAAGTCAAGAATTTTATCACAAGAAAAATTGTAAGGAACTCTTATCACACTAAAATTTCTTTCAAGCAGACTTCTTAAAATTCCGTATTTTGTCCCACAATCTATCAAAACAACTTTTCTTTTCCCAGAATTATATTCTATTGGCTTAGAAATACTAACCTCTTTAACCAAATTTCTTTTGTTTGGGTCCTCTATTTTATTCAGTTTTCCTTTTATTTCTTCTAAATCATAATCTCCAACTTTTAGAATTCCAAGCATAACTCCCTTTATTCTTAATTTTTTTGTTAGTTCACGAGTATCTATTCCTTCTATTCCTGGAATTTTTTGCTCATAAAGCCATTCTTCTAAACTTTTCTTACAAGTCCAGTGGCTTGGGTTTCTCTGAAGCTCAGAAATAACATAACCTTTAACTTTTATTCCTTCGGACTCGAAGTGCAAAGGAATCCCTTTTTCTTTTATAGAAAGGGAAGGTACTCCATAGCAACCTATAAGAACATAAGTTTGAACAAGAATTTGACCGAAATAAGAAGGATCTGTTAAAGCTTCTGGGTAGCCTACCATTCCAGTATTAAAAACAACCTCACCAGAAACTTCACAAGGATAACCAAAGCCTTTCCCTTCAAGAATTGTTCCATCTTCAAGGGCTAAAATTGCTTTAACCAATGCCCACTCTTATTTTTGTTTTTTGAAGTATTTAAAATTTGCTAAGAATTTATTTATAGAATTTAAACGATTCAATATAATCTTTATATTTCTCGCTCGTGATTTCTTTTTCCCCAGAATTAGCTATTTCTATTGCTTGCTTAAAAGCATTTATTGAATTTTTTATTCCAAATCCTAATTTTTCAGCATTGATTATATCATAAGCTCTAAACTTTATAACAATATCATTGCCAAGATTTTTCAATAAAGTTAAAGCATTTGTTGGGGCTATTTGACCAAATAAAACAGGAAATGGCTTTTTAAGCTCTTCAAAATAATTATCTAAAATGGAACATTGAATTTTTGTTTCCCACCATTCATAATATCCTTGGAAAGGAGATTCTATCGGAATTTCATCCGAACCTAATAAAACGAAAAGCTTGATTAAAATATTTACACTTGCGCCAAAGCCGGGAAGCAATTTACCTTCTTTTGAAATCCTTCTTTTGGCATATCTAATAAAAGGAGCTATTAAAGTTAAGTGAATCTGCATAGGATATTTTGAGTTTTTAATGATATGAGAAGCAAGAGGGAATCCGATTGTAATTGGCGAAACCATTATCCCAATGCCTTTGTTATTTGATTCTTTCAAAATGTCTAATCTCTCTTGATACTCATCCCCGTAAATGTAAAAATAATAAATTTTTTGTCCATATTCGCTTTTTATTTCATCTAATATTTGAGTAATTGTCTCAACTCTATTTTCAAAACTTTTTATATCATCTATAACTGCAAAACTTTCAGAAATTTCATCAGTACCAGCAATAAAAAGTTTTTTGATATAATCTTTGGTATCTTGAATGTTAAAGCATTCTTCTGGTAAAAGACCGGCTTGTAAAATAGGTCTTTCTTTTACATTAAGTAATTTCCTTATTCCTTCCCTCCCAAATTTTGGACCCTCAAATTTTTTAATAAATTTTTTTGGAAAACTAATATCTTCAATTAGCAAAGAATCAAAAGCTCTCCATCCATGCAAGTGAAGTAAATTTAAAAGTTTCTGCAGAGAAGTAATATATTTCTCTTCATATCCAATTTTTATCATATCCTTTCCATAAGATGAAATGATTTTTGCCCTAGCTGAGCTAGCTGAACCGCGAAAATCTTCTATTATATGATTAACTATTTCTTCAAATTCTAAGTGGGAAGTATAAGAACACGAAATGATTATATGCTCCTTAATTAAATCTTCTTCTCTCCAAAACTTTTTAACTGTCTTCCTTTTCTCAGTTTCAAACAAACTCAAAATTTCTTCTTCCTTTTCCCTTGGAAATGTTACCGATTCAGAGGTTATATCATAAGTCATATTTTTAATTAAATCAGTATACTTAGAAATGAGGAAAGAAAGTTTTGATAAATCAACCAATGAAGAAAGCATATAGTTTCCATTTTTCTTAATAATTAGCTTATTATCCAAGAGGAAGTTTAAAGATCTAAAAAGAGAGCCTTCATTAACTTTCAATTCTTTTTTAAGTTCTAAAAATTTCTTTGGTTTTGATAAATATAATAAAACTTTTATATCAAGATATGATTTTGGTAAAATCTGTAATTTGCTTATACTTTCCCAAAGTTCTCTACCAAAATTTGTTGAAATATAGCCTTTGTTTGTATATCTAATTAGTCCATAATCCTCAAGAGTTCTTAAGTGATAAATTATTTTAGGATTTTTATCAAATTCTTTTGGAGATTCCATGCATTCCAGAAATATTTTCTTCCTAATTGGCTCAGCAAATATTTTAATTGTCTTTGATATACAATCGATTATAAAATTTCTATCAACCACACCTTGTAATTTTCCTTCTATTACTTTTCTTATTAATTTGTCTGGAATAAATTTTGCAACTTGCATATTTTTAAATTAAAAAATAAGAAATTTAAAGATATCATCTTGATTAAAATCAGAGGTGATGAGATGAAAAATTATAGTGGTGATAGCGTTTATGAAGGTGTCAGCATTTCTAAAAGAAAGAAAGCCCTTCCATTTAAAAAATTATCTAAAGTTTCAGACTTCATGTTTGAATGTTCATATGATTGCGATTATTGCTTTGGTTGCGATCTTAAGTTAGTATTAAAAAATAATGATCTAAAATCCTATCGAACCTCTATGTAATTTTTTTAAAAAAGGGGGTGAAAAAATGGGGGGAGTTAAATCTGATACAAGAACTAAAGATTTTTTTGGTATCCCAGGAACTGAATATAAAGAAACTGTAATATATGAAAGAGATAGCGGAAGGGTACTTAGTAGAGGATATGGTAGAACTTCAGAGGAATCAAGAACTAATGCTCTAGCAAATTTATATAAATCTAAGAAATAAGTTTTTTAGTTTAACTCAGAAAATTACTATCCATCTTTTCCCTATTTTCTTTTTTTTCAGTTAATTTATGAAGCATAATTTTTTAAACAAAAACAAAATTTTATAAAATGAAATCAGAAAATCAAGGGATTATTCAAGCACTTCTTGCATCAATTTTCATAGGCTTCAGCTTTGTATTTAGCTCGCAAGCAAACAAGGCAATGAATCCAATAACTTTTACTATGTTATCTTCTCTTCTATCTTCTTTAATTCTATTTCTTGGTATGAAATCGCTAAAAAGAAATTTAGGGATTAAAAAATTGTTGAAAGAAAATTACAAGGAAGTAATTCAAATAGTTCTTTTTAGAGCCTTTCTTGGCTCTTTAATTCTAAACTTTGGAATGAAATTTACAAATGCCACAAGAGCATCATTTTTATCAAGGCTTGAACCAATGTTTGTTTTATTCTTGAGTTATTTTTTCCTAAAGGAAAAAGTTAAAACAAGGCAAATTTTTTTAGTTCTTTCCCTTATTTTTGGCGGGTTCTTAATTTCCTTCTCAGGAGACTTAAGCACATTTACAACTTACAACCTAGGAGATTTACTAGTTGTTGTTTCTCTTCTATTTTTTTCTTATTCCTACTTCCCTGCACAAAAAGCGATGAAAAAAACTTCACCTCAAACTATTACTATTGTAACCAACTTCTTTGCAGGGCTAACTCTTTTATCATTTATCCTTTTAACTCATTCTTCTATTCTTGCAATAAACACTAATGCACTACTTCTACTTTTGGGATATACCTTTACTTTTTCTATCTTAGGACTTTCGCTCTGGTATCTTTCGCTTAAAACGGTTAAGCCGTGGATAGTTAGCTCTCTTCTTTCTCTAACACCAATATTTAGCAGTATACTTGCTTATTTCTGGCTAAAAGAAATTTTAACCAAAATTCAACTAATCGGTGCAAGCATTATTTTGCTCACTTCTTTCTATCTCTCTTGGTCACACAAAAAAGGATAAAAGTTTTACTTTTAAATCTTCTTTATGCACAAAAATCTTGTGCTAAGAGAATGGAAAAATGAAGAGACTTGGATAGAATTTTGGAATGATAATGAAAAAGCAAAAACTCAGAGAAAAAATTGTGATTCGTGCAGGCTTTTAATTTACACAGATCTTCTTAATAGAAAGGACGAAATTTTATTTTTCTACCCTTATAATTGCTGGAAGACTTATGCTAATTTAGGAAATTGGAAAGTGTCTTTAAATTGTGTTGCAGAACTCTATTCTTGCTTCCCATCTTATTCTTTGCATGGAAAGTTCAAAAAATCTGAGGAAAATTCAGATATCTATATTTATTCTTCATCCAGAAAAGAAGCTTTAGAATGGAAGCAAAGACTCTTATATACATTAAAAAGAGTAAGAGAAGTAGAGCCAAGTTTTGAAGTTAGAATAAGAAAGGGATGTGAAGCTTATGAATCTGTTTTTGGACCTTGGCAGTTCTGGAAAGAAAGGATGAAAGTTAAAAATTATGAAAATGTTGAAGAATTCTTAAAAGAAATGGAAAAACAACTAGAACTTTGAGTTTTTATTCTTCCATTTTTGAACATAACTTTTAACTTTTTCAAAAATTTCCTTCATAGCTTTTAAATCATCTTTGCAATGTTCTATAATTTCTTCCCTTGCTTTTTTGCTACCACTTAAAAATTTAATGTAAAGTCTTTGTACATCTTTTCCTGTTATTTTCAAATTTTTTTCTATACCAAAAAATTTTGCAACTTCGTCCAGCTTATTACTTCTAAATTTTAAATTCTCTCTTATCAATTTGCAAATATCTATAATCTTTAACTCATAAACTAAGGAAGCGTCTAAGCCATGCTTTATCGCTCTCGAAACAAGAAATGGAATGTCAAAGTCAGAATACCAAATAACAATTTCCTCATTTTTACTTTGGTTAAAAATTTCCAGGGTCTTTTTAATAACATTTTTTTCATCATCAGGATTTTCCGAAAAGAAAATTTTTGTTTCTCCGTTTTGAAGAATAAAACCAGATGCTACTAAAATACCTTCATCAGCTTTAAGCGAAGTTGTTTCTATGTCAAAAAATATCATAAGTTAAGTTTGGATAAAAAGAATTTAAGTTTTTGCCAACCAAATTTCCCTTTTATTTTTTTAAATCTAAATTACTTTTGTGAGTTTAGAACTTAAGTTAAAGAAAATGGAAAAGAGATTGAATCTTCTTGAAAAAAGAATAAAAATTTTGGAAAACTTAGCTATCATGGACAAGCAATTTTTAGGTTTGCCCTATCACTTGCTCACTACCTTTCTTACAGTTTATAAACTTGGAGAACCTGTAACAGCATTAGACGTATCTTACCAAACAAAAAGAGAAAGAGCAGTGGAATCAGCTTACTTGAATCAACTTGTAACAATGGGATACCTTAAGAAAAATAGAAAAAAGAGGAAAGTGTATTTTGAAATAAACTATAACTCCAAACTCACGAAAAATTTACTTAAAACTATTAAACGCTAATAATTGCATCTTAAAAAATTTTTAAGACTGCCATAGGTAAAAGCTGTTTATCAAGGTCTGGCAACCTCAGGCGATTGGGAGCAGCCAGCTCACTCCTCGCCCGAAGGCTTGGAGCTTACACTGCTGCCCCATCAACCTCCTCGTCTAGGAGAGCCTTCGTCTCCCTTCCACTCCTTACGGAGCAGTTGGGAGAGTGGCCGTCTATTTTCCCGGAGGGCTTCGTCCTTAGATGCCTTCAGGACTTATCCCCATGCGGCTTAGCTGCCCGGCTATGCAATTAACAACCGGTAGACCAGAGGCCGCGGACGGATGTTCCTTTCGTACTAATCCGTCCTTCCGGTCAGACGGCCAGCACCTCCAGTAGATAGCGACCGAACTGTCTTTGTCGTCATGCCAAGTGATTTATAATTTTTGATATTCTTTCTATTTTGATACACTTGGCATGATCACGACGTTCTGATTCTGGGGAGTTAATTACTTGACCCTGCGCTTATCCAGCTCATCTAAAGCTTAAAAAGCAATTTCGCTGGATAGTGCAATTAACTCCTACCCAGCTAACGTCCCCCTTAGGTCGGGAATTAGACAGCTAAAAACTAACTAAATTTTTTGAATTTATCAGCATGAGAAGTTCCGATTATTTTTAATAAATAATTTGGAATCTCCATCTTTTATCCATGTACTATTTTGATTTACTTGTGTTTAAAGCTGTCTAACTCCCTTTAACCAGTGGGCACCTGTACCCAAAGCCCTGAGGGAGCCCCACACAAGAAAATAAAAAATTCCACCCTTTTTCAGCTTCTTCAAACGAGTTAAGATTTTTTTCACATTTTTCTTGAGATGTTAGAATTTTATTTTTTATTTTTCTCGTTTTTATTATTTACTTTCTGGGACTCCCCCAGTTTGGCCGCTTCCAGTCCGAGACATTCGTAATTTTTCACATTACATGTATAAGCTCTTTTCGGAACATTAAGAACGTCTCAGATTACTGCACGGCCAGGAGGGGGGGAGCCGACAGCGACGCACCAACGCGCCGGGTCAATTTACCCGCTCGTCGCTATCTACGTGGGATGAAAGACCCCTCGAGCAGTGGGCTTTCACCGGCCACGGGCCCATTTTAGGGGCAACTTATCGGGTTAGACAACCTAAGTTGCAATCCCCGAGTTCGCCCAGAGTTAGTTTTTCCACTAACTCTGTGTAGCTTTTCTGATACCACCGGCCGCCATTAAGGCGAACCGATGTATCGCTAGCCCAGGCTTTCGCCCTTGGATCCCTCGCTTTGCGGGATCCAATCAGCCCAGCTTTTGCGCTTACACTCTACTCCGGATTTCTTTCGGGTGTCAGAAGCTGATTAAAGCTCATGAGCTACCTCTACACTCATTCTTAATCGTTCTGGAGCAGTACAATCATAGCTTCAACTTCTGACATGACCCGGATGAGCTGAGCTTTGGGCGCCCTTGATATCTTTTCAAGGGCGTACCGCTTGCTGGTTTAGGAGCTTTTCAGACCGTATGCCCTTAATCATTTTTTCATAACTTAAGGGAATCCTCATTCCAGCTCCTAAACTCCCAGCCGAACTGCCCATCTGACGCTGTCCCCTTACGGGTAAGCCGTAAAGTTGAGAAAGGCTGGTGTTACACTTTCCTCTCGGCCTCAGCCGAAGCCTACGCCTGATAGCGAGTCCCAGCTACTCTATGCAATCTCAACTTTACAGCAACGCCAGACTGCAGTAAAGCTCTACGGGGTCTTCGTTTCCCACTGGAGGTCTCCGGCCTATTCACCGGAACGGCAATTTCGCTGGGTCCCAGCCCGGGACAGTGGGGAAGTCGTTAAGCCATTGAACAGGCCGTCAATTAAACGGCAAGGGATTACGCTACTTATGCCGCCCAGGCGGCTATCATCCTATCATATGACCGCCTTGAGTTACGACGGTCAGAGTTTGCGGTGGGAGGAATAATCCTCCACAATACCGCCGCCGCTCTGCGGGGCTTCGCCCGGTTGAACCCGGGTTTCACACACCGCAGCTGGGCAGGCATCACTGGCCGTACACATCCTTTCGGACTAGCGGCCAGCTGCGTTTTTGTTAAACAGTCGCTTCCCCCTTGTCACTGCGACCTACTCTCCCTTTCGAGAGAGTAGGCACCCCTTCTACCGAAGATACGGGGCCAATTTGCCGATTTCCCTGGGCTGGGTTATCCCATCGCCCCTTCGCCTTCTCAGCGACCCTACCTGTGTCGGTTCTCGGTACGATCATGGTGAATCCTTTTAGGTTCCTTTTTCACGGGCTCCAGGAATCAGCCGAACTCCTCATACGAGGAGCTATTCCTACCTTCACCCACTTCTCCTCATTACGAGACTCCGTGGGCTTAAGTAGTTAACTTGCGTCGGCCTATCCCGAAGCGTCAGGAACCTAACTTGCGTTGCCGCACGTATCACCATGGCACCGGAATATTAACCGGTTTCCCTTCGAGCACTCCGATTAAGGGTGCCCTTAGGATCGGCTAACTGCCGGCTGACGAACATTGCCGGCAAACCCTTAGGGTTCAGGGGGCTGGGATTCTCACCCAGCTAAGCTGCTACTCATGGCAGGATCTTCTTTCCTTCGCGGTCCACTGGAGCTCACGCCCCAGCTTCTACCCACGAAGGATGCCTCCCTACCCTTGCTTTCGCAAGCTGGGGTATCGGTACCTAGCTTAGTCCCTTCCATTTTCAGGGCCAAAGCCCTCGGCGGGTAAGCTGTTTTGCGGCTAGATGCTCAAAATATAACTTTATGAAAATCTAAGGAAACTTTCCGAACATCTAGCTTACGCACTTATTATCTGATGGCTGCTTCTAAGCCTACAGCCCCGCTGTCTAAGGGCTTTGACTCCCTTCCTCACTTAGCTAGGATTTAGGGACCTTAACCCCAGGCAGGGTTGTTCCCCTTTCGGATGGCGAGCTTACCCCACCACCCTCACTCCGGCCTTCTACGACGTTAGCAGATTCGGAGTTGGACAGGATAGCCGGGCCTTTCGACCCTTAGCCATCCAATCCGTACTCTACCCTGCTAACTGTCTCTGGCCGGGCTGAGCTGAGACTCATTTCGGGAGGAACCGGCTATTCTCGGTCTCGATGGGCTTTTCACCCCTATCCCCAGGTCACCCGAGGGAATGGATTTCACCACCGGTAGCGGGCCTCCATCTCTCTTTCGAGAGACTTCACCCTACCCGGGGATAGATCGACCGACTTCCGGTCTTGCCTAAGTGATTCCGGGCACTTTCGCACCCAGCTCCACGCTCTCTTCGAGCTACGAGCATTTCGCTTTCGCTACGGCTTCGGAGTTTAAAACTCCTTAACCTCACCACTTAGGCAAACTCCCTGCCCCGTTTTTCGAAACGGACGGCATGACCCTGTAATCTGACCCTCGTACTCGTAGCTCTCGCTACTTTCCTTCGGGCCAGAACCTTCCAGGCCATGCCTGACTATACCCACTTGGTTTCAGGCTCTTTTCACCTCCCTTTCGGGATACTTTTCAGCTTTCTTTCGCAATACTAGTCCGCTATCGGACTCCGGATATGTTTAGGGTTGGATGTTAATGCCACCCAGATTCCCACTCCATATCCAAGGAATGGTACTCAGGATACTTGGAATCTTCCTTCTTCCCTTCCCCTACGGGGCTTTCACCCTCTAAGGCGGAGCATTCCAGCTCACTTCGGGTCAGGAAGCTAGGAAGTACCCAAGTCCTGCAACTCCACATCCCCTTTAACTTATCGCTAAAGGGTTCGGTTTGCCCTCTGCCCCTTTCACTCGCCGTTACTCAGGGCATCTCAATTGATTTCTCTTCCTGCGCCTACTGAGATGCTTCACTTCGGCGCGTCCCCCTTCCCAGCTTTAAAGCCGGGAATCAAAGAGGAATCCCATTCGGCGATTCTGGGGTCTAAGCCTCCATGCGGCTAACCCAGACCTATCGCGGCTTGGCACGGCCTTCCTCGGTTCCGGAGCCAAGCCATCCACCAAGTGGGACGCCGTTGCCAGACCTCCTTGACCAGCTTTTACCTATGGCAGTCTCATTTTTTTGGTTTCATATAGACAGTTCGCTCTTCATCTTTATCAGGCGCTGTCAGCCTAATCATCAACCTCGACTCTTCATCCCCTATTTTCAAATAGGGAATTGCATCCATGCTCGTCAGGTGCCCTTATCCTCATCAATCAGGAAAAGAATAAACTCATCGCTAAACAAAAGGCCGATGCCAAATTTTAGGATGCCATACAGACACCGGCAATTTTATTATTAGTTTTCATAATTTAAAAACTTTTAGATATTTAAACTTTTTCTTTAAGTTCATTGTTTATGAAAATTTTGCACCCAAATCAAAAAAAAGTTTGAAAAAATTTTTTCTTACTTAAACTAAAATTTTTCTGTTTAAGAAAAAAAGTGGACCGGCGGGGAATTTCGATAACTTTTCGAACCCCGAGCTTACGGAGTTTAAGCTTCTCCGCTTTGCATTCGCCTTCAATAGAGCGGCGATCTACCGTTGATCTACCGGCCCACAAATAAAATTAAATTTTAGTACAAAAATAATTTAAGTCTGGAAAGGGTTGCAGGGTTAACTTTCAAATGATAATTTTTTCTTCCACCTGAAGTTGTTGTTGTGTAAAAATCTTCTCCTTCGCGAAGGTCGCTTCCATATAAAAGAGCTAGTATAGTCCGACAAACATTAATTCTTGTAATTTTCTCACTTTTAATTTTTTTCTCTATTTCCTCATACAACTCTCGCGGATTAATCATGTATACAATTTCAGAACTTTCACTTTTTAGAAAATGGCTTTCCATTTCTTGAAGCAAATATTTTACTATCTCATAATAAGGTGGTCTTTTTTCTTTGATTAAACTCAAATAATTTCTGAGAGGAATTGGAATTTCCATTTTTATCTCAGACATCCAATAATTACTTATTCAATTAAAATTTAAAAAATTTTTTTATTAAAGAACAATTTCAACATATGATGCCTTGGTGGCATTTGGCAATAAATTTAATAATTTTTTACTTTCTTGTTTCAATTTATAACTTGGAGTTTTCTCAAGGCCTCAATTTAATTTTAATCGGCTGCGCAGCTGGAACTTTAATTGATTTAGATCATTTGCTTTATGCTTTCCTGGCATTTAAGAAAAATGCCTGGAAATATATAAAAAAAGGAATACTTGACCCAAAGGGTTTGATAGAAGAATTTGGAGAAAGCGGTAAATTATTTTTCCACGGAACAAGAAGAATGATTTTGCATTGTATTACAATGAGCTCAATTTATGGTATAAGTTTATATTTCTTTCCGTCTTATTCATTAGTGATAGGAATAGCTTTTATAACACACTTGATATTAGATATTGACCCAAGGTGGTTGTTTGCTTAAAAAAATTTGGGAAATGTATAAAAAAGATTTGCTAACTTCTTTTGGTATAATCTTAATTTTCATTTGCTTAATTTTCATTTCATCCTTAAAAGGAGAATTTTTCTGGCCTGTACCAAAACTTGAGAGAACTGCCTTTTTTACCTTATCTCAACTTTCTGTTATATCAATTATCTTTTCCTTTGTAATTTTGCTTATCCTTTTCATTTTCCTGTTTTTAAAATCAAGGTAATTATAAATTGTACAGCTTTTCCGTTAGTTCTAAGAGCTTTTCCATTTTTGAAGAAGTACCAAAAGGAATTTTCAATCGTACATAATCTCTCAAAAAAGCAAACTTTTCCTTCACTATACTTTTTCTTATTTCTTCTTCATTTCTACCATCTTCAGCCTCAAAATATTCAATTTTATAATTCGAAGAGAAAAAGAATGAATCTATCATCTTAATTCTCGGAAAATGCCAAGCTTGGGAAACTTTCCCAATTATTTTATAACCATAAGGTTGAATAAAATTTTCCTTGAAATTTTTTGTTTCCTCCACAGCACTTCTGCCCTTTCCTTCAACTAAAATCTTGCTTTTATCAATATAAGGAAATTTTTTAAGAGCATATAAGCGCATATAAGGCCCAGGAGTCCCGAGCATTACTACTACTTCAGTTTCTTTGTCCATTAAAAGTTGCATACCTTTTTTAACTCTATTTGCACAAATCGGCTCAAGAGTTCCGTCTGGATAAACTCCTGCTCCGTATATGCCTGTTATCTCTACCATATTCTTATAAAAAGGAGAAAAAAGATTAAAAACTTGCGCTTCAGTTTTTTGATGCCTAGGGCAGGACCTTTTTTTCTTAAGGAGGTGATCCAGCCGCACCTTCCGGTACGGCTACCTTGTTTATCGCTCCAAGAGCTGTTAATCAACTCACCTCCTACTCATCATTAATTCAGAGTCAAGCCATTTTTTCATTTTTATTTCAGCTCTTAGAGTGACGACTTAGCCCCCCTCGCGGAACTTCGACTCGACTCTTTCGAGCCTCGACGAAGTTCCACTCGGTTGGCTTGACGGGCGGTGTGTGCAAGGAGCAGGGACGTATTCGGCGAACGATTTCACACAATCCTGAAGCATCTCCAGCCTCTTCTCAAGATTGTATGATGACGTTCGCCTACTAGGGATTCCAGCTTCATGAGGGCGAGTTTCAGCCCTCAATCCGAACTGAGCGCGCTTTTAGGGGATTCGCTTCCCCTTTCGGGGTCGCATCCCATTGTGGCGCGCATTGTGCGTCGCGTGTAGCCCAGGGGATTCGGGGCATACGGACTTCAGCTAGGTAAAGAGCATTTAGAGCTCTGGCGATACTTGTGGTCATGCTTTTCCCACAAGTCGGTTCAGAGCTCTTTACCTATCTACCGTCGCCCACTCCTTCCTCCCACTTATCGCGGGCAGTCCCCCATGAGTGCCTGCCCTCCGAAGAGAGCAGTAGCAACATGGGGCGTGGGTCTCGCTCGTATCAGCTCTCAGGAGCTGACACTCACTGAGATTAACCGACTTAACGGCACGCCTCACGGTACGAGCTTTATCGTCCCGTTAGCCCCATTAGAGACTAACGAGATGACGATGGCCATGCACCACCTCTCGGCTTGTCTGGTAAGCCCTTCAGACTGACCCTCATCCTGCCGTCTCCCCTGGTGAGGTTTCCGGCGTTGAATCCAATTGAACCGCAACGCCCACCCCTTGTGTGCTCCCCCGCCAATTCGGGGAGAGAAGAACCCGTTTTAAAATTTTTAGTCTCACACCGCCACAAGTTGTCAAATTGATGGGTGTGATGCCAATTTCTATTAATGTTTTTCTAACGAATTCTAAAGGTTCTTTCTTTATTTTGACTATAATTTTTGAGAGTTTTTGGTTATTTTCTTAGGAAGTCCTTCTGAATCAAAGAACCCTCTAATGTAATTAATTTTAGTTTCGGGTCTTCTCTCTTTCCCTTAAGTTTCAGCCTTGCGGCCGTACTCCCCAGGCGGCCCGCTTAACACTTACGCTCCGGCACTGCAGGCTCCCGAGAAGCCTGCAACACCAAGCGGGCATCGTTTACGGCTAGGACTTTCCCGCGCGAAGATAGGAAAGTCCAGCTAGAGGACCTCATTAAATCAGTGGATTAGATATTCCTCATCTTTTATCAGAAGATACTCCCATCCTCACGTACCGGGGTATTTAGTGGGGAAGGAAAAGATAAAAAATTATGCTTTTCCTTCCACCAAATCTAATCCCGATCGCTCCCCTAGCTTTCGCCCCTCACCGTCAGACCCGTTCCAGGTAGGCGCCTTCGCCACAGGTGGTCCCCGTGGGATTACAGGATTTCACCCCTACCCCACGAGTACCCCTACCCTCTCCCGGTCTCAAGCCTAGCAGTATCCCCAGCAAGCCCTCCAGTTTGCTGGAGGATTTCACCAGGGACTTGCTAAGCCGGCTACGGGCGCTTTAAGCCCAATAATCGCGGCCACCACTTGGGGCGCGGGTATTACCGCGGCGGCTGGCACCCGTCTTACCCACCCCTTATTCGCGGTCCTGTTTTCAGACCGCAAAAGCCCTTGCAGAGCAAGGGCACTCCGGGTTCCCTCGTCTCGCGTTAGCGAATTGCGAAGGTTTCGCGCCTGCTGCGGTCCGTAGACCCTGGACTCATGTCTCAGAGTCCATCTCCGGGCTCCCACTCTCA
>JAWBPV010000030.1:0-15173 GCA_039000425.1 Candidatus Aenigmatarchaeota archaeon
TTAGCTCCTTTTTAACTTCCTCAAAGTATATCTCCCCTGTCTCCTTTATCTCCTTTATGTCCTCAAGAAGGTCTCGCAAAGTCAAAACAAGAATAGGCTTTTCAAACTTGTCTATCTTCTCCTCTACCCTCTCATTTATGCCTTCCTTTACCACAAGAATGCCACCGTCAAACTCCTTTGTCCCTAAACTGGCAAAAAAGGTCGCAGTATCCTCTAAACCTACTATGTTCTTGTGATACTTGGCTTGCACTGCCCACCTTCTCCCCTCTATGTCAAAAGCAACTAAATCCACTCCTGTGTCCACTCTGCGTCCTCTGTCCTCATATTCTCTCCACCTTTCTACCTTAACAAACTGCCTTGAATACTCAGGACTTTGCAAAAGATACTGCTTTATAAACCTCTCAAAAAATTCCCCCTTTTCTTGTGCGGAAAGCCTGTCAATGAAAGAGAAAAACTCCTCTAACTTCATTTTTGAACCCCTCTTCTATTTTACCACCCCCTACAAAAATTTGTCTACTTTCCAACCAAAAATTAGACACTTTGAAAATCAAGGATTTGAAAAGCTAAGAAAAAAACACTATCCTTGGCTAATTCCATAAACTACCTGCAGCTTTTTATCCTTTGTTTTCGTATTTCTATTCGCATGAAAAGCACCAGAAACTTGCCCCAAAGTTCTTTCCAATTCCAAACTGGTGAAACAATCTGTAAAATGACACCACTTAGCCAAATTCCCCCATGCCCTTCCTATAGCATCCTTTATCAAAGCCTTGCCCGCAGGATTGTTAAGAAGTAGCCTCTTGTTAACGCCTGAGTTTAAAAGTGTATAGACAAGTCTCATAGAAGCTTTCTCAAAATCCCCCTCCTCTAAAGCCTGCAAAAATACTCCATCCTCTTGTAATGCAGCCTGTGCCATACCAACTGCTACAACTTGCTCCTTTTCCCAGCCTACATACCTACCAAGTGGTTCCACTGACCTATGCAATAGTTCTTGCCCTTCTTCCGATAACAAAAATCTCTCAGAAACTTGCTTAAGCAATTCCTTACCCTCTTTGCTCCAAATTGTCCGCCAATGAGGTCCCACATTGCTAACTACAGGAACAAACCTGTAAAGCCCGCTCTCTAACTCTTTCTTTACAACCGCTCTTGCTCTGTAAGTTCTTAATTCCATCGCTAACAAACCTCCTTTACCTTTTATATTATGTTAACTTCTCCTACCCCCCACTCAAAAATACCCCCGCAAACTATAAAAACTACAACTCTATAGTGGCAGGCTTGTTCCCATCAAAAAATGCCAAAAAATGGCTAAGGAAAATAAGAATAGAAGAAGCTTCCTCATAGCCCCCATCTAAACAAACCCCTAAAATACTCCTCCACTACCTCCAAAGTCCCAGCCCACCTAAACCTCAAAAGTGCCTCCCTTCTTAGTGCCTCTGGAATAACACAAGTCCTTATATCTGAACTTGCCCTTGTTTTTCAGGTCAAATAGGAGTTTTAGACTACCATTCTCAGATTTCACCTCTTTCAGCATAAGGAAATAGCCTCCCGAAGTATTCCTCTACCACCTCCAACCCACCCTGCCAAGGAAACCTTTCAAAAGCCTCTCTCTTAAAGTCCTCTGGCAAGACCTTTGACCTTCTGAGAGCATAGTGAACAAAGGCATTTTCAAGTCCAGAGAAACCTGCTTTGTCTATGAGCGGAGAGAAGTTGCCATAGAACCAAAACCTCTTAGAGCCTCTCTCAAGAATATAGTGCTTTAAAGCCACAAGATAGGCATACAAAGGAAAACTACCCCAATCAATGGGAATGGTATGCTCTGTCTCACAAAGAAGAAAATCTCTGTTCCTCAAAAGAGAATTGATATCTCTAAAAGTGTGAAAATATAGCCCAATAGGAGATCTCCCCCTCCGAGGATACTTCTCAATTAAACCATCCGTAGTCTCTATATCCCTAAGCCTGAAAGTCCCACTCCTGTCAAAAAACTCAAAACTCCAACCTAACATATCCCCCCATGTCCAACCCCTTGAACTCCGCTCATATAAAGCTATCAATACTGGAAAACCTGAAACCTTTGATGTCCCTTTAAAAACATGGCTCGGAAAAATAATAGCCCTCCTCAAAATATAACTCTGAAAGAATCCCCTCAAACGATTAAAATTCGCCCGCTTTATAAGATAGGACATGGGATGGATAACACATACAACATCCGCACGAAGCTTACTCATAGCCTTCAAAAAGGCTATTCCTAAATCCCTGTCAAAAACATCCCTGTCCATAACAAAGGAGCCTTTCTGTCCTTTTTTGTAAAGAGAAGTCCAGTCATTGTATGGAGGATTGCCAACTATCACAAGAAAGTCATCCTCAGAAATGCCATACTTACTTCTTTTGATATCCCTAAGGGCATCCGCATAGAAAACTCTTTCTGGGTCAAAGCGACTTCTAAGACACTCCACCGCACGCATATCTATATCCGCTACCCTATAATCCCAATCCTGAAAAGCTTCTATAAAAGCTCCACAGCCCCCCGCAGGATCTAAAAGAACTGCCTTGTCTTTGTAAACAGACACAAGTTCTCTAACCTTTGAAACCAAAAAAGATGGTGTGTAGAAAGCACCAAGCTTTATCCTCTCCCAACGAGCCTCTAACCCCATGAAACTTATATTACATGGCTTCTTTCAGTAAGTCCATCCTTTGTGGTAAAATACTTATGGAGGTTGCGATGAAAGTTCTTAAAACTAAAAAGGAAATAGCTCAAAGACTGGAAAAAAGACTGCTTAAAAAGAGAAAGATAATAGCCTATGTAAACGATAAGGAAGACCTCAAAAAAATAAACAAAAAAGTAGATGTGATTATAATGCTTGAAGATAAGTAAACATCCAGAAGCTTACGCATACTTCCACAACAAACATAAAACCCCCTAAATTCTAAAGGAGAGGAAAATGCTAAACAAAATAGGTCTGGATGTGGAATTCACAGTGAAAAACAAAGAAGGAGATGTTATTTATGTGGATGACAGGTTAACAAAAGACTACTCCATAGGACACGACGGAGGAGTTTTGGAACTCCGCCCAGACCCTGCAGACACTCCTCAAGAGCTTGTGGAAAACCTAAGAAAGCTCATGGAAAAATTCCACAAGCAACATCCAAACCTCGTATTGTCCACAAAAGACACAAAATATCCTCTCGGAGGGCATCTGCATTTTAGCTTTACCTCAGAAAACTGGAAAGAAAAGGAAAAAGAGTTATTCAAAACCTGTGAATATGCCATAGGAGACGCCTTCTGGCTCTCCGAAGAAACAAGAAGATATAACGAAGACCTCTGGAACGACATAGGCTACTATCAAGTCCACCCAAAAACCTTTGAATACAAAAAGAGTGCCAGTAGCATAGCTTACCATCCTGAGTTTTTGTTCTTGACTGTAAAACTTGCAAGCTACTGGATAGAAAACCAACCTCAGGAATATCCCACAGACTTACATGCCAAACTTAGCCCTCTTACACAGCAGGAAAGAAGTATGTATTTGCGTCTTTTTCATGCCTACAAAACAAACGAGCTAAGCGACAAGATAATAGACTTCTGGCTATACAATGCACAAGTGCCTGAGCCTAAACTTTATATAGACTTTCATCTTCAAAAGTCTTGGGATGAAGAAGTGAAAGAGGATATCCTATCCGCTTTGTCTGGCTACAAGCTCTATGTGTATATAGACCTAATCCCGGGTAAAGAAAAAAGAGCAAACATAGAGATAGATGGCTATGAAAGAATTGAAAGCCTTGACCTTAAATGCCCTGTGTTCCCATACATAAAGCTTCCTGCATTTCTCATAAAGAAGGAAAACTGGCAAAAAGAAAAAGATAGAGTTTTGCCCGCTCTTGTGGAATACTGCAAAAGCTTCCATGAGCTTATGTCAGATTCTGAGGTCAAGGGAAGTTTAGTTAATGAATAAAGGAGGTGAAAAACATGAAAATGGCAGAGCTTTTTGAACTATACCTTGAAATAAAACAAAAAGAATACCAAGAAGAAAAAGCAAGAAAACAACAACTTCATGAACTCTACAAAACACTTGAAAAACTACAAGAACAACTGATAATCAACAGAGAAGAATGGAAAGATAAAGAAACCTATGTCAAGACAGCACGGATAGAAAACCAAAAAAAGATAACAGAAGTAAACTACTACCAAACTGTAGAAACCAGCACCAATCCTCTTGTCTCCATAAAAGAGGTTGTGGCAGGAACTCTTGAAAGGAAAGAAGAAGAATTATCAGATGAAGAAAAAGAAAGATACTTGCCTGTGCTAAAAGAGATAGAAAAAATCAAGAAAGAAATAGAAGAACTAAGCAAACCAATAAAAACTTCAAGTGATGAGGTTCTGAAAGAAATAGTCCAAAGACTTAACCTCGGAGATGACTACGAACATGCACTATCATTGATAGAACACTACACTTGCTTTGAACCTGAAATTAAAGAAAGATTAAGAACCTTAGATGATAAAGAGTTTCTAAATGCTATATATGAAGAGAATGAAAGAAAACTAAGAGAAAAACAAAAAGAATGGGAAAGAAAAGAAGAAGAAAAACTTGAAGAGACAAGAAAAAGACTTGAAGAAGTAAAAAACATATACCAAGAGTATCAAAAGGAAATAAAGCTCCTTAAACCAGAACTAATGGCACGAATTGAAAGGGCTATACAAAAAGAAAGAGTAGAAGAGGATTTATCAAAAGAAGTAAAACACATCAAGAACTGGATAGAGGCACTTAGACAACTAAAGAAAGAAGAACAAAACGATAGGATAGTCTTCAGTGTAGAAGAGGAGAAATCACAAAGAGTGGTCTTTGAAATAACACTGGGAGACATAAAGAAAGGAAAAATAAAAGTACCTCAAAACATCCTACCCCACATCATAGGAAAAGGAGGCAAGAACATAAAAACCCTCAGCTACATAGCAGGCAAAAGAATAGAAGTAGTGCCTATACAAAACATACAACTGCCCAAGAAAATCAGATGCAGACTTCTGCCAGAAACTTAGTTTTTTTAGTAAATCTTTTGTTTGTGTAGGTTTAAAAAATCAATAAAGGAGGTAAGTCATGATAGAACTTGAGCTTTTGGAAGCTTACGAGAAAAACCTAAAAGAAGGAACTGATAAACTCATAGAGGTAAAAGATAAAAAAGCACCTCAACCTGGGCAAATAAGAGAAATCTGGAGCGTCCCTGTAGAAAGATTTCTAATAGTAGAAGAAGTCAACCAGGGTCTATACCTAACAGTGCCTATGACCTCATATCTGCAACTCCTACCTTACAGTTCACCTGTCTATGAACTTAAATCCCTCGGACTTAAACTAGGAGTTTTACCGGTGTGGGATTATCTCAGGCAAGAACTAATAGTAAACTACAGCCAAGTGATAGGGAAGGTAAACCCTCAGGAGATAGAAAGGATAAGGGAATATCTAAACCAAGAAAAAGAGCTAAAATGGCACACAAAAAGGTTTATAAGACTTAACTCCAAAAGATGGGCTAAGTGGACTATGTACTCACTTCTAGCCCAAGCAGCAGAAGAAGAAGAAGAAGAACAGTAAGGAGGTAAACCATGATACAAATAGAAAAAATCAATAACAAGATAGTGGTGAGAATACCTGTTCAAAATGCAAAACAAAAAGAAATTGACTACACTCTGAAAAATCAAAAAATCCGTTTTGTTTTTGTTTTGCCTGAAATATATACTCCTAACGAAGAAAATATCATAGAAAAAGAATACGACCTAATCTTTGAATACGAAAGAGAAGAAAGAAAAGAAGACATCCTGTATGTATACCTCAAACAAATCCCAACCTTCACAGAAAGCTTCGACTTCGGATGTGTTACCATCAAAAACATAAAAGCAAAATTCCAAAATGAAACAATCCACCTAGGCTATATAAAAGAAAAAACAAACAAACCAGAACACGAATTTAAATTCCTAAATAACAAAGTAATATGCAAACACTGCGGCTTTGAAGCCGCCATAATAGACAAACAAATAAAAGAACTTGACGAAAACTACCACGAAATCATATACAAACTTGAAAATGGACAAGAGTTAAAAAAAAGAGAAAGCCACAACGAGGAATGCTTTGGTAAATGCTATGCTGAAGAAACTCAAGAACTTGTGTCTATTCTTGAAAAAGTCCAATTCACAGGTAGCAAACTTATACATCCAGAATTTAAGGTTGATCTCAATCCCAAAAAGTCCTCTAGCCTTGAGTTTAACTCCCTTGAAGACTACTACTACATAGACGAAACAATAAAATACAGACCAATATTCATAGAAGGCAACGAAAATCTATACTCAAGAATGAAAGAACTTATCCACAAGCTCAGAAAAATCCTAGAACATTCAAAATACGAAAAGTTCGTTAAAATATTCGCAGGCTTCTAGCCCCTTCTATCCAAAACACTCAATGACCCAAGCCCTAATAGAATTACCACAAACATGCCTAAACCTAAAATCAAATCAAGCATGAGTTTATTATAAACTCTAAACAGGAGGTAAAGCCATGCTAAAAGAAGTAAAGGACTGCATAAGGTTCCTACTGCTTGAACCCTATGAAGACCTCGGAGAAGAATACGGCACAAAGGAATGGTGGAAAATGGCAGAAAGTTACGGACATGAATACGCCCTAAAGGAAGCTTTGGAATTCATAAAAGCATGGAAAAACCATAAAACAACAAAAGACCTGTACGAAAACGAAAAATTCCCAACTGCCGCAAAAATCCTCTATCAACTTGATGAAAAAGAACTTGTCTCAATTACTAAAGAAGTCCTGGACGAACTAATAGAACAAGGAAACGAAATCTACAAAGACCTCCTAAACCTCACACAGGATGAAAAAGAACTCCTCATAGATACAATCAAGGAAGTCTTAACCTCAGTAATAAAAGATGACGAAACCATAAAAGAAAAATGGCTTGAATACCAAGATACAGGATATGACATGTATAACCTCGCAGCACACACATTAATAGTATGGAAGCTTGCAGTCAAAGACGGAGAAATAAAACATGATAGCCTAACCCCTATGCAAAAACTAATATACCAATACCCAGTTGCAGACCTATACTTCTTTGGTTTTCTCCAACAGGCTACTCAAAAAGTCCAAAAGGAGGTGCTTAAATGAAAACCCTCGGACTTGCTATCCTAGGCACTGTCCTGCTTCCCTTCCTTATGGCACAAGACGCAAAAAGTAAACAAGAAAAAATAGCCCTCTTCCTCGCAGGTCTCTTCCTGACTGTCTTCCTTTTCCCAGCTATGGTTGTCATCCTGGCTTACGAAATAGCAAAAAAGGAAAAAGTGGATGCCTCAAAACTACTTGTAGCCTCCCCTCTGGGCTTGACTTTGCTAATAGCTTTGCTCACGGAGAAAAATAGCCATGACTCTTAAAGAACTCTTTGACCAAAGATATTTGCAAACAGATACAGGTCAAACCTTCGTTAGAAAATTTCCTGACTTCTACAATTCCTTTAAAGATATTCAGATAGCCCAATGGGACAAATCCCTTGAAGAACTCTTTGACAAAAACCCTGAAATAATAGATGCACTGGACTTTCTAAGAATGCTAAAAGCAAACGGGCTTATCTCCCAAGAGGAATTTGAAAAAACTACCCAAGAACTCTTTAAAACTCATAACTACTCCTCCAAAGTCCTAGGTGTGGCTTATATAGAAGACAAAACAGTAGCCTTCAGAAATGCTATACCCCCCATAGATGTCCTTCTCCATGAGGCAGGTCATGTGTATTTCCAAAAAAACGACCTTATCTGGAGTGCAACTTACGCAGGTGGAGAATACCTCATGTGGCTCATCCTGGATAATCATATTGATGGCAATGAATACACTATAAGAAACTACATGAACTTCCTTGAGCTCATCTACGAAAACCCCACAGAGGCTAATGCTCTGCTAAATGACTTTGCCAGAAGCTTCTCCCAAAAATACGGTCTTAATGCCCCAAATGCCCTTAGCCTTATGCTCTTTACTGGAACCTTGCCCAATAAAATCTTTGACCTTAATAACCCCCCTGATGAAATGGATAGAGAAGATATGTTCTCCTTCATGGCTAATATGCTAGAAGGAGTGAAATTCAAAGACCCCCACTGGACTATCATCGCAGAAAATTTCTTTAAGCTCCTAAAGGAGGTCTGACTATGCAAAATATCCTTGAACTAGCCATTGAAAAGGCTTTCTATGACCTTTCGCTTGATCCTTTTGATGACCAGCAACTTGAAGAATTTTTGATAAGTATGAATGTGCCTAAAAGGAAGCTTCCAAAAGTCAAAGAAGAACTCACTCAAGAACTTACTCAAGAACTCCTAAGACAGCTTGAATCTGCCATAGATACGCTTTATGCAAACAGAGAATATAAAACCCTCTACGCTATGTTCCTAACAGCTTGCGTATATCCCTCTTGTAAAGGTTTCCTACAAAAACTCTTGGAAGAATGCAATAGCCTTTCACAAAGATTCTTAAAGGAGTGCAAACCATGACCTTCGCCCAATGGCTTGAAGAAAACTTCTTTAAGCCCAGAAATATTGATTGCTACACCATAGACAGCACCATAGCAGTGGTTACCCTCCAAGGAAGCTTACTCTTCTACCTTGAAATCTACGATGCCCTCTTCGTCACCGACTCTAAAGATTTACTCACTGAACTCATAAACTGGCTCATAGAAAAAAATGTGGCTTTCTCTTTCATAGGTAGCCAAACTAACGACCTTAGCAAACTCCTGCTTGAAACCGCTTGAAAAATGTTGTATGTTTTTCCTCTAAAGGAGGTCGCTATGATAAATGAGCTTGAGCTTGTTAGAAACTTCTACTTTACAACCAAAACCAAAGAGGCTAGATACTCCTTTTTGCTTAACCCTGATATACCCTTTGAAGATACTGCCATCTTCTGGATATCTAAGGATGATAAAGATGCAGTGCTTTTTGCCAATAAAAACTGGATCTTCGGTCTAGAATCCCTAAGAAGAATCGCTAAAAGAATCACTAGCCGCCTCAAAGAGCGTAAAGACCTAAACCCCCCTAAGGAACTCCTTGAAGAAGAAAAGGTTTTCCAAAGCTCCGTTAGAATTGCCCTCAAAAACTACCAAATCCTTGAACTGTCCCTTGAAATTCCTAATAAGGATGACTTCGTGCTAAAAGTCTTTGAAAACTTCCAAGGTAAACTACTACCAGCTATATACAACGGTAAAAACTACTCAAAAATCATTGAAGAATATACGGTTGATTATGTCTTTACACAAAATAAACAAAAAAATGACATGTTAATTGAACTCCGCAAAATTGAAACTATCTTTGGAGATAGAGGCTACTTTCTAGTCTTTACCCCCAAAAACTTCCATAAAATTGAACCTGACCCTGACTTACCTGAAAATGCAAACTTTGGAGTAGTTTTTACTTTGATACAAATAACAAATAATGGCAGTCCTGCAATCTTAAATGAACACTTCAAAAAAGCAAGCCTTATGTTTGAAGAGTATATGGATAGAATAAAACAAAAAAATTAAAAAAGGAGGGGCGGGAAGCAAAAAGGAGGGGCGGGAAGCCCCAGAAAAAGCGGGAGGATCATACGTCATATGGGATACTCTCGGGGACCGTAGAAAAAGAAAGAAAGCCAGTCCCTAATTTTGAAACTTTTAGGGACAAGCTTTTCTGGACCCTCGTAGAAAATCCTACTTCCATCGTCGTAGTCATAGTTGTCATCGTAGGAGCACCCGAGGAGCAGTCTCTTTATTTCTCTTTCCTCGTGCTGACGCATCTCTTCCTCCTCCTCCAAAATGGATTGTCCTAATAGGAACAGTATTTCTTCGTTGATAATCTCCAGACATTGTTCCTTACACCATTTGGTGGCTCTTTTGATAGCCCTCTGACGCTCGAAATCCTCCCTTTTCTTACTCTGCTTTTCCAGAATCCTCTCCCACTCTTCACCGTAAACGTAAAACTCTTGAAAATCTAACTTTAAAAAGACCCTTTGTTTCTCGCTTTGCCACCCCTCCGTAACCCACTCCTTTACGTATGACCTGTGAAGTTTACTTACCTTCTGCCATTTACTCCCAGTTATCCCCACTCCCCAAATCAACTGACCTCCTACCGGTAATAGTGCCTTACCAACAAAGGGTCCTTCTCCCCTTAAGGCGTTAACATCAAACCTCACCTCGTTAACATTTTTCTCCCCAATTTTGAGGAACACATCGCCTAACTTGATATAAATGTCCTCATTCTGATAGGTAGAAGGGAAGTATATAAAGTTTACTACTTCCCTTACACTTGACGTCAAAACAAAGCAGGGACCCATATGAGAGAACCAACGATCCTGCCAGGTTCCATGAGGGAACCTTTGATACAGCTCTTCCTTGGTGAATCTCCTTTTGTTAAACATGACGACACCTCCTATAAAGTTTTTTTGATACCTCCTATTTTATTCCCTTCTTAACCTCTTGTCAAGTCCTTCCTGTAAACTTGCCACAAACCTACATATGACCTCTCAGAAGCTTCCAGAATAACTTATCCCAGAAATGTGGCTTTTTTAGTAAATCTTCCTTTTTGTGAGGTTATTGGATTAGTTGTTTTTTAGTTATTTTTTTGAAGTTTATGAAGACCCTTCGGGTCTCAGGTTTAGGTTATGCCTGACCCCGATGAGGGCTTTAAAAAAAACTCAAAGGAGGTATGTGCCATGAAAAACCAAAACCTTAAGGAGGTACAAACCATGTTTACAAAGCAGGACTTCATGAAACTAGCAAAAGAAAAAAATAATAATATAGCAATACTCGTTATCAACCAATGGGGAGGATTTTTCGTAAGGATTTTTATAACAAGTCCACAAAATCCATGGATAGGATACATCCAAAACTACATAGAAAACAAGGAAACGCAAGTTCATGCAGAAAGACTTTCCTCCAAAGCACTTTACATAAACCTTAAAGAACAACTCCAAACAACTCAACCTACTCAGCCTCAAGAAAAACCCCAACCACAAACTCAAGAAACTTCTCAAACCATTAAACTCAAATCTTTTGAAGAACTTGCAGAGTTCTTCTCCCTAGACCTAGATACCACAAAAGAAGAAACCTATGAAAATAACCAACACCTTATATCCAACATATACTTTTCTGAACAAATCCATCCATCTTTCTTCAAAAAAGCCATAGTAGGTATAAAACTCAGATTCCACAAACAGAAATCTCACTCCCCAGCCTCCACAGAAATAGTGGCAGAAATCTACGCACTTGACTTCGAAACCCAAAACTGGAAGATGTCTAAAGCCTACGCCTCACTTGAGTTTATAAAGGACTGGTGCCTCAAAACTGACGAGGAGATAGAAGAAACCATAAGAAAAAGACAGGAGAAACAAAGAGAACTGAGTAAGAAATTCGCACAAAAACTCTACGGAGAATACCTAGAACAGGGTCTTATAACCGAAAAGGAATTCCAAACAGTCCTACAAGCATACGAGGAACATCCAGAAATCTTCATAGAAGAAATACAAACCGAAAGCTATCAAGAGTTATCCCAAATCCTTGACAGCGAACAGGAAGAAAAACAGATCGAAAAAGACAAAAGGTTATATCAAGAAGAGATGAACGAGATATGGGAGGGATATATAGCAGAAATAGAAGAGATAGAAAACCAGATAGAACAACTCCAAGAAGAACTTCACCAAAAGACCAGAGAAATAGACATAGACTCAATCCCCGAGGAATACCAAGAAGATGCAAAAGCTTTACTGAAAGGTCTCTCGCAAGGCTACGAAAAAAGGATAAAACAGCTAGAAAGAAAAAGAAGGAGAATCCTAAAAGAATACTCCATCCTAAGAGAACTCTACGCAGAAACCCTAAGATATTACTACATAGACGAAGAACAGGCATACTCACTCAAAGAACTAGCCCTAAAAACCCTCCAAAAACTAAAATAACCAACCAGGGCAGGTCCAAAGCCTGCCCTTTATTTTCTTTTACCTCTGAACCAAAGATAGCCAAGTTCTGTAAACCTTCCAAACATAAGCAGAATTCTCCTTAGCCCGAGACCCTTTGTTATAACAGTCTACCGCCTTCCAAGAACTCCCATACATGTTCATGCAATGCTTTAATACCATAGCCCCTAAATGTACGTTATAACAAGCATCCCATACTAATCTCAAATCTACTCCATGTCTCTTTAAATAACTATCCCACGACGAGTTTATCTGCATTACCCCCCTATCCACTGTCCCATTCCTGTTTACGTTCATGGCTCTCAGATTTAATCCGCTTTCCACCAAAGCTATTGAGTAAAGTAAATAAGGATCTACCCCATAATACCGCCCAGCAGATACAAAACACTCCCATGTAGCCCCCAAACTTATAGTAAATGTGGTTAATAGTGCGATTGTGGTTTTTGTCATGATAAATATTTTAAAGGAGGTGAAGCATGATAGAACTTTTCCCTCACCAAAAGGAAGCCCTGGAATTTCTCAGAAAAACAGGTAAGGGTTACATATCCCTGCCACCAGGTCTAGGCAAAACCCTAATAGCAGCTAGCTTCATTAAAGAAGTTAACCCTAAAAAAGTCTTGATCGTCGCACCTAAAAGTGCCTTCCCCACTTGGCAAAAAGAACTTGATAGACTTGAAATACCTAAAGATAAATTCATCCTCACTAACTACGAAAAAATCTCCAGAAACCCCATTGACTTCCCTATAGATATGCTAGTCCTTGACGAAGCCCACAGAATCAAAAACATCTCCGCTAAAGTCACAAGAAATATCCTTAAATTTTCATCGGTTGATATCCCCAAAGTCCTCCTCTCAGGAACCCCCTTCAAGGATTTAACTGACTTCTGGACCCAATACACTCTACTCCAGCCTGGTATCCTACACAAAAGAAAAGACTTCATTGACCTATACTTTGATAAAATCCATACCCCCTGGGGAGTTAAACTCATACCCAGAAAAGGTGCTAAAGAAACTATCCTTGCCAAAATAGCCCCACTAACCTTTAGAAAAGAAAGATCCGACTTCAAGCAAAAAATAACTGTCAAACAATACTTCCCAACCTCCACTGAATTCTCATGGGAAAACTTCAAATCCTTAGTGGCTAAAGAGATTTACCAAGAATACGGAGAACTCCCCGAAGAAGAATTTACAAAGAAATTCGTTGAAAAGGCTAAAGGAGCTTTCATAACCCTGTATAAACAAGCTTGCCTTAATAATACCCTTAAACACGAATACATAGTGGAATTCCTGCAAGATAACCCAGATACGGTAGTCTTCACCCACTTCAAAGAAGAGGCTAAACTCTTAGCCCAAAAAGCTAACGCTTACCTCATAACTGGTGATACCCCACAAAAAGAAAGAGAAATGATCCTCAAAAAGCAAGATAAACCTATTGTCTTTACCCTCGCCCTCTCTGAAGGAGCTAACCTCAACCAATACGGTAACCTCATCTTCTCCACAATCCCATCATCCTCCATACAGGCTAAACAGGTCTCAGGCAGAATTGAAAGACTTGACTCGGTTAAACAAGCCCTTACCTTTGTCCTCTGTCTTGATGAGTTCAATGAAAAAATGTACCAACTCCTCAAAGAAAGAATTGACCTTGAAACTATGTTCAAAAAACTCGCACAAAAATAAACCCAGATCATAAAAAAACTTACAGGAGGTTAAACCATGAAAGACAAAATCATCCAACAAGGTCTCCTAGAACTCATCAGAAAAAACAGAATGTGTGCCGAACTACTTGCAGCTTCCAAAAACAAGGTCTTCCACTTGCCCTCCTCCATAAGAACCTTAGACTACCCCTACGCCCTTAAAGCAGTCCTAGCACTTGAGCAGCTAGGATTCGTAAAACTCCAAAAAGATTTCGTCCATGTCCTTGATTACAAAGCCCTAAGAAACTTTTTTAAATCCAAAGAATACTTGCTCCTCTTCGCAGAAATCACTATCAGAAGAACTCTCCCTAATGCCTATGTGGAAAGAATCGGCAAGTCTATCTATGTCCATAGCCCATACATAACTGAAACCTTCTCCCTTGATAACTCTGGTATCAAACTCCTCCACCCCCAAAAAGTAAAAAAACTCCTCAAACTTAACAAGCCTATAAATGGTCTTAATGTCCTCTACCTCAAAAGATTCTTAGAGTATGCCTCTGGTCAGATTGAAAAACCTCCTAAGGCTATCTCGCATGTCCTTAATTTAGTCCAAACCTAAATACCTACCCTTGATTGACAAAGTTTTTTGATGTTTTGACATCCATTTAAGGGAGGTATCCATGATCAAGCTCAGACCTCAACAGGAAGTTATCCTGAACTTTATGAAAAAACATCCAGTAGGAGCCATCGAAGCCCCTACTGGCTCAGGTAAAACTATTGCCTACCTCTCTTACCTGTCCTCAGAAAAAACCCTCGTGTCTGTCCATACTAAAGCCCTACAGGAACAAGTTAAAAAAGAAGCTTGCAAACTTAACTTAAAAACTTCTACCATAAAGGGTAAAAACAATTATGTATGTCCATTACTTGAAGAGAAAACCTCTAATAAGTTGCCCCCTCCTTCCTTCTGTAAACCCGCTTGCCCTAAAGCCTCCTCTTGTGAATATATGCTTGCTAAAACCTCTAACGCCCAAATCCATATAGTTAACCACGCACTCCTGAACTTCATCAAGCATAACTACGATACCTGTATCATCGACGAAGCCCACGAACTCTCTATTAACCAAATGAGAATCTCTAAAGATGACCTCAATGACCTGAAAAACATAAAAAACATAGAAGCTTACAAGGAACAGCTAAAAGATATAGAAGACCAGCTTGATAAAGACTTCATACCCTTTACAGATAGCTTCCTCTCTAAAGTCAAAATGTTCTTCAAAAGCTCTGTGGATAAAAACCTAGTCATCCTTTACACCGAACTCGCTAAAAAACTCAAAAGACTTGAATCTATCCAAAAAGCTCTTGAGTCTAACCACCACCTCTTCGAAACTTCCTCAGATGTCATCTTGACCTCCTTGCCTAAGCTTCCTAATACTCCTAAACTCTTCCTATTTTCCGCTACCCTAAACAGACTTCTCCTAAACCTTATGGGCTTTACCTATCCTGTCCTGGAAATTCCTAAGGTCTTCGATTGGTCTAAAGTAAAGATCGTTGTAAAAGATACCGACTACAGAGAGCCTAAC
>JAWBPV010000031.1:0-14051 GCA_039000425.1 Candidatus Aenigmatarchaeota archaeon
AATAAATATTGTTTCTTCTGGCATTTCACTTGACTTTTGAGCTGTGAAGGCGGTCCATGTTGCAATTGCTACATCCAATACACCAAAGCCTAAATCCCATACTATCTGCATTGGGGCTTTTTCTTTTAATAAAGATTCCCTAACCCATTTGTACCATCTAAGATACATAAATGTGCTTCCAGTAATAGCGCCAACATAACCTTTATCTCTAATTAAGTCAATAGCTTGTTCTATAAACGCTGCATAATAATCAAAATGTGTTTTTGGATAGTACCTTTTCAAATACTCCTTTGTTCTTTCCGGCATATCACCATATGGAGGATTCATTAAAACAACATCGTATTTTTCCGAAAGTAAGGCAAGCAATCCAACAGATTTTTCAGCTTCTGTAGCAAAGAGAAGTCTCCCCATATCTTGAGTTTCAATTGCCTCCTTCTCAAACTCGCGAAGTTCTTCAATCATTTCTTCAATTGTTCTTTCTTTCGGAATTATTAACACAGAGTTTGTCTTCGAAGTTTCTGATGATTCAACAACAAACTTCGTCTGGCCAGCTATCCCTTTTTCACTTAGTTGTGTTTGACCTAAAAGAACAAACCTTGCCTGTTTAGGTCCTTTCTTTCGCTCTCTGAATAATCTCTCAAAAGGTTCACGAACTTTTAAAAGGCTACCAATCTCAAAAGTGTACCCTAAATCTTCAAAAAGTTTGGCAAAAATCTCTTGCAAATCCGGATCATCTCTAAATCTTTCGAGAAATTCAGATCGCTTTTTACCGTCTGAAATTCGAACATCAGCGCAAACAATATTCATTCTTCTAATTTTAACAGAGGGATCATAAGTTTTGGCCTTTAAGTATAAGGATAAAGCTGTGAGCTGAGTTGAAAATAAGTCTATATCAATCCCATACAAATTATTTTCAAGAATTGATTGCAAAATTTCAGGAATAGGTGTATTGGGTTCCTCTTCGAGATACATGCGATAAAGAACATCAAATGCATAAATTAGGAAATGGCCACTTCCACAAGCTGGATCTAAAACCTTAATTTCCCTTACTTTTTTAGCTTCTCTTTTGCCTTCATTTTTAAGTGGCATGAGATACGTGCAAAATTCCTTTAGCTTCGAATCAGGATGCATTTGAATCCACAATCGTCCTAAGGTGTTATCCACCAGTGCTTTAACAATCCAATGAGGAGTATAAAATTGATTAATCACTGGTATATCATCTGGATTAGGTTTCCTTTTGGACTTTCTATATTCCCGTCTTGCTTCATCGTTATAATACTGATAAATCCAACCAATTATGTCGTCTTCTTTCCAATCGCTTTCGGTAACATCTTCAGTTAATAACTTTATTACATCCCTGCATGCTCTTTCGTTTGGAAAAATTATACTGTATTCGCTATTAACATCAAATAAAACCTTAATTTCTTCGCTAACTTCTTTAAATGCTTGGATCAAAGCAGTTTTCAAAACATCGTAAGGCGAAAGTGAAGGATTATTCTCGGCTATTTCCCTTTCTCTTAAACTCCTCCCTCCATATTCACTTCTTTGAATTATTGTCTCCTTGATTAGATTCCGGACCTCCATCGCTCGCAAAGCTGCGATGCGGTTTAAAAAAGTAAAAGAAGTATGTCTAATGTAGCGCTGAATGGCCTGCTTTTTATCTAGTCCGCCCACCTGCTCCTTTTCGATCGCTGACTCAATCTTTTTACGAATTTCTATTTCTTCAGCACTTAAATGCTCTAATCGAGCTAAATCTAAAAAAGTTCCATCAGCCATAATTCCAAAATATGCCAATCTTTTTTCGATATCTTCCTCAAGGATCTTCCTACATTGGTTTATTACTCTCCTTAAATTGTTCCTTCTCTCCTTGTCCATCATTCAACACTCACGTTGACTTTTACAATTTTCTTCTCTTTTAAGGCTCTCTCGCAAACTTTTTTCAATTTATGTGTAACATCATCAACATCCTTTTGAGACCTTATTTCTTCTTTAAAACCTAAAATTTCTTCAGCTTTCGGTTCTATTTTTATTAATTTTTTAGCAAACTCTTCTTTAATTCTCTGCTCCTCGATTTCTATTCCTCCCTTGACGCTAATGCTTAATTCTTCAATTGTAGATTTGCAGGCGCTACAAACAAAATTTTCATTGAACTCCACTTTTTTCGCTGTGCAAATCATTCCTTTAAGCGGCTGAATTATCCTTTCAACATCTTCTTCTTTTAGCTTTTTGAAAGCAGGATGGGAATGGAGTGATTTAATAGCTCTAGAAGCCAACTCGTTACGGTCCTCGTGCCAGCGCAAATACAGCTTTTCGTATTTATCCTTGATTCTTTCATATTTTGAGATGATTTCAGGCCATAACTCCATGAATTTCTGACTTTTAATGCTCTCTTCCAATATCTTTAGACTGACTTCTTCCTCTTCTCCAAGCCTAACTAACCTGTGAGCACATTCTCTAATAAACCTAGTAATCTTTCTGTACTCTTTCAGGTTACCTTTCTCCTCGAATTTTACTAACTCGTCTATTAATGTAATACTCTTTAGAATTTCAATTCGGGAATTATCAATGAAGTTCAAAATTCTTCTAGTTGTATTAGGAGCTTTTACTATTTCCTCCACAGTTTTTTGCAGAGCCTCAATACGGCCAAGAATGGGTAAATCTAACGCTGAAGCCGTAGCTTCTAACCTAACAATCTGTTGTAATTTTTCAGATAAATGACTAACCAACTTTTTATCTATATCCTCAATGGTATTCTCTGCTCTCAGCCCCAGTGCAGACGACATAAGCTCCCAAGCTTTGTTCCGCTGCTCTGGTGTGATCTCAACTCCAGGGTAAAACCTCGCTCTGTTGAATGCTCTAGCATTCGTAAAAGCTTCATGAGAACCTAATTCTGTTGCTGAAACATAGTCTTTACCATCCAAGTTGACAGCTATAGCGCCGCTCTTAAACAAGGTGGCGAGTGTCAGCCTTACGATCTTTGGATCCCAGCCATATGGTTGTGACCCAAAATGCTCAGCTAAAGTAGCACCGCTACAGTCTTCACCTTCCTTATGCCTTCTTCGAATTTCTTGAAGGATGCGTGAAGCAACCGGTCTATCTAATAATATATTTCCCTTATCGTCAACAAGTTGTAGTTCCCTATAAACTGATGGAAGTCTTCCCTTCTGCCAAGTAAGAATACTTCCAATATGCTCGTCTTTCTCAACTTTAAATGCAGCCAGCTGGAATTGAGTGAACAAATCATCAATAACATCTTTCAAATGTTTCTTAATTACCTCTTGAAGGGATTTTCTACCATCAAGTTTTATTTCTTTTCCATTAATTATCACAGCGCCATTTTCACAAGCGCTTTCAAAAAGCTTAGGTAACTCATCATTTTTTAGCAATTCTATATCTTTCCTGTACCTGGAAATTGTGTTTTCTTCATCAGGCGTTAGAGGCTTTGCTTCCCTATCTTTAATGGCTTTTTCAATGCATATAACTTTCTCAAGCAATTGTTCGAATTTCTTTTCCTGGTCGCATACAACAAAAACCGTGTCCTTTGCTGCCAGGCTTTTCGCAAGTAAAGATTTAGTTAAATCCCTCTCCATGGAAGCAAATAAAGGCGAGTAAAACCTCAAAGTTATTTGGCCTTTGGAGGTTATTTCTTTATCGTCCACAAAAAGATGGACGTCAAATACCCTTATGCCGCCGTAATTATAAGTTTTAAATTCATTCACAATGCTTTTTGCAACCTCTACAGCCAACTCTTTTTTCTCTACTGCTGAAGCAAATTTACTTGCAACCTCTTGCTCAAAAGTTCTTTCGATATTCGTTAAAAATCGCCATTTTCCATCCTCCTCAGTAATCCACTTATTTTTCTGTAATTCTTCTAAACATATCTTAACCTTGTTTCTAAGTGAAACTCCATCTTCGCCTAAGTAAGAATAAAGAACAGCCGCTATATTATCTATGGTGCACGGAATCCATTCTCCAATTTGTTGCAAGAGGAAGAGAGCCTTTGCAACAGAGCCTATTTTTAATCCTTCTTTTTCGCCAAGCTTAGTCGCATCTTCTATGATTGATTGATATTCTCCTCGAACTTCAGGATGAATGGCATCATAAACCGCATCAAACGTGGCAAGAGAACCGAGTTCGGCATAGGCTAAGCCTTTAACATCAGCCTTTGGTCCAATAAGTAGGGCGCGAACAACGCTAAGTATAGCCCGCTCCCTACCAGTTAACTCAGGAATAGCCTTTCCCCTTAATCTCAACGAACCAAAAATGTGCTGCATTAAAAGTACATGATAAGGCATTAAGGGATAAGATTCCACGAACTTTTCTTTATTTATTCGTGTAAGCAATCCCCCATATTCCCTCGCAGGGTTTTTTATTACGGCAAAAGTAGCAAGACTTCCTGAAAATTTATTGTACAGGTCTTCGAGATGCTTTAGTTTAGTAGGATCCGGAACTTTTGAAAGTAAACGCTTTTTCACAACAGTGTCGATATTCTCAGGTGTTAATGTAACCCTAATCTGAAACCTGTCCTTGATTTTCTCCAACTCAGGCCTATAGGCCTCTACTCTAGGAATAACCTCTTCTAAGGCTTCTTGAGCAGTTACAAAAAGCCATACCTTACCTTTTCCTATCCTTTCAACGTGTTCAGCTAATATTCCTAAATCTGTAAGCCTGTCAGTGTTTGTTCCTATATACAGCCCAACCTCATCCAACAAAAGTATTATTCTACCGTTTTCCTTTCCTAATTTTTCAGCTTCAGCTACGAGAGCCTCAACCAATTTTCTTGGAGTCAACTCAAAGCTCTTTTTAACATCCTCGATTGCTTTTTCAGCTTCTTCAATTTTATAATATGTTTTTTTATCGATGTCATGGAGAGCCTTTGCAAGAAGGGGACCGACCATCGCGGTTATTCTCCTTATTTGCTGCCAGGGTTTTCCTGTTTCTTTTTCAATATACTCCAAAAAGCTTTCCCACAACCCTCTTTCCTGCAACATTTTCTCTATTTCGGCAACCCAAAATACATCAGAAAACCCTAGTTCTTCTAGAAAAGCTGTATAAACTATTTTGCTTATGGAAGGTGCTTCAGGACTGTCGCGAGGAAAGTTTAGCATATTAACAAAAATCGCTTTGCTTCTGAGCTCCTTTTCAAGTATTATACCACCTGGCAAAGAATGCTTTTTGCAAAAGTAGGAAGCAGCTCTAACTTCATGCCCATCTTCTAGTATTACATTTAGATTTGAAAGTACATATCCCAAAACCTTAAGAAAATGGCTTTTCCCCGAGCCAAAAAAACCTGAAATCCATGCGCAAACACTTTCGGGAGTCCTGTGTCTGCTTTCAATGAATCGATCTATAATATCTTCTAAATACTGCCTAATTTCATCTGTAACTACATATTCTTCGAGCTCGGATCCCACGACTCTTGGATCGCGCTCATCAACCTTTATCACACGCTCGATCTGTCTAGCAGGGTCTTTTTCAAGTATATCCTTTACAAGCATGGAGGGCTTCATATTATCTCTCCCCTATAATATGTTCTTATGTTTTCCCAATGATAATTTAACATGTTTCCTTCTTTATTTCCAGGATAAGGTATGACGAGAGTACAGGAAACGCTTCCTTCTAATTGAGTAAGTAGGCTTGAGATGTGCACAAAAGGGAAAAGGCTTCCAACACGCGTTAAAATAACGCAGTGGCTAATATCCTTATCTTTTAGCTTTTCCTTTAATCTCCTAGAAATTTCCTTTAACAATTCTCTTTCTAGATCTTTGGCTATTTCTTCTCTCTTTTTTTCTTCATTCTTTAAGAAAGAATCGTTGAGACAGCCCAAATTTTGAAGAGCATCAACCATTAAAGATGAAAGAGACATAAGCTCAACAGAAATTCCCTCTCTTCTAAGTCTAGACGCTAAGGCCTTAAGATTTTTTAGACATTCCAATTCGAGCTCTGGATCGTATAAAAAGATGTAATAAGGAACATCTATTACATGTCTTTTACCTGCAACAGATTCTTTAATTATCATCTCCAATTTTTCAAATTTTGAACTATTCCAGCCCACTTAACCACCTTTCCAAATCAAATTTTGGCATAAGTTCTATAATTTCTCCTGCTTTTGAATAATGAACCCACCCTCGTGCATGCATTTCGACTATAAATTGTTCTATTTCAGTATTTGTAAGGAAATAGAGGTGCCATATCTCATTTTTGAGTATCTCTTTGACGCTAAAATTTTTATCGAGTAAACCGAGCATAAAAAACGCAAACGTTTCTATTCTTAAAGATGGCTTGATTAACTTATTACTTGGAGCTTTCTCCATAATATTAAAATCTCTTAGAAAAGCTAAAAAACCTCTAGTCCACCTTTTTTTAAGATACTCTGACCATTTTCGAAGCTCTGGATGAGAGTTCTGCTCTTTCTCGAGAAACTCTAAAACTTCATCTTTTGTCAAAAACATTTGCGAATGATGTATTTTATTTGCGACAAGGTTTAATATAATGTTTTTTACAAGAAAGTCAGACTCGCAAATATATGGGTAAAGTAATTGTGTTTTTATGGCTTTAGAAAATTTTTTGACAACAGCCTTTGCCAAAAATTCTACAGAAGGTAAAAATTCATAGTTCTGAAAAAATCTCTTGTGAATAGCTGCAAGTATTCCCATTATTGTTTGACTTGATTGTTTATTCATCATGTTTTGAGAAATCACTTTGTTTTTAACTTGTTGCCAATCTTTTACCTCATTATACTCGCTGAGTACTGTAAGGGTCTCATCAATTATGGAACCTACCCTTTGAAGGTCTGCCTTGTATACGGTAGCAGGTTTATTAATTTCAAAGTTTTCGATATTTTTAGCAGCCATTTTTCTCCCAAGCTACATTAAATTTAATCACTTTTGATAGTTATTACCTTTAATCATGGTCTAATTCCATTTTAAGTTACCCTAGTTGAGCGATAAACTTGTCAACAACTTCCTTAACTTGATTCCATTCAGCCTTATTATGAATAACGAATTTTTGATTGCGTTTCCATTTTCCTTCTTTATTCAACCAAACGTACAATGCGATCTGTTTTCTTCCAAAAGATTCGATCAAAGCAATTGCAGACCACCACTTATTTGTTTTATATAAATTTACGCTATCAAGAACTTTTAATTTCTCAGAAATTGGTAATTTTTCTTCTAACATACTTTTAAACCTCATAATTTTTAGACATAATTTCCTATGTAAATCATGGCGATTACCTCTTAAAAATTTTTAAGTAACTAACCAGATTTCTGGCTGAGAAACCTTAAAAGATGCTCAACAACACTAAACGTAAGCTGAAGAGAGAAACGGACTTCATAATCTGGAAGTGATTCTCTTCTCTTTTCAATATGCGCTCTTTCAGACACAAAGGACCAGCTTCTTTCTATTAAGCCTATGGCGTCATCGGGGAAGTTATGGGCTTTAAGACATGCTTTTAAGGGAGTTATATCCACAGTTTTTCCAGGCGACACAGGCATAGGTTTCTTTTCAAGTTTTTCGCAAACATTTTTCCAAACTAATAAAAGCCCCATACGCAAATTATTACAACAATCCGGCATTCTCTCCTCTTTGAAAGCTTTTAGACCGTGCTCGAATTCCTTCCACGCATCTGACCAGCCTAAATCATTTAAACGCTTTTTAATATACGTGTAACTGTAGGGAGATATATCAATTTCATACCTGTTAAAATCAATAAGAAGATCTAAAGATATGGCAAGCAAAATTTTGGAAACTCCTATTTTCGTTTCCTTACCATATATTTCCTTCACAAACTCGTCTACTTCCTCTTCTTCCAAGAGGTGTAAAGTATTCCCTAAGGTATTTTCCACAAAATCCCTTATGAATGGGAGATTTTCTTCTTTCATCTTCCTATAATTCCACAAGACCCAAGCATAATAAATTCTGTCATCAAAACGAACATTTATTTCAGAAGTTTTCCTGAGGCATATTTCAACCAGTTTACTTAAGCTGCTTTTATCTTTCAACTTTTCTAAAAGCATTGAGGCGAAAACTATGTTTTTAGCATCGTTCACGATTGTTCGCTCTTCGATGCTGTCTTTTATTTTCTCAAGCACCCGATCAAATGAAGGAACATCATATCTTCTGTCTGCAAGCGAAAAAAGGATAAGAATAGAATAGGTCATGTTTCCAAAATAAAAGTTGTCGCTAACACTTGAAGAGAGGAGTTTAATTAATTTGTCTTTGTTTATTTCAGTTTTAAGTAGTCCATTTATTTTTAGGGCATAATAACCAAATATTGCTGAAGTTACTTCTCGATCAACGAATCTGCTGATTTTTTCTTTGTTAATTATAAAGTCTATCCATGAGTTCAACCAATCAATTATATTATCTAATGCCGGAGTTATAATCTTATTTTTAAGAAGGAAAAACGTATAAATCGAAAGTCCTAACGGATCTCTTGGTCTTTCTAAGAGGTTTACCTGCAGAATCTCCTTTTCAATGTAAGATTTAATTTTATCTTCCATCTCTACCAGATTGCTCAATTGAAACACCTTATATAAACCACGGTTTTGTGTTTATGATCACATTTACCTCAGGCCTAACTATTAGTTGCCATTCTTGCTCAGAGATAGCAGCTGTTAAGTAGCTGACTTCTCTTGAGAATTGCAGAGTTACTGGCTCTCTAATTAAGGGTGTAACTGTAGCCCAATCAAGCTTAGTAAGTGAAAAAACTTGAAGTGCAATATCATCCAGACTAATGAATTCGTTTGGATACTGCTTTACGTTAATATGAAGCAACTTAGGAGTCCCCATTCTTCTCGCTGCTAATGTAGTAAAACCTGTAGTTGAGAGCAGAATTTCATTCTGATTTAGGTACACGTAATAACCCCTTGGAAAGCTGCCATCATCAACCTTTAGGTCATATAGTCTCATAGGATGCGTATCGTCAATAGAAACAAATGCAATAGAACACTCACCAACAAGTTCATTCAAAATGTTAATCGTAGCTTCAATTTCCTGTCTTCCAAATCTTTTGTAATAGTGCAAAACTATATTTCTGGGAAGAAAGTTTTTCTTCGCCTCAAATCTTTTTACTGCTTTTTTAATTAGTTCTTTTAATTGTTCAATTCTCTGGCCTTTTTCGTATAATGTTGCCGTTCCCTCGATGAACATCCATCCACCATGATTATCAAATACATTCACATAACCAACATACCTTGGCCGTGTGCCTGCTCTATGCCTATATGAAACAAAATTTGATATCGATATCCCAAGGATCATGTCTGTATTCTTCATCTCACTTTCAAGCACCCACGGAATGCCTCCGGCTTTTGAGAAAATAGCAGAAGCTAGGTTAAGATACGACCATTTAAGATTTTCAAATGTCCAGTCAGTTATCATTTGACTTGAAAAACCATGGGACGCCAAAATGGCTTTTAATCTGTAATATGGAGTATTAGAAAAGAATCGACTTGTTTTTGGTACAAAAGCTAATACTACATCCAAATTCTTCGGGTCGTGCGTCTCGACAAAATTAATACCTACTTTTTCATATTCGCTAGTTTCAATGGATTTTAGAATAATTTCATCAACCATATCTATACTGCATCTGAAGAATTGTGGTAAGCCCCCAGGAAGTATTGGTGTTCCGTTGTTCAAATCATCAATTAGGCTTCTAATTTGTGCAATTTTAGCTTCGGGACTTATTACAGCCAGTCTAATCCTGGAAATGCTTTTATCATAAGGTCCAAAGCGCCTCAAACCCCAATAGACCTGTTGATGAACCGCAGAACTATCAGCCTTATCGAACAATAGGTTTGGTTCTTCTTCTATCTTGTTTCCAGTTAGATATGTAACCATCTTCTCACAACTTTATAACGATAGGTGTTGTTTCTAAGTTTACTTCCCAATCTCCGAAATTTATGGGGAAAATGCTCTTTTTTAACATAGTAGCAATCTCCAATGTTTTATAGAACCTATCTTTTGACGCAGTCTTACTATTTAGAAAAGAAAGTTCCCTTTGTTTTGTTATTAAATCGAAATTTCTATTGAGAAGTTCTATAATATATTGTATTAATTCGGGCTTGGGTTCAGGAAAAACTCTTCCAGCGGGTATAGTTTCTTCTTTAAATTCCCGATAATTCTTTATTCTACAAAGGTAACATTCTCTTTCGGCTATAGTCTCGATCAAATAGCCGTCTACTCGACCTTCATCACCCTTATATCGAACTGAAAAGTCCTTCAACTTGTCTGGATTTATACCTGATTTAATTAAATATTCGACCGAACAATTTGTCCTGATCACGAGACGAGGGTTAATACAAATCATTAAATTATTGTTAAGAGTCATAATTCTGAATTCAAAACCATCAAAAATGCTGAATATATCCCTATGCGGAAGATCCATCTCGTTTTGCTTATGATATGCCACATATTTTTTCCGAATAACTCTATAACCAGCATTTTTAAGTTTTAAGATGAATTGTTTAGTTATAATTCTTTTTATCATTTGAACGGTAGGCTGAACTTCTATCAATCCCTCTTCAAACATGTATGAATAATATTTTCCATTCAAAAGAATTGCTTCATCTTTTTTATCACTTGGCGTAATTAATTGATATAATTTTCCAACTTTGCAATTTAGTGGAAAAAAATTACCAAATCTATCATAAATCGTAAAAATTCCGGCTTCGTTAATTAGAGACATCGATTAAAATATGGTTAAGGAATTTTAAAATGTTTCCTAAGCTTTTATTCTAAAGCGTTTTCTCTTTTAATTGAAAAAACGGCAATAATTATTTAGATAAAATTCAACCTTTAACATAATCAAATTTTCTTCATGAAACTCATGACAAAAGAACTAAGAAAGAAAATTCCTCCCCTGTATTCTCAAGAGGGCGTGAAGGATCCGATAGTCTATGCGAAGTACTTCACTCCAGACTCTCATTGGACTTGGTATGTTTTGGAGTTTGACGGGAAAGACACATTCTTCGGGTATGTAGAGGGCGACTACTCAGAGTTTGGCTATTTCAGCTTGTCGGAGCTAGAGAAGATTAGAGGCCCTCTAGGTCTTAAGGTTGAGAGGGACTTGTACTGGGAGCCGAAGCCTTTGAGTGAGGCAGTAAAAAAGAAATCGTAATTTGTCAGAGTAAAAGTCACTTCATGCTTCTGCAGCTATCACATACTTCAGCAATTGGGCATTCATTACATCTTGGATTTCTTTCATGACAATACTCACGACCTACAGTCCAGAATATCTGATCCAATTTTGCTGGCATATCTGGGAAAGCGAGTTTTGAAAAAGCAAGAATATCTTGGATATGATTCGGAAGTTCCTCTTTCCACTTCCTTGGAACCTTCCGGTTATTCTGTTAAATACCTTAACGACATGAACGTCTATAGGCATGTCCAACAGCTTTTCGTCCACAACCCTGAAGTTAGGAAACCTTGCTTTTATCTGGTCAAACCACGGATTGCTCTGCGATAGACCTAGAGACCTGTAGGTGAAGTCCCTGGTTATCATGTTAGCCTTTTTAGGACCGACTCCGGGTATTCTCCTAAGCATAAAGTAGACTTCAAGAGACGAGTATTCTCTGTTTCAAACATTGTTATTGGTGTTTTCTTTTCTCGCTGGAACAAGCCAAGCGCTTCATGCAAAGCTCTTGAGGTCTTTTCCAAGCATTTCTGCTTATCTTCCGCGCTCATACCGCTCGGCCACTTCCCTCCAGATACTCATTTAGGAACCGCTTGAAATTCAAGTTGAGTAGCTTAGGCAGTTCAAATGTTCCTAATCTATTGTTTAACCATTCAGGAAAGCTCCACGCATCATCAGACCTATTTGTTCGTCGCATATAGTGCCAACTAATGGAGCAAACTCATTTTTGAAAATAAAGCTTCCAAGAGATGACCATGACCATGAAGGAAACTTCCGAAAAAGTTCGCGCAGCTTGTCGGCTTTCTTTTTTATCTCTTGAAAGCTAAGGCTTTTTATACTCATCATTTTTCATTTAAAGATTGCACTGTAAATTTAAAAAAACTTCCGCAACAATTAAATCTATGTTACAATCGATAAAAACTACCGATATTTTTCGGCTAGAGACTTTTCTTCATCAATGAGGTCTTTTATTTCCCTTTTAGGTATTTTAAAGGCAGCTATCTTTTTACCAAGCCCAAGGTATTCTTTCATGTGTTTAACAGCTGTCTCGTAAAATACTGATATCTCTGTTGGGAAAAACTCGTAGGCAGCAGGGACAAAGCGCTCCAGGTATAGAATTAACTCTGCCAACTCTCTTGCCTCTATCTCCTTTGCTTGCTCAGGTGGAACGGGAGGTACTTCCAAAGTTTTGATTTTTTGTTTGATTTTTTCCTCATAAGCTAGGATTTGGCTCACAATCCTGAAAAGTTCTTTGTTTTTCGCGGTTTCCCCCAGCTTGTATAAGGCCGCAAGGTATCTAGGATCTTCAAGAGCAAGAGCAATAACTTTGCCTAGCTCCGTAAGTTCATAGTAGATTCTGTTCTTTTCCTTGTAGGATTTTACCAGATTATCTTTTACCATCTTTGGCAATACGTACAGGCTTAAGTGCCTAGCCGAAACACGAATTTCATAAGATAGTTCAGTGGTGTAGAGTTTACCTTTTTTATTTAGCGCTAAAAGGACTTTTGCTGCCGCGCTGCTTCTCAAAGACTCCATTTTATCACCTCTCTATAAGTGTGAATTTAGATTTTTAGGTTTTTCGATCAAAAAGTTTAGCGATAAGTTTATATATCTAGATGTTTATATCTATAACTTGTACTGCAGGCTTATGAAAGCCTGTCCAGTTCTAGCGTGGAATATTTTATGGAATATAAAAAATTAGAAGAGATGCTTCTCAAAGTCAAAGTAAGATGTGGTAGTTCTTTGTCGTCAGAAGCAAGGACTGTTGCTAGAAATCAAGCATTTATAGACTTCTTTGCTATAAAAGTAACAAGATACCCCCAAGTAAAACTGTCAGGCATTCGAGATATACTGCTAAGCTTAAACAAACCTTTTCACCCAAAAATAAGTCCCTTCAATCCCAAAGAAGGATTTTATCTCATAAACTTTAGGAGAGTTGATAAAGGGCTTGAAGTACACATGAGAGGTCAGAACCTCTACTTTTCAACCTTTCGTTTCCTTGAATATGTCTTGAGAGAAGTCTATGATGCTTATGTTAGGCCTGCAAATGGACACTTCTATTTGTATTGTGGCAGCACGATTGTAGGAACAGGAAGGTTGTATGAGAAGGAAAGATGCATAAAGGTCAAAATCGGTGAGTTTTTGCCATACGGGAAATTAATAAAGCACGAACAGATATTAGTCAAGTTTTGGCAGAAAAACTTCTTAATCACAAACTTGATATTCTGCCCAGGATATGTTGTTGAAAGATTGATACCGAAGATAAAGAAAAAGAAGGAAGAGTACTCAACCCTGTTGATTACACGAACCAAAATTCTCCTGAAGGCCTTAAACAAGAGCTAGCCCTTTCTCAAAACAACCTCTTTCTTACTAGCATCGACATAAACAAGTAAGATGTCGCCTTCCTTTATCTTCAAGACTTCTCTAGCCTTCTTGGGAATAGTTACTTGAAACTGCCTTGTCACCCTTGTTGAGCCTGCAGCTTCCATAGAAATCCTACAAATAGTATTTCTACTATAACTTTAAATACTTTTCGTTGTAATACTATATATAGTAGAAATAGTATAAAAAGGAGTGATACTATGGCATTGGTTTTGGGCTACTATGGAGTAATGAAGTTTAAAAAGGTTCTGAAGGCCATATCAGCAACAAACAACGTATTCAACAACAGCAAGCTAGCTAGCATTACCATAAAAAACAATGGCCTAACAATAAGGAACAGGGACAGCTCGATAATAAACTACTTTCACCTGAGCAAAGAACTCTTTGAAGTTTATGAGCCCGAAACAAAAGGCAGGTTTGTCCTGTTATTGAGCGATGTAAAAGAACTGATAAGCAAAAGGATATCAAAGCTCGTAATCGAAGGGAACAGGTTTTACTTCTACAACCAAGACGGGAAGCTGGCTTTTACTTACGA
>JAWBPV010000032.1:0-13774 GCA_039000425.1 Candidatus Aenigmatarchaeota archaeon
GGGTTGCAGTTTATGAGTTTTAGTTTATCTGCTCCTTTGTTAATGTGCAGGAGGTATTCTATTGAACCTTTTAATGTCACAGGTATATGGTAGGTTTCAGTTGAGCCATCTTTATAAAGCACTTCAGCAATAAAACCACCTATCTGAAAACTGCTCTTTATTGAACCTTTTATGTATACGAACCCCCTAAGACCTTCCAAACTAACTTCGCACATGTTTATAGATTAAGCATCCTTAGTTCCTCTTTCCAGCTTCTTATCTCAATTCCCAAGTCCTTACATATTTTATCATTACTCATGGCAGACCATCTGGGTCTTTTGGCAGGGAGCTTGAACTCATGCTGATAGGCTGGATATACAAATTTTTTTATACCCTTCAACTCAAGATATTCCTTTGCCCACTCATAGCGAGATGCGTAGCCTGAGTTTACCAAATGATACAACCCAACTGCACCCTTCCTTAGGGCAGTAAGCGTTACTTCCACTATTGTTCTTGTAGATGTGGGCACAGAGAACTCATCACAGGCTATCCTAAGATATTCATTGTTCTGAGCCCATTGTTGAAGTTTATACAAAAAGTTTTGTTTACCTTCACCGTATACCCAACTGGTACGAAAGAGGAGATATTTATCTCTGTCAAGAACTGTAGGAAGTAATTGTTCTCCAATATACTTTGATAATCCATACTTACTAAGTGGATTAGGGACATCATCTTCATTATATAACCCTTCTTTTTTACCATCAAATATATAATCACTTGAATAATGAACAAGGAATGCTCCAACCTCCTTACAAGCCATAGCCAAGTTTAAAACACCTATTGCATTAATACTTAGAGCCTTATCGAATTCCTCTTCTGCTTTATCGACAAGGTTATAAGCAGCGCAATTTAATACCACATCTGGTTTAAGCTTCTTGAATACATGTAAAATCTTATTGATATTTGTTATATCCAAATCTTCCTTTGTAAAGGGATAGCAGTTCTCTAATGTTTCTTTAAACTTGCTTCCAAGTTGTCCGTTTGCTCCTGTTATGAGATATTTCATGATTACTTATGAACGTAAACCCTACTCCAATAAGTTCTCAATGCTTTGAGCTTTCTCTTGACCCAATCAAAATTTTCTTTATACCAGCCTACAGTTTTCTCTAAACCTTCTTCAAATGTTGTTTTAGCTTGCCATCCTATCTCTTCTCTAATTTTGCTAGTGTCTACTGAGTATCTATAATCGTGTCCAGGTCTGTCTTTGACGAATCTTATTAGACTTTCAGGTTTATTGAGAAGTTTAAGAATAGCCTTAACTACTTCAATGTTTTCCTTTTCTATCCCGCTTCCAATATTGTATATCTCCCCTGGTTTACCTTTTTCCATTACGCTAAGTATCGCTTCCGCACAATCTTCGACGTATAGCCATTCTCTAACGTTCGAACCATCACCGTAAACAGGAATTTCTTCGTCCATTAAAGCTCTGGTTATTACCACAGGGATAAGTTTTTCTGGGTATTGCCATGGTCCATAATTGTTAGATGGTCTTAACGTTATGACAGGAAGTCCATATGTTCTAAAGTAAGCTCTTCCAAGCATATCCTGTGAGGCTTTACTAACGGAGTATGGAGAATTAGGCATAAGGGGGGATTGCTCGGTAAATTTACCTTCCTCTATTTCTCCGTAAACCTCATCTGTAATTATATTTAAAAAAAGCTTAACACCGTATCTTTTTGAAAGTTCAAGAAGTTTATATGTTCCAATTATGTTTGTATCTAAAAAACTGTGTGGGTTAAGTATACTTCTATCTACATGTGTTTCTGCAGCAAAGTGAACTACAACATCAGGGCTCTCCTTTTGAAAAATATACTCTAAAGGTTTATCCTTAGTTATATCAACCTTATAAAAACTGTACATACCTTCAACTTCCTTTAACCTACTTAAATCCCCAGCATATGTTAATGCATCTACGACAATCACATTGTATCCTTTATTTATCGCATGTATAACAAAAAAACTCCCTATAAAACCAGCACCACCAGTGACCAACAACTTTTTCATCATAAAAGGTCCTCCTCTTTTAAGTCTACAAGCCTTGGTAATCTCTTATCCTTTTCAGAAAGGATCGGTTCTCCTTTAATAGGCCATTCTATAGCTATATCTGGATCATTCCATATTATACCTGCATCATGAACGGGAGAATATTCAGCACCAGTCACAAGATAGAAAACCTCAGCATATTCTGAAAGTACCAGAAAACCATGGGCAAAACCTTCAGGTATCCATAACATATTTTTTGTTTCTCCAGATAAAATTACACCCACCCATTTCCCAAAAGTAGGACTGTTTTTTCTTATGTCTACAGCAACATCAAATATCTCTCCTCTTATACACAAGACAAACTTTCCTTGATTTTTTGGATATTTCTGATAGTGTAGCCCTCTAAGGACACCTCCTTTGGAAAAGGATATATTCCCTTGAACAAATTCACTCCTTATTCCTATCTTCTCAAAGTCAGACTTTTTAAAAGCTTCAAGAAAATAACCTCTATCGTCTGCAAATATCCTGGGTTTTACAAAAACAACCTCTGGTATCTCTAAGTTTACAAACTCAAAAGGCATCTAACCCTCCTGGAGAATTTTCTTTAAATACTTTCCGTAATCTGTCTTGCTATACTCTGTTGAGATATTCAATAATTCATTTTCACTGATCCACCCATTCCTATAAGCTATCTCCTCTATACACCCAATCATAAGACCCGTTTTCTTTTCTATAGTATACACAAAGTGACCAGCCTCAAGAAAACTTTCATGCGTCCCTGCATCAAACCAGGCAAACCCACGACCGAGGGTCTTTACCTTCAAAGAGCCAACATTTAAATACTGCTCCAAAACAGAAGTAATCTCAAGTTCACCTCTGTGAGAGGGCTTAACCCTTTTGGCAAACTCCACTGCACGCTCATCAAAGAAGTAAACACCTATAACCGCATAGTGTGACTTAGGATGTTTTGGCTTTTCCTCTATAGAAAGCACCCTACCCTTTTCATCAAACTCCAAAATTCCAAACCTTTCTGGGTCATGCACATAGTATCCAAACACATAAGCTCCAGCATTAGAATAAACATCATCCATAGCGTCTTTTAGGATTTCAGCAATGCTATGACCATACAAAATATTGTCTCCAAGAAGATATAAACACTTACTATCTCCTATGAACTCCTCTGCAAGTATTAGACCTTCTGCGAGACCTCTCGGCTTTTCCTGTATCACATAAGATGCATTTAGACCAATCTTCTGCAGGTGAGATATTAGCTTGGAAAAGTTCGCTACATCCTCCTTGTTTATTACAAACATTATGTCCCTTATACCAACAAGCATGGCAAGGCTAAGAGGGTAATATATCATAGGCTTGTTATATATAGGTAAAAAGTGTTTGTTTATGGTTTGCGTCACTGGATACAACCTTGTCCCACTTCCTCCAGCAAGTATTATAGCCTTCATCATGTAATATAATTATACCTCAAATGGAAAATAAAAATCAAGTGTTTTTATCCTATAAATTCCATCCTTACAGAAGTTTTCTGGTAAAGAGGTTTTTTAAAATAGATAGGAACATTTGGAGTATAGAAAGGGCTATAGAGCTGGCAGATAAAACAAAGGTAACCTTACTCGTATGGAGCACAAGGTTGAAGGATGAGGGTATAAACATAGATAATGAAAACATAAAGATTCTACATTTGGAAGATGGTTTTATACGCTCTGTAGGTCTTGGTGTCATATTTACACTGCCTATATCCATAGTAGCGGACTCAAAGGGTATATACTTTGACTCAACTCAACCTTCTGACCTTGAAGGAATTTTGAACCAATATAATTTTTCTGCGGAAATCGTAGAAAGGAGTATAAAATTGATAGATAAGATAAAAAGTCAAAAAGTAAACAAATACAACCTAAGGGGAGAGAGGTTTGAACTTCCCAAAACTTCAAAGGAGATAGTTCTTGTTGTAGGTCAAGTTGAAACGGATAAATCTATAAAATATGGCTCGCCTGTCATAAAGAAAAATATTGACCTCTTGAGAGAGGTGCGTAAAAGAAGACCTGACGCTTACATAATATACAAACCTCATCCAGACGTAGTAGGAGGTTATAGGAAAGGTGCTTATCCTGACAGTGTGGTTATGGAATACGCCAATATGATATGTAAGAGGTGCGATAACTTTGAACTTATAAAGGTTGTAGATGAAGTCCATACTATAAACTCCCTTATGGGCTTTGAAGCTCTTCTGTGGAACAAAAGGGTTGTTTGCTACGGTCAACCCTTTTACTCAAGCTGGGGGCTTACAGAGGATATGTATCCCATAAATAGAAGAAGGAGAAAACTAACCTTGCCAGAGCTCGTAGCAGGAGCACTTATTCTATATCCCATCTATAGAAGCCTTATAAGTGGTAATGTAATATCTCCAGAGGAAGCTATCGATGAACTTGTAAGACTAAGAGAAAAAAAGCCTTTGAAGTGGAAACTGTATGGGCTACTTCAAGATTTGATAAAATATCCACTAAAGTTGAGGAAACTATAATATGGTATGCGAGGGATTTAAACCTGAGATTTTTAAGGGTAAAAATGTCCTTATGCTGATAGGTCCAGAGACGCCATATTTTTATAGGCTTTCAAAGATTTTAAAAAACTATGCAAATAAAGTTTATAAAATAAACCTCTCTGGCGGATGCTTTATCTTTTACCCAAAAGGAGCTATAAATTACCGTGGTAAGCCCAGTGAATTTGGACATTTTCTAAAAGAATTTGTATGTAAAAACAGAATAGACACTGTTATCATGTTCAATGATAAAAAATTGGCACATATTATTGCAAAAAAATACTTAGAAGACTCCGTGGAATACTTTGTTATTGAAAAGGGTTATATTAGACCACACTTTATAAATTTTGAAAAGGGTGGAGTAAATGGAAATTCTCCTCTTGTTAGTTTAGATGTTAATACTTTGAAAAATCTTGTCCCTGAAAAAATAGAATACACTCCCATTCGCGGAGAAACTCCATACCTGCTATTTTACTCCCTTGTCTATTTTTTAGCCTTTGTTTTGCTTAGACCCTTCTTTCCATCTTCTGACCTTGTTTACAGAAATATACTTAAGATAGCCATAGGTAGACTTCTTAGTGTCCTAAGAGGTTTATACTTTGGAAAGAAAGAAAAAGGACTTATAAAAAGTATAGCTGAAAGTCTAAAAAATAAATACTACTTTGTTCCTTTGCAGGTTTTTAACGATTCACAAATAAGATATTACTCTCCATACAAAGATGTGTCGGAGTTTATTATGCAAGTGATAGAGTCCTTTTCTAAAAATGCACCAAAGGACACATACCTTGTTATAAAGCACCATCCTATAGACTTAGGCTATAGAGATTACACAAAGCTAATCCAAGAGCTATGTGAGAAGTATAATGTGCAAGACAGAGTTTTCTATTTAAAAAGTGGAGACATACACTTGCTTCTGGAGAATTCTATAGGTTGTATAACCATAAATAGCACCGTTGGTATGAGTGCACTTTTACACCTCAAACCTACAAAAGTGATGGGTATATCAATTTACAACAAACCTGGTCTCACCTATCAAGGGACATTAGATGACTTCTGGTATGACGCTTTTGATTTTACAGTAGATGCGGATTTACTCAGAAAGTTTGTATTTTATATCGTGAAGAATTCTCTTATAAACGACTCAATATACAAAAAGGTAGAAAGGAGGTCAGAGGAATTGCATGAGCTTAGAATACCAAAGGATATGTATAGTGGAAAAGTTTATCAATCCAAGCACTGATAATTATATAGTTCCATTTTTGAAACATGTTGGAGCTTCATACGAAAGAGTAAGTTGGAGAAACCTTGATTTTGACCACAAGGTGGATTTGGTTTTTATAGTTCGTTATCTTAGCCCAAAGGTTCTAAAATGGCTTAGTAGAGTAAAGCCAAGGAGAATCTTCTACTTTATGGATGATGACTTACTTGATTTTAGTGCTTTGAAAGACTTGCCTGTAAGATATGCCTTTAAGCTCTTTACTCAAGCCTATGTTTATAAGAGATGGATACAGAGCAACACTACTATTCTGGTTTCTAATGAAAACCTGCAAAGGAAATACAAGGGTTCGCTTCTCCTTCCACCTAACCCTGTATGGCTTTGGGATACGGAGATAAGATACACTGGCGATTATAACAGGTCTCCTTTTGTGGTTTTTTATCATGCAACCGCATCTCATAGGGAGGAGTTTTTCTGGCTTGCGGAGCTGATAAATAGACTGCAAAACAAAGATGTGTTTTTTGAGGTTGTTGTAGATAAAAATCTTGCAAGGGTTTTTAAAGGTTTAAAAAATGTCTGGCTTATAAACCCAATGGATTGGCACACATACCTTAATTTTCTAAGGTTGCCCTATAGAAATTTGGCTTTGGCTATAAACTTTCCTAATTCCTTTAATCTCATGAGAACAAACATTAAGTTTTTTAATAACCTATATGCTGGAGTTGTGGGTATATATAACACTCATTTTCCAAAATCTGAGGATTTAAAAAAATACAATGCGGGTTTTGTTTTAGATTTGGATTTGGATGTGTGGGTGGAGAGGATATGTGATGTTAGAGAAAATCCTTCTACATTAGAAAAAATTTTCGAAAATTCAACAAAATTATATAATGTTTATTCAGAAAACGCTTTAAAACTATACCGAAATACTAAGCTCCACATACTCAGATGATCCATCTTCGTATATCAACTCTAAAGGAATTACTTTGTTATCTTTGTTTTCTGTATAGATAAAAATCTCTGCCAAACCTTGTCCGTTTTTTATGAGTGTAACCTTAGCTTGTTCCGATACACAAGCCCTTAACTTCTTTTTTGTTTGTAATATAAAGCCTTTTACAAAAATACTATTTATTCCTTTGATTTTCTTGGTCAACACTATACCATTTTGAGAAATCTTTTCCAATAAATCCTTTACATAGATTGGTTCATAGTTTCCTTCAATAACATAACCGCTTGCTTTTTCTCTAACAAGCACATTTAGTTCCGCATCTAAAGGTTTGCTAAGGAAGTATTCTAAGAATTCTTTTGTATACGATATGTCTTTCCAATTAATATGGAAGTGTGTATTATAGTCTATGCCATAAATATGTTTTATATCCTCTCTAAACTTTTGACACTTTGTGGAAACTAATGAGTAGCCGTCTATAAGAACTTCTATCTCGGAAGGCTCTGATATATTGGTATTAACAACCCAGCCACATACAAAATTTTCATTTAACTTTTCAATCCATCCAAAAATCCTTCTGAATCCACTACTATTAGTTGATATATACTTTCTTAAATAACTATTCAGTCCACCTAATTCTTTTTCAACATAATTTTTTATAAGTTCATACCTAGTTTCTATTTCAAGTTCAATTTCGTTTTCATGCTCCTTTGTATATTCATCGTTTGCTTCATATTCCTTAATTTCCTCTTCAGACAGTACAAATAAATTATCACTATTAAAGAACTCCCTAAAGAGTTTCTCATTTGATTCTCTGTAGAATTCAAGTATTTTTAATCTCTCTTCCAAACTAATAATATATTTTTTCCTACTTTTTCTATCTTTTTCCAAAGAATTTACATATTTAATTAGAATTCTATATTTTTCTGGTGGAAGTTTATATTTCTCGTTAAACTTCCTAAGAGCTAATACACTTTCCACAGATAAGGATGGATTGGAAGTTTTATTTACATTTAAATTGTGAGCTTTGATATCTATATCAAGGATTTTATCGAAGAAGTCCACTATTATGTTATTATCTTGTAGAAATTTTGGAGCATATAATAAAAGGACAAACTCTACAGATTTATTTTTTTCAAGAAAAATCTTTGTATTTTCATAATAATTTAGTATATTTCTATACTTTATTGCGAGATCCTCTAAAGATGAAATGCATATCACATAATCATTCTTAAACATTTGTTTATAGTAGCTTTCTAAAAATTTATCTTGTCTCCTAATGTATAATACAATCTTTATACTAAACTCCTGAATTTTTCTTAAATTCATTATAATGTTATGTATATAACCTTTACGAATATTTAGATCTTCACAAGATATAATTACTTTATCATAAACATTCAAATTTTTTTTAAGTTCGTGAAGAAAATCTTCAGATACTAAAGCAGAAAGATTATGGTGACCAGTGCCTATTACTCCCGTAATAGGGTAGTATATTTTAAAATTTGAAAGTAAATATTCTCTATGTTCGAATAGGAAGTCTTGCAATGCGCTTGTTCCTGTTTTCTGCATTCCAACATGAAGTATAACTTGTTTACTCATCTCTACCACCTACTTGTTATAATCTAATTATATCAGGTTTATAAGGCATTTCTCTTCTTCTTAAATCCTTTACAAACTCTATAAACTCTTCTATTTTATCCAGCTTACAGCCTTTAAGTTGCTCCGGAGCAAATTCCCACCAACGTATTTCTAAGAGACTTTCAATTATTATTGGATCAAACCTATATTTTATTACTTTAGCTGGTACACCCGCCACTATTGCATAAGGTGGAACATCTTTCGTAACAACCGCCTTCGCACCTATAACTGCACCATCACCTATAGTAACTCCTGGCATTATAAAGGCACCGTAACCTATACAAACATCATTTCCTATATTTATATCTAAATTTCCTTTTCTAGCTGGAGTTTCAGCACTAAAATCCACCCAGGGTTTTACATTTATGAAATTGCGCGAAAATGGTAAATTTTCAGGTTTTCGCAAGAACACAGGCGATGTAGAAAAGTAATGTGTTGGATGATTCCCATATGAAGATACATTCTGAGCAATTGAGCAATATCTTCCAATTTTTACTGAATAAAATCCTCCTATATTAAAACTACCTGATGTATACGAGTAAGCTCCAATACTAATATTTCCATCAACATAAAATCTACCTAATATTGTTATACAACAAGGTGGCTCTAACTCTAAATTTCCAGAAACAACAACAGGAGGAGTAAACCTGACACCTTTTTCTTCAAGGAAAGTGTAATCTTTTTTGTTTTGAATAGTAATTCTAAGAGGCATCTTTCAATTAACCTCCTTTATAAATTTTAAGATTGATTCTATTATGTATTCCGTATTGTTTTTTCTCATAATATCCAAGATTAGAACTTTATTATAATTATATTCATAAACCCTTTCGTAGGGTGCACCAATATTAAAAATAACAAGAGGCATATTCATTTTCATAGCTTCTTCAGCAGTATAACAAAAGGTTTCTGGCCAAATTGATGGAATAAATATAATATCTATTTGGCTTCCCTCTATAATTTCAGGCAAATCCCTCTTATCATATTTTCCATAAATTATAACACTTTTGGAATATTTTATTTCTTCCGAGCCGTATAATTCTCCTATTATGTGTATTTTTATCTTAGCATAAAAGTGTTTATCTATATAGGAAATCATATTCTTTATAACTTCACTACCTTTATGAGGACCAATACTGCCTAGGACGCCTATATTTAATACATCTTTATGTTTAATACTTCTGTCAACCTTTACAGGTCTTACATAGTCTACTTTATGAGGTAAGTATTCAAACTTATACTCTGGGATATTATATACTTTTGAAAGAATTTCAACAGAAGATCGACTAAATACTCTGATCTTATCAACTGCATTCAAAAGTTTTTCAAAACTTGCTCTAAAAGTCCTTATTTCTGATTGCTTGTCGTATCTATTTATATAAAGCTTGTTAGTCTTTATACATTCATTACAAATATCTTCTTTGTCAGGTATTCCGCAATAATCGTTATGCTGGTTTATCAAATGTGGTGACGGGCATATGCAATAGTAGTCATGCAAGTTATAAACTGTTTCTATTTTCCTATTTTTTGATATTTCTAGTAGCTTATCTATAAGTTCAGTCACATTCGGAAAAGAATATAAACTATTTATAACCAATTTTTGTATTTTGAATTTATCAAATACTATGTTCAGTTCATCATAATTATTTAGGTAGAACTCTATGTTTTTATTGAATAAGTTTCCACCCACCTCTAAGACTATTTTTCCTTCATCATGATAAAGACTTTTCAAAATCATGTATATTTCTAGATCTTTAGTTATATTAACAGTATATTCATTAGCACCACCTCCTAAACTATGGTCTACTATAAACACAGCTTGATGCATATCGCTTAATATCTTGATTTTTATAGCATCTCGTATTGGTTTTAATGGGTCTAAACTAATAAAATAATCAACTAAATGTTGATAAGACGGATATCGTTGTAAGATAATGTTAAGATTTTTCTGCTTTAAATCATAAACTTCTTTGGATTTACCAAAAGAAGCTCCATGCTTATGGTAAACAAATAAGTTAGTCGCTATAACATTCTTATACCCAAGTAAAGAAGCTTTCATACACCAGTCATTCTCCTCTCCATAACCTCTACCAAAAGTTTCGTCAAAGAGTCCAATGATTTTATAAACATCCTTATTTATAGCCATACAAAAACCAACGCCACTGGGTATAGTTTGTATAGTTCTTTCTATATCCACATTTTTAAAGTATTTGTCTATAGTATCTGTATCTAAGCCAATGTATAAGTCATTATCTTTTAAAAATTCTGGAAAACTGCAAATAGTAGCAGAATTAGAAAAAGGAGTTACGGAAGCAACTCTGTCAAAATACAATATTGGAAAAATAAGCCTCTCTAACCATCCAGAAGGAACCTCTGTGTCCATATTTAAGATAACAAAATGGTTATTAGAAATCGTAGCAAGTTTATTGACGGTCTTTACAAACCCAAGGTTTTTTGTATTTTTAAATAGCAATATATCTATATGTGTATTTTTCATTTTGAATTGATTAAGAAATTGGTATACTCTTTCATCAGAACTACAATCGTCGCAAATTAATAATCTATAAGGTATATTTGTGTTTTTTATTATACTACTTAATAGAGGATTAAGGAAATCATATCCATTATATACAGGTATTATAATATCTATAGGATCTGTTAATCTTTTTGATACAAATTCGTGTATAAGTTCGTTTGTCCATCTTTCAGTAAATACTGTATTCAAAACATTTATATTCAATACATGTTTTTCTTTAGAAAATGGTTTTAGCAGTCTAAATTCTTTAGCTCCATATTTAATATAATGTAAAAGAGGATTAATATCTTTGACATCCTGATTAACCAATTTATACATTCTTAAATCAAAATGTCTTGATGGATTTCTACCCTCTTTCCATCCATGCTTTACAAAGTGATATAGTGGATCAATACCTGATTGCTTTACATCGAAGTTGTTTTCCAAGTAATACTCTTCATCAAACAATCCACTTTCCTTGATTATATTATATTCCTCTTTTAATTTATCATCCAAATCCATTAAAGCCTGATTCTTCTTGGGTTTTTGATATTCTTCAATTGATTTTGCTGATTGTGTAGCTATTTTATAATTACCTTTTATAACTTGACTAGTTCTTTTATGAACAATTTTAACTTCAAATTTGGAAGAGAGCATATTTTCTAAGGAAAGCCTTATTTCTTTCCAAGTTATAAAGAAACCACAATTAGTTTCTTTGCCTACCATTGCACCTATATCTTCTCTATGAAGGTTTGCTTCCTTCTCTGCAACTTTTACATCGTTTATATATACCTCCACCACATTTACACCGCCATCAAGGTCGAGTATCCAACCACTTATACCCTTCTCATCAATAGAGTCTACAAACCCATAAACACCACTTGTTGCATCCTTAGTTATGCTGGGTTTTATCATCTTATCTCCTCCATCTCCTAAATAGCTTTTTCATTTTTGAATAATACCTTTTAGCCACTATTATAAAAGCATTTGGTCTATTTGTCAAGTTATATAACATAAAGATTAACCTACCTTTTTCTGCGGAGAGCGTTTCCACTTCCCTTTGAAGTTCAGACAGTTGTTTCTCTTTCTCAGATAGAGCTATCTGAAGGCTATTCTTCTCCTCATCCTTGCGTGAAATCTCTGCAAGTAAGTTTTCTCTCTCTGAAGTTAGGTTGTCAAGCTGAGAGGACAAATTGCTTAGGTGTATTATCAATTGACCTTTTTCCGTAGAAAGCGTCTCAATCTCCTCATCCCTGCGTGAAATCTCCGCAAGTAGACTTTCTTTCTCTGAAGTTAGGTTGTCAAGCTGGGTTTGAAGATGTGCAGAGTAATCTATGATTTTTTTGAGTTCTTGTTCAAGGCTTGAAAGGTTATTTTGAAGTTCAGAGACAAGACCATTCTTCTCCTGCAGTTCTCTTTGAAGTTCAGACAGTTGTTTCTCTTTCTCAGATAGAGCTATCTGAAGGCTATTCTTCTCCTCATCCTTGCGTGAAATCTCTGCAAGTAGACTTTCTTTCTCTGAAGTTAGGTTGTCAAGCCGGGTTTGGAGCTGTGAAAGATTGTTTTGAAGTTCAGAGACAAGACCATTCTTCTCCTGCAGTTCTCTTTGAAGTTCAGACAGTTGTTTCTCTTTCTCGGATAGAGCTATCTGAAGGCTATTCTTCTCCTCATCCTTGCGTGAAATCTCTGCAAGTAGACTTTCTCTCTCTGAAGTTAGGTTGTCAAGCTGGGTTTGAAGATGTGCAGAGTAATCTATGATTTTTTTGAGTTCTTGTTCAAGGCTTGAAAGGTTATTTTGAAGTTCGGAGATTGTATTTTCTTTATGTTGTAAATCAGATTGTAGCCTCACTTTATATCCATTTAACCTGTCCTCTACTTGATTGGAAACAGGAGAAAAAATGTCTAAGTATTCAAAGCTAAAGTAAAAATGGTCATAGTTATCACTGCAAACAATACTCTGGTTTACTATTATCTGAGGATCCTCATGCAGAAAAGTATATTCTTTATCATAAACAAAGTCAGCATTAGACTCTATAGGATGCTCTAAATAAACCCTCTTGCCGTTGCTTTTATTTCCTATATAGAAATCTAAAATTCTTATCACGCATCCAAAGCCACCTATGGGGTCTATTCTAAATTGTTTCACATTGGCTGGTAAGGCTAAATCAATAAAATTAATCCCCTTCTTTGGAGAAAGTTCTATCCTCAATGAGTTTTCCTCTGAAAAGCCATTGCCATAATCAAAGAATACCTGAAAAATAACCTTTTGAGAGGGGTGGCTAATCACATTTACAAAATAGTCCCTTGCGAACTCTTCATATTCTGAACGCCATAGATCAAACTTACTCTCTAAGTCCTCTTTGAATTTCAGCTCTCCTGTAGTTATTTTTTCCAAGTATACGAAAGGCAATCTAACAAAGTCTGGCAAATCGTCAAAATGTGTTTTAGGGGGTAAATTGTAATGTATCAAATTCTCGTCAACAAAGCTTTTAACAATGTTCTGGATAGAGTGTTTATCTACTCCTTCCTTTAACTTTATTCCCACGCTTTCCAGAGCTTCTACGATACTAAGTGGATTTCTTATAAAATCCGCTGTATTCAGAAAGCATCTTCTGTATTTACGCGTATAGAATTCCGAATACAATACATGCTTTGCCCATAATAAAAGGCTTTTAGTAATAGAAAAACCATTCCTATAAAAAAGAGAGTGTGCTACCTCAATTGGATTCCTAAAAACCAACAAAGGTCTGATTTCTATATCTAATTTTGCAAAAATATCTTCCCAAAAAGGCAATAAAACACAGAGCCTTGGGTCTTTTAATAGGAAAAGGTTTGCTTCCTTATATGTTTCAGAAATTATTCTTTCTGCCTCTTCCTCCAATC
>JAWBPV010000033.1:0-13472 GCA_039000425.1 Candidatus Aenigmatarchaeota archaeon
CCACCTTCCCCACCAGCTCCCTCGCCAGGGCCTCCCTGCTCTGGATCCCGAAGAGGTCGATGAGGATGGAAGTGTATTTTCCCTCCGTTCTCCTGAAAAATTCCTCCACCAGGGAGGTCTTCCCCATCCCCCTCGAGGAGTACAGGATAACGCTCCTCCCCGCCTCCACATGTGCCTCCAACTCCGCGAGTTCCCTTTCCCTGTCTATGAAGTGCTCCCCGCTCACCACCTTCCCGTAGAGGAAGGGATTTTTCATACCTTTCAGTATACCTTTTGGTATAATACCTTTATTTATACCTTTTAGTTAAATTCCACAACTGTTTTGTTCAAAAAATTTGGATGAAAAGCGGGGGGCAACCTTGGGGGGAAGGTTGCCCCCCGGGCTGGCAAAGGTGGGGGGGTGATCGTTACTTCTTCTTCGCGTATTCCATCAAGCCGCGGAAACCCCCTATGTTGGCCATCACCCAATCGTGGACCATCTTCCTCACGACTTCGCTCCGGTTGGTCCCGTAACCCGCGGTGATGAGGTCATCGATGATCCTGAGGTAAAGACCATCCAGGAACACCCTCACTTCCCCCTTCTTTTCTCCTCCATCTACCATCCAGCTCAAATCCAGCTATACTCCAGAAATATAAAAAGGTATCGGCGGCGTGTGTCAACTCTCTCCCTTCCCACTTTTCCTTGGTTTCCTCGCTCTTCGCAGAATCTGCTTCTCTCAAAAAGTGTATGATTGAGGAAAGTTTACTTGAAATACCCAGAAATTGCAACTTCTTGACCAACGATACAGGAGTTCCCAGGCCCGATCATCTCTCAAGGATAGCCTCTTGAAGATTCCCGGTTTATCCATCTCGATAGTGTGATGAAGAGAGCGGGAAAGACCTTCGTCAGCAAGCAGTTTTAAAAGAAATTTATCAGGAAGGAATTAAGAGCATACGCTGTATGTAAACTTTGAGAACCCATCGCTAAGACCCCTGCTGTCCGTCGAACTCCCAGGATCTTTACGAAACCTACAGGCACTTTTTGAACAGAAGATGAAGTACAAAATATCGAGGGTAGGAAAATGAGTCAGGGGAACGCTCGAGAAGCAGGTTAGCCGTTTCGTCCGTACATTCTAAACACATTAAATAATTCTTAATTGGAGAAAATCTATTCCAGGTGTGGCGGAATGAGGTTCTGCTTCGTAAGCGAGGTCTTCCCCTATCGAAAGAATGAGAAGCTGGTAATCCCTGGCGGGGGAGAGGCTCATGCGTTTTTCCTCTCGAGGGAGCTTGTGAAGAGAGGCCACGAGGTGAAGATGATCAGCGGCAGGTGGGAAGGGACACCTGAACATGAAGTCATAGACGGAATTGAGTTCATCAGGTATGGCTCATATTCGCCATGGTTCGATGAGCCCATTGTAATTTCCCTGAAAAACATGGCAATCAACACGATTTCGTGTTTCAGAGTACTCAAAGAGGTCATCCAGAGAGACAGACCGGATTTCATAGTCACCCCCATGTCATTCGCCTTTCCTAGGGCTTTCATGCTAGCGAAAATGCATAAAATCCCGCTGATTGCCGAAGTGCATGACGTTTACGAGGTCCCGCTCTACCTAGAGCACTACAAGAAGGATTACGGTTTGCTAGTCTACCCTGGTCTCTTCTATGTCTGGCTTTACAATAATTTACCGAGATATGCGGACCTCGTTGAGACGGTTTCAGCCCAAAATGTCGAACCGATGGTCAGGAGCTATGGCATTGCGAGAGAGAAAATTTTCATAACAGGGAATGGGATAGAGATAGAGAAATACGAATACTCGGAAAAAAAACAACAGGTGATCGCTGTTTTAGGGAGGCTCGTGTCATATAAGCGGGTCGATATGGCGATCGAAATTTTCAAGCAGGTGAAGAAAAGGGTTCCTGATGTTAGGCTTATAATCGTGGGGGATGGCCCAGATAGGAAACGATTGATGAAGTTAGCGAAAGACGAAGATATCGAATTCAAGGGATTCGTTCCGGAGGGAGAAAAAATAAAAATATTGCAACGGGCTAAAATCTTGCTCTCATGCTCGGAGTTCGAAGGGTTCGGAATAGCGCCCATCGAGGCCCTCGCCTGCGGGGCTTATCCGGTCGTATCAGATATCCCGGCCCATCGAGAGGTCTTGGGGAAGCATGGAATCTTATTTAAAGAGGCTTCCGAGGCTGTACCCAGAATATGCTATTTGCTTCATGAGGAAGAAGAAAGGCAAAGACTAACCAAAAAGGGTAGGGAATATGTGGAGGCCACTTACACTTGGCAGAAAGTATGTGACAGATTTTTGAAAGTGGTGGAAAGCTTAATGAGGATGTAATTTTATCAAGGCCCTCAACTATGTTAAGGATATACAAAGAACATCCATCGGATTATCAAATTCAAAAATACTGGTCAACTTTCATTAAGCACAATTGTAATAAAATTTTGGATGCAGGTTGCGGTGTCGGGTGGTTCGGTAAATTTAAACCTGCTCGAGTAGAAGTTTATGGAATAGACTATAACCCTGAAAGAGTAAAGATCGCCAGTAGATATGAAATCTCAATAGTCGGTGATATTAGAAGTTTGCCCTATAAAAATAACTTTTTCGACGGAATTTTTTGCCACCATGTTCTCGAACATCTAGAAGATCCGAAAAAAGCTGTAAACGAATTCTTCCGAGTTTTGAAAAGGGGGGGTATTGTTATAGCAGAGGTTCCATCAAAATGGGATCCCAATGTGTATAGAGATGCAACCCACAAACAATTTTTCACCATCGAATCTCTATTGAGGATATTTGAGGAAGCTGGTTTCAAAATTTTAGATAGCCATTATTGTGCTTTGGAAATCAAGACCATAAAAAGTAAACTTTTATATGAGGTTTTAAGCTCAATTGGAAGAGGATTTGCAAAGAGAATTAAAAAAAGAAGGAGGGCAATCAGGGTATATGCTGAAAAGTAACCGGAAAACACGACCGTTTGTCAGCGTGGTAATCCCATTTTATAATGAAGAAAATTGTTTGCCCAGAAATTTTGAGAGCTTAATCTCTCAAAAATATCCGCATTCTAAAATGGAGCTAATTTTGACAATATTCTTTTCAATGAAAAATATGTTGGAGCAGGATTTGAAGATAGAGAATTTGGGAAATTAATATTCGGAGGCTGAGAAAAATGAATCGCACGCTTTTTATTTACTATGGTCCTCACTTTGTACACGCATCTTTCGCGAGAGTTTTAAATGCAGATTTCTTGCCCATCGATTTTAAAATAGGTTGGAGAGAAAAGCCTAAATTCCCCAATAAATTTTTTGGAGTAATCTCATCGATTTTATCCCTACCAAAAGAATATCGTATTTATCTCTGCGAATCAACTTATGTCATCCCGGCTTTTTCACGGAAACTTCATTTGCTAGGTGATGGCAAACTGTTCTTCAACATAGTCGGCGATCCCTTAGTTTACTACTTATATTTTAAGGTCATAAAAGGCATCAAAAGGGGGATTCTTTTAAATTTACTGCACGAGGTAGACGGGTTCATTTGTGTTGGAAAGATGGAGGCCGAATTGTTGAGAAAATTGATAGAGACCAACTCCTACATAATTGTTGAGCCCTTCATTCAAAAAAATGTTTATTCTCGTCTTGAGAAAATTAGTCCTACTTTAGAAAGCCACAATATTTTATTCATAGCTAACGGACCCGATTGGTTTTACAAAGGAGTAGACCTGCTAATCGAGAGTTTTTCGACCGCCAAAAAGGAAATAAAAGACCTGAGATTGACGATAGTTGGCAAGTGGCAGCCGAAAAAAGAGTGGCTAATAGAAGGAGTAAATTTTGTCGGTCATCAGCCTAGCTTAGAACCTTACATCCAAAGTTCCTCCTTATATGTTCATTTAGGAAGAGGTGAGGCTTTTGGGATTAGTGTCCTTGAAGCCATGCTTGGAGGACTACCTGCAATCGTCTCAGAATGGACTGGTGCAAAGGAGGTAGTTCAGAATTTAGGAAGTGATTTCATTTCAAAACTCAACTACGAAGACGCAAGTAACAAAATTATGAAATACTTTGACTTAAGTTTGGAGAAAAAAATCAAGCTTTCGAAAAAAGCAAAAAGTTTAGCATCTAAATTTAAGGAAGACGAGAAACTCAGATCATTTAAAGAAAAATTTTACAAATTGCTTGAGGAGTTAAAATGAACAAAATAATTGGGATTCATTACGATTCAGAGATCTCAACATTTTTTGACGATTTTAGAAATTTAGATTTTTTTCTAATATCTCCCGGCCGAGAAGTAACTTTTAAAAGAAAAGTCGAGCATGCCCTGAGGTTCATGATGAACTTGCATCGCTTTCTAACTAAATATAAAGTTTTCATTTTCGTGTGTCCGCCCTACTTTCACTTTTTCTGTCTTCCTATCCTCAAACTCTGCAGAAAAACAGTTGTGACATTGGTCGTAGATGCATATAGTGAAATTGCGAAAGAAAGATTTTGGCAGGCGCCCCTCCACGTAGTTTTGCTGAGGAAATTGCTCTTTCCTTTTTATCTGCTTTCTGAGCTCGTATCAATTAAGATGAGCGACAAAGTTTTTTGTGTGTCGAAATACCTAGTTAAGAAATTTGGAAGATTCAACCAAAATGTTTTCTATACACCGAACGGGGCTTATGTATCTTTCGTTTCGAAAGTAAGACCAGCGAAGGTTGATTTTGATTATATTTACTACATGGGCGGTTTTCTCAAGTGGAGGGGCATCGATCTCTTAGTAAAAGCATTCGAAACGATTAGAAAAAATCATGACGTAAAATTACTTCTCGCCGGAGGAAATGAGGAAGAACTAAGGTACTATCCTGAGCTAAAATCGTTAAAATTGAAAGATATACTCTACTTGGGCAATCTTCCACATGAGGAAGCGATCTCTTACCTTAAGAGAGCAAAAATTGCCGTGCTGCCAAATCGAAATACGATATTTTCGAGAACCATATCTTCGATAAAAGTTTTTGAATATATTGCAGCGGAAGTTCCACAAGTTTGCACAAATTCTGGTGAGCACGCAGATTGGGTCAGAAAGCTGGGTGTTGGGATCGTCGTCAAGGACACTCCAGAAGACATTGCCCGCGGAATAATGAAGTTGCTGGAAGATAAAAAGCTCTACAACAAGCTTAAGAGAAATTGTAAAAAAAGAAAGTGGGAAATCGATTCCAAACGGTTAAGAGCAGCTTGGTACGATTATCTAATGAGAGTGGGCAAATAAAGCACAAAAATGGAAGATCCCCATGATTAAAGTTAGCATCATTATCCCAACGTTCAATAGAAAAAATTTTCTCAAGAAAGCTTTAGATTCTTGTCTCGCGCAAAAAATGAGGAAAAATGAGTTCGAAGTAATCGTTATCGACAATGGTTCCAGAGATGGGACTAGAGAATATCTACAAAAGTTAATGCGACGACAAAAGAATATAAAGGTAGTTTTTCTTCCAAAAAATAGAGGGGCAGCGGCAGCCAGAAATATTGGAGCAAAGGTAGCCAGAGGTATGTATCTTGTCCTATTGGACGACGATAGTTTTTTTAAAAGTGATTTAGAGTTAGAAAAAATCTGGCAGAAATTTACTAGTTTGCCAGATGATATTAAAGTTTTGGCATTTCGTGTTGAGAACGATTTTAAAGATAAGTGGAACGAAAGAGAAAAACTAGTGCATACTTTTGTTGGAGCAGGGGCTGCTATTGAAAGAGATATTTTGAAGAGCATCCCCTTTGACGAGGATTTTTTTATCTATGGAGAAGAAGACGATCTCAGCTATAGAATTTTGCTTTCTGGATACAAAATTCTTTACACCCCAAGTATACAAGTCAAGCATATAACAAACAGTAAAAAGAAAGGCAAAAAAGCCCTTTTTTTATTCACTCGGAATTGGACATGGTTACCTTTTAAATATTACCCTCTGCCTATTGCGATCATGGCTTCACTTGTAAATGTGGTTTGTATTTTTATAGGAAGCCTTAGGAAAAAAGTTTCTAGCCTTCCAGTAATTTTAGGAGCTATTTCCGCGATTTTTCACCTTCAGAAAGTTCTAGCGAAGAAACAGTCATTAAACAAAAAAACTATTGACATGCTGTTAAAAATCACCCCTAAAAATAATGTTTTTAAAATTGGGTTATTGAAAATCCTGAAGATTTTTTCTGCCAGCTAATACGTTGGACCTGCTAATATCCTAGCTCAAGCTGAGCATTAATATAAGTTTTCCCTTATACTGAGCAAAGTTCTATGCCCTCTAAGAATTTTTTGAGTTTTCAAGGAAAAAAGTTTTTAATCTTAAAAAATAGAAAAACCAAAAATGAAGCCAATCTATGACGCATGGCTAATTCAGATAGAGGTTACGAACGCTTGCCATATTGGATGTGCCAATTGTACGAGAATGATTGGACATCACCGAAAACCGTATTTTATGGAAATCGATTTCGTAGAAAAGGCGATCGACTCTCTTCAAGGTTTTAAAGGAGGTATCGGGATAATGGGGGGGGAGCCTCTTCTACATCCTAAATTCGAAGAAATTTGTAGGCTTCTGCAAGAAAAGGGAGTAGCTTACAAGTGTGCCTTATGGACATCAGGATATAAGTGGGACGAGTATAAAGAAATAATTAAAGAGACATTTAAATGGGGAGTTTACTATAATGATCATAGTGACCCCAGACAAAGACATCAACCTGTTTTGGTTGCGATTAACGACGTTTTAGAGGATAAGAACTTAATGTGGAAACTGATTGATAATTGCTGGGTTCAAGAACTTTGGTCACCCTCAATAAATCCCAAAGGTGCCTTCTTTTGTGAAGTAGCCGCCGCGTTGGATCTAACTTTTGATGGACCAGGAGGGTATCCTGTAGAACCTGGTTGGTGGAATAAAACTCCAGAGGAATTTCGTGATCAGGTTGAGCGATATTGCCCTATGTGCGGAGGAGCCCTTCCTTTAGATTGTCCTTCCAATAAAGAAGCTCGAGATTTGGTTTCTCCTACGAATTATGAAAAATTGATAAAAATCGGTTCTCCAAAAGCCTTAGCCGGGAGGGTCGAGATAATGGAAAGAAAAATAAGCAAAGAAGAAATAATAAGTCTGCAAAAGAAGTGGAAACCCTGGGATTATTTAAGAGGAAGCTTCCGCAAGAAAAATCTGAAACTGGATGAAATATTTATTCTTAAAGGGATCAGTCCCCGTCAGTTTATACCTTTAATTATCCAACATCCCTGTCAAGCACTATCGCTAATGCTCAAATATCCGAGGGAGACACTTAATTTCATAGGCATTAAAACAACATCACCCTGTCCGGCTTAAATAAAATTTTTTTCTTCCCGATAACTTCGCAATATGGATATTTTTCAAAAGTAGTACCTCTTCTTTAACCACTCTAAGTTATCAACCGTAAGAGTCTTTTAATAAGAATTCAATTGCAGAGATCAAGCTCGGCATTATGACAACGAATAGCTCTAGCCAAGAGGTAGCTCGAGGTGAATTTCAGCCCAAAAGAGGAATAGCACACCGTTTACCGTCTTAGAAATGACATCTATGGAAGTGGAATGACTAACTTTGCAAAGTAAAGCCTGAGAAAGAGTCGATCTGAGGGTTGCCACAACGACGTCCTCAATGCCCTAGGAAGTTCATTATCGCATTTGAACTTCCATCATGGCAACGACTTTTAAGATAAGTTTTTTATTCCCACATTATATGAAAGATCTAAAGTGCGAAATTTCCAGTCAAAATACTTAGACCAAATATCAAACAAAGAACTATGGGAAAGTTAAAGACGAGCGCTGTTTGTATGAATAACAAATGAGAACTGACAAGCAAGATGAAAGCAATAAGAATACGGATAAATTAATGAATTAATGTATGTGTAATACTATAGCTACCAACAATTTTGCTTTGCTAAGTCTAGTGAAGAAAAAGATTGCTTTCCATAAGTTCGATAAGTAGGCTTGTATTCTTTTTGAGATCAAAGTATTTTTCTACCCTTTGTCTCGCTTTTTTTGGTAATGTTTCAAATATATATTTATCTCGATAAATTTTAACTAATGTTTCCCTCAACGCCTTAACGCTCCTTTCCGGAACTATCAAACCTGCATTTCCTACAACTTCAGGTATCGCTCCGGAATCAGACCCAACAACTATCCTTCCCGTTGCCATTGCCTCTATCAAAACCATCCCTAACTGCTCTTTCCAATATGGCGTGGTAATCGATGGCAAGATAAGTACATTATGCTCCTGGTATACCTTGGGCAACTTATGATACTCCACCTGCCCAAGAAAGTTTACATTACATCCTAAATTTTGAGCCATTTTGCTATAATATTCAATTTTCCCACTTCCCGCTATAGTCAACGAATATGGAAAATCTAGCAAGGAAGTCGCTTTTAAGAGGTAATCAAGTCCTTTTTCTGGAATTATTCTTCCAACGTAAAGCAACTTTAGCTCATCCAATAGCCTATTTTCCGAATATCTAAAAAACTTCACATCGACGCCAAGAGGGTTTATCCAAATGTTTTTGAGACCCAATTTTTCCCAACACCTCTTAGTAGATCTAACAGGGACGATTACCCCTTTGAATATTTTATTCACTATGGGAATCCAAAATTTCGAAAAAATTCCTGAATATTTCTTCAAATTTCCATTTAGGTGATTTTCGTAAGTATAGGAGTAGAAATTTTTCGTAGAGAACATTCGAAACATTACAGTAGAAATCCAAAAAAATTCACCACTTATAACAGCATCAACATCAAATCTTTTAAGAAAGATCGGGACCTCCTGTTTAAACCTTTCATAGATGATAGGAACACGTTTGAACGACAGAACAGGAAAATGTATGTGTTCGATATTTTCTTTTTTCAGAAATTGGTGTATTTCTTCAGATATCTTTTTCTCACCAAACGTGACCCATAAAAGAGTATGTCCTTTATCCTTAAAACATTTAAGCCAATGTGTAATCCAAGGGTTACAGTCTGATCTGCTCGTAATCATTATTTCCATCTTGGTCACTTCTTATAATCGTATCATTGCTTTCCCCTAAACCACTCAGATGTTTTTCTTAGACCCTCTTTTAAGCTCGTTCTTGGTTCCCATCCGAGGATCTTCCTTGCTTTAGTTATATCGGGGCATCTCCTCTTCGGATCATCCTTGGGCAAGGGATGAAAAGAGATTTCGGACCTCGAGTTCAAAAGTTCTCTCACCAGTTTTGCAAGATCTATAATTCTCGTTTCCTCATCATTTCCTATGTTTACGACCTCTCCTCTCGCTTCCTCAATAGATAAGAGCCTCAGTAGTCCCTCAATTTGGTCCGAGACATAAAGAAAAGACCTCGTCTGATATCCGTCTCCGAAAATTGTTATAGGCTCGTTGTTTAGGGCTTGTTTGATAAACCTCGGCACCACCCTTCCGTATATTCCGTCAGCCCTCATTCTCGGGCCGTAAGTATTAAAAATTCTGGCTATTCGGATATCCATCCCATATTGGTTTTTATATGCCATCACATAAGCCTCTCCAGCCCTCTTAGACTCACTGTAGCACCCCCTCGGCCCAACAGGGTTTACATTCCCATTGTAGCTTTCGGGCGTAGGGATGATTTCAGGGTCACCATAGATTTCGCTCGTCGAGATGAAAAGGAATCTTGCCTCACTCTTCCGGGCGATTTCTAAAGCGTTCAAAGTCCCTATCGTATTCGCTTTCAGGATTTCGATAGGAAATTTCTCGAACTCAAAAGGTGATGCTCTACTAGCCATGTGAATGACGAGGTCAAAATCCTCGTACAGAGAGATAGGCTCAGTTATATCGTGCTGTAGAAATTCAAAATTTTTCTTTCCTGACAAATGGTCGATGTTGGATTTTAGACCGCTTGCTAGGTTGTCAAGACAAGTTACCATTGCGCCCTTCTCGACCAAGACATCGCACATCCAAGAACCCAAAAATCCAGCCCCACCCGTTATGAGGACCTTTTTACCTTCGAAATCGTAAGACAAATGGGCACAGATGCTTTCAACATCCTTCCTTATTATCTCATCGATCATGAGGTCCCCTATAGGTGGCGATATGAAAGCTCCAGCGCCTGCCAGTAGGTCTCGACCGTTCCTATGTCCAACCTTACATCATTGGGCTTTAATTCAATCGCGTGAACTTTCAGCCCCCAATCCACAAGCTTTTGGATCGCGTCTGTTAGCTGAATTTCCCCTCCCGCCCCAGGTAAAGTTTCTCTCAAGGCTTTGAAGATGACCGGACGGAAGATATAGATGGGCATGATCGCTAAGTTAGTAGGCGGTTTATCAGGTTTTTCAACAGCTTTTATAACTTTATAAACACCCTCCCCAATTTTCTCTGTCTCAACTACCCCGTATTGCCTTGGATCTTCAACTCGTTGTATGACAAATGCCGCATCTGAGCTCATTTCATTATAAACTTTCATCAGATTTTTCAAATGGCGGTTTTGGTCGGATATCACATAGGTGTCGCCGGCATGCACGAGGATAGGTTCATTACTAACAAATGATGCCACCTTTGCCACAGCGTCTCCAAAACCCTTGGGCTCGGGCTGATTGACCCAAACTATGCTTGAGTTCTCGATTTTCAAGTAAAAATTTCTTAATTCATCTACTAAGTCTCCTTTTCCCTTCTCTTGGAGTATGTTCAAGTAATTTGGATGAGGGGTAAAGTGATCCTCGATTACACGTTTCTCCCTCCCGACTATGAAATAGAACTCTCTTAGCCCCAGTTCGTACAATTGTTCGAAAATAAGTTGAACCAACGGCTTTAGGCACCTATGCCCGTTCTGAGCCCTCGCAAAGACGGGTAGCATCTCCTTAGGTTGCTCTTTTGTGGCAGGCAAGAGTCTTGTCCCGAGGCCAGCCACAGGTATCACGGCTTTCATTTACTCCCTAACCCCCCTATCCCTTTTGATTCTCTCATTGATTTCGTGTACCGCCTTTAGAAGTTTGGGTTCATAGCCGAGCTCCTCCACGAAGCTTATGAAAGCCTCAAGATCCTTGGGCAGGCATTTTCCCCCGAAGGCCTTGCCGTGAATTGTCCCGTACTTACCAATTCGCTTATCCATTGCTGCTATGTGAGCAACGAGGTTGGAATCAATCCCAAGACGGTTGCAGATGTAATAAATCTCGTTCCAGTACGAGATTCGACTTGCGAGAGCGCAATTGCATGCGTATTTTATCATTTCAGCTGTTCTTAGATCGGTTCGAAAAATTGGGACCTTTAGAGGTTCGTATAGTGATTGAACTATGTCTCCCGATTTTTTGTCAAACTCCCCGATAACAACTCTTTCCTCGCTGAAGAAATTTCGGATGAATGATTCGTCATCAGTCCAAGATCGGTGAATTTCGGTGAGGAATTCTGGATTTACACAAACACCAATTTCAGGACCAATTTTTTTGCCTGAGTGTTCCTTCAACAGCGGGATGATTACACGTTCTGTGGTCATGGGTACCACCGTACTTTTGACAACAACCACGTGATAGTCGTGCGTTTCCTTCAAACAACGGGCAAGACTTTCGGTTGCAGACCTAACATAAGATAGATCGATTTTACCATCTTTTGTTGGTGTTGGAACGCAAATAAATGACACATCAGACTCGCGAACGGCGGTTTCTAGTTCGGTGACGGCATCCAGGCCCAAGTTGCGAAGATCTCGAACCTTCTCCTCGTCAACATCGTAAAATATGACTCGGTTTCCAAGTTCCTCGAAACCTCTGCCAACAATTGTCCCCACAGTACCGCTACCGATAATACTAATTTTTGCCATCCTACTATCCTCCCTTTTTAACTAACCACACATATATTGAAGTTTGGATATTCATCAGTCGGTGTGGGATTAGACAGGAGGGCCAAGGAGGAAGTTCGGTCTCCATTCTTTCTCTCACCCTGCCCTCCAGCTCTTGAAGACCTTTCAACTTCTTTCACCCCTGAAAGATAGCAAGCGGAATAATATCTTCTTTTCGCCCTCGGTGAAGACCCCCATTTCGAGGAGCCAGAAGAAGTAAAGTAAGAGGATTGGGGGGAAAATCACTAAGACCTCAAGCCAAGGGGAAAAAGAGAAAAAGGACTTGAGAAAGGAGACGGAGAAGAAGACTAGGATCCCTCCTGCCACTACCTTCAGGAAGGGAAGGAGGGGGGCTTTTCCCACTTTTTTCTTGGCATACCGGGGGAGGAGAAGAACTCCTAGAAAGGAGGAGAGAAAGGTGGTCAGAGCTGCTCCCGAGGCCCCGAAGGGGGGGATGAGGAAGAAGTTTCCAAAGAAGTTGAGAGCCGCCATCCAGGCCACGGTCTTGGTGATGAGAAGGGGCTCCCCTACCCCTGCCACCACCGTTCCCATTACCGAGAGGAGGGTCCAGAGCACCGCGTGACAGGAAAGGATCCTGAGGGCCGTACAGCTTCCCAAGTACTCCTCTCCGAACACCAGCCTCAACGCCACCTCAGGAAAGGAAAGAAAGAGAAGGGAGAAGGGAAGGACCACCGCCAAGGAAGACTTGAACAGGAAACCCGTGGTTTCCCTCACCAGCTTTCTTTCCCCCTTCGTCCACATTTCTGAAACCAAGGGAAAGAGGGCTGCGGTAAGGGCTCCCACGAAGTACCCTAGCAGCCCTGCCAGAGGCTGGGCGGCCTGGTAAAGACCCACCTCGCTCGTCCCACGGGAGAAGGTGAGCATAAGGGTATCGGTATAAGCCAGCACGAGGGATCCCAGGCCACCCACAAAGGAGGGAAGGGCAAAAGAGAGGAGCTTTCTGAGGGTTCCCCTCTTTCTCTCCAAGGGACTCACCACCTCCCTATACTTCCTTCCTAAGTACCATGCCCCTCCCACCGTCAGGAGACCTGCGGAGAGGAGGTAGGAGAAGGCCACTCCGTTGACCCCCCAAGAGGGAACCAAGCACCAAGACCCCAGCAGGATGACGAGGATCCAGAGGAAGTCCAGCAGGGAGTAAGCCAGCATGTCCTGCAGGCCCTGAAAGGTGAAGCGAAGGAGCTGATAAAAGGTGGAGACCAGGAACCATAAGAGAAGCAGCCTGAAGGGAAAGAGGGCCTCAGGAGTTCTAAAGAAGGAAAATGAGAGCCAGCCAGAGAGGAGAAAAAGAAGGACGAACAAAAGGAAGGATGAAAGGCTCTGGAACAGGAATACCAAGAAGAGGGAGGACCTCAGGGAGGAGAGGTCTCCCTTTACCCTGAACTCGGGAATGAACTTCACCAAGGCCGAGTTGAGTCCCAAGTCACGAAAGAGGACGAAGAAAGAAACAAAAGAGAAAACGGAGTAGAAGAGGCCGTAGCCCTCCACTCCCAAGCTCCTGGCCAAAAACATGCGAACGAGGAAGGCCACGAAGGCGGAGGCCACCATGCAAAGGAAGACCACGGTGCTCCCCTTCAGCAGCCTCCTAGCATAACCTTCGAGTTTTTTCTCCTCGGAAGTCATGCCCTTCGAACCCCAAGGAAACCCATTTTAATAAAGGAAAGGGGTCTAGGTT
>JAWBPV010000034.1:0-13237 GCA_039000425.1 Candidatus Aenigmatarchaeota archaeon
TCATTTGACCATATTGCAACCTCTAATCCCAAAGATTTTATTTTCAATGCTAGTGCAACGTAAGGGAAATCATCAGTCGGAGAGATCCTTTTAGATTCTTCTAAAAATTCGGAGAACATCGAAGATGGAATAAAACTTACTTCCTTTTGTAAAAGCTTGAAAACTCTCTCCAATTCAGCTTTTGTAAGCTTCGATTTATTGGCAACTTCCTCTATATGTTCTTTAAGCTCATCCTTAAGAAATTCTGGTGCAACCAGTTCAAACAATTTGATAAGGCTATTAAACTCGAAGAGCCGAAATGTTCTGCCTTTAGAAATCAGTGCAGAGAAGAAAACATTCGCATCAACTATAAGGAGCATTTAAAAAGGCTACCTTAGTTTTTCATATTTCTTCGCCAAAGACCTGTTAACTTCTCTGCCTAGTTCTAAAGCCTCCTCCTCAGTTAGCTTGCTTTTGGACAGTAGCTTCTCAGCCTCAATGAATCCCTCGAGCTTCTCCCTCACCAATTTCTGTATGGCTAACTGCAACAATAGAGGGTTCAACCTCTTGAAATCCTCTTCCAGCTCCTCAGGGATAGGAACCACTATTTCACCCATTAAAGGCACCAAGTGTAAACACTGTTAAAAACTATTTAAACCTTGCGAGAAAGAAGAATGGAAAAACAGGAAGAAACGATCAACCCTTTAGAAAAAGCCTTTACTCCTCATCCGGGTCGGGCAAGTCCCAGTCGGGATCCACTTTTACTTGACCCAAAGCCTTCTCAAGGATTATCCTCTGCTCAATTGAAGCAACGAGCTTTCTTGTGAATACGGCAGCGTCAGGATTAATAGAAATAGAATCAATACCTGCTCTCAGAGGAACTTATGGAGTTTTATTCTATGGCACAGAGGTAATTATGCTTACGTTTCCAGATGCTGACGTATACTATCCCATCCCCGCCTACGACTGGGGAAATGTCGATGTTGCTTCTCCCCCTTCCATATTCCCATTTCAATGAGCCTTTTGGGTCGAAGGCCCTAAGCCTATCGCCACCCAAGTATATTGTTCCATCGCCGCCTATGGCTGGGGAAGGGTCGAATACAGTGTCCCCAGGCTTATCCCAGAATAGGTAGCTCCATTTTCCAGTCCCGTCTGGTCTTACTGCGAAGAAGTTTTCCTCGAAGGTAAAGTATACCGTTCCATCATCACCTATAGCTGGGCAGGAGTAACACTTTGAGCCAATAGTCTCTATTCTCTTGAAGACCCATTTAACAGACCCTTCGGGATTGATGGCGCAGAAATAGTTCGATGAGCCTATGTATACCGTTCCATCATCACCTATCGCTGGAGAGGCTGTGAGGTCATGCGTATCGAGTCCGGTTTTCCACTTTAAAGAACCATCAGGGTTTACTGCGTAAAGATAGCTTTTCCAATCAGCGAAGTAAAACTTAAGTATTTCCTATAGGATAAAAATCCTTACATGAAACACGAATGGGAAGGATCATCTGGAATTATTAACCGAATTACAATATTGATTGCCATATTGATATTGTTATTACAACTAAGCTTACCATTTTTCACAGTTACGGTTCGTCTAAAAATTGATTTACCTTTCATTACTTCTTATGAGAAGGATCTCTTTAGTTCTACATACAGTTATGGCGATTTCGTTAGATCTACGGTAGGCATTCGTGATTTGACTATAGAGTCCAGCAATTCTCTGGACAGTATAATATTTAATTTGTTTTCAAAGGATATACTTGTTAACGGTTTTGTCTGGATATACTTACTTGCAGTATTGTCAATGTTCTTTTCTCTATTTTTTTATAAACAATTAAAGCCTGTTGCACTTTCATTTATTGGTATATATCTTATCTTGCAAATTATCCTTTTACTATCATTCAACTTTCTATCGCTAGGTCTTGAAGGAATAAAACAAAAAATTGTTGAATACTATTTATCTCTTGGCGTTAACAAGCTAGATGGGTTGGTTAGAAGACTGGGTATCTCACTACCTCAAGAAGTGTTAGATGCTATAACGCATGTGGGGGCAGAAATTTCTTCAAGATTCTTTAAGCTTTCAGTATCTTTTAATTTCTGGCATTTCTTGTTTTCAACAATTATTTCTTTAATTGTTGCAGCACTTGAAAAGGAAGAAAAATCTCCGTCACGCAAGCTTCATCATTTATCTCTAACTGTTCTTGATTTTGAGAGTGGCCCGCCCGTTTCTTCTGCAAGAGTTTTCCTAGATGGTATTTATCGAGGGGAGACTGATGCCAACGGTGTGCTAAATGTAAGACGTGTCCCCACAGGTTCTCATACTCTTACTATAGAGGCTTCTGGCTTCGAGAGGAAGATGGTTGAGGTGAAAATACCTGAACAGCAGAAATTGACAGTATTCCTTAAGAGGATAGAACCTATAAAGCCCCCACCTCCACCCCCTCCGCCTCCTCCAGAGGAACACGTTAGAGAGAAAAGTGAAGACATAACATGGCTATGAAATAACTAAAATGAATCGTAGCGAGTCCTATCTTGATAGTGTGTTAATTGGTGATCCTGAACAATTCAGGAAAAAACTTGTATATAACTTATACTCTTTAGGATACCAACTTATTTCAGAAACTGAGAATACGCTAGACATTGAAAAAGCAGGTGTAAGAGTCAGGATAGAGAAACTTCGTTTGATTCCTGAAAAAACAGGTCATAATTTCCACTACAATATTAATGCTGCATCTTCCACATTACGGCCCAATTTAGTACCTTTCTTGTTTTTGTGTTTGATTGTACTTATTTTTTGTATCGCTTTTCCTGTATTATTTATAATTCTATTTTTTCTCTTTTTTTTGTTAATTTTTATTTATTTTTCTACAAAATCAAAAGAACCTGACTTAAAGTCTTTTATCAGCGAGATAGATAGAGAGATTTACGTTGCTGCTCAGGAATCGCTTAAAGATTTAGCTTCAGTTCCACCCCCGGATCTTCCGCAACTCAAAAATTCCGGTCCTTTTTCTCATGGAATAGAAAGGGAATATGCAATAGTTACTAGAATGGGAAAAATGCATAGGGATATTGCAGGTAATGCAACTAATGCCTTCAAAAAAATAATAGAAAGAATACCTCTATATTATACGCTTCCAAATGTTGATGAAAGAGGATTTAGGCTAATTTGGAGGGATGAAGCATACCCTACGCAACTTGAAATATCTACAAGAGTCTGTCATAATTTAGATGACATAGAGAAAGAGCTAACACATTTAGTAAAACTTTCGGTCAAAACCGTAAAGGAATCTGGATATAATTTAATTGCCTCAGGGGCTCATCCATTTGAGGAACCAAATTTTGGAGAATTCTTCTCCGAACATCACCATATTGGAGCAACTGATAATAAAGAGAAAATATGGATATATAACATGATTCGTAACTTTATACCAGAAATAATGGCTTTAACAGTAAACTCCCCAATACTATTGGGAAACCCATGTGGTGTCAAAAGCATAAGGATGGATGTTAGAAACCCAAATATTGGTCCAATAGATGGCGTACCATACCTTACGGATTATGATTTCTTACGAACAGCAGAGTTAATAAATAAAAGTGATGCAAGACTCATGGATGTAACTCCGTTCAGTAGGAAACCTACTGTTGAAGTCCGAATCATGGATAATCAAATATCAATAGAAAGAAGTGTTGCAATAGCAGCGATTCTTGAGGCGTTAGCCTTTAAAGCTAGAAAAATTTTAAATGAGGGAAATATAATACCGGGTGTATCCCAAGAAGTTTTGGCACGAAACCGGGAAGCGGCATTGACACATGGTCTTTCGGCTATTTTCAATGTGGATAATAATATTAAATTGGCATATCATGGTTCAGGAAAGCAGAAGATCAAAGCATTCGAAGCAGTTGAAGAAATGTTAAAGTTCATATTTCCAGAATTATGTGAGATAGGGGCTACTAATAAGCACATTATACCTATAATTGCTTCACTTAAACTTGCCAAAGCTGGAAAAGGAGGGACGCTTGCTGACTGGCAGCTTCAAAGATTTAGATCTTTGAGGGATTTATCAGAATCAGAATACGATTTTGAAAAAGCTTTTTTGAGTTTCTTGATATCTGAAAGCTCGCTGAATCCAGGTGGCGATCCTATTTGTAGGATGATAGACGTGAGTGAAAAAGATATAGTGGAAATATTTGGTAAAAGTTTAGGAAAGGAAGATGAGAAGCAACGTGAAAATTGCCCAATTTGTGGATCTGATCTGGATTCTTATACGAAATACTGTACAAAGTGTAAAGTTCGCTGGATCTAGCGGAATTAATAAACATCCATTGTACAAACTATTATTTTTCATGTCAGAAAAATTTATATTTAGCTATTAGAGATCATGTTTTTAATGGTTAAAGCAAGAATAAAAGTAGCTTCTCGTACTGATGGTAAAGTTGTGTTGAATCCTGAAGATGCCTCCAGTTTAGCATTAAGCAATAACGAACCTGTAGTTTTGAAAAATGAAGAAGGGAATATTGTAGCCGGAATCATTGAAATATCAAATAATATAGAAAAAGGTTTTATAGAGGTTGATGGAAATATTGCTGAGAACTTAGCAAAGCTTGATGGAGAAGAGGTTGATTTTGACAAGCCAGTAAGAGTTGTAAATGCGGAAACGATTGTATTCGATGTTATTAGGCATGTTGATCCTAGGATATTACAGGAAGCAACGGGAAGGGGAAGACTTAAAGCCGCTTTGATAAACCGTGTGTTAACTAGAACGCAAATGTTTTCTCCCTTGGAAGGAATTTGGCTTAGGGCCAAACCTGGAAAAATAAACCCCGACGTGGAAATATTCAGAATTACTCCTTCAACAAGGATCGGTATCGTACCTACCGCCCTAAAAACTGTGGCCGATACAATATTGCTTATTGATCGTTCCGGAAGCATGGCTGAAAGCAAGGATAGCTCAGGGAGACCGATCTACCTTCCATCTAAAATGGATGTGGTGAAAAAAGCAGTTAAGGAATTTATTGATAGAAAAATGGCAGCCGGGATTGTTGAACGAATGGGTCTTATTGCTTTTGACGATGAGGTTAGCATTCTACTTCCACTCACTGAATTCCGGAAAGACCTTAGGGATAAATTATACGCAGCGGTGGATCAGCTTCATCCTAGAGGAGATACAGATATCGCCAAAGCAATAGTAACAGCAGTAAATGTTTTTGAACAATATGGGAACCGAGATAGGATTTGGGCATTAATCCTTTTGACTGACGGGGAAAAAACTGTCGGAGGAGACCCTATTCAGGCGGCAAAATATGCTGCCTCAAAAAACGTTATTATCTATACAGTTTTTACAGGTTGGAAGGACGATGCAATGACTGTATTAAGAGAAATAGCTCGCATAACGCATGGTAAAGATCATTACGCAACAGATCCTAATATGCTAATACAGTTATACAAGGATTTCGGAGAACGATTTGAACTTCCAGCTGTATCGTCTCAAGAAGTATAATGATAATCGACGGACATGCCCATATAGGCTTTGATATTGATGGAACTAGTTCTGATGCCTCATTTCTTCTTAGTGAAATGCAGAATTATAAAGTAGATCGAGCAGTAATCTTTCCCCTCAACGAAACAGATCCGGGAGTATGTTTTTCTAAAGCAAATGATCTAGTATCCAAAAATGTATCTAAATATCCATTCAAATTCATCGGCTTTGCTAGATTAAATCCAATTGATAAATTTGCATCAGTAGAACTACATAGAGCTATTGAGTACTTGAAGCTTCGTGGAGTTAAGCTTCACCCAGTAAGCCAATCATTTAAAATGAGTGATGAACGGCTTTTTAACCTCGCGAAGAAAATCTGTGAATACGACGTGCCTATAATTTTTCATACACAAAAAGCAGTAGGTGACACGGACCTCATGAGTAGTTTTGAGGAATTTGTAGGAAAAGTGGTTAGAGAATGCCCGATTATAAAAATAATCATGGGTCACTCCGGCATGAATTTTGGCGTAGATGATGCAATACGTATTGCAAAGAAATATCCGAAGAATTTGTTTCTCGAACTTTCAGTATGTCGTTCTGAGATCATAGAAGAGATTATAAGGTCAGTAAATTCAGAACAAATCATATTTGGAACCGATCTGCCATATGGTCGTTCTCAAATGATAGAAACCACCCTTGATCTATTATTAAACAAGTCTAGTCTTAAAGAATACGAAAAAAATAAAATACTTTCAGGAAACATTGCAAAGCTAGTTGCCAGAGATTTTTATTGGAAAATTAAGAAGAATCAAGAATCGAGGCGAAGTCAAGAGAATGATGAAATCGGTAAATGTGCAGTCATAAGTTCTAGAAACCCTATAGCCGATATCAAGAAATTAATTAGTACTGTATACTTCGACTTTGTTGAAACTGCAGTGTACCCAGTAGATTTTACTGCAAGTTTTTTCCTGACTAAAACCATTTTTCTACATGCATGGTTCGACGAGGTTAGCCTAACCTTTCTTGGAGACGGTTGGAACGATAAGGTCTATGTATTTACTCCCTCGGTTCGTTTTTCCGAGATCTCTAATGGGAAAACTTATTTGCCTGAACTAGTAAGCGAGGAAGACAAAAATATAGTGATAGACGCACCTGTAGATGGAAAAGGCTCTCTGGAAATTTTATCAAAGATACTTACTGAGATTGGCTGGGAATACAGCTTGAAGCCAGTAAAGCTCTTCAGCTAAAGCGAGTACTATCAAAATAATAATGCTGCCTAACTAAGCCGACACTAAGTACCAAAATGGCAACTCCTGATGAAGATCATAAGAGAAACCTGCATGAAGATGGTGCGAAACCTAAAAATACTCCAAAAACCCTAAAAATAACCTTTAGAAGCAAAGCTCTTTAAACTGGTACTTAATACATCGAAAAACCAAAGTGTAAAACATTTAAAAAGAAAATGTATTAAGAATTTCGTATGAGACCGTTAGTCCTTGGAATAGGTGGAGCTCTCCTATTGCTGGGTGTGCTTCTTTCTATTCCTTCTGTGATAGTTGCTCTACTTCCTCCAACTATATGGGAAAAGAGAACATTTAAGCTGCTCGACGAGTATACGTTAATAGTGCCTCCCGACTCAGAAATGACACGTATTAGATACCCTATCTATGGTCGTCATGAATATCGTGAGAAATGCGTGAGTTATCCTTCAGGTGCACGGTTTCAAGGGGATATTGAAAATATCAGAATTGAACTCAGCTTCACTGAATTAGGCGGCCATCCCTTTAATTTTTATGTAATAGAATCCTCAAGAGAAAACGTTCTCCTTTGGGAAAATAAACGTAATTGGGAGGAGCAGCGCACGAGAGCTAAGGATTGTTATGAGAAAAAGGGAATAATATCCGATTCTGTCGAAATTCCTATAGGTCTTTATGAATCAAGAATATGGGAAGGTTTTTGCTTCATAGCCGAGAATCCTAATGAAGAAGGTATTGTAGTGCAGGTTTCAGCAACTCTAGAGTGGGAATATGAGGTAAACTATTCTCTACGTCGTCAAGTTTATACAGCCATTTCTTTTATTGGGGCTTTATTGATATTTTTGGGTATAATCGTACTTATTGTAGGTTTTATAGTACCCTCCAAGACTACGCTGCCTCCACCTCCATCACCACCTCCTGAGAGGAGATCCGAGGAACGTGCCAAGGAAGAAGAGAAAAAGGAAGAGGAAGTAGCGTGGTTATAGTAAATTACAACATAAATGTATAAGGTGTAGAAAATGAGTCTTAGAAACCTGGATATTCTTACAAAGCACTATTTTTCAAGTTTAGTGCCTATTACCATTTTGACTTCCAGAGCAACTACAAGATCCTCAGATATTTTAATCCTTTACACTTAAAAAGAACCATGACAAACTTTTCATCCAGAACATCTATTGTCGACACGGTGATACATTTAATACTGTTTAACCAGTGTCGACACTCTTAAAAAACTGGCAAGATGGTGTCGAGTATTTTCGTAAGAAGTTCTTTTAAATCATCTTCCGAAAACATTCCTATAAAAGTCAATTGGATTCCTCTCAACCCTTGTTTCTCAGCCTCATGGACTATAGGTCCACCTAGAAACCTTTCATCCGCCTTTTTAGCATAGATGCCTTGATTTTTGAGGCTTGATATGATTTGGTCTATTAATTGAAGTGTAAGAGGGTTTCTAGACCCGAGTTGTATTTCAGGAATGCCGGCTTTTTTAATATAAGTCAAATCTATTAAACACTTTATCTTTAAATCTTTTGCACGCCTTACGATGTCCAAGGATACTATTTTTTCATCTAAGACTGTTCGGAATAGATAGAAGCCTTTCTTATGAACGGTCATCCCAGCAGAATCTACTGAGGCATCCTTTTGTCTAGCATCTGCTATGACCAACCCCACAGGTTTTTGGCCTCTCCATACTTTAACAAAATCTAAGTTGTAAAGATTTCCAATGTAAAATAAAAACTCCTCAACAGGAGGACAACTACCCTTATATTCTTTAAGTCTATAATCTGAATAAAGACTATACAGTTCATCCATAGTTTTTCCGGTTAAAGACGCTAATTCCTCAAAGACAGCAATATTTCCTACGAATTCGTTGTAGGCAGTGCGCATGCTCTTTTCATCTTCCGGTGGGGGCGGTGGTGGAGGAAATTCTGAAATCTTCTTTTCCAACTCGACAAATCTCTTTTCGAAAACTAGATGCCACTTACGGTTGTTTGACACATCCTTACGCAGATGCCAAAAAGAGAAAATTACTCCCAAACATAAGATTACTACACAGATCACTAATATATAAATAATATTTGTCATTAACTGATTCGATTCTTTTAAAGTGTCAACCTCGTTTCTAATTTGTTCGAACTCATCCTTTAACTCATTAAAACTATCGATTTTATTTTTAATTTGTTCGAATTCGTCCTCTAATCCCTTGACAGTTACTTTTTTCGTGACGGAGTTATAATTGCCAAGATCATCTTTAACTGTTAAATTAACTGTATAGTTTCCTGGTTTGCAATAAGAATGATTTATCACTTTACCTGCTTTGCTGTTTCCGTCACCAAAATCCCACTCATATGATGCTATTAAACTAGGCGGATAAGAGGATGAAGCATTAAACGTTATCACCATGCCAGCGAATGGATGTTCTGGGTAAAAAGCAAAATCTGCTACAAGTTCTTCTTGGGCACGAAGGATTAAAATCCGAGAATTTCCAGTGGTTGCTCCAAGAATCAAAATGGTGAAAAGTATCGAACTCAAAAGTAATGCTTTGTAAGAAAGAACATTCAGTATTTCAGGGCCCATTTTTTCTACACCCTATATGTATGCTATGGTTTTACTTTTACCTAATAAAGGTTTTCTATAGCCATGTTACGTCTTTGCTTTTCTCCTCAGCGTGTTCCTCGGGTTGTTTCTCTTTTGGTGACGGTGAAGAAGGTGAAGGCCTTGTCTCTCCTTCGAGCCACATCACTTTTTCTTCTCTTCCATCTTCTGGTGGCAGTGGAGGTGGAGGCGGGGGCTTTATAGGTTCTATCCTCTTAAGGAATACTGTCAATTTCTGCTGTTCAGGTATTTTCACCTCAACCATCTTCCTCTCGAAGCCAGAAGCCTCTATCGCAAGAGTGTGAGAACCCTTAGAAACATTCCCTATGCTCAACCCACCGTTGGCATCAGTCTCCCCCCGATAGACGCCATCCAAGAAAACCCTAGCTGAGGAAATAGGTGAACCGCCTTCAGAGTTAAGAATAGTTAGGGATAATTCGTAAAACTTCCTATGCTTCTGTAAAACAACAACGCTACCAACACCAGCCACAATAAGCAAAATCATGAGATACATCCACGAGAAATCAGAAGAAGTTGGAGGTGTGATAGATCCAGAATCGGTTTTTTCCTCTCCTTGTTCCACTTGGTATATTAATGGGGGTATCTCCTCATCTATAGTACCATCTCCATCATTATCTTTCTTCATAACATAACTGTTAATTGCGAGATTTACTGAAGCATAGGCTTTAGTTTTAGATGTAACGGCTATATTGCTGAACTCTGCCTTAATATTAGGCGAAAGTATTTCAAGCGAGAAACTTCCCTGATCTTTCCCGTATAATTCTATATCAAATTGCGCTTCCTTGGGAAATAAAATATACTTCTTTTCATCAATAACTATTACTTCAGATCCTTCTAATTCTTCATATATCTGACCATTGAGATAACCGATCCTTTTGCCTTCGGAAGTGGTAACAAGTATGTCGACAGGACTTCGCAGTATTATATTTACTATGGGTATCCCAAGCTTATCCAATGATGTAATCAGATACATTAAAAATCTTGCTATGGCATAGCCGATCACCCGTCCTGCCGTAATTACATCTTCTATAAATCCAATTGCTAAAGATATCGGGTTTTCCTTTATAATTTCTGCAATAATAAGAATAATATTTGCGACAGATTCTGCAGAACCAGGAATATCGTCTTGTTTTAACTTTGACATGAATGAGCATAGCTGAACGCCAAGATTTGTGTAGGCTTCGACAAGGCCCGTGTTTTTTAATAATGCTTCTTTAAAGTTGGGATCGGTTATTTTTTCTCCTATGCGAATTTTGATAAGTTTAACAGCACAAGTTATAAGTGTACTGGCCATTTCTTCATATGAAGGAAATAATTGGTAAGGTTTTTCGTATGATGCGTCGGCTAAAATACTGTCGTCTACTAAAACAGTAGCATATATTTCTATTGTGTCAGCAAATACTGCCTTAGGAAGACCCATGCCAAATTCATAGTCCGGCATTTGAAATTCAAATGTGGCTTGACAAGATTCTTCAGGTCCTAAACTTTCTCTAAAATAATATTCCATTATATCGCTCGTAAATAATTCATCTCTCCCGTACTTCAGAGCATTTATAGTGTCAAAGTTGAGCAGGTTTTCTCTATCTCCTCTATCGACAAGTCGAAACATTATCTTGGCCCTCGCACCTGCGGGTATCTCATCAGGACCATAATTCGCAAAAGTAATTGTTGCCCTTGCTTTCTGTCCTATGTCTGCAATAACAGGGGGATTCAAATCAACATGAAGCTTTAGATTTACGAATTTACCTACTGCTACACCTAAAGTGGTCGAGGCCTGCGAGCCTTCGTATTCTGAGTCACCTTCGTAGACAGCTCTTATTTGATAAGAACCCTCATCTAGGTCGATATCTTCCCAATAGTAGAAGTAATTACCGCGAGAATCGGTTAGTGTCGTACCTATTAACTTTCCTGAACAGAATAAAGATATCTTCTTTCCTGCTATGCCCTCTCCAGTATCCGCCCTTGTTAGCCTACCTTCGATTGCCACATTGGCATGAGAATGCTCGCCTATAATCTGAGGATCTAATTCGATAGTTAACTTAGTATCTATCTTTTTTTCCTCAATTGTAAAATTATAACTATAAGAATCAAAACCTCTTTGATTATGACCTTCGTATAAGAAAACCCAAATATCCATAATACCGGTACTTCTTATCGTTGTTGATGGTACTTGAAATACGAATGAATGTTCCAATTGACTTCTACCTGTAAAGTAATCAGAAATAAAATTTTCTTCCTCTTCCAGATCATATGAACGTGCTACTATTTCTACAAAACCCTCCTCATCTATTGGAATGTTTGCTTCAACTTTCACGGTGACCCTATATGTTTCTCCGGCTTTTGCAATCCTTGGATAATCAAGTAAGTCATCCTTATTAGATATCTGCACGTTCCATGATCCAGATATTTCAAAAATATAGTGTCCTTTTTCATAATCCACATCTATGCCAGCATAATTTTCGTAGCTCCAATAAGAACCTAAAACTTCAACGCGGTCGCCTACATCAATTGCTTCTATCTTATATATGTCAAAACCAGCATCCGAAATTGACGATTCCCAGCAAACGGACACTATATCTCCTATTCTTAACACTCCCATTGAATCATGAAGTATCTCATCTATCTTTATAATAAAAAATTGGTAGTAAATTTCATCTTCAATAACAACCCCTCTAAAATTAACAGTGTTAATCTCGAAAGCTGCCATCCAAGTAGAGCGCGCGCTAATAAAGGTTAAAGGTGTCGAGACAAGGAGCAGGAAGATTATTCCTAGGCTAATTAGCCTCTTCAATTTCTTATGATGAATTTCTAGAAGTCGCTTATAAGTTTTATCAGATTCTAAAGCATACATTAAGAAAAGCTTCGAGAAAAGCCCAAGCATTAAGTATGATTTATCGAAGCTAGTTAAAGTGTTCTGTTTAGAAGACCCAAATGCATTAACAGAATTAGTAAGAAATGTTCCAAAGGAATCTAGCGCACGCCGTTGGTAGAGATTACATTTCTGAATAGCTGTAAAAGATTAGAAAGATTTTCTCTTCGTCAGGGTTAGGAAGATCCCAGTCCGGGTCTATTTTGACTTGACCCAAAGCCCTCTCAAGCATTATCCGTTGCTCTATTGAAGCCACAAGCTTACGTGTGAACACTGCAGCGTCAGGATTAATAGAAACCGAGTCAATACCAGCCCTAACAAGAAATTCTGTAAACTCAGGATAGACTGATGGGGCTTATTGTTTAAACATCTCTGGAAAGTCTTCTTTAAGAAACTCTATTTTCTCGAGCGGTATCTTCTCAAGCCTCTTCATCCTCTTGTCTACCGCAATGATTATGTCCTCCCTATTCAAGTCCTCCTCCTTTATTCCACTTCTTATTCCGCCCAACCATTCCTCGACTTTCAATAGCCCCCTTCGATTCGCTTGACCGAGAAATTTAAGCCTTCCATCGATTTTCCTCGCTAGACGAAGCCTATATCCTTCGAAATTATAATACCTTTTTATGTCGCAAAATTCCCAAATATCGTGTTTCAACTTCTTTTCATACTCCCTGTCCACCTCAGGGTTTCCACTTTCATACGGCCACTTACAAAGACATCGCCTTCCTTCGAATTTGCTATCGGAATAACCTGGGGCTGGTGTGGCAAAGGGTATGCGGAATCTTCTGCGAAACGGATCCTCCGGATGGAGCATGGTGCTTTCATAGTATTCTTTTCTCTTATCATTGGGCAACCATTCCCTAAATCTCTTTCTAAGCTCGGTCAATGCATCTGCTCTCTTCAACACATTTTCAACTATTTGCTCATCGCTCATGTCAGTGATATTGAACTTTAGGGAGCAGTCAAAGAAATAAGGATCTAACTCGACTTCAGATCTATCGATTCTATATTTCGAAAGCACTTCTTCCAAGAACTTGAGA
>JAWBPV010000035.1:0-12658 GCA_039000425.1 Candidatus Aenigmatarchaeota archaeon
TAAAACCCGCCATTAAAGCCCTAGCCAACATCTGACCCTGTTTTGTAACCACACGACCTACCAAACCTACCTTTCCATCTTCCCCCGCAAGATAACCTTTTATAGGAGTTTCCAAAACATCCCCTTTTTTAGTAACACAGGATAAAACCTCAAGTCTTACATAAGCCCTCTCAGAAGACAAATCTCCATAAGCAGAACCTAATAGAAAACAATCTCTAATGTCCGCCTTATAAAGATTGGGAAGAACAGCTTTATCCACAATTCTCAAAAGCACAGGATGAGGAGAAGCTTGTGCCTGACCAGAAGTAGGTGCATCAACACCAGAAAGAACTAAAACCCTAACAAAAGAACCAGCAGGCACAACAAAAGATTTTCCCTCTTCAGGTTCAGATTCCACCTTTGAGGTTTCTTCCTTAACTTGCCCTTGCACAACAGAAGCTTTTTCTGGCTTTTCTTGTTTTTGAACAAAAATAAGATCGCTCATAATCTCACGAGTAGGTTGAGGAGGTGGCTGAGAAGAAACACCAGAAGGAGAAGTAGATTGAAAAGAAGGTGGAGATGATGAAGGTGGTGGAGGTGGTGGTACAGGTTGAACTGCTTGAGAAGAAGTAGGTTGAGGCATAGGCGGAGGAGATGGAGGAGCTTGAACTTGAGTAAGTAATCTCTGAAGTTCTTCCTTTTGTTTTTGCTCCTCTTCTAATCTCTTCCTTAATTCCTCTTGTTCTCTCTTTAAAGAAGAAAGTTCCTGCTGACTTTCAGCCATCCATTGTTCTTTATAAACATCCTCCTGCCTTTGCACTACAACAGGAGCCGCCTTCATCCTCTCCTCCATAGCCCTTCTTTGAGCCTGTTGCTGAGAATATACATAAAAAACAATAAGACCCAAAACCAACACCGCAACACCCACAAAAATCAACAAAGACTTCTTTCTAGCAAGCTCATCCAATTTCTGTTTCATCCTTACAACACCTCCAAAAACCTAACAAAAACCTCATTTCACAACCCTCAAACTTATTTCACCCGCCTTATATTTACCTAAAGAAGTATTTACATAAACCTCCACCTTTTGAAGAATATCCGTAAGCTTATACTGTGCATAAATAGGAACTCCCTCTGGAACTGGTCTCGGAAAAGTAACAGTTATCTCACCAGTTGAACCACTCACATGCTGAACCTGACCCATGAGAGAAAAATTATTGCCCTCAGCCAAAATCCTTACACTTGATACATCCACTGGAAAATACCTTGTCCTAAACCTGTAAAGAGAACCACCATCACCATAACCTACAAGTTCACCACCAGAAATAGAAGGACGATAGTAAAAAGCTACAAGAGGATAATCCCTTGAACCAATAGAAGTATAAAAATAAACATTACCCAAACTATCCACCTCACCCACTATAATACCAGAAGAGTCCTTTAAAAAGTTTCCCCCAACAGACTCATAAAAAACATCACCATAAACAAGCTTAAGAGAAACATAAGAATGAGAAAGCGGTCTTACCGCAGATAAACACTTCGCAACCACATAAACACCATGAGGCACACCCCTATTAAAAGAAACAACCACATTCTTCCCCTGAATAACCCCAGAACCATCCCCAGAAAAAGTTCCTAAAACACTTTCCTGAAGTCTCTGATCCCCAGCTACAACCATACACGTTCCCAACTGAACATCCACAGGAAAAGCTCCCACAAAATCCCTCCTACACACCTCCACATCCTGACAAACTTGATTACCACCCACAATTTGACAACGCTGTTCTATCCAACACTGACCCTGCCCTATAACAACCACAACAGGAGTCGCCAGTGTCTCCTCAAAATAACTCAAACCTACTGTGCTAGGATTAACATCGTTCAGATAAATGTAAGGAGAAGATAGCTTATCTTGTAAAGATACAAGAACTAACTTCTCAGTCCTTGCCTCACCAGAAGAAAGAGAAAAACCCAAAGGATAAACAACCTCTTTAATCACCTGCCCCCCTAAATCCTTATAAACAAACCCCACACTATCAAAATAAACACTCCTCCTGAAAATATCACTAGAAGACACAGAAATAACTAAATCAACAAACTCACTCCTATAATCACTTACACTAACAACCACATCCTTTTGCTTTAAATCAAAAGAAACAGAAAGATCCTTAGAAGTGCTTAAAGAACCACCACCACAAGAATAAACCAAAAAAGCTAAAATACCAACCAACAAAACCTTAACCATAACACCTCCTAAAACCCGACTACAAAACCTACCCTAATGTGGTCAAATCTACTATCAGTATAAATACTATAAGCACCTGACAATCCAAAATGAACACCAGAAAGAAAATACAAAACATCTAATCCTACAACTCCACCACCCACATACTTCTTTTTATTTAGTACCTTGTTCTCTGCATAACCAACCTGCATACCAAAATAAGGGTCTAACTTCAAAGTAGATACAACTGGAATTCTTACCTTAGCCCTCAGTTCATTAGAAGTTATCCAAACATCAGAAGAAGAACTAAGATATAAACCAGCACCTAAAAGAAAAGGATACTTAACCCTATAATCAAAACCAGCCCTTGCAAACCAAGTCTTACCTAAATAATCCTCCCTATAATCCGCAACACCAAACTGTATATTAAACTCCGTAGTAGAAGTCCTCAAAGGTGGAACAACAAGATCTGCCGCAAAAGAAACAACAGGCAAAAAAGTCAACAAAACAAATCTCCTCATAACACTACCTCCTTCCAAAATACTCCTCAAACAAATAATCTAAAGACCAATCCCCACAAACCTTCCTTGCTTGAACTCTTTCCACAACAACCTTAAAATTCCTCTCATCAACACTAACATTAGGCTCCCTGCTGTCAATAACCAAACAAGGAACTCGGTCAATATTATACATCCTAAAAAGTAAAGGATCAATCCAAAATTGTGCTTTTATTCCTTCTTTACCTTCTCTAACCTCTAAAACCCTTGAAATAAACTCCAAAGTAGGCTTTATTTTCTTGCATCCACCTATACATCCTCTCATAACCATAACTACCTTATCAGTAAGACCCATAACCTCTATCTGCTTGGCATAAGAACGCAAAAGACCTTCCCCCATAGAGGAAGAAACAAAAAGATAAGCCATACCTTGAAAATCATAAGCAGGCTTTCTATTAGAAGCTTGCCCAGTTTTTATATCAAAAGGCTTATCCCTAGGAACTACCTTAAAACCTCCACCCTGTTCCTCTATAGCATAATTTCTTTGAAATTCCTTAGCCTGTTGTCTTATATCTTCAAGCTTTTTCTGTGCCTCCTCCATATTTTGCTTATACCTAACATCTTGCTTTAGCTTTTCACTTTCCCTCTTATACTGTTCCACTACACCACGCCTTTGTACCTCTTCTAAACCCTTTTGATATATCTCTGGTGCCTTGCGATAGGTATCTATATCATAAACCTGTGCCACCTCAAGGAACATCCCTGTAAACCTCCACCTTACGACATTCCCCAAGTAAAGACTTTGCCTTACGAACAGGTATATCCTTGTGCAGATTACATTCCTTCTCGCCCCTGTAATCCAAACCAACAACTTCAAAATTCATAGACCTCAAAAGCTCGGCAACAGAATATGCCCTCTTGAGAGAAAGTTTATCATTATACTTCTCAGAACCTATCCAACAAGAATGACCTACAAGAAAATACCTGCCTGGCTCCAAAGAAAGAAGCCTATCCCTCTCACTATCCTTTAACTTAGCAGAATTAAAATCAAAATAAACCTCCAAAACCTTTTCCCTCTTCACCTCACAAGAGCAAGTCTCTTCTGCAACAGGAACCTCAACAACAGATCGCTCATCTACTGTCCAAGTAACCTCCCTTAAACTGGAAACCTCATAAGCTTTTGTCAAAACATGTTGCATATAAGCACCCTGAGAATATTCCAAAGTTACACCAGGATAGTCATAACCAAAAAACATCATTGAGACAACCTCTTCTCAAGCTCAGTAAAATTAGCTCCTTCTATAGTATAACCATCTGGAAAAAGATAAAAAGGCACTCCACCTATACCTAAAGAAGAAGCTTCCTCTAAAACCCTTTCCACATAAGCATTGCCCTGCGGACATTCATTACCACTGTAATTGCCCTCAAGATAATCCTTCATAGTCCCCTTTGAACATAAAAACTTAGACACCTTAGACCTGCTATCTGGTCCAAGAAAGGGAAGAAAAATAAGATAAACCTCATAGCCTTTTGCCTTAGCTAGCTCCACAGTCCTTTTCTTGGAAGCTTCACAATAACGACAGTTAGGATCCACAAAATAGAAAAAATACCTATCATCCTTAGCAATACCTGTAGAAGTCACAACAAAAGATTTAAGAGTATCTATCCTCTCCTTCAAAACCTTAGCCCTAACCTCCTGTCTAGCCTTAGCAGTCAAATCCTGCCCCTGCCTAAACAAAGCTCCCACCATAGTAAAATCCTCACCTATATAAAGAGGAACTATAGCCCCCTTATCCTGAAGTAAAACCTCACACAATCCTTTAGCTACCTCCTTTTTTGAAAGCACCTTCAAATCAGAAGGAGCAAAAGGTAAATCCTGACGAAAATCCCTATCACAAACAGATGCCCAAGAAAAAGATGCAAAAAAAAATCCCAAAAGAAACTTCTTCATTGCTTTACCTCCTTATTGATATTATACACACCTTTTTGTTTTAACACTTCTATTGTTTGCCTTTCAAAAATCTCAAGAAGTTCAAAGGCTTTATCAAAGACCTCCTTATCCTCAACAACATGCTTATAAGAACACTTCACAGAATAACCATCAAATAACACATCATAATCCCTAGTTTTAACCATCCTCAAAACCTTCTCCTTAAGTATTTCAAAATCTTCCTTGTCCAAAACAGAAGTATCAAAATCCAAAGAAAGTTTAACCACCAAACCTGACTTAACTTCTAAATAAAGGTTCTTAACAAAACTATCCATTATCTTAGCCTCAAAGCAATAAACACCTTGAGACTTTTCATGACGCCTAAAATAATAAAAAGGTTCTAACTTCTTTAGAGAATTCTCTATATCCTCAAGACTAGCAAAATGCTCCCTCAAAAGTGTAAAAGGATAAAACACCTTAACTTTCATAAGACTTCCTCAAAACTTCAAATGAAGGTGCTTTAACTCTTTCATCCAAAGCTCTAAACATATCATCTATCTTACGATGCTTGAGTTCCTTCTTCAAAGTCTCATTCTCAAAATCCATAACAAGCTCAGAACCCCTAAGATAGTAAGAAGCTTTCCAGCCAAAAACTTCTATAGACTTGCTATCTAGATTTTCTCTTGCAAAAAATCTAGCCTTCTCATCCCTCAAAACTCGCTCCCTAAACCAAGAGTAAAGGTCTGCAGAATTCAAACCCTCAGGAAGTTTCAACACCACCTGACAACGATAAACCAAACCACTATAAGAACAATAAGTCAAAGATACCAAAGCCCCCATCTCAAAAAAATACCTAACACAGTCCACCTCTCTATCAGAAGAAACACTAGCAGAAACAAAAGAAGAAAAATCCTCCTCTTTAAGTTCCCTTAAAGACAAATCCAAAACAGGTATCCTTATATCCCCAGAACCACGAAATATCTTAACTAAAGAACCCAATCTAGAAAAGAAATAACCAAAATAGTACAAAACAATCAAAGAAATCAAAATAGCCAAAAGAACTAAATCAATCACAAGCAACATCTCAGCCATATCAAACCTCCTGCCAACCCTTTTTGAGAAGCTCCCTCATCGCATTTATCTCATCTTTTCTGTAAAGAGATAAAGGAGTAACCTCAGACAAGGAACTCATAAGAATATCCACACTCACAGGTCTTTCTAAAGCTAAAGCCTCATAATAAGCATTCTTAACCACTTGCTCTATCTCCGCACCAGTAAAACCTTCAGAACTATCAACCAAAAGAGAAAGCTCATCATCAGAAAAAACCGCACCCACCTTAGCAAGATGTATAGAAAAAATCTCCCGCCTTTGCTCCCTATCAGGCAAATCCACAAAGAAAAGTTTATCCCAACGACCAATCCTGATAAGCTCTGGTGGCAACATCTCCAACCTATTAGCAGTGGCAATCACATAAACATCTGCCCTCTTTTCTTGAAGCCAAAAAAGAAAATTCCCCATAATCCTCTGCGTAACTTCATGACCTACAGAAAACACCTTTTCTACCTCATCAACCAAAACCACCACAGGAGCTAAAGCTTCCACAGTCTCTATGGCAGTGGTAAACTTTTTCTCAGACTCCCCAAGCCACTTAGACAAAAGTCTACCCACATCAAGCCTCACCACCGGAAAACCAAAATAATAACCAGCCACCTTAGCAGCTAAAGTCTTACCTGTTCCTGGAATACCACAAAGTAAAACTCCCTTAGGAGGAAAAATATGACTATCTTGCTCAAACACCTTCCTTATCTTAGACAAATAAGCCTTAAACCTCTTAAAACCACCAAGCTCCCTATCAGAAACAGGGCTAAGTATCTCTAAACCCACTTTTGAAAACTCAGAAGCTTTATACTCCAAAAGTTCCATCAAAAGTTTGTCTTCAAAAGAAGGCATATACTTGTGAAGTGCATAGTAAAAAATATTCTCCGCTTGAACCCTTGAAAAACCATGGGCTAAAGTAAATAGGTGTTTTTTGAAGTTTTCGCTTACATAAATCTTTCTATGATAAGACTTCTCAAAAGTCTCCAGAACATCCAAATAAACCTTCTCCAAATCCACAGAAGGTCCCTTAAGCTGAAAAACAAAGCCCTCAGATATAGGTTCATTAGTAAATATTACCAATGTGGTTTTTCTACTTCTAAGAAAATCAAGACTTTCACGAATATATGCAAGATAAGGTTGAAAACGATTTTTCTCATCAAAGTTATACTCCACAAGCACATGATCAAAAAAGCCCCTTTGCTCTAAATAAGCTTTGTTAACATACTCATTGGAAGGAACAAAATAAACATTCCTACGCAAAGAACCTAAAAGCTCCTTTATATCCCAAGAAAGAGTAAAATCCGAAGTTACCACATTAATTACTGGAACAGATATGCGAATAAGATCTGGTAAAACTTTATAGAAATCCATGAGAAAATTATACCAAAAGGAGGACAAAAATGAAAAACATAGCCAGCTATGTGGAAGAAGAACTTGAAAAAAGAGGAACAAAAATTAGAACCTACCTATTTGTCTCACAAGCCCACCTTATGCCCTTTGATTGTAAAGAAATAGTAAATCCAAGAATAACTGGAAAAACCATAAACCTAACATACCTAGAAAAAAGACCCACAGGTATACTCTACATATTTCAAACACCAGACAACCCCCCACTCTACAGACACCTTTTTGAAATAAGAGTAAATGTTGATGGTTGTGAAGATGTTTTCAAATATTGCATAATAAGAGATAAACCAATAGAAGACAATGAACCTATAAGCACCTACCTTGAAGAGGCACACATGGTTCAAATAGCTTACTTCCATCCAGAATACACAGAAATATTCAAAGACCTTGAAGAATTCTACAAAAGAGAAGGCTTTTCAGAAAAACAAATACAAATCATAATGGCTTACAGAAAAGGAAAAATAAGTCTAAAGGAGGTTAACCTATGATAAAGTATGTGCTTACACAAGACCCTCCAGAATACATAAACAGAATAAAAGCCAAAAAGAAAATCTACATTTACAATCCCTTTTTGTCTAAACCTACACTGGAAGGACCAGAAGGAAAAGAAACACAAGATATTAACCTAGAAAGGATAATAAAAAGCAAACACATACAAAACCTCTACATACCCTTTGCCTCAATACTAACTTCTAAAAACTCACCAGCAATAAGTCAATTCCTCGGTATAATCTACGATAACTGGGAAATACTGAAAGAAAAAGAACTAGTATTAGTTGCCTCTGAACTTAACCTACATCCTGAAATAGAAAACCTATGCCTGCTTGAAATAGACGAAGGGCTAAAGGAAGAAGAAATAAGAGAAATACTCCAAAAAGCAGACAATGTAAGAAGCGAACAACTGGAAGAACTAGTAAGAGCTATGAAAGGACTCTCTGGTACAGAAATTCAAAACATACTCAAATCCATGAGAATGGTAGAACCAGAAACCGTCAAAAAGATAAAAGCAAAACAGATAAAAAAGAGAACAAACCTTGAATACGAAGAACCTCAAATATCCTTCGAACAAATAGGAGGCAACAAAAACATAAAAGAGTATGTAAAACTTCTGAAAGTTTCACTGAATCCAAAAGCGGAAAAGTTTGGAATAAAACCACCAAAAGGTTTAATAATCGTAGGACCACAAGGAACTGCAAAATCCACAATGGCTAAAGCAATAGCAACAGAACTAAAAATACCTTATGTAAAACTGCAAATGGGCAGTTTCCTAAGCAAATACTACGGAGAAAGTGAAAGCAGGTTAGTAACCATCCTCAAGAACATAAACACAATAAGCCCATGTGTTGTTCACATAGATGAAATAGACAAAGTGCTAAAAAACACAAACCAAGCTCATGAAGCTACCACAAGACTAGCAGGAATACTAATGGAATGGATGGCAGAAAAAGACAGCTATTCACCAGTGATAATGACTGCCAACTACATAGAAAACATAGACACAGAATTCAGAAGAGCAGGCAGAATTGATAAGATATTCTACACATGGTTTCCCACAGAAGAAGAAAGAAAAAGCATATGGGAAATACACTTAAAACTGGTAAAGAGAAACCCCAAAAACTTTGACCTAGAAAGCCTAGTGGAAACTTCCGAAAACTACACAGGAGCAGAAATAGAAACCGCCGTGCAAATAGCCCTCAGAAAAGCTTTCATCCAGGAAAGAGAAGTAACTACCGAAGACATAATAGAAAGTTTAAAAGAAATCATACCCATTTACAAACAAAAACAAAGCCTCTTTGAAGAAATGCTTGACCAACTAAAACAATTTAGCCCTGCATAAAGGAGGAAACACCATGATTGAAATAGTATCCCCAAGAATTCCCATAGCCCTTTACATATCCACACGCTACACAAACACCTACCTAGCAGAAAAAGCAAAAGAACTTCTAAAAGACCAAGTGGAATTCCACACTTACATACACGGGAAAAGCCCCTACTTCCTTGACAAACAAACAAAAGTCCCAATCCTAATAACAACAGAAGACGAAATCCTAGAACACCTTGACCTACTAGAAGAAAAAGGTATCATAATGACCTTCTCACATCCAAAACAAATAACCTACTCACTAGTTTCAGAATTTCTATCTATTACCTCACAGGCTACAGCAAGAACTATAGAAGATAAAATCCTCCTGATAGGAATCAAAAACGGAAGAAGACCTGTCTCTCACTTAAGAGAAAACAAATTCATTGAAATCATAACAAAGCAAATCAAACTTGAAGAAGAACCTATAAGAATACAAATCTTCCCTCAATACAACACCATAAAGTTCAAAAACATAGACCAAGTCCTTGAAGAACTAAAAGAAAAGCTAAACAAAGAAGCTAAAGAAAAAATAAAGCCTAAAACAAGCTTCACCATAGAAAGCTTAGCACCACCTAAAGATGGACATGTGCTTATGATGCTTGCTTCAGGTCTAGTAGATGGACAATACGGAAACTTACTAATAAAAGGCACAAGTAAAAAAATTACCGTAGAAGAGGAAGAAGAAGACGGAAAAAAAGTAAAAAGAGAAGTACCAAAGCTAAACATAAAAGTGCTAAACACAAAAACCTTTGAATTCTTTGAAATTGAATAAAGGAGGACAAAATGTATACAAAAACCCTATACAAACACATACACTTTACAAAAAAGGGAAACCTCATATACCAAAGAAGTGAAAACATCATACTTTGCTCAGAAGACATAGCAAGAGAACTAATACCCAAACACTTCCTATCCAACTTTCCCTACAAGGACGAATGGTTTGAACTCCTTATCAAAATCCTTGAAGAAGAACACTACGCATACTTCTACAAAATATACCTTAACATAGGAGACACAAAAATAGAAACAGGACTAATGCAAATAGATATAAAGCAAAACCTAATAGAAGAAGTACCAGACAATATACAAGAAGAAATCTTCAAAAAACTCATAAATACTCTCAAGGAGGAAAACCATGCAAGCAGTGGTTATTAAAGGAACTTTTAAAAACAAACAACTTCAAAAAATAACACTACTCATACTAGAAAACCTAAAAACCATAGAACTCACAAGAGAAAGTCACCCCAAAACTATAGCTAAAGTAGAAGAAATAGCCAAAAGGAAAAAACCTGAAGAAGACATTGTAATAACCAAAACGGACAAGATTGAAGTAAATCTTGTCCAAAGTGAAGATATAAGAAAAATCAAGGAAACCTTTCTCAAACCCCAACAACAAAACAAAGTAGGATTTGTTGAAACAAAACATGTGGTATAGGAGGACTAACCATGCAAAAACTAGAACTTATTGATTTTCTAAAAGAATACTTTCCCCAGATAAAGGAAAAAATACTGCAAAACACAAAACTTATATGGAGTGGAAGAACTTACAGAAAGTACTATGCAGACCTACCAAAAGAACCCTTCCCTGCACAAGAAAAGGCAATAGGACAAGTAATAGACGGTCTACAAAAGCTAAATACAGTATTCCTGTCTGGAGAAATGGGAGTAGGAAAAACCCTAATAAGCCTTTATGCTCTATACACACTGTATCAAATAAAAGGCAAACTAAGGGCTTTAATTCTTGTTCCAGATGGACTCATAGAAAGACCATGGCTCAAAGAAATAGAAGAATGTCTAAAAGACAAAGTTAAAGTCCTAATAGCAAAAAAACCTTCAGACCTACTTAACCTTCCAAAGAAAAGAGATTTTGAACTGGTGCTAGTAACAGAAACAAACTGGAAAGGAACCTTTGAAAAAATAGAAGAAAATGTCTTTTTCAAAGAAGGAAACGAAATAATTTTCAAGTGTCCCCAATGTTGCAAACTAGCTGCAAAGATTTCTCAAAATACTGCCAAAAAGCTAAACATAAAATACCAAAAGGACACAGGCAGTTGGATAAGAAAAGGCTTCATAATAAACACAAACATAAAAATATGCCCCAGATGTGGCTACTCCATTATAAGCTACAAACCACAGGAAAACAAAAACATATACCCTTTAGCCAATATCTTCAAAAAGGTCAGAAGTAAGTTTGACCTTGTGGTAATAGATGAAGGAAGTAACTACAAAAACGAAAGCAAAAGAGGACTCACTCTAGGAAAGATAAGAAAGAAAACTCTAGTCCTTACAGGAACAATAGTGGACGGCTATCCAGATTCCATATTCCTCATAAACATGCAACTAAACGGAGGCTTTTGGAGAGAAAAAGGTTATACCTTTAAAAGCAAAACAAAGTTTGTAAAGGACTTTGGATACTTAAAAAGCGAAATAAAAGTTGACAACAAAGGAAAAGAAAAAGAAATACTCCTGAAAAACCCTGGAATATCCCCAGAACTAGCCATGCTTATGAGACAAAACACCATATTCCTAGCACTAGAAGACATAGAACAAGACCTACCTCCTAAAGAGGAAATATTTGTAGAAATTCAAATGGACAATAAATTAAAGGAATACTACACAGAACTTAAAGAAAAACTCAGACAAAACTACAACATAATGCAAGCTACCGCCACATTACTAGCAGGTATAGACCTAGCAGGACAAGACCATGACTTTGGAAGCTTCCATATGAAAGGCACAGGAACTATACTTCCAAAAGAGAAAAAACTGATAGAAATACTAAAAGAAGAAATAAGACAAAACAGGAAAAGCCTCATATATGTCCTCTTTACACAAAAAAGAGACATCTCAGAAAGACTTCTAAAGATACTAAGACAATACAGTATAAAAGCCACCATCCTAAAACAAAACACTGTCCCACCAGAAAAAAGAGAAGAATACCTTGAAGAAATAGCACAAAAAGTAGATGCAGTAATAGTAAATCCAAGACTTGTGGAAAAAGGCTTAAACCTCCAAAGCTACACAAACATCATATGGTTTCAACCTACATACGTACCAGACCTTTTCAAACAAGCAAGCAGAAGAAGCTACCGCATAGACCAAAAAGAAAAAGTGAAAATATACCAAATGTTCTACGCAAACACAATCCAAGAAAAAGCCTTCCAACTCATAAACCAAAAAGATGTAATATCTGACATGTTCAATGGTATCATCAACTACCAAAAGTTAGACTTTGCATACGCAACCAAAAATGCCATACTAGCAGAACTTGCAAAAGAACTACAGGAGGCAATAACATGAGCCACACAACCACTGTAAAAGTCCAAATAAAAGACATGAATATCCTTGAAAAAGCACTCCAAGAACTAAACATACCTTACCAAAAGGGAACCTTCCAGCTATACTCCTCATCCCACTCAGGCATTGCAGTAAAGCTAGAAGGATGGAGATATCCTGTAATATTCTCAAAAGGGGAAATATACTATGACAACTACGGAGGAAACTGGGGAAACAAAGCAAAACTAGAAGAACTAATAAACAAGATAATCCCCACCTACACAAAAATACTTACCATAGAAGAACTAGCAAAAATGGGCTTTAGAATAGAACAAATAGAAAAACAAGGAGACAAAATAGTCATAACCGCACAAGAACAGGA
>JAWBPV010000036.1:0-12221 GCA_039000425.1 Candidatus Aenigmatarchaeota archaeon
TTTTCGGCTTTCTCTGTCATTGTATCCATGCTCCTTCAGTTGATCCTAAGGGCTTAGCATACTTTTCCACAAGCTTGCGATACTCGTTTTGAAGCTGCTCTATATCGGCAAAGGGGCTTGCTTTTTGAAGTTCAAAGATTAATATAGAACCATATTGCTTGTCTACGCCGTAAATGCGAAAAACAAGCCTTTGAATAAAACCGTCTCTAGCCATTACGGCGGCTGAATGATGTATAGGCTTGGACAAGTCAACCTTAGCCCTAAACTCCTCAAAATTTCTGATCAACTCTTTCATGGCTATGGCCTCCTTTTAGCCGTTTGGTGAACGCTACATTCTTGCTTGTAGGCTTCTAGTCCAAGTCTTAGTAGGTGTTCGATGAAGGTGCTGCGTTTTGTCATGCCTCGTAGGGTTTCTATTTGGTTTAGGAGTTCTTTGTCTATGGTTAATCCGATGTGGGTTTTCATGGGGGTTTGCACACCTTATATTTGTTGTATATTTTGTATATTAGAAACATTTAAAAATCTTGTTGAACAAATTATACAAGTAATACAAGAGGTAAAAGTATGAAAACATTACGCATATCAGACGACGTCCACCAAAAATTAACAGCCCTATTAGGCGAGTTGACAGCTCAAACAAGCCGACTTCAAACATATCAAGACGCCATCGAGGCCATGCTAAACCAGTCTGTAATACTACCGCCAGAGCTTCTCAACGAAGTGGAAGAATTCATAGAAAAGCATAAACATAAAGGCTACACACGCCGCGAAGAGTTCATACGCCAGGCCATACGCTTCTTCCTAAAATGGGAAAGCGAAGAATATGAATACATAGAAATTCCAAAAGAGAAATATGACAAGCTGAACAAAGCTGTAAAAGAAATGAATATGCCCTATTATAGTGCGGCAGAGTTCATTGAAGACCAAATAGACAAAGCCCTTCAACAATATGATAAGTTGATTGAAGAGAAGCAGTGGAAGAGATAGAAAATGTCTGGGTGTTGCAATTATCTTTTCGATGATTTTGTATTTGAAGATTTAACGAGCGCTAAGCCTCCAGATAAGAAAGGAGTTTACGTTATCCGAGTTAAGAGTAAACGTGAAGTGCCGCTAGGTGATATGATCGAGAAGACGAGGCAATTGCTTTCAAATATTGGATGGGATCTAGTTACAGATTTCATAATGAGCCGTGTTAAACGTTTGGAGAATATTGGAAATTGCCCAATTATTTATATAGGCTCAGCAGGGACGCAAAAGGAAAGCAAAAATACACTGAAAAAACGCTACGAAGAGTTTGCAAATAGGCACACCGCCATGTATCCAATCTGGGTTCTGCTATACTTTGGATGGAAACTCGAATTAGGATGGAAGATTTCGGCAAACCCTTTGCATGACGAAAATGAGCTTAAGAGAAACTATCAGATTTTGCATGGTGGTAAGCTTCCTGCTTTAGTGGAAAAATAATTTCCCTTTTATCATGTGTTGTTAGAAAATGTTAAATACGTATTTTTAAGTATTAATACGTATGCCTAAAACTAAGCTCACATTATCTGTTGACAAGGCTGTTCTTGAGGCTGCGAAACTGGCAGCAGATCAGAAACATATTCCTCTTTCCCGTTTAGTTGAGAATTTTCTTAACTTCTTTGCAAAGCCCTATGTTTACTGTTTTAAATGTGGCGAAAGATTCAATGTGTCCGATGCCAAGGTTTGTGCAAAGTGTGGTTGGCTTATTTGTCCCAAATGTGCTGCTTGCGGTTGCGGTTTGAAAGAAGAGACAGCTGTAGGTGTTTTTCACATGAGGAAAGTTTATGAAGATTTATTGGCGGGTAGGGTGAAACAGCCTTGAAAATTGAAACTTTAAAAGCAGCGAGAATAGGGGTTTTTGCCGCCTTGTATGCTGCTCTAAGCCTAATTCCCATAAGTGTTTTTATTGGAGCGCCAAGCTTTCTGACTTTAAACTTAATAATCACACCTGTTATTGCCATTTTGCTTACCCCTTTTGAGGCATTTTTGTCATCGCTTTTCGGTGGCACCATAGCTTTTTATGTTGCACCCTTGCAAGCAATGTTTGGGCCATTCACAATTTTGCTGCCAGTTGCCGGTTCCACTTTCGGAAGTTTAGCGTTTCACCAAAGTAAAAAAGGCGGAGTAGCTGCCGCATGCTTTTTATTAATTGCAGTATCTTCCTATCTTGTAAAGAATTTCTTATTCCCATATTTCGTGGTGCCCCATTTAACTGCAACATTGTTGGCATTGGTTGCTACCTTTAAAAAAATGACTCCAAAAAGTTTGAGAGCTCCTATATTCGCGTTTGTGTCTACCATGTGCGAACAAGGGATGATGATGATTTTCGCAGTTCATCTCTTAGGCTTACCATGGCAAGCCTTCGTCGGCATTTTGCCACTAATGGTCTATGAAAGGCTCGTGGGGACAATTGGAGCAACTCTGTTGGCTGTTCCTTTAATGTCAATAACTTCAAAACATATCATGAAAGAGAAAAATTTGAACAATGAATGAAGTATACATACTAGCATATTAGAAAATTTTTTAAACTTTGCATCTTAAACCTGAAAACTCCTGTGAGGGAAGTTTTTGAATAATCTGAGGCCACTCAACTATGGCTCATTCCCTGAGCCAGGCTTGATAGTTTTGTATGGCGGGGACGAATTGTTCTTTAATGAGCATGTTTTAAGGTTTTATGATTACGTTTTAAATGAGTGGAGGCTTCCAGAAAAACCAATTGCCTTATATTTTGGTTGCTCTCAGCACAAGCCATTTTCACGATCATTTGTACACTTGAAAACGATAAGGATGTTAAAAAAGCATGGCTTAGACGATTTTGTTCAGCAGTTCATAATTTCAGAACCTTTAACGATCTGTCCACGCGAATTAGAGACCAAATTTCCAGCTGCAAACTATGACTTCCCTCCAGAACGCCTAGGCCATAAAGGAAGAGAAGAGTTCGTTAAACGATTAAGAACTTTCCTTCATAAACGTGCCTCTAATGCTTACAGATACCACGTGGTTTTTGCTCCAAACCATCACAAGGAAATCTTCAGCGAGGCCTCAGAGAGTTTGCTGAATCCAACTTACGTGCCCTATAATTTGTATCAACTACCGAGGTTATTACAAGTTCTTGAAGAAATAAAGAAAGAGGTTAGGAGATAGAACCAGTGTGTTAGTAGCTCTCGGAACACCCCTAAAAGGAAGACCTCGACCTTGGGAATATTTTAAAGTTCCGGCTTTGATGGTGAACGCATATGAAATCATTAAAAATGAAAAGCTACGCGAGGAAATTGAGAAAAAAGGCGGGCTAAACGACTTTTTAAATTTCGATGGAACTATTTTCCTTGACTCTGGCGGATATCAAGCAATGAAAAATGGCATTAACATAAAGATTGACGACCTCGTTAAAGTTTATAAGATAGCCGAAGCGGACTTCTATTTCTCACTTGATTATCCCTCATACAAATTAGGGAACTGTAAAAGCAAAATAACGAAAACTATTACAAATTATGAAAAATTACGGAAAGTTTTTGAAAACGTGATCCCAATAGTTCATCCGGACATAAATCGAGCGTTGATTGAGTTTAATGCATACAGCAGATATTCTCCACAATATATGGCTGTAGGTGGTTTAGTTCCATTAGTTTTAACTACAAGAGGTCTTTCAAATGGACGGAAAGAAGCTGTAGACTTAATAGCAAAAATAAGAGTATTGCATGAGGGCAAGTTACATGTTATGGGACTGGGAGCCCCAACGGTCATTCCTATAATTAAAACTTTAGATTGTGATTCCACGGATTCTGCTTCTTGGCGCCTAAAAGCGGCCCATGGAAAAATTATGTTGCCAAATGGAGGGGAAAGATATATCTCGCTTAAAGGTGCAAAGTTTGGAGTAGTTCCTTTGAGCGCCCAAGAGATCGAGTTTATTGAAAAGCTTAAACCGCCTATTTTTGAGGAATATGAATGGGAAGACTTGCAAAACTCCTTCGAAGTACGAGCTCTTTTCAATGCTTGGATTACTTTGATGGTAGCTAGTACATCTAAAGAATGGCGAATAAACGGCACTTTTGGCAAACTTCTTGATTATGCAAAGCGAAAATTGCTTTTAGCCAAATCAAATTAAGTTTGTTTTAGACTAGAGTGGAAGTGAAATGCCAATTTTGAGTAGCTTCTTTTCGGCCAACTTGTTAATGATTTCTGAAACCTGATGTTTTGTCTTACCTAAACTTGATGCTATATCATCGGTTATTTCTGGAAGGACAAGCCATCGTTGTGCCAAAGATCTTTCTATTATCAACAGTAATACTCCAAATTCTTCTTCAGAAAGTATACGTTTAACGTTTTCGAGTAACTGTTTTCTAAGCAGGTTAAGATCTTCTTCTATTTCACGCCATTTTAATTTAACGTTGTTTCCCAATGATAAGTTTTTTAAACTTTCTACGGCTTCATCAGCTATTTCTTTAAAGGCTTTTTTAAGTGGTGTAGCGTCTTCGCCCGCTTCTTTTAAAACATCTAGCATTTTTGTGATATTAGTCTGATAGGCCTCGATATATCTAATCCTCTCCTGGCAAAGTTCTACCAATTTAGCATCCAACATGTTTAGCGATCCAATCAGTTCTGTCAGTTCTTTAAATAATTCTCGTACAGCATCATTAAACTCGTCCATTGATCTGGTTTTCTCGCTTAAACTTTGGCCCCATTGGCACACTAAATTGTATTTATTATCAATCTCTTCAATCTTTGTGAATGCGCCTTCGATTATTGTTTCTTCAGATTCGTATTCTTCAAAAAAGTTTTTTAAATTGCTAGCTTTAGTCAACACTCCATTTCTAACTGAATTCAAAGTTTTTTCATTTTTAATCAAGTTATTAATTATATCTAGGCTAACTTCAATTTTTGAGGAATACTCCTTAAGAGTTTTATACAATTCACTGAAGAAGGATTTAATATCCACCAATGACAAAAATGTAAATTGCGGAGCTTTAATGGGAACAGCTTGGAAACTTTTAAGGGAATTAAAAACAGCCTTTGAGAGCTTATACGTGTCAGAAATGTTATATTTTGTTAGTTTTGCGCCAATTTCGTTGCTGCATTCGACTGAATCATTGATGTCATCGAGGATTTTATTGCATTCATTTGTAATTTCCTCTGCTTTAGTTTTCACTTGCTTAAGTATCCTTTGTTCAATGTCATAAACCTTAAAATTGAAGTAACTTGCTTCCTTTGGAGGCTTTCTAAAGTAAAAATATCTTGGATAACCTTCAATTTTTCCTCTAACCCTGTAAACTGTATCTTCAAGAAGTTCAACTTCCTTTCTGATCTCTTCAAATGTGTAGGTCTTGCTCAGACTTTTTTGGGCGCTTTCTTTTAATTCTTGCAATGTATTGAATTCTTCAATATCCTTAAGTGCATATTTTCTATCAGAATATCTATTAAACTCCTCTAAAATTCTACTTAATAGTAATTCTGCATCTTCGATAGATTGATTAATCTCTTTAGTCAACTCTTTTCCTCTGCTAAAAGCATCGTGAATCGTTGGATGCAAGACTTCATTGAAATATTTTAGCAGTATATTTATCATGTAAAGTAATCGCGCGAATGATTCTTTATTATACCTTATTTCTGTGCTTTCACATCGTGACCATAATTGCTTCAAAAAATCATCGAACTCTTCAAGCATAATTATTTTGCTTTCTCTCTCTTTGCTTATGCAAATATGTGCATAATCCCAATACTGGTTTCTGATATCTTTGATTTTTTCACAGTACGTTTGAAAATCTTTACGTGTTTTCTGTTCAAGATTTGCGATATCAACTAATCCTACGACGTCTTTTTCGATAGTTAATAATCCTTTTCTTTCAAGTATCGGTAAATAAACGTCTTCAATCAAGTCCTCATTCTGTGCAATGATTATAAAGTTGCTTTTAATTCCATCTATTGAACTAATACCTTGTTTCACTAACTCCAGTATTCTTTGCTCAACTGGTGTTAGCGAAATTTCTAAATGTCCATCTGCATATTCCTTAATAAATCCATTCGCAATGAGGTCTTTTTGGTATATCTGAAGATCTTCAGGTTTCTCTATATCAAAGGGACAGAATGGAGCTTTTGTTCCATATAACGTAAAACTTCTAAGCTTCTCAACATTTTCATATACTTCTTTAAAGGTTAGCGAATGATCAATTTTTTCTAAGTAATAAACCATCGCATCAGCCAAGTCGCTATCTTTTTCACCTACCGTTTTTATTAAATCTGTTAGTAGAATCCCTTGATTCTTGCATTTTTCCACCCAACCATTAAATAACCTGAAAAACCCTATTTCATGATACATCTGTTCTAGTTTTCCCTTCAAAATTCTCTCGTTGACCTTGATATCACGATTCCGGGCAAGCGATAACGCAATTAACTGTTGGGCTCGTATTGTTTTTAATTGAATAACAAGTACTTTTGAAATTTCAGAAAGCTCCCTACTCGCATCTTCATCAATTAGACCGGCGCATACTACTATCAAGAGGTCAGCTTTCTCCTTCCGCAAAATATCCTTTATGCATTCAACGTCTGTCATGTTTATACCAGTTGTCGAAGCATATATTGTAACATTTATTTTTGTTTCAATACCAGGTTGCAAGTAACATTTCAAAGTATAAACATTGGGGACTCCAGAGATTTTGAACTCTTCAGAGCTATTAATTACCTCTATGAATCCGTCTCTTAACGCTCTACTCATGTCAGCGAAATTTTTGATGGTTTCACGCCATAATCCCATTCTTTTTTGTCGGTCTTCGATAAAGTCTATCTGATATATAATTGGTGACGGGTAAAGTTGAAGAGACAGTTCCTTTGATAGCATGAATCTGGTTTCTTTGGCAGTAGATTCTACATAACTTTCTAATTTACGTTTCATAAATTTTACATCTTCTTCATCAATACTTACGTCCTCGAAAAGCTCAAAGGCCTTTATGATTTCCTCGTCATCCTTCGGAATTACTAGTATGGGATGAAGATTTCCAGATTCATCAATTTCGTATTGAATGAATTCTTCATAAAACCTCTCTACAGGGAGTTTATTATGTGCTAAGAAAATTGCTTTTTCAACGGGATTAAAGGAATCAATAACATCATCAATGTCTTTTCCTTCTTTTAATGGCATAAGCCTTGAAATGGCCTTTGAAATCCCAACCTTGTTTAATTCTTGATTTATAATCTCCACCAAGCTGTGAATTTGACCACTTTCGAGACCTAACCGTGTTTCAATTTCTTGTAACGAAAATGGCTTAAGTTCGCCGGCTAACAGTTTGAAAAGTTCAAGACATTTCACTCCATAATTTTTGACATTCAACAAAGTCCTTTCAATTTTTGTCAGCAAATCGTTATCTATACATGGCGTTGTCTCGCCAAATACACTAATTTCTCTTCCTCTCATAGCGTCAATGAAGTTTTGGTAATTGATAACTACTAGTTTATCATCTGTTGAAGCGGCGTTTAATAGTTCCCCAATAAATTGAATCATAGGTCGCAGATTTCTTTGGGATATTGTTGCAATTCCATTAAGTACACCTGAGCTTTTTACAGGAAAAGGACTTGGAAGTTTTCCATCATAACAATACTTAAGAATATCTACTTGGAACTGGAGGGCCTCTTTTCTGCTTATTTGAGGGAGGTCAATAATATTCGCTCCAATTCTTGAGGAAATTGAGCCAAATATTTCCTTTAACTCTACATCTTCCTTCAATCGATTGTATGCGTAAGGGGTGCAAGCTATGAAGAAGTGAACACAACCTTGGAATTCTCCACCCGTGTGTATTAATTTTAGTTGCCCATTAATAAGCTCCTTTAACCCGGATAGAAATTTCTTCTGGATATTAGCTGGATGAATTAATATCTCCTCAAATTCATCGATGAATATATACATTCTCTTAGTGGTTTTTGCTGTTAGATGGCTTCGCAAGGTTTCTAAAATGTATCGATATGGATCATTATATCTTGCTTCATCCGGAAACAATGAGTAATTTTCATTTCTGGACTTTAACTCATCTTTGATGCTGTAAAATATCATGGAAAGCAGGGTTACACTTTCCGGCGGATTTGTTGGCAGTAGTGTACTAGCCTTAGACAACTTGTTTATAATTGTTGATGTTGATACTAAGTATGCGATATCTCCCTTGGATTCGACTTCAGGTTTTATGTATCTTTCAAAAGCATCTGTTTTCCCCTCACCCCACTCCGCCTTGATTATAGTAACTGTTAGAGCTATAGCTTCCCTAGTTTTCTTCAGTATTTGTTTTAGCCTAAGTTCGACGGGCTCTCTGCTTGGAATTTTTGCGAATTTAAAACCTGCGAATGGAACAGGATGTGTAGGTGGGAGTCTAACATATTTTAAGGTATATTCGCTCATCACGCGAGCCTCCTTAGTGCGCTTAAAACATCGGTCTTTCCATAAGTATGAGGAACCTCACGCTCAGGTACACGAATGACGACGGGAAAAGGAAGAAGACTCATTTGTCCAGTAACTATAACTTCGCCCCTCTCAAGCGTCGTGAGCCTTCGTTCTAAGTCTTTTGGCAAACCGCCGCAAACTTTCTTAACGAATGATGCGTCCTCCGGAGATATGCGGTGAATGAAGAATGTATTACACATTGACAACACTATGGGGTCAATGAAAGATGGACGTTGCGAAATTAAACATAGACTAAGCCCAAATTTTCTCCCTTGAGTGGCTATTAGTGAAAGTTTCTCTTTTGCTAGGCTATAACCCACATTATAAACGGACAAATTTGGACAATAGTTCTGTGCCTCTTCTATTATGAAAAGCATATAACGCTCTTCACGTCTAACTTTATATTCCGTGAATTTTTGGAAGAGTATCGAAGAGAGGTAAGAAATCACCAGCTGCCTTAGAGACAATGGAACACCGGGAGCGGCATCTGCTGAAAAATCCAGTATGGCAATGAAGCGTTTTTCAGTAAGATTATCTATAAAATCTCCCTCTATCCTTGGGGTCTCTGATAAAAGGCTAAAGCGGTTTTCAATTTCACGGAACTTATTTAACCCTCGATATATAGCTGCAGCTGTTGCTGAATGAATTGCATCTGATTTCCGTAGTTCTTCAAGACGGTGGAGGGCCATGCGAAATATATCATCATCCAAGAAAATTTGCTGGTAGTTTTCATGAGCTATATCGCCCCTTGCCTCCATAGTCTGTATTAAGGTTTCAATACCCGCAACTTGGAGCTCATTCTTTTCTCCACCGCTATAATATTGAACTATTAACTCTGCTAAATCTCGCAGTGTAAGATTGTTTAGGTTAATTGCTATTGGTCGAGTGTTTTTTGGATATGTTTTTAATTCCGGTGAATTCGGAAAAACAAATCTTAAAACTGTTGGACAAGCCCCTAAATTTCCCCTTTCTTGGCAGTGCTTGAAATAATCTATGTAGTCAGCGTTTGCGTCTATTATAAGCATTGGAATTGATAGCTGAATATTCTCATCAGAGTATATACGGACAAGCTTTTCTATCAATGCACCCACATCGTAGGACTTTCCACTTCCAGTAACCCCAAAAACGGCGCAATGCATGGGGATTCCTTCAACTGTAAGGGGAATTGGTGCACCGCTATAACCTAGTAATGTACCATACCATATAACGCCAGGAGACGGATTTTTTACTCCAAATATTTCTTCTGGAGCCTTGGAAACATCAATTTCAAAAACATTATCGCCAGCATAAGGTGGGACAGTTATCTCCTTAAGTCCAGGAAGCTCTCCAAGAAGCTCCAACTCAAATAGTTCATACTGTCTAGCCAGGTTTGCAGGGACTTGCCATTGTTTTCTTCTCGCCTCAGTCCATGCATCTCCAGGTAGATAAAACTCGTTTTGTGGCATAATGCTTGTTACTCTGCCTAAAATTCTTCGTTTTCCCTGACTTTCAATTTGAAGAAACATACCTTCCCTTAGTTTTCCTTTCTCAGCGTGCTCGTATACTTGGCAAACCGCCAGTTGAGTAGAAGCTCCAGATAAAACAACGCCAACTGGTTGCCTTCCACCCATATTAGTTCACCTCAATTTCATTCCAACAACATTATCAAAAGGATCAGGACTAGCTGCACGTGTAAGAATCTCCTCATATAGTACTTCTGCACATCCTCTTCTTATAGCACACTTATTATGTGCCAATACAACAGGTAAAGGAATGTCATATCCCGGATAAGACCATGCAAAAGTCACTTTAACAGCTTCAAGCATTAGAGATTTAATGTTGGTATCAGAATCTATTTTTTGAGGTATGTCAAGTCTTATCGGGCTTGCAAAAGCATCCTTTTGCATGAAAAATGAAAACACTCGTATCCCATGTTTTAAATAAGCCTTATGAACATCGTCCTCCTCGCTGATGTCAACCGGTAAAGTAGCCAACACACCTTTCGCCCCTGAAAAATATTCTTTTGTAAAGACATAATTTATGAGGTGAATGTCAGAGGTGAATTGGTGTAAGCGACTTTTTTCATCGTTATCTTTCAGTAGCTTGCTCGTGACGTAGTTGATAAATGGCTTACCTAACACTCGTTTTACGCATCCGATTAGAAATATGTCTCTATCTAAACATTTTGAAATGACTTCACATCTATATTTGACATATTCGTTTTCATCGTAATATGGAGGATCTACTATAGGTCCATCAATAAAAACGACGCTTTTACGGTCATGGGCGCTTGAAGCCCACTCGCTTAACGCCTTTGTCTCAACCAGTAACATTCTGATTGAAGCTTCAGTCTCTACATTCGGGTTTTTGTGTTGGTCTATGTCTTCTATCCCAGCCGTGACTGATACTTGTGGCGAGTCATTGAATCCGTTTGGGAAAATGATGCGGGCGCAACTAATTGGGGTATACCAAATTCCACCGATTCCACCAACACATTGAAAACTACCATCAATACCAACTGCGCATAAATCTCTGTAAACAGCGTAATCATCATGCGTCACATTTATCTCAAAAAGAAGGTTCTCACGTTTCAGTATTTTTTCAACATCTACAATTAACTCCTTTAGCTTCTCCATTCTTTCTTTAACCAGATTTCCCTTTTTTAATGCACTTTTAATTAGTTCTTGCAAGGTTTCAGGTTCGGTTTTGTTAAATTCATATCTTTTTAGAGTCTCATAAAGGTCTTGGGAAGACAATGCAACTCAATAGAGTATGGTAAAAATAGCATTTATATGAAAGTTTTGGCTCCTTAATATACACTTAAAATTCAACTTTTATCATTTACTTCTCTCGCCCTTTTTGTTCTCGTTTTTTGTTCATTAATGTGGGGGTAAAGGGGCTTTTTAAAGGATTTTTCGTTTTAGAACACCCATTTTGGGCTTTTATGGTTTATGTGGTTCACGGGGTTGTGAGGTATTAAGCGAAAAGAGTCAAGCGATTGTTTGTATAAATTTTATTAAGCGAGATGCTTTAGAAAATGCTTTGAGGCAATTATATATGCTATCGTTAAATAAGGCTATTATCGTGCTGCTAACCCGTTTCGAGAATGCACGGTGGCGCCAGGAAAAGAGACAAAATTGCTTGGCGACGTAGAATATCATATAGAGCATTTGGATAAGCATGGTGGAGTTTTTTTGGGATATTGTTCCTATGTAGTTAAGTAATTTAAAGCCCGAATACTATATTCATAGTCAAATAATCTGCGCAATCCTATCTTTGCTCAACTACATTGAGGTAAGCTATAATCCACTCACTCTTCATTTAAAATCCTCTGCTAAAAAATAAAAAGATAACGTTTTAGCCATGGACTTTTTCTGTTATTAACGATATGCTCTTTGCGTATTCCATGAAGGCCTGGCGTAGGACTTCGCTTTCCCCTATGCCGAGGCTTTTTGCTATACGTTCCAACAAGTGTTTCTGTTCTTTGCTCAGATAGACTTTAACCCAGCTTTTCCTTCGCATAAGCCATTTAAACCTACATAGGTCCCTACATAGTTACCGTTCAAAATTTAAGATTTTAAAACTTTTCTATACCGATAGAAATTGTTCGCCGCCTTTTGAGTGGCGTTTAGCGGAGCCTATTTTTCATGGTGCATAGGCGAAGTTTTGAAAAGCTTCAGCGTAGGATCGTGCGGGGCTTGATTTTCCGCCTTGCTTATTTAGATAAGCTTCGTGGCGAAGTGGTTTCAAGGGTTTCGAGGCTGGATGTTTTGGGCTTGTTGAACTGTGATGGCTTCAG
>JAWBPV010000037.1:0-12159 GCA_039000425.1 Candidatus Aenigmatarchaeota archaeon
ATTGGAATATTGATTTTGCAATGGTGTGGTGTCATATGATTGAGGAATTGAGGCATTTATTACCGAAAGAGTTGGATTGTAGTGTTGTTATTGTTGATACGTGGAAACAATTATGGGAAGCAGGAGAGAAATTGTTTGAAGTGAAAAGAGAGGATGTTGAGTATGTTTTGGATAGGTTGAAATCGACGGTTCCATCAGGTTGTTTTATTTTAGTGTATGACAGGGAGGGTAATGTTGTGGCGGAGTATATGGAAAAGGTGTTGGAATGATGGAGGAAGATAGGGTATATATTAAACCAGATGAAATCGCATCATTACCAAAGGGTTTGCGCATATATAGAGGTCCAAAAGGTGGTATATATTATAAACGAAGCGAGTATGAACAAATTAAAGAGAGAGAGGGTAAGGATGTGATTGGCGATGCACCAACTGAAAAACAAGTGTCATATGTCAATAGTTTGAAAAATACAATTATGCAAAGGCTTAACGAAAAATGGGAAAAAGAATATAGTGCATCCAGAACATTTGGGCTTGAGCACACATATTATGATATGATTGCAATTGTTGCATTAAAAATGTGGATGAAGGATAAGGTTAATGAAGCAAAGGACAAGAAAAAAATGAGTGATCTTATTGATAAGTTGAAAAAGGTTGATAGTGTGACAAGAGGGGGGTTTAGGGGATTGCATATGTCATTACCAAAATTGTTGGGCAGTGAATATGAAATATATTATGATAGAGTTTTGAATGCATTGTATGATGTTGGTGGTTCGACATCAGAAGAAACATCAAAAATGAAGATGGAAATGTTGAATAAGTTATGGAGTTCCGTTCGATTATGAAAAAATTTATATATATGTAATGTTTTAAATAAAGTGATGGCTATGATCGATGAGAAGAAGTTTTTAATTGAAAATGAAAAGGATAGGATTGTAGCAGGATTTGCAAGTGTTGAGTTGAGAGATTTACAAGGTGACATAATCCCAATTGAAGAATTAGAAAAAGCGATGTATAAACTAATGGACAGAGGCGGATACATATTGTATGGACATCAAAATAAACCAGTTGGCAAAATATTGAGATGGGAAATAAAAGAGCATCCAGAAACAAAAACAAAGGGATTATGGATAGTAGCAAAGATTTTTGATGATTATGACGTTGACAATATGGTTTGGGACATGATAAAGAAAGGCAAAATAACGGGGTTCAGTATTGGTGGATTGGGAAAAGCAAAAAGTGTGATGATGAAGGAAAAGGATGGGTCAGAGAAACCAACAACAATATTACATGACATACAATTGATGGAAATTAGTTTAGTAGAAAAACCAGCAAATCCAATGGCGAGATTTGAGTTTGTTAATGTTTTTGCAAAAGGGGTTGTTGTTGAAAGGGACAGAATGAGAATTGATTGTGATAATGGACGTTGTATTTACATAAGAAAAGAGGATTTTACTGATTTAATTGATGAAGTTGATTATTTGATTTCGATGGCATATAATAAGTATGAGGAAGTTGCACCACAATTGTTTAATGATATAGCGGTTGCAATGTATGGAGTTGGATATGATGAATTGGAAACAGATGAAGAAAAAGCAATAGTGAAAGCAGTTGCAAGAAAAGTTTATGATAGCACAGCATACATGTTTGCGAGGGCAATAAAAGAGGATTGGTGGAATTACCGAAATATTGATGTTTATGAAGCAAAGCGTGGTATTGAGAATGAGTTGAGAACGAAGTTGATTAGTTTTGCAAAGGAAGTGAGAAGTGCAATAAAAAAGAGTGATATTGAGAAAGTGATAGAGAAATATGAAAATGAGATTGTTGAAATACAGAAACCATTTGCAGGGTTTGAAAATTTTGATGATTGCTTGAGTAAAATGAAGGAAAGAGGTTATGATGAAGAAAGTGCAAAGAAGATATGTGGAAAGTTGTATCATGAATATCATAAAGTGTTGCAGGAAAAAGAGTTGGATGAAGTGATACGTGATTATATAAAAGCAAATGGATTATGTGAAATAGTGAGAAAGATGAGAGATGAATTGAATCAGATTGTTGAAAAAGACTATAGACCACCGAAAGAATGGTGGGATAGATGTGTTGATTCAACAGGAAATCCAACTTTATGTGCATGGGTATATTGGCATCATTTAAAACCAAGAAAACCAGAAACAAAGAAAGAACCAGATGAACCAGAGACAAGGGAAGCAAGAAGAAGAAAAAGAGCATGGTTGGAATCAAAGAAAAGTTTGGAATTAACGAATGCAATGTTGAACAATTTGGTTGCCATATTGAGAATGAAAAGAATAGGATGAATCGAAAAGTTTTTATACCAGAAATATTTATATTTGAATATAAATTGGTGATGGTGTATGGTTGAAGGGAAAGTTGAAGAAAAGATTGATGAAAAGAAAGTTGAGGAAGAAGAACAAATTGAGGAAAAGAAGCAAATATCAATTGAGCAGATACCAGAGAAAATTGAGGAATTGTATGCTCAACTTGATGCAATAAGGAATTTGTTAAGTGAGATTGCAACAGCGATTAGAACGGGAGCGGAAGCAACAAAAGCGTTGACTGAATCAATTGAATATATAAGGAAGAAAATTGATGTTCCATTTGATGTCCATAGGAAGCAGGATGAAGTAAAAAGAGTTGATGTGCCGGGTGCAGGAATGAGTGAAAGCGCAAAGGAAGATGCAAGTGACATAATGAGTCCAGAACGAATCAATCAGTTCCAAGTTGGTGTGATAAGAAAAACGGTTTCAACACCAAGACCAGAGGTTGAACAAAGGCAGGGAGGAAGTGATGAATATGGTGAAATATTGAAAGCAGTGTTAAGCGGTAAGGTCAGTTTTGGTGAGTTGGCGGATGTTATGAAGAAAATGTATAAAGTTGGGTGATGGTTATGCATGCAAGAAGGTTAACGACATATGATTTGGAAATGTTTTACAAGGGATTGAGCGGGCATCCATTTACTGTGTTTGGTGATTTATTGGATATAATGAAAGCAGATATGCCATGGGATACGAGTGTTGGATTACCGGCATACAATCAGGTATATGGTGCATTAGTGTGGGCTCAGATAAACCAGGAAAGCGTAGCTTTTGGTATGTTACCAAAGACCACATGGCTCAGATCAGGTTGGAGAGTGAAGACGGGATTGAGCACAACGCCTGATGCAATTGGAATTGGTGAAACAGCGAATTTACCAGATTCAGTTAGATTGCAAATACAGGTTGTTAAAGCGAGTCCAAAGATACAAACATTGGTGTTTGATGTAAGTGATGTAGTTGAAGCGCTTGCAACTTTGAGTATGGATGATGTGTTTGGCACGATGCATCAAGTGAGAGCAGAGTTTGGTGTTGAGTTTGCGAAGTTGATAAACAGACAATTATTGGCAAAGAACACAACGAGTGATCCAACAGCAGGAAACAGATTTGAGAGTATTGATAGAATAGTTGGAATGGCAGGAGAACCAGGAGCGGGAAATGTTAATGTTTATGGAATTGATAGATCAACAAATAGTTGGGCAAATTCATATGTGTCACATAACAATGGAACATTGAGAGAGTTGAGTGATGATTTGATAAGAGAAGCATTAGCAGGAGTAAGAGCAAAAGGTGGTAATACAAATGTGATGTTGACTGGTTATGATACGTATGCTAAGATTCAGGGATTGTATACTGTGTTATTGAGGTTTGTTCCATACAAAGAAATGATGGTTCAGTTGGGCGTGAATGGAGTTGAAACAGTTCATGGAATGGATGTTGGAATGAGAGTTGCAAGTGTGTATGGAATACCGTTGTTGCAGAGTGTTGATTGCCCACGTGATGGTGATGGAATACAGAGGTTGTATTTGCTTGATTTGACGGATACGGAAGGATATGGAATACCGAGGTTTGGAATTAGTATATTGAGACCAGTTGAATATTTTGAGACGAGAGAATATCTGCTATTGGATAAGTATGTAATTAGAGGTGCATACAGGATTGTTGGTGAAAATATTTGTAGAGCGCTTGCATATCAGGGCAAAATCATGGATTTGATGTAAATTTTTGAAGCGTTAAATTTATATTTTTTAAGATCATTTTTTGAATATGGCATTGTATGTTGAACCGTATGAAATCAGGGAATGGATGCATATTGGCGATGATAAGTATACAGATGAGTTTTTGATTGAGCTAATTGAGATGAAGATGGATTATGTGAATAGATTGACAGCGACGGCGTGGAATGGGGAAGTGGTTGTTTCAGAAGAATATCATGATATAACAAGGCCGAAATACGGTTTTTGGGTGTTCAGATTGGGTTATCCGATTTATTTGGATAAGATGTATATTAAGCAAGTGCTTGAGTTCAAGTTGTTTGATGGGGGAAAATGGGTTGACATTTTACAGGAAATGGAAGAAGGAAGGGAAAAGGGATATTGGATTGATTACATTAATGGTGTGGTGTATTTGAATAGGTTCATGTGGCCAATTGGTGGTAGAGAAATTTACATTAAGTATGAGGCAGGGAGGGATGATTTACCAGGTTATATCAAGGAATTGACGTTGTTGTTGTGTGTGCGTGATTTACTGATTAATGAAAGAACAATGTTTCAGTTGGCAGAAGGAGCAAGCGGTTTGAATATTAATGAGCAGTTGAGACGAATTGATGAAAGAATAAGCAGTTTAGAGGAAATGGTTAGAGCGGTTAGGATTGGAACAACGAGTGTGTCGATTATTTAATGAATGTTGAATGTTTTATATTGTGTTGAAATAATTTTTTATATTGTTTTTTAGATGTGGTTTGCTAAGTTCAAAATTGAATGTTTTTAAAAAGAAGTGAGAAGAATTTTTATTTTGTGTTAAGGATAGATAGAAGAATGAATATAAAAAGTTGAAATATTTATTTTAATGACTCTATTTTGAAAAAGAAGGGAGCAGTGTAGAGAGGGTTTTGACGAAATGAGTGATTAGAATAAATATTTTGATTGAGAATAAAAATGGTTGTAGGGTCAATATTGATGTTGGTGGTTGGGTTGAGAGTATGGATTAACGTTGAATTAGACGTTTGTATAGGCTCTATAACATGAAGTTTTAGTGGGGGTAATATCAAGATATGGGTTGGTTGAAAATATGCGGTTATAGCTTATTATAAAAGGTCGTATAAAAATAGTTAAATAAAAATTTGATAAAAACAGAAAAGTTTATATAGTTTGAGTGGCAAAGAATTAATCAGAGGTGAGGGAGATGGAGATGGGAAATGAAAAATTGGTTGTTGAGTTTGGGGTTGAGAAGGAGATTGATGTTGGGTATGGGTTGAAGGAAAAGTTTTTGATGTATAACGGAGAGAAAATTGATTACAAAGCGATAGTCAAGGGGAATACGGTTGTTGCATTAGTGAAGCGTGGATACAAGTTGATACCGAATGAGTTGTTTATTGAAACAATTAGAAAATTGGGTTATGAAGTGAACGATGGAAATGTGATTTGGGATGGTAATACAAGGGTTGCAGTTTTGATAAGGGAAGGTGAGGATGGCATAATGTTGACGAATTCGATTGATGGTAGTTTAGCAATACAAGCGTTTTTAATACCGAAAACAATGAACACGATGATTAAGATAAATGTTGTATACAGAAGGCACACAAAGAATTTGAATTTTGTAAGTGAGATGAAGGATTTTATTGACGAAGCAAAGAGAGCAATGAAAGAATACAAAGAGTTTTTGGTTGCAATGGAAAGAATGGAAGTGAGTGGTGAAAGAATAGGGGAAATAGTTGACATATTAACTGATGCGAGGATGCCACAAAAATATTTGCAGGGAGTGAAGTATTTGACAATGAATGGAACAATAACAACGTTGAAACAAGTGTATGAGAAGATAGCGAAGAACATAATGAGCAACAATAAGATTGAGTTGAGAACAAAGATAACATTGTTTAACAAGCTGAATGATGTGTTTATGACATTAGTTGCAATGAAACAAATTTGAATTTTTTAGGGTGGTTGTAATGAATGCGAATGAGAGAATACATGAGTTGATTGAGGAAATAAGAAATGTATTAGTCGAGAATGAGGTAATTGAGTGTGATATTTGCAAAATGGAAGTGGGAACAGATGAGATTGTTATTGATTATGTGCGTAATGAAATTGTTTGTGTTGATTGTGTAATGAGAATGTTAGATGAGTTGATTAGAAAGTTGAATGAAGGAGGTGAGTAGAAATGAAGATTGTTTTAGTGCCCGGGTTGGTAAAGTTTACAGTTGGAACAGAGTTGGCAAAAACATTCGATGAGGAATGCAAAGTGATTTGGTTGAGCAATACAGTAATAACAAATTATGCAGATAAAAAGCAGGTTGAGTTTGTGAGAAGGGAGATAAGAGACAATTTTGAGAAGGTTAAGAAAATGATGAAGGGAAATACGGAAGTTTATGTCATTTTGAGTGGGAGCAATTTTAATGTGAGTGAAGTGATAAGCATGTTGGAGCAAGAAGGCATTGAATACAAGAGGTTGATATATGAGAAGAAAATTGAAAAATACGTTGTTGTTGAGTAGTGATGAATATGCAGTTGTTGAAGGTGAGACAGGGACGCATGTTGCAACGAAGGATTTTTGTAGTTGTATTGGATATGCAACAAGAAAAAAGTGCAAACATATTGAATTGGTGAAAAACATGAAGTTGATTGATGTTGATGAAAAGAAAGAAAAAATGAGCAGGAAGTTCAGCAGTAGTTTGAATGCAGTGAGGAAGTTGTTTGATGATGAACCATACACAAATAATGCAATATTTGCGGTTTACGGGGAAGCAAAGGTTGGCAAAACTTTATTTTGTATACAGGAGGCAACGTGGTTGAATGCAAAAGGACACAATGTTTTGTATATTGACACGGAAGGCGGGACGGATGCAATGATTGAGAAATGGCGAGGTGTGTTAATAGAGCGGTTTGGACAAGGAAAAGGAAAGTTGATATACGGAAGTGAAAAGAGTGTCATGGGCTTATTGAATGAGTTTGGGATTGAGGGTGAGATAAAAGCAAAAGGGGAAAAAATGGAATTTCATGTGAACAAGTTGAATATTGAAAAAAGTAAAATAGTGAAGGCAATTAATGATTTGAAAATTGATTTTTTGATTTTGGATAGTTTGAGTGCGCCATTTAGGCAGATAACAACAACACAACAAAACTTTCCAGTAAGGGCGGATATGATGGCAATATTGCTAACGACAATACTTGACATAATGAATAAACACGGGGTTGGGGTGATTGTAACAAATCATGCAAGTTTAAATCCAGCTAAACCATACCAATCAGTTGATGCAACAATGATGCGAGGCGGAAGCGTAGTGCAATATTATTGTAAGAGAGTGATTTATATATCAAGAAGAATGAAAAAAGAGTTCAAGGACATAAGGAAGTTTTGGTTGGTGAGAGCAGAGGATGTGCAGGATTGGAGCAGAGTGAGTGGGGCAAAAATTACTGATGTTGGTTATGTTGATATAAGTGATGATGAGTTGAGAATGGCATTGACAGATGGGGAGGTTGAGAGAATTGAGACAAATAATCAATGAATGGTTGAGAGTGAATGAATTGGGAAAGAGGGTGTATCCACGGGAAGTTGGTTTGAAAAGAAGGGTTGTTGAAGATGAAGTGGATTTGTATGGTTATTTAAATGAAAACAAATGGACGGATTGTTATAGTGCAATATTTAGCAACTGGCAAATAGTAAACAGAGAGTTTGATACAATTTATTTGGATATTGATTGTCATGATTGTGTGGATTTTGATGAAATGTTTGAAAAGAGTTATGAAAAATTGTGTATTGTGAAGGAAAAAATTGATGTGAGCAGAGCATATTGGACGGGAAGGGGGTTTGCTTGTTATATTGATTTTGATTTGACGCATATTGAAAATTATGGGGTTGCAGTGAGAAAGTTGATCGAGGAAAAGAGTTTATTTGAATACGTTGATAGGCAGGTTACAGGTGATATAAGGAGGGTTGCAAGAATACCAAGCACAGTGAACAGCAAGTCAGGGTTGAAGTGTGTAAAAATTGATGTTGAAGCGAGCAAAGATGAAATATTGAATTCAGTGAAAAAAGGAGAGCACATGGAATATGATGTGGTGAAAAATAATGATGTTGTTGACATATTGAAAAAGTATGATTGCAAAGATGGAAAGGAGAAAAAAGTTGAGTTGAAAAAATGTAATTTGGATGTTTTACCTGATTGTATAAAACGGGGAATATTGAAATTAGCAGAGCATGGTGAATTAGAACACAGTTGGCGAGTAGTGATTGCGATATTTTTACTGAAAACATGGGGATATGAAAGAACAAAGAAATTGTTTGAATTGTTTGCAAGTGATTATGATGAACGAAAAACTGAATATCAGTTGAAATATATTGGGAACAAGGGATACAAATGTTATAGTTGCAAAAAGTTAAAATTGATGGGTATTTGTGAATATGATGATTTGAAAAAGTGTGCATTTTACATATTGACAGATGGATGGTTAGAGCGAATGGGTGATATTGATGTTAATGAGCAAAGCAGTGAGCAAGTTTGAACAGGGTAAAATGAAAGTGAGTGGAGTTTTTGATGGTGTTGTTGATAGTTTTGTTTTTGATGATCCATATTGTTTTATACATGAGAATGACAAAGGGAAAGTGAAAGCAGATGGTTACGAGGAAACAGATTTGAAATTCAAAAATAGAAAAGGAAAAGCAATAAAATTGATTTATAAGAATGCAAGTGAGATAGGGAAAAACAGGGAAACATATGAAAAGAAGGGGATAGTTTTGTATGAAGCAGACATACCGTATGTGCGAAGGTTGATGGTTGATGGGAGTTTGAAAGTTGGATATAAAAAAGAAAATGTTGCATATGTTGATATCGAAGTTGATGACAGCAAGGGCTTTCCGAAAAAGGGTTTGAATGAAATATTGAGTATAGCGGTTGTAAAGAGTGATGGCAAGGACAATTGGTTTTACATTGGGGATTATGATAGTGAAGTGGATATGTTGAATGAGTTTGAACAATTTTTGAATGATAATAATTTGACAGTGATTGCAGGTTGGAATGTGAATTTTGATTATGATTATTTGGTTGAGCGAATGAAAAATTTGAAAATGAGAAACAGATGGTTGTCATATTGTAATTTGCTTGATTTACTTGGTTTGTATAAGAATGCAGTGAAAGGGTTGGAAGCATATAGTTTAGAGGAAGTGAGTGAGCATGAAGGGTTTGAAAGAAAACATAGGGAAAAAAGAGTTAGTGAAATGAAACGGGAAGAATTGTTTGAATATAATGTTTATGATGCAATATTGTGTTATGAGATTGATAAGCGATACGGGTTTAGTGATGTGCAAATTGAGTTGGCAAATGAAGTTAATTTGACAATCGATTTATTGACAGCAGTGAGAATATGGGATACGGTCATATTGAGAAGGTTGAGAGAATTGGGATATGTAGCTGAACATACAATGAATGGAAAAAAGAAAGGAATTGTTGGAGCATTGGTATTGGAAGCGAAGTCAGGGGTTTATGATAATGTGTTGTATGCAGATTTTGAAAGTTTATATCCGAATGTGATTGTGAATGAAAAAATTGACATACGTGGTTTTGAGGGGGAAGTGATACCGCATTTGGTTGGTAAGTTTTTGAAAAGAAGACTTGAATTTAAGAAAAAGTATAAAGAAACAAATGAAAAAAGTTGGGACATAAAACAGAACGTAATGAAAGTATTGATAAACAGTGTGTATGGTGTGATGGCAAATGAAAGCTTTAGATTTTTTGATGAGGAAAGAGCGCAAATGGTTACAATGAAAGCAAGAGAAATAATAACAAGAACAAAGCAGATTTTTGAAGAATTGGGGTTCAGGGTTTTGTATATTGATACGGATAGCGTGTTTGTTGATTTTAATGTAGATGTTGAAAACAAGAATAAGTATGCTGAGTTTGTTGTTAATGAAGTGAATGAGATGATGAAGCCATACAGGTTGAAAATTGAATGCATATTTAAACGGTTGTTGTTTCCAGTATCGGAGCGAGGTGCAATTAAGAAGCGGTATGTTGGAATGGATGAAAAAGGAGATTTTGTATGGAGAGGGTTTGAAATGAGAAGAAGTGATTATCCGAGGTTGATTAAGGAAATATTGAATGAGTTGATCAGAAAAGTTTTTAATGGTGAAAAATACAATGACATAATGGTTTGGTTATCGAATATGAAGAAGCGGATGTATGCAGGTGAGTTTGATGACAAGTTGATTATTGTGAAAGGAATAAGGGATTTGAATGAGTATGAAGTTAAACAACCACATGTGCGGGCATATCAGATTGCAAAAGAAAAAGGATGGGAAAGCACAGATGGGAAGATAAGGTTTGTTTATGTTGGTAATGACGTAATGCCAATTTTGAATGAAAATGATTTGAAAAATATGAGATTGAATTACAAAAAGTATTGGGATATGGTTATGAGCGTGGTTGGACGTGTAATTAATGTGTTTGAGGATGAAAATCAGAGGAGGTTGATGGTATGAATGATGAAGAATTGTTAGAGTGGGGGAAGAAGTATTATCCGGAGTTGGGTAATAACGTAAGGTTGTTGAAAATATTATATGAAAAATTGAAAAACAGGGGTGTGAAAGCGCAATTCAGTAACAAAAAGAAAATTGAAGAATTGGAAGATGGGAACAGAGTAACAATTGATGCGGTTGTTATTGATGTGAATGTGAAAAAATACATGGGATGCAGTAAATGCAAGAAAAAGAGTTGTGAATGCGGGGCGGAGAAAAAGGAGTTTTGGATATATAGATTGAAATGCGCTGATGATACAGGTGAGGTGAGTTGTGTGTTGTTTACTGATGTTGAACAGAATATAAGTGTAGGTGATAAAATTGAAATTTTTGGATTTTATAAGGATAACGAATTGAAAATAAATCAGTTCAACAAAAAATTTGATGCAAGAGAAATAGAAAAGAATGAAAAAGATGAGCAGTTGAAAAACATGTTATTAGCAATGAAGGGAACGGGGCTCATTGCAATAAGTGAGTTTGAGAAATGGTTGAAGCGAAGGGGATATACGATTGATGATGTGAGACGGTTCGAAGGTGAATTGATTAAATTTGTTGATGACAACAGGGTGATGTTGTGAATTATGAGGAAAAAATAAAGTTCATATTTTTGAAAAAAGTGTTGGATGATTTAAGTGAGGAAAGGGAAAAAGGGTTTCACATAAGCGAATTGGTTTATGATTGTTTGCGTGAGATGTATTTCAATATTGTTTTGAGGGAAGAATTGTATGGTGAGGATGAGGTCAAGGGTTTAGATGAAGATGGCATAATGACATTGTGGATAGGGAAGAAATTGCACGAGTTGAAAATGAGTGAGTTTCATGAAAAGCAGTATCGACTTGGTGACATAATTGGAAGAATTGATGAATTGATTCAGTTTGGCAATAATTATGTGATTGTTGATAAGAAAACAACAAGACAATTACCAAACAAACCATATGAACATCATATAAAACAAATTGAATATTATAGTGCATTGATATGGAGCATTGATAAAATAGATGTGAAATATGGATGTGTTTTATATATTGATGTGAACAACAAGAAGACAAAAGCATATGTTTTTGAAATAAAAAAGGACAAAGCGGAAATATTGAAAGAAATAATGGATAAAGTATCGAAGTTGAAAGAGTATATGATGAAACAGCAAGTTCCAGAACCGAATCCAAGTTGGAAGTGTCAGTTTTGTAAATGGTTTGAACGTTGTATTAGGATGGGATATGAATGATTGTTGTTGATTTGCATGAACCAGATGAATTAAAACAAATTGCAGATGAAATTAAAGATTTGGGTTTTGATTACTTGATTACGGGGAGTGAGAGGACATACATTATTGAAAGAAAGACATTGGTTGATTTGGTTGGCAGTATAAGAAGTAGAGATAGTAAGGTAAAGGATAGATTGTTTGAACAATTGTTGAGAATAAAGAATATTGAGAATGAAATGAGAGCAGAGGGTAAGGAAGCGTATGCAATATTGGTGGTTGAGGGAAATCATTTTAAAAGATATAATGCAAGATTTGCTAAGATGACACCACAACAATGGATGGGAATACAGGCAAAAGTGGTTGAAATGGGAATAGGAATGATACGGACGTGGACAATTAA
>JAWBPV010000038.1:0-3819 GCA_039000425.1 Candidatus Aenigmatarchaeota archaeon
CTATGAAAGAAAAGGTCATAATCCTGCTATACCTTTCTGCACTACTAGCCGCAGGTATACCAAAGGACGATTACTGGAGACACCTAAGAGGAAACTATCAAGAAACATACTACGAAGCTTACCTGCCAAACTTCAACCTATGGCTAGGTTACGAAATTATACTCCCAAAACATGAACTAAGTTACATGCTTATCTATGTAATAACTACTCTATGCTTTTCAATAGCCCTTATAAGAATAACAAAAACAGCACCAGAAAACACAAGAATAGTATTCCTTTCACTATTTTTATGGCTTATACTGCCAAGAATTGAAACCGCAAGACCTGTAGTTTTGGTTAGCAGTCTAATAGCTCTAGCCTGGACACTAAAAGAAAGATACGCAATACCTATAGGACTAAGCACCATACCTCTATACTGGCTCTCCTGGATACACTTAATGCCTCTTGCCTTTAAGTTCAGAAAAGGCTTCCTTTTACCCGTTGCTAGCCTTATCTTTTGGCTTACCTACTCAAAAGGAGAATACTTTGAAATTTTTATTAAACTTCTAAAGGAGTCTTCTACAAGAGAAATCCTAATAGGAGAAAACAGAAATCCAGCACTATTTTTGTTTAAACTGGTATTGATACTATCTCCGTTAATCTATATAGCCCTTGAAAAAAGAAACGCACAAATACTAAAAACAGAAAAACCTACACTGCTATCAGCCTTATGGTTTATACTACCTATGCAAGCAAGATACATGCTTGACGGAGCAAGTTTCTTCCTGCTATCGCTTTCAAAACACCTGCCAGAATTACCTAAAACCTTTGTGCTCCTATCTATAATGCTTGTATTCTTTACTCCTTTAGAAAAAAGAAACTTCAAAGACTTCCCCCAGCTTGAAGGAAAAGTATTTATAGCAGACTTTTCACAGATAAACTTTGAACTAACCTACAGACTAGAAAAAGCAAAAATAACACCACCTATGGAAATAAAATGGGCAAGCAAGGAAATATACCAAAACCTAAAAAACATAATAATGGAAGAAAAGTTTAACTGTCAGCTATTATGTAATACAAAAACAGACTGGCTAATAGAAAAAAGTCTAAAAGAAATCCCACCATGCCTAGAGCTTTACAATGTTTACCAAGAATACAGAATATGGAAAACAAAATGTCAAAGGAGGACACCATGAAATACTCACAGCTAGCCACAGTGCAAAAGAAACAAAACCTTGCCTTCGGCAAATTTATCAAAGAACTCTTATTTCAACAACCTTTCATAGAAATAAACAAAAACAATCTCCTAGACATAGGAGGAGCAAATGGAGAATTCGCAAACCTTATGAAAAACTTTCAATTCAAAAGGATAGTTAACATAGACATAGACAAAGACATGATAGAACAGGGGAAAAAACTATTTCCTCAAATAGAACACATATGTGAAGACTTTTTTAAATGGCAAAGTGAAGAAACCTTTAACTTCATAGTATCAACAAATGTCTTCCATCACTTCATAGATTGGGACTTAGCCATAAGAAAAACCTACAACTTGCTAACTTCACCAGGAGCTTTCTTTCTACACCAACACTGCAAGGGAAGTTTTTGTTCCCTTATAGACTTAGCAAAGGATATACTGCTACATCACTTCAACACGGTAACTCCTTACAAAAAATCCTTCCTCACCATCAAAGAAATAAAGGAAAAACTAGAAGAAACAGGTTTTCAAATAGTAAAAATAAAAACCTTTATAGAACTCACAGGAGAATTCTCTCTAGAAGAATCCTACAAATCCTGGCTTGTAGGAGCAGGCAAAGATTTCGTGCTTGCATCAGGAAATCCAGAAAAATTCTCAGAAATCTTCATGCAAGAAGCACTAAAAAAAGAACTTCCAATAGAAAGCATAAGAATTATGGTAGCTTGTTTTAAAAAATAAAAGGAGGTTGCAAGATGACAAGAAATAAAGAGGAAAAACTTATTACAAGTGTTATTTCTCTCTTCTTATTCATCCTCTCCTTCTCCCTACTCTATGGCTTTTCTCTAGAGCAACAAAACAAAATAGAAAAAACACAAAAACAAAAAGAAATTATAGAAGAATGCATAAAAGTTTTAACAAAAGATTGTCAACAAAAATGTCCAACTTTCATAGAAAATGAAGTGCTTTTCGTAAACAAAGAATGCAAAGGTAAAGAACTAAAAAACGCATGGATCTCTATGTCCCAAGTTAAAGCATACTACGAAAACAACAAAATAAAATGGTTCTAAAGTAAATGTTTGTTTTGTGATGTGTATTAAAATATTACAACTGATAATAGGATATAGCTTGGGCTTATTGTTTGCCTACATCATAATAGATGGACTAACATCCCCTGACCCAATACAACAAAAGGTAAGTAAGAAAGCCCAATGCAAAACCTACCAAGAAATACTTTCCTCTTTGAACAATCCTGAAGAAAGATACCAATTTGTAGTAAAACATGAGAAAATTTTACAAAAATGCGAGGAGGAAAAAAGATGAATCCTCAAGAGCTTGAAGAATGGTTCAAAAAGCCCTCAAAGCCAGTAAACTCATACCTAATAAAACACGCAAAGCTTCCAGAAAAAGAATTCCTCATACATATGCTTGAAGTATTAGAGGACTATGATACATCAAGAGACTATGACCTGATATACTACCTTATGAACTTAATAAAGGAAAGGCTAAATGAATAACTACATTGTCCTAGCACTAGCAGGAGCTATTCTATGGAGCTTAGCAGACATAACCACAAAACACTTACTCATTTTGTGGCTTTGAAGAACACGCAGATTTTGTAGGTGCAGTTAACATAGCTTTCAAAGGGCTGCAGTCAACCAGCCTTATGCCCCCAAGAGGGGTAAGCTCCCTAATTAATTAGGGAGTAGTTGACGGGACTTATACTCTTTTACAAATCAGCAAAAACAGGAAAAATATCCATAGCCTCAGCTATCATGTCAACAAAAATAATGTGGACTATGATACTAGCAAGTGTAATACTGGAAGAAAAACTCTCCATAAAAGAAATAACAGGAATAATACTAATTTTAACAGGTATAATACTAATCCAAAAAGGAGGTTAGAAAGATGAGAAAGCTTATACTTTTGGCAAGCCTGCCAGCAATGGCTGTAGCACAAGAAGTAAGCCCTGCAGAATTTCTAGCACAAGAATACCTGTCTATTCCTGTAAGCCCAAAACATATGATAGTAATAAGGGACGATGTAAAAAATTCAGGGACACCAGCGGATGGAACATACATAATAGGAAGCTTGTGCAGAAAAATGAAAGGTAAAGAGATCAACCTTTTAAGTTGCACCAAAAACAACCTCACAATCTTTGAAGATGACTTGCTAGTTAACCTTGACAGAAAAATAGAAAGATGTAATGCGGTAAATGGAACATACAGCATAAAAGTGGAATGTGAAAAAGATGGAAAAATCATAGCAAGAGCTTTAGAAGGAAAAGCAGGATATCAAACAACTATGTGCGGACAATGGTCTTGCACTGATAGTGGAACTCAAGTAACGCTCATTGAAGTAGAAGATACAAAAGGAATCTCATCCTTTGAAGCAAAACAAGACATCAAGAAATGGACATCCCTTGAAGATATGGCAAAAGGCTTTTTAGGACTAAAGCAAAAGGGACCAGTAATAGGGAAAAATGTACTACATACAGGAACACAAGGTTTTGAATTTCTATTCCAAATAGCAAACATATGCAGAAATCAAGGTGGTAAGTTCTATGCAAGGGGGGTAAGCTTTGAAACCTACATTATAGGAGCATTGGCAGGGTCTGTAACTAAAAGATTCAACCAGTTCGCAGG
>JAWBPV010000038.1:3919-11865 GCA_039000425.1 Candidatus Aenigmatarchaeota archaeon
TATTCCAAATAGCAAACATATGCAGAAATCAAGGTGGTAAGTTCTATGCAAGGGGGGTAAGCTTTGAAACCTACATTATAGGAGCATTGGCAGGGTCTGTAACTAAAAGATTCAACCAGTTCGCAGGAGTATATTCTTGTGAAGGAGGCAACGAACCCTTCACCGCCTATGTAACAGAAGAACCCCTAAGGGTAGAACAAAGAACCATATCAGAGCTTAAAATAAGAATAGTAAAAACATACGATGAAAAAGATACACAAGAAGCAAGAGAACAGTTTCTAAAAGCTTACAAACCAGCCATAGAAAAGTTCCTTGCTAAGTATCCTTTAATAGCACAAAATGAAATGGTCAAAAAAGACTTAGAAAGCTACATGGCACAAGAAAATCAAACTTCCCAAACTCCCCAAACTCCTCAAACACAAACAATGCCTCCAGCAGTTCAACCTTCTCCTATCCAAGGAGGTCCTGGCTATGAAATAGCTCAAAGGGCAGCACAAGAAGGAAAACCTATAACAGTCAGAGAAGGATACACCATGTGGACTACAAGAATAGTAGAAAGGGATACAAGAGGATGCACAAGAGTGGAAGTGGCTAAGATAAACCTTGCAGCACCTCCTGGAACAAAAACTGTGCCAGAAACTTGGACTTACACCTTCTGTCAAGGTCAGGCAGAAAGCATAGGCAAGCCTAAATACTTCCAAATACCACCTCAAGCTAAAGAAATGGGTCAGCAAATAGCAGGCTTTTGCCAAAGATACGGCTCTGCCACTGGAAAATGGAACGATATAGAAATAAACTGCAGGGCTTTGAGAGACAAAGACCAATGCCTTGTGGAAATAACCTACTTTGATGTAGTAAATCAGGCTTTTGTGGGAAGTGAAACAATTAACGGATGCAGGTAAACTAAGTAAATAAAAACTTTGTGGGTGGTGAAAACAAACCACCACCCTCCCTTTAAAATTCATAAAGGAGGACAAAAATGGTAAAAATTGACGAAATCACACTTTTCTGGATGTGGGATTCTAAAGTAGAAACCATAGCACTAAACGAACTAGATGCTATCATGGATGAAATAGAAGAAGGAGAAATAAAAATTAAAAACAAGCAAGAGCTAGAAGAAGTAGTATTCAAACGCATAGTAGATGTGTTAAGAAGAGATTTAGAAGAAAAATTCCCAGAAACACTCATAGAAAGATACGGAAAGTTTTTACTAGAGACAGATGAAGGAAACACAACAGTAGTAGACTCAGAAAATGTCTATGAAATAGTACCGAGCTTAATAAGAAAAGCCACAAACAAAGACCCAGCCAAATATATAGCTAAAAAAATAACAAAGGAGTTTGTAAAATGGTTTACGAAACAATACGCATCAAAAACACAGAAGAAAAATTCATAGTCCTTGACCTGCTAGACTTTCCTACAGAACTCATATCTTCTAACGGCAAATACTATATGCTTTACATAAAGGATGACAAAGATGGAGAACTGTGGTTCCTAATAGAAAACATACCAAAAACAACCCTAGCAGAATACCTAAAGGGTAATATTCCTGTAGAAGATCTATTTAAACAAGGCACAACAAAAGTAGTAAAAAGACCTTACACAAAAATAGACCAGGTGGAAGATACAAACTACTCTGTCAAAGACTTTGAACTACCAAGAGACTCACTAGAAAACTACTCAAAAGGACTCGAAGAACTCTGCACATTCCTAGACAACGAATTCAGAGAACTCCTGGAAAAGTGACTTCCTCTCCTCATTAAAATGAGGAGCTTCCCTTTCTCAGGGCATAACTTCCCGTCAATCCAACGGTAGGGTATGCTATATTTATATCCCGCATACCAGAGGATAGTATTATCTATTTTACCACAATTCATCTCTCCTTTGAAAAGGAGAACCTTCTTGTGGTAGTTTAGTAAATCTTTCTTTTGTGAGGAGGTTTAAAAAATGAAAGAGAGTTTCATTGAATACTTTCCACAAAAGGTAGAAAGAAAAAAACTTGAAAAACTCTACGAAGAAATTTTTGAAAAAGGCAACACCAACTGGGAAGAAATAATTCAACCAGAAGATCCACACAAAGTAGAGCAATACATAGCCACATACCTCTATGACTGGATAGTCTATGAACTTGAATCTGCTATGATAGACGGAGATTATTTTGTAATATTCAAAACCTACAAAATGCTTAAAAAAGGAGGATGCCCATGAAAGCACTTGTCTTCTACAACAACCCCATAGAAATACCAAAAGAAGAAAGTTTCGCAGTAATAATAAGTCTCTCAGAAAGCAACCTAGAAGACTTTCTAACAAAACTTATCCCCCTATACGAAGAAATACACATAATAGTTAAAACCAACGCAGATATTAGCCCAATAATCCAAAAGGCTATGGAAAATAAAGTCAAAGTAATACTTGAATGCCAAGAATATAAAGTAAAGGTGTGCTAAAATGAGAAAACTAGCCTTTATCACAGAAGAAGAACTGATAGAATTTCTTGAAAAGGAAAAACCAGAAAGAGTTTTCAAAAGACTCACAAAAAACACCTCAGGCATATGCATAGAAACTACACTCATAAAAGATGTAAAAGAATACATACTAGTCTTTAGCATGGATGAGTTTATAGAAATTGCAGAAAACTATAAAAAGGAGGATAGCTATGGGACAATACTACAAGATGATTAACCTTTCCAAGCAAGAAACTCTGGAAAAAATCAACCTAAGCAAACTAGTGGAATTTGCCTACGTAAGCTCAGATGACAATATAAACCTGGTATATATGCTCTCAAAAAACTGGAAAGGGGATATAGTTATAACAGTGGGAGACTACTTTGAAATTGACTACTTTGATTTTAAAGAATCAGAACTCCAAAAAGACCCAGAAAAAAGAAATCTATATCTATACTACGAAAGACTCCTAAAGCAATACAAAAAAAGCTACTTCTATGACCTAGCAAAAGTCTTCAAAAACGTGTCCCCCCCAACAGAAACACTAAGAAACTCTCTTAATGATCCATATATAAGAATGAAAATCCTTAGAAGTTTCTACACAGAACATAGATACTTTGTCAACTACAAAAGAAAAGAATATATAGACCTCATGGAATGGATGGATATACAAAAAAACCTGGGAACCAAAAACCTCTTCTATGCAGATAGTCCAGTCATACTCCTCATAGTATGTGGTAATGGACTTGGAGGAGGAGATTACCACGGACTAAACGAAGAAAAAATAGGTCTATGGGCTTTTGAACCTATAGGTATAGAAAAGGAAAAACCCATAAGCTTTACTAACAAAACCAAAGAATACATATTCAAGGAAGAACTAAGAGAACCCCTACCAGAAGAAATAAAAGAGGTTTTACAAATAATCCAAAGGAGAGAAGGATGATAAACAAAAACATAGTCTATAAAAAACTTCTAAGACCCATAAGACTAAACATCCAAACCCAAACAATAAATGTCAAAACAGACCCAAACTGGCAAAAAAAGCTAATAGAAGAAAACCAATTCCTGTCTGCCCTTGAAAAACTTCAAATCCCCTTTAATATCAAACTGATAGCTAAAAAGGGCAAAAATCCTAACTTATACCACCTATACCTCGTAGCTAACATAAACGCCCAATGGCATATCTTTGAAAAACACCACACTAAAAAAATCCTCATAGAAAAAAACGAAAAAGGAATAATCCTTAAATGCCCTCCCTTCAATACTCAAGACTTTGAAGTAAAAGCAGAAGATAACTTGCTTAAAATTTTAGTGAAGTAAATCTTTTGTTTTGTGAGGAGGAGATAAAAAAATGAAAGAAATAACCATAGTATCACACCTTGAACCAAGACACGAGGATGACTACTTAGCCATAGCACTTCTCTTAACACGTTACCCAAACGCAAAAATAAAACTAGTCCACCCTCAACAAATACCAGAAGAATACACAAAAGATGAAAACACAATACTTGTAGATGTAGGCATGCAGTATGAACCAAGCCTTAATAACTTTGACCACCACCAAAACAAAGAAATACCATCAAGTGTAATACTAATAGCAAAACACTTCTATCCAGAAATAAATACTCAAACTCCTTTCATGCAAGCTATAGACATAAAAGATAGATTTGGTATCCAAGAAACCATAAAAAGAGGTCTTATAAAAGCAGATGAAAACACAGATAAAAAGAGAAAAGTTATAATCAAAACAGAAATAACACCCAAAATAGCCTCAATAATAACCAGCTTAGTGAAAACCTTGTCCAAAACCAATGCCTCATATGAAAACTTCATAAACATGCTTTATGACCTCCTATACAACACAGAGGAATTCCAAAAGGCTCTAAAAGAAACGGAGAAAGAAGAAAAAGCCTTTGAAAGAAAACTCAAACAGGTCCAAGTCATAGAAAAAAACATAAAAATAGGCATATCCAAAGAAACCCTAGCCCCATATCACTATGAAGCTTTCAAAAGAACTCAAATAGACCTTCTAATAGAAGCCAACTCCATGAACCCAAACCATACAAGCCTTATAGTAAACACAAACAGCAAAACAAAAGAAAAAGCTCAGGAAATAAGAGATAAACTCATAGAAAACATGCCCCTAGTCTTTAAACACCCAACAGGTTTTATAGCAGTAGTAAACCTACCCATAGAAGAGGTTATAAAAACTTTATAATCCAGGAGGTTCACAATGATATTTCAATATCATGCTAACTACAGAATAGGTCTAAACGAGCTTATGATAAAAAAGAATACTTACATTGATGTGGTAAACGAAATAAGAAAACTAGCCTTACAAGGAGAAAGAAAATACCTAACAAAATTCTACATAACAGTGGAGTATCCTAAGTTATCTTCAAACCTTACATACCATAACATAGAGTTTGGAGTTCTAACAGACACAGAAGTCCTAAGCCAAAACCCAATCAAAAAAGCTTCCTTAAAGCTCTTGAAAAACAAACACCACCTATCAAGCAGTGCAATAGAAATCTACAGCGAAAGCCTAATTAGCATAAGACTTGTAAAAATACAAGGATTAGATAACCTCCTTGAAAATTTCCTCTTCTATATGCACGACAAACCTATCCCTACCTCAGAAGAAGGCTTGTCCAGAAGTTTTGAAATCTTTAGAAAAAGCGTATACAAATGGGCTGTAGAAGATGTAAGAGAATTCATGGGAAAATTCCCTAACGGAAACTTCCAAAGCATAACCTTTGAAAAAATGCCTGGAAAAGAAGAATTAATCAACTCTGTAAAAAAATATATGCCCTTCTATCCAGTAAACTCAATAACCTCTGCCATTGAAGTTTATATCTCCAATCTAATAGAAAACCCAAACCAAGATATCATCTCCACAATAATAGAACAAACAAGAAAAAGCCAAGAACACATACATACCACACTGATAAAATACCTGAAAAACAAAGGCATACCTATAGAAGAAAAACACATCCAAAAGGCTAAAGAAAAAGAATTGGAAACCATGGCAAAGGAAATAGCAAAATGAAAGAAAACATAAAACAAATAGCCCTTGAAATAGTAAATCTTCTAGAAGAAAAAAACACCCTATATGGCAATTCCTACAAAGAAACAAGAGATGAATACGGTTATATAGCCTTCTTGATAAGACTGCAAGATAAGATAAACAGAATAAAAACTCTCTACACAAAAGAAAACCTACCAAAAAGCGAAGAAAGCATAGAAGATACCCTAAAAGACATAATAGGTTACTGCTTGCTTGAACTAGAATACCTAAAATCTAAAAAAGGAGGAAAACCATGAAGCTTACAGCCCTAAGAAAAGATCTACTTTCTGCACTACAAAAAGCTAAAAAAGTAACGGAAAAGAAAACTGCGGTAGAAATCCTTAGCCAACTCCAAATTAAAGCACAGAATAACTGGATAGAAATAAAAGCTACAGACCTTGAAAACTTCCTAACACTCTATACAAAAGCCCTAATAGAAGGAGAAGACATATTCCTAGTTAACGCAGAAACTCTAACCAATGTAATCAAAAACATAAAAGGTAACTTCATAGTGCTTGAAACACAAAAAACAAAAGAAGAAGACCTACTCATAGTAAAAGGAGAAAACAATACCTTTACAATACCTATAGACAAAGATAAAGAAAAATATATAGAATTCCCAACAATAGTAACAAACATGCAAATCCCTTCACTGGAACTAGCTAAAATAACAAAGAAGATAGAATATGCAATAGCGAAAAAAGACTCAAGACCCGCCCTTGAAAACCTCTATATAAACGGTTCAGAAAAACAAACACACTTTGTAGCCTCAGATGCCCACAGACTTGCTTTATACACCTCAAATATAAACTTTCCCACAAACCTTCTCATACCAAAGAAAAGTCTCAAAATAATACAAAGCCTCACAGAAAACTTCGCAGGATACTTACAAGTAGGTCAAGATGACGACTTTGCACACTTTGTAGGAAAGAACTTTAGCCTTTCTATAAGAATACCAACCTATGACTACCCCAACTACCTAGCAGTTATACCAGAAAACTTTAACTATGAAATAGAAGTAAGAAAACAAGAACTTCTCCAAAACCTAAAAACACTAGCCTCTATAGCAAAAACCCCTAAATTCCCTGTCAAGTTATCCTTCTTTGAAAACATGGCTAAAATCCAAATGGAAGACTCAGATATAGGAAAAGGAGAAAATACAATAAGTGCTAAAATAACAAAAGGTAACGGTCAACCTATAGAAATAGGCTTTAACATCCAATACCTCATAGAAACACTGGAAAGCATAGAATCTAAAAAAGTCAAAATAAAGATTATCAACCATGAAAACCCTGTTGCTATTGAACCTGAAAACACAAAAGAAGAACCTTACCTTAATCTTATAATGCCAATGCTAGTGTGAACCCTCAGTCCGTGAACTACTACTCAAAAATTCAAGCCTTATCCTACCATCTTCATCAAGTTTTCCATAAGCATCAAAAGTATTACCCTTTTGACTTTTAAGTCCCTTTAGCAAAACCTTTTTACCAGAAAGTAAAGCCTGTGCCTGTCTCCTGGATATAGCCTTTCCTAAAAAGTTCCTCCAAAGAACAAAATTACAACCTCCACAAAAATACCCCTTTGCTTTCTCTACTACCTGTGAACCGCAAAAAGGACAAGCTCCTATAACCTCACCTTCATACTCAAAGATCTTGCTCTTTATGAACTTAACCTCCTCAATTACAAAAGACTTTATCCTTTCTAAAAACTCCAAATAAGCTTCCTTGCCCTTTTTCTGTGTATACATTAAATGAAGTTCCTTTTCCCACTCAGAAGTAAGTTCAACAGATAGAAGCTTACTGCCCTCTAACTTTCTTATTAGCTCTCTCCCCTTCTGCGTGCTTATGAGAGACTTTTTCTCCACTCTTATGTATTCCCTTGCCTTTAAAGTCTCTATTATCCCCGCCCTCGTGGCAGGAGTGCCAAGATTTAACTTCTCCATGAGTTTCAATAGCTCCGCCTCTGTAAAGTGTGGTGGGGGTTTTGTAAGCTTTTTCTCCACAATTATATCTTTCACACTTACCTGGTCTTTCTCCTTTAGCTCTGGAAGTTCTCTATCTTTCACTTCTCCATATAGCTCTTTCCATCCTTGTGCTATCACTCTCTTTCCCACAGATAAAAATTCATACTTTCCTACCTGCGTGAAAACCTTTAAAAGCTCATACTCATGAGGAGGATAAAAAACCGCAAAAAACCTTTTCTTTATCTCAGAAAACAATAGCCCTTCATCACCTCCTACCTCCCCGTCCTTGAGAGGAATGATGGCATGGTGGTCGGTTAGCTTTGTCTTGTCAAATACCCTCTTGCCTACTCTGTCTACATTCTCTATTAAATCCTCTCTCTTTAGCTTTCTTAAAACTTCTTTGACAAGCGAGATGTTCTCCTCTGCCATGTATTCACTGTCAGTCCTCGGATAGGATATATAGCCCTTCTC
>JAWBPV010000039.1:0-10899 GCA_039000425.1 Candidatus Aenigmatarchaeota archaeon
CCATGCTGTATAAGACTTAGCTTAATGTTGTCGTTAATTGCGCCTTCCCAGCTTACTAATGCTGTGCGAAGCCAAATCCAAGCCCTTCCTACTTCCTTTTCCTTCAATTCACAGAATTTGAAAGGCGTATCTAAACTATCAGCTATTTCCAAAAACTTATCCAATTCCTTTATTACAAAATCCTTCATTCTACCACCTCTTTGTCAAGACAAGTTAAAACCAAGCCGAGCAAATATTTTAAAAACATTTTGCCTCCAGAAAAGCCCTTGGAGCGAGGATAAATTCTTTCCTCATTTTCGTAAATTTTTAGAATTAGCTCGCCAATTTCTGAATTTGTTAGCCTTATTTCATTTCCGCATTTTTCGCAAACTATAGCTGGAATTAAATCCTTCCCATACTGGTTTTTATTCCCTTCTATTATTTTTATTCTTAAATCATTCATTTCCAATATCCCTTATCGGAACTATTTCATTTCCTTCCCATTTCAAATAATAGTGGTCAAAGAGCCATTTTATGGAATGCCTTACCTTCCATAGAGAAAATCCTTTTTTCTTGCATGCTTGATAAATTTGCCAAAGGGAAACTGGCTTTTTTAAAGTATTGAAAAGATTGAGAATTTCTTCATAAACTGCTTGCGAAGCTGTTTTTTCCTCCATTCAATTCGCCTTTCTTTGCTTTTCTGAGCTTCCTCCAAACTCGGGAAACCTCATAGGAAGCTTATTGTCAAAGGTTTTTAAGAAAAAGAAGTGAGATAAATTCTTTAATTCATTCATAAATTATCCTCCTTTTTTCTCCATCCACATTTCTGGAGTTATCAAATCAGAATGTTTTAAATGGGCTATTGCATAAGGTTCTGGCGTTGGTAAGTTGTTCATTTCTCTCCACTTTTTCCATAAACAGGCCAAAAATACTTTAACAACTTTTCTTCTCGCGTAATTATGAATGTGAAGCTTGCTCCAATCAGGGTGCTTCTGCTTTGTTTCTTCCTTAAACCTATCGTAAAGCTTCCTGCCGAAACATTTGAATTTTATAAAACTCTGCCCAATTTTCCAGCAAAATGACTTAAGCTTTAAATTGTAAGGAAGTTTTTCTCCTCTCTTCCTTTCGCTTCCAGGATACAAACCGCAGTACTTCCAAAGCGAAGAAGGATGCTCTGCTTTCAGAATCACTTCGTCAAGCCAAGCTATTATTCCGCTTGCTAAAACGCCGCCTATTCCTTTCACATAGTTCAAGAATTCTTTTCTAAGCTTGTGATTTTTGCTCCAAGCATCCAACCTTTTTTGTAACTCTTTTTCTGTCTCGTAAAGCTTGTTGTGGAACCAAATCAAATTTTCTATTTCAGAGAAAATCGCATATTTAAGCTGGGTTTCAATATCAACCTGGCTCGCACTCGAGGATTGGGTTTCACATTTCGCTTGGCTCGCATCACTCTCCTGGGTTTCAACGCCAATGTGGCTCGCACCCCTCCCATGGGTTTCACTCCCAACTTGGCTTAAAACAAATTTTTTCACAAATTCGCTGTATTTTTTCATACCTTTTACTCCTTTTTGGTTTTCCGCTTCTTCCAAGAGTTTTAACGCATAGGGAGAATGGGTTTCATCACCCCAATGGCTCGCATAAAATCGGTGGGTTTCAAAACCACGATGGCTCGCACTTCGAACATGGGTTTCAGGATGGTAATGGCTCGCATGTACATATTGGGTTTCACCATTGCATTGGCTCGCATCAAAATCATGGGTTTCAAGGCCGTGATGGCTTTTCAAATATTCCTTTATCTTTTCCTTGTTTTCCCTAACCCAACACACCAAACGGTTAAAAGTTTCTACCCTGATTTTCTGAATGTCGTAATAGTTTTCAATTAACTGCCTTATTTCATAAGATTTCATTCATTCTCCTCCACAAACTTTTTAATCAACTCAACAATAGCTTCATTTATGGTTTTATCTTTCGTGATTTTTGTTTTGAATTTTTCCCACAAATCATCAGGATAAGTGATTGTATAGCTTCCCATAGTATTTAATAGTAATTTACTATTATTTAAAGTTTTCTATAGTTCAGAAATCATTTCCTGGAAACAAAAAGAATTAAAATTGCTTTTATTCAACTAAAATAAAAATCTGAATAATAAGAAAAACCAAATGTTGAATTCCCTTCTTTTTTTAACAATAATTTCTTCTTTTTTTGTTGTTACGTAGCTAAAGATTTCGCTTACATTCCAGTTATTGCTTGTATCGTTTGCATAAACTTTCCATCTTATTTCGCAACCAACTGTATCGTTTATTACTACAGTAAAGTTGCTCCAAGCCTGCTTTCCTGTTAATTGAATAGTAGAAATGTTTTGGAAGTTTTGAGTGCAGTTATCAAAACTAAAAATAGCATAGCTTAAACCAACATTATCTTCCCAGAACAAATTATGGCTTACAGCTGAACCAGCTAAAGTTGAATTTGTTGAATTTAAAGAATATTGAGGTGCTTGAGTGTCTGCAACAATAGTATAAACGCTTATAACTCGTGCTGTTGTTGTTAATTGTGTCAAAAAACTTAAACTGCCTTCTGAATCCGTTTGCACTTGATAAGTTCCGGAAGAATTTTGAATATAGTAATCAGTGCTTGGTAGCAATCCTGTTAAGTTGTATTGAGCCGTAACTGTTGCAGAGGCTTGCTCGGTCCAAGTTATGTTTGTTTGCTTCCAGCTGTTGAGAGTTCTTGTTATTATTGCTGCAGCTGAAACTTTGTTCTTGAGCCACATTCCATTACTTTCATTCCTGTAATTGAACCAGCTCGTTGTATCAGAAAAATAAATTTTTCTTGCTTCTGTAAAGTTTGTATTGGTGAAAGTGTTGGTTGAATCTGCTGAAATTAAGTAATAATCGTAATTAGTATTAGAATGAAAAGAGCTTGCTGTTATGTTGTTGTAAGAGCCAGAAGAAATGTAAATTCCGTATTGGTTTAAACTTGAAATCGAATCGATTATTTGGTTGTAATTGCTGGAAGACAGCTGAATGCCGTAAAAGTTGGAATAAAAGGTTGAGTTGATTATTTGGTTGTTGGAGCTGGAAATAAAGTAAATACCGTAATGAGAGTTTGAGTTAAATGTTGAGTTGATTATTTTGTTGTTATTGCTGGAAGAAAGGTGTATACCGTAATAGTTGAATGATGAGTTTATCTGAGTTAAATTCGAATAATCTGTTCTAAAAACAAGAATTGCGTTGTTTGTCTTGGAAGGAGAAGCATCTATGGTTATATTTTTTATATCAGAATAATCTGCATTGCATAGAATTAGTTCTGAAAGAACTTTGTTTGATAGTGTTACTGAATAGTTGTAGTATTCTATTGGTTTATTGTTTGAACCTATTACGTTTGATAAGTAATTGTTGCAATGAGAATCTGAAGAAACAGAAATGTAAAAGTCGTAATAGGAGTTTTCTTGAAGGGTTGAATTAATTATTGTGTTGTTGGAGCTGGAAGAAAGGTAAATACCGTAATAAGAGTTTGAGTTAAATGTTGAGTTGATTATTTTGTTATAGGAGCTAGAATAAAGGTAAATGCCGTAATAAGAGTTTGAGTTAAATGTTGAGTTGATTATTGTGTTGTTGGAGTTGTAATAAAGGGCAATGCCGTTATAGTTTGAGTTAAATGTTGAGTTGATTATTGTGTTGTTGTTTGCATATCTTAAATAAATTCCGTAACTCCAATCAGTCAGTTTACAATTCCTTATTGTGATATTTGTGTTCTGAGCAGAAGTTCTGTAAATGTAAATTCCATAAGTGCTTGAAGTATCTGTTCCGTCAATAGTATTGCCGAGGCAATCTAAAATAATATTGTTGGCTTGAATGTTCATACAGTAAGTAGATGTAGAATCAATTATGTTTGCTGTTAAGTAATAAGTTGCTCCTGCTTGGTCTAAAACAGCACATTGTGAAATCTCTGGGTCTAATGTTATGTTGTAATCTGATAGCAAAGTAAAGTTGAAGTGGTTTTTCAGATACTGCTCTGTTTCAATCGCTATAGGCGATTTGAACTTTAGCTTTATCCCAATAACTGAATTTTTGTAAATTTTGTCCAGCTTTGTTATTGGTTGAAAGTTGTAAAAAGATTTTCTCGTATAATTGTAGTAGCAAATTGACTTGTTTTCTATCAGTCTGCTGAATTCTTCAAAATCATACTTGCTTTTTTCTTCTTCGTAGCAAGTCCTGTTCAATATCGGCTCCTCGTAAGTTATGTAAGAATAAGTTGTTTCAACTGAAAAATCTTTTACATCTTTCAAAAATTTGGCTATGAAAGAATCTCCTTTCAAAATCAAATCGTTTTTTGTGTCAGAATTGTTTACTTCTATTACAACTTCGCAATCTTTCCAATTATCTGAGGCATTATTCCACCTGCAAACTATATCATAAGGAGCTTTAACGGTAATTTTACCTGCGAAAACTATTTTTTCGTTTGTATCATAATTTATTATTTCAACAACTTCTAATTGAGCGCTTTTTGCGTTATAGCTGAAAATTAAGAAAAATAAAAGAAAAGTAAAAATAAATGTTAAAGCTAATTTTTTCATTTTTCACCTTCTTATCATAAAATTTTCTCTATAAATCAATCTTTACTTGATTTACTAGAATCTTTTTAAACTTTTTCTTATAATCTTTTTGCCCCTCTTCTCAAAATTTCAGCAACTTCCTTTAGTTCTTTTCTTTCTCTTGCTGAAAGATGCTTTTTCTTTGCTAAAGCTAAAGCTCTGTTGCTCGCTAATATTAAAGCAGAAATTTTTTGCCTTCTTGTCAATCCTTTCATTTGGGCAACTTTTCTTACCGATTCACGAGCTTTTTCTGGAGAAACTATTGTAATTGCTTTTGCTAATTTAGGATGTTTTGGAGGAAAGAAAATCGTTCCTTGTGCAGAGAAAGGATGGGGATTTTTGAACAAAATTTTATTTACTATAGAGTCAAGCTTTCTGCCTTGTCGTAGAATTTCTCTGTCTAAATCAAAGGGTTTTTTCTCTAAGTCAAAAAAATCAATCAAATCCTTTTCTGTTCTTTTTAGTTTCATAATAATTTGTTTTTCTTGCTAATTAAAAAAGAGGCTTAATTTTTTTAATTTAGCCGAAAAGAATTTTGTTTATTTCAGAATCTATATCTTGGATAACTTGTTTTTTCTTTTTCTTTTTAGAAGATATTGATTGAGATTTTGGTATGCCAAGGAAATCGTCAAGAAAAGTATCGTCAATATTAAAAATTGGCTGTGATTTAACCTGCGGGAAAATTTTTTCTTTTGCTCTTTCTTTTGCAATTTGCTTAATTCTTTCGATTCGTTCTCGTTCTTTTTCTTGCTTTAACCTTTTGAGTTCTTGCTCATAAGTTTCTTTAAAAATTCTTTCTTCTTCTTCAGATTGGAATCCTTTAATTTTTCTCAAAATATTGCTAATACCTTTTTGCAATTTTTGATAAATAGCCATAATTTTGTTTTGTTTGATAGAGTTAAAAAAGATTTTTAATTTTTTTAATCAGATTATCGGCTCGAATTCCAGTTCAACAGTCTTAGCTTTTCTTCCTTTTTTAATCGGAAATAGCAAACCACGAGAAAGAATTAAATCAAAATTATCAGAAAGCAAGTCTGCAAGGAAATCGGTATAATCTATAAAAGTAATTTTCTTCCCTACTCTTATGCTTAATAAATCGTTTATTTTTTTGTGGCCGTCATAAAGTAAATTTGCAAATTTTTTGCTTACAGTTATTACTTTTCCGTTTGAGGATGGCATTTTAGCTCACGCTTTTCTTTTTTCAAAAAATCCAACTATTGAATTGTAAATGAAAAAAATTATTATCAAAGCAGTAACAGTATAAGAAACCCAAGATAAAACATCCAAATATCCTAATATAGTTTGCTTTATTGGCTGAGTTAAAGTTGAATTATAAACTTCCTTTCCAGTATAATTTCCGTATTGGTCATACTCATAAATTTCTATTGTTGTATTTGCTTGGAAAACGCTCCAAGTTAATAAATAAGCAGTCCATAAAGTCATTCCCAAGAAAAGCAGTCTAAAAGCAAATCCAGAGGCTGTTGTAGATTCTGGAGCTTTCGAGTATAAATAAGCCCAAAGGAAAGTCAATCCTAAGAGAGCTATTATTACTTCCAGCATAATTAGAATATAGAAAAAGAAAATTTAATCGGCTTTAATTTTTTTAACGGGGCTTTATGACTTTTATACCGCTCTAGCCCTTAGCCCCATCGGGCATCAAGCGAGCGGTGGCTACTCCATAGCTTACTCCCCACCTCTCACAGCTACTCCTAGTCCACCGAAAGCCCTTACTATGAGCAATAAGATTATTACTCCTGCCACTGCTAAGGCGATTATCGGTAACCATCCTGACAAGTCACTAATAGCGGACAATCCTTGTTCAAGAATTGAAACTGCTGTAGTATCTGTAGTTTGGTTTTTCATTTGTGAAACTATCCTTGCTCCTATGCTCAAGACTATTACTGTTATTACGAATCCAAGCCCTGCTACCCATAGGCTTGTTAAAGAGTAGCCTTTTCTACTCTTTAACAACTTCATTTTCATCATTTGGAAATAGGCATAAAAAATATGTAAACAAAGTAATTACCTAAGTTTCTCTGTAGAAATATAGCAAAATTACTGTTACTGCTAAAACTACTGCCGAACCTAAAACATAGAAAACTTCGAGCAAGCCCATAAGCCAGAAGAATAGAGAAGAAAGGAAAGTGAGGAAAATGCTTGAAGTAAAAGCTTTTATTGTTTCGTATCTTTTCAATGCAAAAAAACTTGTAAAGAAAATTGCAAGCATTGTTAATTGGGCAAAAGGTATGCCTACTTCAAATTGTATATAGCTCATAAGCCCGATAAAATCTGTTGCTGTTGTTGTATTATATAGCATTTTAAACCCTCCATTTAATTATTGCCGAAATTACTTCGAATATCACCATTATGATTATGATAACTGAAACCATTGTTACGAACCAAGTTGGTAGGAGTAAGTAGCTTGCTATCGAATTTATCATTGCATCCCAAAAATTGAACAAAGCAGAAGCTACTAAATCTATGAACTCTATGAAACCTTTTATTGCTATGAAAGGAACATCTATTAGAGGAATACCTGTAATTTTTGTCTGCATAGCTTCTCTCAACTCTTTTGATTTTTGCTCTATGCTTGTGATTTTACTCATTGTTCTTAAATCCTGAATGTTTTGATTGTATTTGCTTGCTAAATCGCTCATAAATATCGATACTCCTACTATAATTCCGCTGAAAAGCAACAACATTATCAAAAAGTTTCTTATCTCCATTTAAATCACGTCCTTAATTTCCATATTATTATTCCTACTACTAAACCTAAACCTATTAAGCTTGATATTGAAACTGGAATCATTCCAAATAAGTAACCTACAATCAAGCCTAAAAATGCAAAAATCATCGCTACTACTGGATTAAATATTCCGACAAAGAACAGGCTTGATGTTATGAAAAAAGCTAATAGCAAGCCAATTGTTCCCCAAGCTATTAAACCAACAGAATAATCTAAAATATCTTGGATTATAATTACTGGCGGTTCGGAAAAATAGCCCAAGACTTGATAGCGATAAATATTTCCTGTTCTATTTCCTAAATCGCAAGTGAAAGTTATAGCTGAAGAAAATTCTGTTTGATTACATATAGTCTCAAACTTTAAAGCTCCTTTTTTCTCTACTATAAATTGGGCTTTTGTCATTAACTGAGAAGTATCTGAAACAGTGCATCTCAAGATATTTGTTTCTTCGTTGATTGTGCAGTCATAATTTATATTTCCCATTCTCTTGAAAATTCCTTCTAAAACTTTTGTTGTTATTGAAATAGGAATTGGATAAGGAGGACAGAAAGTTATCGATTCGAATGGCTGGCAAACTATTTGCGATGGAGTAGTTTCTTTTATAACAGTCAGGTTTTTTTCTAAAATCTCTCGATAATAAACATCCAAAATTCTTAGGAAAGTCGCGCATTTTCCGTCTGGATTATCGCTCTTGCATTGAGCTACTGTCTTGTAAACATTTTCTCCAACAAAGTAACGCTGAACTTTTATTATCACATCTGGAACTGGATTGTTGTTTTCATCTCTTATAAAGAAGATTACAGAATAACTTTGACCTTCTGGTAGTAAGAACAAATCTACATTTTGAGTAGTATTGCTTATTGTAGCATAGATGAAATAGGTTCGAGAAGTATAGCCAGTAGCTTTGTATTGAATCATTGCATCATCAATATAGCTTGCCCAAGAGGGATAAATGCAAATTGAGGCTGAAGAAATATTGCTGAATTTGAAGGCATATTCTCTGTATAGCTCGTTTGTTTTAGTGATTTTATTTGTTATCTCTATAGTTCCTCCAGTCAAAACATTTGAATTTTCTTCATCTTTCAAGGTGAAATTTAAAGCTTTGGTTTGGCTTATGCTACTTGCTGAGCAATCTGTCAAAACCATTTTATAAACTGTAATATTATCTGACTCGCTGTTCATTATCCTTGAATTTCCTTGAAAGCTTATTATTAGACTAGAATAAATTGGATAGGTTTCATTGTAATCTGTAACATTGCCAGAATCAAAAACTATTTTGAAAGTATTGTAAGAAGTTGGTGTCATTGCTGTATTGTTATTTCTATAAGTTGAATTTGCTGTAAGATTTGCATAATTTTTTATTGTTGTAACTGTTAGGAAGTTTGTAAAATCTTCCCTTTCTATCAATGAAGTTCTATCTTGAGTTTGAGCATTAGAGCTTAGAAAGTAAGCAAACAAAATGGTTTGAGTGTTTGATGAGGATTGAGAATTATAATTAGTTCCATTTTTATAAGTAACATTGTAATCCCAATAGTGTTGAACAGAAGTTGCGTTTGCTTGTATTAAAGGAATAGTTAATTGCTTTTTATTTTCTATGTGAGTTGAGTTAATAACTTGCCAATCATAACCCTTATCAGTAGAATTCCAGAAAAGCCTTGAAGTTATGTTACTTATTAAATCGAAATTTACTCTGAAAAATATACTGTAGTTGTAGCTTTCAGTCTCGTAAAGGTATTGTTCAAAAGTTATTGCTGAAATTTCATAGTCTTTTATTGTGAATAAAACTGTTTGAGAAGAAATTTTTCCATTGGTATTGTTAGCCCAAACAGTGAAATTGTATTGTTTTGCTTGAGTTAAATTTTTATAAAATGTTACGATTGTGTCGTTTAAGTAGCTTGAATTTGAATACTCTAAATTATCATCAAGATAAGCTTTTAAAGTAAAAACTGTTGAACTGTAATCTGTAGCTTTGAACTTGAATTCAAAATTGTTTGAAATAAAATAAGTAGAATTTGTTGGAGTGAAAATCGTTATTGTTAGAGGTTTTTCTTCTTCTCCTATTAAATAAGTTGGTTCTGGGGAAGAGAATTTAATTGCATATCTGACTATTTGATTTAAATAACTGCCATAATAACCGCCAAAACAATAAATAGAATCAGCATGAGGTGCGCATGATAACTTATCTCTTCCTGAAGGCAGAGTTGCAGACATTACTGTAACTGTATTAGAAGTTACATTGTATCTGACTATTTGACTTAAATAACTGCCCTCATAACCACCAAAACAATAAATACTATCACTATAAGGAGCACATGATAGAGCTCGTCTTCCTGAAGGCAGAGTTGCAGACATTACTGTAACTGTATTGCTTATTACATCATATCTGATTATTTGATTTAAATAATTGGTACCATCATAACCACCAAAACAATAAATAGAATTAGCATAGGGTGCACATGATAACAAATCTCTTCGAGAAGGTAAAGTTGCAGACATTGTTGTAACTGTATTAGAAGTTACATTGTATCTGACTATTTGATTTAAATAACCGCTACTATCTTGACCACCAAAACAATAAATAGAGTCAGCATAAGGAGCGCATGATAGACCATATCTACCTGAAGGTAAAGTTGGAGACACTACTGTAGCTGTATCACTTATTACATCATATCTGACTATTTGATTAAAACGATTGGTACCATCATAACCACCAAAACAATAAATAGAATCAGCATAAGGTGCACATGATAATAAATCTCTTCCTCCTGAAGGCAGAGTTGCAGACATTACTGTAACTGTATTAGAAGTTACATTGTATCTGACTATTTGACTTAAATAATTGTTGCCATCATAACCACCAAAACAATATATGCTGTCTCTGTAAGGAGCGCATGATAGACCAAATCTGTTTGAAGGTAAAGTTGCTGCTACTGTTGCACTATCAGTAAAAATGTTGTAGAGATTGTTATTGTAAGTTGCGTCTGGATTTCCATAATACATATAAATTGTTTTTATTGAATTAGCAGGAATATTTGGAACTTTAACTCTTATAAATGTTGTAGTAGAGTTGCAACCATAAATACCCCAAGAATAACTTAAGCTTATGTAATTTGTTTGATTTGTAAAAATGTAATGTGGCAATAAAGTAGTTTCATCTGAATCGATAAATCTTATATCTCCACAATCACTTCTCATTTTTCCAGCAGAAATTAAGCTTGCAGTATCTAATATAACTAAAACTTGATAGTCAGTTAAAGTATTAGAGTTTGCTGTGTTATTGATTGTTATGTTTCTTCTGTATTGCCAAGTTGAGTTCCACCAAGCTTTTGCTGGAGGAAGAAAAAGAATAAAGAAAAATATGCTGAGCAATAAAATTTTTTTATTCATAGCTACCACTTTTTGAATACATTACAATTATTAAAATAAAACCAAAAACCGCTAAGATAAAAGGAAAGTATCTTATTACCGAAACAACTAAGGGATATTGATTTGCTATGCCTATTATTGCTGAAGAGCTGATAAAATCCCAAAGAATATTTGTGAAAGCTACTGATAAAACTATGTAGATAATTAAAGCTAT
>JAWBPV010000040.1:0-10693 GCA_039000425.1 Candidatus Aenigmatarchaeota archaeon
TGGCTTTCAATTATATCGTAAAAGCTAATAGAATAAGCCTTACCAGGTGCGATATTTAACCCGCCGAGGATATTATAATTTGAATAAACCCAAAAACTTGTGTCCGGATATCTGAATTTCGCATAGAATTTGTTTACCCTAACGCTGCGGTTATTTACAAATGCAAGATATTTATCTTCAAAATCAAATAATTTAATCACATTGTTTTCGTTTATCCCCAAAAACGGTATATCTTTTTCTACAAGCACATCAAGGATTTCGGTGCTATCGCTTTGGGTGGTTAACCATTTGCGGGCTCCTATGATACCCCTAAAGGATGAAACATCAGGTTTGAGGTTATACTTGTCTTTAAGCTCTTCTTTCAGTTTTTCAAAATACAACGACATTTTCTTCTTTTTTGTTTGTTTTTCCTGGGTGAAAATTAAAAAATCAGACTTTTAAGGGGAAATATGAGGTTATTGGTTTTCAGCTCTAATCAAAAGTTTTTTGATGTATTTTAGCCCCTTTTCAGCGTCTTCAATTTTACCAAGGTCAAGTTCGGTTATGTTAAGTTTTTGTGAAAATATCGGGAGCAAAAATTTGTCTGTATATGCTTTCAGAAGTTTCTTTTTGCTTGTCAATGGTTTGGTAAAGGTTTGTGTAATTTCGGTTTTTAGAATTTCTCGTGTTTTTCTTACGATTTCGGAAAATGAAAGGAGGAATTTAGCTGTAATCGTATCAGCAGGTATATCATAAAACTGGTGGGTAAGAAAAGCACCTTTTAGGGTAAACTTTTGGGGTTGTAGCCTTACCCCGTAATTTACGCCCGCTTCGGGGATTGAATGATAAATTTCGCAAACTTCAAGTGCGAAATCAAGCCCAAGGTCCCTGCAAACATATTTAATCTCGTTTTCACCGATAAAAGAATCACAATCTCTTGCGGTAATTGCAATATTTGAGAAACCGAAAGCGTGATAATTTGCAACGATTGATACATTTTGGAATTCTAATTGTGTTAGGATATGTCTGTGCATAAGGTTAATTTTTCTTGCAAGCTGGATATATCCTTTTGTAAGGTTTGCAAACCATAGGTCGTTGTCTTGGACAAAAGCCAAAAATGGAAGCCTTGCCGATTTGAGAAGATTGTAAATATAATCTCTTGTTCTATTGCGCTTTAAATCAACACGAATTAACTCCTTCGGATAAGCAAGGATATCAATGTTATGTTTGGCTATTTTCAAGCTAATCCCAGGCTTTTCAAGGATATACCGGATAACAGCATAATAGTCTCGCATAATCAGGGGGTTATTGTTTTTTTATGTTTTTTAGGGTTTCAAGCATATTTTTGATGCGAAGTTTGTAATCTCTTACCCCAAGCAAGGGGTCGTATTTTACGCCTGTTGTTGATTCAATTGTTTCTTTAAAAACATACATTTCAAATGCGTCGGCAAAGAGCAATTTATCGGTGAAGATAAAGTTTAACGATGCCGCATATTCAAATTTTTCTAGCAACAGGTCTGCAATTTTCACATATTCGGCAACGAAAGAAACTGTTAAACCCTTATGTTCTGGTGGTATAATATGTGTAAAGAAATGTTCTTTGAAGACAAATTTGCGGGGTTCAATGATATATCTTATATAAAACTCATTTCCAAGGGGTTCAAGTTTTGTAACCCATATAGCAAAGTCAAGTTTAAAATATTCACAGGTTTCTATCAGCCTGTTCCCGTTTGTAACAAGAACATCCCCGAAAGCAAGGCTTATCCTCCCAGCTAGCGGATAGGTGAAATAGAGTTTGTCAGTTGAATTTGGGATTCTACAGAAATTTAAGTGCCGTTCGTAATCCTTTATCCTTACATCGGTGATGATATCTTGATATTTATCTGTAAGGTCTAAAATATACAGGTTATTTCTTTTTTGTATTCCAACGAAAGGTATGTCGGCATTTTCAGCTAGATTGCTGATTATTTCGTTTGCTTTTTCTTTTACGACCAGCCAACGCTGGGGACCGGATAAAAGATGAAATTTAAAGTCGGTTTCCAGAAGCTTGCTATCGTTAAGTATTTTCTTTTGTAATAACTGTAAGTATTTGCTCATAGCATTAAAAATATTGTTTTAGGGTTATCCCGAAGTTAGCTTCAGAGCATAGTTAAAAGTTTTTTGATGTATTTTAGCCCCTTTTCAGCATCTTCAATTTTATTGAGGTCAAGTTCGGTTATGTTAAGTTTTTGCGAAAATATCGGGAGCAAGAATTTGTTCGTGTATGCTTTCAGTAGGTCTTTTTTGCTGGTTAGCGGTTCGGTGAAAACCTGTCTAATGTCATAGTCTATGATTTCGTATGTTTTATTTACGATTTCGGAAAAAGCAAGGAGAAACCCGGTGGTGATTATATCTGAGGGTGCGTCATAGAGTTGATGTGTGAGGAACGCACCCTTTAGGGTAATTTTCAAAGGTTGCAAGCCTATCCTGTATTTTACCCCTTGTGCGGGGTTTAAGTAAAGAATTTCACAAACTTTTAAAACGAAATCAAGCCCAAGCTCGTTATGGACATATGAAATCTCCTTTTCGCTGGCAAGATGAGAGCACCCTGTAAAGATGCTTTCAAAACCAAAGGCGCGATAATTTGAGGTAATTATCACATCCTTGTACTGTATTTCCGCAAAACCGAGCTCATACATAAGGTCGGGCTTTCTTGTAAGCTGAATATATCCTCTGGAGAGATTAACAAACCAAAGCTTGTCATCTTGAGCGAAAGAGATGAAGGGAAGCTTTGCCCTTCTAAGCAGGTTGTAAATGTAATCTTTTGTCTTATTAGAACCGTAATCAACTTTGATTAGCTTGTCCGGGTAAGCAAGGACATCGACGCTATGTTTGGTTATTTCTAACTTAATCTCGGGTCCTTCAAGCATATACCTAAAAATGCTGTAGTAATCTCGCATAGTGTCGTGTTTATTATTTTTTTATGGCTTTAAGGGTTTCAAGCATATTTTCAATACGAAGTTTGTAATTCCTTACCCCGATTAGGGGTTCATATTTTATGCCTGTGGCAGATTCAATTGTTCTTTTAAAAACATATGTTTCGAAAGCATCTGCAAAGAGCAGTTTATCGGAAAACATAAGGTTTAGATAGGGTTTGGCGCCAAGTTTTATCAACAAGTTTGCGATTTTCATATATTTTGCAACAAATGAAATTGTTAAGCCTTTGTAGCCTGAGGGGATGATATGGCTTAAGAAGTGTTTTTTAAAGATAAATTTGCGAGGTTCAAGGATGTATTCTATGTAAATTTCGTCTCCGATTGATTTAAATTCTGTAAGCCATATAGCAAAGTCAAGCCCGAAATTTTTATAGGTTTCCACGAGTCTTTTTTCGGTTGAAGTGAGAACATATTTAAAAGCAAAGGGCATTTTGCCTGCAACAGGGTAAGTATAATGAAACTTATCGTTTGTGGGCGGGATGTTACAAGTCCCCAGAAGCCTTTCGTGGCTTTTTATTCTCGTATCGGCAATGATGTCCTGGTATTTATCCGAAAGATCAAAAATGTATAAATCGTTTCCTTTTTGTATTCCCAGGAAGGGTATTTTGGCGTTCATAGCTAAATTGCTGATTATTTTACTAACTTTTCCTTTCACAAGGACCCAGCGTTGGGGTCCGGCTAAAAGATTGAATTTAAAATTAGTTTCAATAAGTTCGCTATTGTCAAGTACTTTTTCTTGTAAAAGTTGAAAATACTCGTTCATACTATTTTTGGGACAATTTTTCTAATTTTAACATAAAATCGCAAAAAGAATAAACAAGACCTCGGGGTTTTATAGCCGATGGGTTTGGATACCGACGGGCTATTAAAAGATGCAGTGTAGTACAGCGGAAAGACAAAATAAATAGGCGAAGAAAATGGGAAAAGTGCAAGTTTTTTGGTTTAAAGAGAAACAATACACAAGCAATTACACTTGGCTTACCGAAAACCAGTGGGTTGATTACAAAATTGAAGGGGACAAACTTAAGGTTGAAAAGGGGTATTCTTGGGGTGGTGATAGGGCTTTGGGAGTACCCCCGCGCAGCGAAAAAACAAGTGAAACGTATAAATTGCGCTTTCCCGTTTTAATTGTTCACGAGAGGAAAGAGGAAACTAACTGCTATATATGGGTCAGGTTGCATTTGGAATTGATGTTTGCCCCGATTGATTCTGTTTGGCGTTCAGTTACCTATCATCCGCATTCCTCGAGAAACTGCCCCTATCCGGTTGCAGAAATTGATGAAAACGGGGAGTACTATCTAGAATGCGAGTGTCAGGATTGGATATCCGAAAGTAAAACGCTAATTGAAGAAATAAAGCAAAGAATTAAAGATGATATGACACTTGACGAAGTCTATGAAATATTCAAGTTGATTGATGATGCAAGGGAAAGAGTTTTTGGAGAGACATATTGCAATAGATGTGGGGAACACATTCAAGAGCAGGCAGTTGCTATCAAGGGTTTTAAATTTTGCGATAAATGCGCAAAAATTTATCAAAATAAAACACAATAAAAAAAGGGGAGGGGAAAATATGCGTTATAGGATATCCACAAGATTTTACAGCAGGGATAACATATCAAGTGAGTACTTTAGCAACGAGTTTTTAGAAGAAATCGCAGAAGAGATAAAGAATAGAGTTGAGGGGCGTGATTATTCAAATATTAAGGAAGTGTTTAAAGAGATTAAAAGCATTCTTGATGAATATGAATTTGACGTAGGCGAAGGGTATGAAATTGATTACGATAATCGGAGTGTGAAACTATACGACAAGAAGATAGACAAAGCTGGGTCTTGGGGATATGATGAAATAGTCTTGACTATTTTACCCCAAAAACCTAGGTTGTTGGAGAGCTTACGGAAGGTGCTTTCAAAAATAAAAGACGATGACAAATATATTGTTGTCAGCGGTCATAAATTTAAAAGCGATGTTTCACCGCTTGAAAACATCTATTATTTTATCCGCGAAATTTTAGAAAGTAAAGGTGAAGACGAGGATTACGATTTTGGTTCGCCATTTGAGGATGTAGAAATTATATTAACGGGGGATGAAGTTAAAAAATGTATCAATGAATGGATAGAATTTGTGCTTCGGACTGATAAGGAAAGCCCCGGATATGCATACGGGTGGGAAGTAGATGTCGTACCGATTTGCACTCAAAATCCCTATGCAGCGGCGGGCAATTCCTGGGATTGGGAAGGCGATGAAAACAATTTAACGATATCGGTCACATATACTTGGTATGGCGGCTGTCATCACTTTTTAAGCGACGATTACATAACATTTACTAAATTAACAGACGAAGAAAAGCAGGGCTGATAAAAATTCGCCCCTTGCAGGGCGGGCGTTTTTTTATATTCAAGCATCTGCAAAGGCTAAAGATAAAAGATTTGACATCATCGGTTAAAACCTTAAACCAGCTTTGTTCCCCGGATAAAACTTTTAATTTAAAGCCATCAGGTTCAATTTTACATTTATTCCCAAGCGTTTCAATTAGTGTTTTAAGATATTCTGACATAAAGCCCGGGGCAGGTCTTATTTGGTTTCATCTTTTAGATGTTTTAGGACCTGTGCTATCCTCTTAAGTCTTGTTTCGGTATTTTCACCCCCAAGCTCGGGTGTATATTTTGTATAACCGAGCTCCTCAAGTATTGGTATAAGAGCCTGAGTTTCAAAGGCATCTAGAAGTTCGGTTTTATAGGTAAATTCCCTATTTCCTTCAATTGTTCCTAAGGGTTTAAGAGTTGCGATTTTTTCGGCAAGTTTTAGAAGCCTTCCTAGAAATTGCGTGGTTATTCTTTCATTTGCGTCATATTTCTGATGTGTTAGGAAAACGCCGTTGAAAACGAAATCCTTCGGGTAAATTTTCGCAAGAGCATATGTATCTGGGGCTTTCCCTTTTAAAACAAGCGATTTCACGGTGAGAACATATTCAACAGAAAAGATGTTGAAAAAGATGCTGTTTATGGCATTTATTTTGATATATTCGTGAAGTTTGAACCTCTCATCGAAGAAAATTGAATAGTTATACATCAGCGTTCCATCTTCAATTTCTGTTCTTACGGGGGCATAAAGGAAATCGGTATGGCTTAAAATTGCTTGATATTTTTTGCTTAAGTCGGCAAACCAGATGCCTTCATCATCCATTATCGCAAGGAAGGGTAGCCTTGTGGTGTCAAAATAATTTAGGAGGGTGTCTATATATCTTTTCTCTAAAACGAAGTTTCCCTTGGCAAGAAACCATCTCATTGGGTTAACGATCGTTTTAAAAGAGCGATATTTCGCATAAAGGTTCAGCTTAGGCGGCCAAAGAAGAAACATATAACCCGAATTAAACATTTGCACAATGCGATTTAGGAATTTATAATACATCTAAATCCTTCAGGCAATCTTTGTTTTTTGCCTTTTCTATAAATTTATCGTTATTTTTCAAAAATTCAATCATCTGTTCCATTCTTGCGTTTGCGTCTTTAATCTCATAGTCTGACTTATATTCTATATTCAGCCCGAATTCAAGCGCCCGGGTGAAAATTTTTTCTTCGTAATGTTTAATAAACATAAGCTTATTTGAGTAAAGCCCTTCTATAAAGGAGGGATAACCCAGGGCTTTTGATATGATAATGGTAAGTTTAAGAACTCTTGCAAGAAACGAGGTAGTTATCTTGTTGCTGCCCTCGGGGATTTTATGTTCAAAGAAGATGCCCTTACGAACAAGTCTTAGGGGTTCAATGCCTAAAGTCACCTCGTTGAAAGCATAGCTAATTTTAGATACCCAAACGCTTAAGTTAATGTCGTAGTCTTCCCAGGTTTTGATGACATCTTCAAGGGGGTAGGTTTTGAAATAATCAAACTCCGGGACCAGTTTCCCGAAAAAGTTGTAATTAAAGTATATATTTGCTTCCCCGGATTTACCCCTAAAGGGTGAGGTTATAAAGGAGTTGTTATAGATGACCTTTTGTGATTTGCTTTTGTAGATATCTTCAAAATCAAAAAGCCTTACCGGTGCTCTATCTTGTCTTTCCACGATGGCAAGAAAGGGTATCTGCACGCCTTGATTGAGCAAAAGTATAACCGATTTAATGTCCCCGGTTAGGATGTTTATCCATCTTTGCCTGCTGGCTATGCCGGGGAATTTGTAGTTATCGTCAATTTCAATGGTGTATCTATCTTTTAGTTTGCTATATATCAAGTTGAAATACTTGTTCATAACGGGCTTGATTTTTGTTAAGTTATCATCTTTTTCAGTTTTTGGAGGGTATTTTTTAGGTTTTGGGTTTTTTCTTCAATATTGCCTTTTGTGGGCGTATATTGTAGACCCAGTTTTTTAAAAATTAAGCGAAGAGGTCCAGATTCAATATATTTTAAAAGTTTTCCCTTTGTATCTATCCCTTCGGGGAATTTGACTTTTATTGCAAGGTTTAAGGCGCGTGTGACTTCAAATAAAGGCTTGAGAATATTAAGGATGTAACCTACTGTTAATTTGTTTGCATCATCATAAATTTTATGGCAAAGATGACAATTTTTCATAACGAAACCTTGAGGATATATCTCTATCCCTATTTTTTCCCGGTTTTTTTCAACGGCATAAATGAATTTAAGTCGGACAACGAAATCAAGTTTGTATTTATTGTAAATTTCATCAAGGTTTTCGATGTAAGGGTCATAATAGTTATCGTTTACGGGATACATTTCCCCGAAGACAGTATAATTTGATATGAGGATTCCTTCAGGCGTGGTTAAATATACAGGATAACCAATGAAGATAAAGAATTGGGTTATAATTTTGTTATATATCCGTGTCAAATCCACAAGCCAGAGGTTTTCTTTGGTTTTAATTCCGATAAATGGTATGCGATTTTCGCTTAGGTCTTTTGGTTGAACCCACTTGGGGGTTGATATCCAGTTAGAGATGTTAATTATCGTGTTGAAATTTCTCCTCACTAGCTTCACCTCTGAACCAAATATTTCGCAAAGCAAGCCATAATAGGTGATATTCATAGCCTACACCTTATTAGCTATTTCGCTTAGGTTTTCAATTATCCTTTTTGCCCTTTCTCTATGGTCTTTTAAATTAACCAGCGGTTCATACTCGGTTCCAAAAACATTTTTGTAAAACGGTGCTATTATCCTATTTTCTATTAGATCAAGAAATTGTGTTTTAGTGAAGATTGTAACGTTAATTTGCTTTGCACCGGGAACCCTTTTAAAGCGTTCCCACAGGGTTTGAAAACCCTTTAGTATTGAAGCGACAAAGGATACTGTTAAGTATTTCCCGCCTTCGTTAAGGCTATGTTGTAGATAGATGCCTTTAAATTCAAAGATATGTTTTCTTATTCGGTATTTTATATTTCCCTGGGGGTGTTCGCAGTCAAATTCGTGTATCAATATAGCAAAATCAAGCTTGTATTTATGCCATCGGTTAAGGAATTCTTCGGCGGTAATTTCTGCCGGGGCTTCTAATCCCGCCGAGTATCCGTCAAATATCTCGTAATTGACGCGAAGTATCCCAATGTTGCCTATTGAATATTCAGACACAGTATAAAGGTTATATCGCTTTTCGTATTCTTTAATGATATCCCTGTATAATTCCTCAAGATCAAGAAAGAGATATCCTTCATTGCTTGCCCAAAAATATACCATTGGGATTCCTAAAATATAAGAGGGCAGGTAAAAGAGGCTGCGGTTGTTTTCGTCCTCGGATTTTTCTAGTGCTTTAAACCACGTTTGTTTACCCTTTAACAAAGGGAAGCGAAAATCGGATTTTTTAAATCTGTATTTCATACCGACACGCTCTAGCTCTTTCTGAAGCAATTCAATATAACTTGACACCACCAAGCTCATAAAAACTTGTCTTTAGTTTACGATTTCCAGTTGCTTTTGCTAAATATAATTTACCCTTTGGTAATATAGAAGTAATCCCGGTTTTCAATCTATTGAAACTTGTGCTGTAAGAAACAGCATTTTGCTGTATTCGTTTTCATCTATTTTGCATTTTATAAGTGTTGCCCCGCTTTTGCCGGCGGAAAAAACTTCAAAACAATCTACATCCTCTATTAGTTTGCTCATAAGATTATAAACATACAGGGGAATAAAAATGTTATGCTCGGCAAGTTTTACCATCAGCCCATCGTAAATTGTGTAGGGCTTCCGACGAAGATAAATCTGAGGGTAATAAACTATTTTAACTCCTTCTTTAGTTAGCCTTTCTATCATCTTCTCAATTTTTTCGGGTATATCGTTATCCTCTTCAAGTAATTTGAGTGAGAAATCATATGCGCCATCAGCCAAGGGGATTTCATCAGAAGAAAACAAAACCGCACTTCTTATATTTGTCCAGTAAAGTTTCCCGTTTTTGATAAAGAGTTTAAAATCCCCCGGGGGCGAGTATTTCTTGAAGATTTTAATTAGTTTTGAAAAATCCATTTTTTTATCTTTTCTTTTTTATAAAATTAACCAACCCCGGGGTCATAAGCAAACCGCTGGAAATCGATTTCCAGTTGAAGTATTCCTTAAATGTTTAAATAACCCCCGCTTAAATGTTTAATTTGCCTGGGGTTTCCCTCTAGGTGAAAGCAAAACAAAGCCCTGTGATAACAATGACAAGGATATCAACCCTAAAAAGATTTGATTTCAGAAGGGTTCAGGGAAATAGTTTGTTTTTTTGGAAGTATTTTAAGTTTTTTAGCGCCCCAAGCTAGATGTTGTGTATTAGGTTGGAAGGGGGAAGCAGAAGGAGGTAAAATGTCGTAAAAAGTTCAATTACAATCTAACTTTATTTTAAAACAGTTGATTTTAAAAGGCAAATTTTAGGGGAGCATATTAAAATCCTGCGAATTTTTAAAATTTACATTTTGTATCGCTTTTGTCTTTTAAGGGTTTTTATTTAGCCCCAAAAAGCAGTAATGCTTTGGTTTTAGAATTGAGTATACAAGAAGTATTTTGCGTTTTAAAGGAGAACAATAGTAATTTACAAGGGTTTAAGCCGGGTGTAATTGCTCTTTTTATATTTTTTGAAGAGGGTTAAAGAAAGTTAGTTATAAGGTATAGCGGCGTTGCATAACACGAAAACCGATAGAGGGGGGGCAATAAATGTATTGGTTATAATTCAGGGTTAAAAGAAAACTTGGTTGCAAGGTGTCATAATAGCGTGTGCTATGAAAGTTAGATGAAATTAGTGAAAATTACCAAATATAGCACATAATTAGATGGGGAAATTGTAAAATGTTATGATATTATGCGATAGAAAAGCAATAAAAATTACTGGGCATAACATAGGATTGGGGAAAAATGATTGTAAAATGTTGTGGTATTGCGTAATATAGAAACCAATATAAATCAACAAATATATCAGTTGTAAACTTGTCGGGGTTAGCTGTTTAGTCAAATTCTTAAGCATCTTAATCCGAGATTTTCACCCCGGCAATACACCTTGGATACATTTTCGGGGGGTGCATTTCGTAAATCCATTAGCAAAACCGTAAATCCAGTGGTTTTAGTTTTTGATGGTCTTATCCTTTCGGCTCCCCATCTTCCCTGCTCTTTCCATCCTCTCTTCTTTCCGTCTCTTGCTTCCCAACTTCTTGCAATAACGCTTATGATGCGTTATTGCGGTTTTTATAACAGTTTTAGCAATAACGCTTATGATGCGTTATTGCGGTTTTTATAACAGTTTTAGCAATAACGCTTATGATGCGTTATTG
>JAWBPV010000041.1:0-10662 GCA_039000425.1 Candidatus Aenigmatarchaeota archaeon
AAGATTTAATTCCTTTCCCGCTCTCAGTACAGGAACTTCAAGCTCAAAAAGTTTTAAAGCTAAAATGAATTTGGAAAAGGGAATTTTCAGGTTTTCAAGAATACTTCCTTTTCTCACACTCCACTCCCGCTTACAACGAAAACATTTTAAAAAGTTCCTTCTTACTTTACCGATGTGCTTATTCCGGCAATATGGGTAATGCATAAAGGTTTTTAGAATACCCTTCTGTCTTAGAAACTCCTCTGCTTTCAGTTCATCTGTGATTAGTTTTGAAAGTTCAACAATTTTCATCTTTTCCACACCTCCGTGTTTTAATTTTTGGTTTAGAAGTAGTACTTAGGGTTTTATTTCAGCTAATTTATCTCTTCACTTTCCCCAAGCACTACCTCTAAACCAAATTTCCTCAAATCAAATCTCTCCCTATGCCTGAGTATGTGCCATATCACATTCACAAGCTTGTGTATCAGTATTATCATCTAAAGATATTCTTGGAGTTGGGCGAGAGAATTTAAATTTTGTAATTTTGCTTTAACTTATAACAATAGGAGGAGAGCAAAAATGAACCAAATTAAGACATTGGAGGAAATAAAGGAAACTCTAATAAGATTAAAACCATTTCTTCGTGAGAGGTATAAAGTTAAGGAGATAGGGATTTTTGGTTCTTGGGTAAGAGGGGAGCAAGGGGAAGGAAGCGATATAGATATACTTATTGAGTTTGAAAAGGACGCTAAAATAGGGCTTCTGGAATTTATCCGCATAGAAAATTTTTTAAGCGAATATCTTGGAATTAAAGTTGACCTTGTCCTCAGGTCTGCCCTAAAACCAAATATTGGAAAGTATATTTTGGAGGAAGTGATTTATCTATGAGGAAAAGAGATGTAAGAGATTATTTACAAGATATACTTGATAACATGAGAAAAATAGAAAAGTTTATTTCAGGGGTAGAATATAAGGACTTTGCTAAAAATGAAGAGAAAGTTTATGCAGTGATAAGAGCAATTGAAATTATTGGAGAAGCTGTAAAGAGGATTCCAAAAGAAATAAGAGAAAAATATCCGGACATTCCATGGAAAGAAATGGCGGGTATGAGGGATAAAGTTATTCACGAATACTTTGGGGTAGATATTAAAATTGTGTGGACAACTGTAAAGGAGGAAATACCCCCCTTAAAAGAAAAAATTGAGGTGATCATAAAAACATTAAAGGATGATAAATGAAAACTTAAATTATGCTGCATTAGTGAGAGAGTATGTTCTTCAAATCTCCACAATTTCTGTAAAAAGTTATATGGAGAGATTTGAAATTATTTACCCAAAATTTTCCTGATTCTTATTTTAATATCATTAAGAACAAATAAGAGAGCTGGCTCAAAACCAACAGTTCGCAGAGAAAAATTATTATATATTTTTTAAAAAGAAAGATAAATGAAGGGAGAAGGTTGAAATGGATATAGGGAAAGTAAGAGAGAGAGGTAAGGAGACAGGGAAAGTTATTTTTGCGCTTTTGCTTTTCGTTTTGGTAAGTTGCTTTGCCTTTATTTTTTCTTTTTCATCAGCATTTGCTCTGGGAATTCATAGTTTTGCCGAGTTCAGAAAAATTTATGGGAAAGATTGGCTATCTTTGTGGGAAACACAGAAAAATCCAAAACTTATATTCGGAGGGAAGTTCTTCTCTCAGAATGCAATCCCTCTCCAACCCCCGAAAAATTACAAGACCGCAAACTTAAAATCTTCATATAAATTCTCTCCCTTTTCTATCACCGCTGAAAATGATAAACTCATAATCACAGAAATTCCTTCTGAAATTATGTTCTCACCAAACGGTGATGGTTTTTTGGACTATGCTGTATTTTCCTTTCAGGTGAGAGTATCTCATACAGATTCATGTGGGAGTCAAGGGAATACCCCATCGTATTGCTACATATCTTGGTCTCTTGAAATAAAAAAATGTGGGAGAGATAAAGGAGTGGAGGACAGAAAGGCGGAAGATGAAATAAGGAACAGTGAAACAGATGAGTGCAGTAAGGTAAGGGAGTTTGAGAGTGAATATAAAATACCTGAATTTCTGCCGGGTGAAATTACAAAATCAATACCCATAAAAGTTGTTTGGGATGGGAAAGACGATGAAGGTCAATTGTCAGGTGAAGGGGTGTATAAATGGGATTTTTCGGTGGAGTATAAGAGAAGAAGTGAGTTATGTTATGGGGCGTGCAAGAGCGTATGTGAGGAGAATGAAAGGATATGTGGTTGCTATGAGAGATGCGATCCGGAATGCACGAATAAGGAAAAGAAATTAGGAGCAGCATCAGTGAAATGGGAGCTTATACTTGACCTAACACCTCCAGAGATGGTTTTTTTGGGTCCCGAACCATTTTCAGATGATAGAAGCAAGGTTGTTATAGCATATTCAGATGAGTTTGCGGGAGTGATAACAGAGAGTTTGAGTGTTTTTATGAATGGCAGGGATATAACGGAGGAATTCCAGAAAGGTGAGACACTCGCGATTTTTGAGCCATCAGAACCACTGCCTGAGGGAGAAATATCTTTGAGATTTTCTGTTTTTGATAGGGCGGGAAACTTTACGGTTGGTGAAGGTAGATTTAAGGTTTTTTCATCGGATACGCTGAGGAAGTTTGGAGTTGCAAGAGATTTCCTAATTTCCCTGAAAGATGTTTATGGTTTCAGAGAGGATTTGGGAGACCTTTCATTTGATTGGTGGGGGTCAAAGCACCAAGTTCTGAGTTTTTCTGAGGGGGAAACAAGTATAACACTTGACATAACATTTGCGAAGTTTTTGCAGAGTTATGAGGGGATACCAGTTGCTGGAGCGAACCTATCTGTGATAGTAGATAGATATGGAGACGCGAGGGGGATATATGGAAGATATTTTCCTGATATATCAGCACCACGGGAACCGGTGATAAGTCCTGAGGAAGTAACAGAAATTGCACTCAGAGAATATATGAAAGGAAGAAGAGGGAAGGGACCATGTCCGACATGTGATATTGCGCCACTTCCACCCGGCATTGTTTTATTTCACCTTATGCTCTATTCTTCTGGAAACCCGCAGATTTTGGGAAAACCGACTTTATGGATTTATCCTGTAATGAAGGGAGATGAATGGGAATATCATTTATGCTGGTTTGTAAGGGTTGGATACATTGGGTATTTTATAGACGCAGTAGATGGTAGTGTTGTGAAGAAAGTTAGATTTATCGCAAATTTTGGTGAACAGATAATTTACGCTTCTTCCGCAACAGGATATGTTTATGAAGATGACTGGTTCAGTGATAGTAAAGAAACATCAATTGTGGGACTTCCGAGGTTAATAGCAGGTATAGGAGGGAAGTATACATGTGGATGCGGGAGGACTCTTGACCTTTCTTGCTGTGCCTTTCTATTCCCTCTGTGCCCACTTTGCTGGAAAAGGGCTTGTTCAACATGCACATATTTTATTCCTTTGAATTTGGAGAGGTCTCTTTTGGGAGATATGGGTGGGAATCAAACACTTGAAGTTCTTACGTATCTTGGGTCTGCGACACATGTAGCAAAAGGAAATATTAACTGGTTTTACAGTTATCAGGGGACATCCTCTGATGAGACATTTTTTATTTCAGGTTTGGATAGTGATTTGGAGAGGGAAGAAGCGGGATTTCGTGAGGTGAATGCATACTACCATGTAATGAGAGCGAGAGATAGATTATCTCTTTTTGGAGTAAGTCTGACCGCCCCACTTACTGTTTATGCTACTTATTATCCTTATGACATTACCACATGCAATGGATTTTCTACACACGGGGATAATAAATATGATATAGGATTATTGAATGGAGGGGAGATGGTAGTAGAATTCCTTTTACCTTTTACTATTCCTTGTATTCCCGCTTCATGGTCGGATGATGTAATATACCATGAATTCGGCCATGTTGTGCTATTTAACTACAAGATATTTGGTTCTGATACAGGTAGAGAACCTGTAGATGGTTTTCATGAGGGTGTAGCAGATTATATATCTTCACTTGTTGATAGTCCCTTTTCCCCAGCAGATGGGCTTGACTCCATAATAGCCGAAGGATTCTACTGCAACAATACAACTTGTGAAACGCCAAATTATATAAGAAATCTTGAAGAAAATATGAAGCAGGTCGGGCATTTTGTAAGAGTGGAATGCACCCCCGGAAAATATTATGTATGCTATATTAGAGAAATTTCGGAGGGAGTTCAGATAAACCCACACCGATACGGATTAGCGATAGGGAATGCGCTTTTCAGGTCAATAAATCATTTTATGAGGAAGGGGGAAGCGATGGGAGTTGGGAGATTTTGGTCATACTCCCTTTTCAATTCGGTTTTGTTTTCTGCCCTGTATAACATGGTAGGTCAAAATGGAACATTTGAGCTTATGAATTATGGAGAATTTATTGCAAATATGATAGCGGTAATGTTTTCGCAGGACTGGGGTGGTTTTGAGGAACTCAAAGTGATATTCCATGACGTTTTGGCGACTATATCAGCAAGCAATTTTATAGCAGTTGATATTGATTCGCTCTCGGAAGGTGTAATATCAACGATAATTGTGGGAAAGCCGTATGTTACTGTGGGGAGGTGGCTATCAAGAGGGCAACTACCTTTGCTGGAAGCAGATGATGGTATTGTTTTCAGTTCGCCACTGACGTTGGTGGGATTTTTAGGAGGTTTGACGGATGGAGATATAATGTGGCGAGTTCGTCTTGCGACATCTCCTGATTTATTCTCAACCCCATCGGGTCGGACCAGCACAAATTACTATGAGACAGATTGGACTACACCAACGTTCAGGAGTGAGGTAAGATTTTTCTATGGTTCATCACCCGAGGTAGTAACCTATTACTTTTTTGAATATGAGATTCCCCGAGAGGTTTTTGATAATTTGAGGTCTGGGACACCCCGAAACCAGAACGCAAAAATATACGTTTTGATAGAGGTATCAAATGGTGGGCAAGTGAAGAACTCCACACTGAGGTTGGGTGGTAGAGAGATAAATTACTACTTTTATGCTCCGGGAACTGCAGAAGTAGGAGGAGGTGGTGGGGGTAGAGGAGGATGTTCATCTTTTTTGGCAATTTCAGAAATCCTGATGGTTCTGTTATTGGTTTGTTTCTACCGATGTATGAGAAGATTATCCCATGTTCTGGAAAAATTATTACATTATAAGATGAGAAAGAAGCTGACATGAACATAGTGAAAATTGTAAGATATGTTTGAAGAAAGTGGTTTCAAGTGGAGTTAGTTTGTCATCTGACTGTGATATGTGTTTTATGGATATAAGGGATTATGGAGAGGTAGGGGCGGATAGCCCATACTGCATGAGGTGTGTAGAGCAATGGGAGGACTTTTGGCAGAGTTATCAAAGTTCATTAACGCAGTAGAGATTGTAGGTAGGTTGATGGATGTAAAAAGATTTAATATATGTATGGGAAAGAGGTAAAAGAGTATGGGTGAGATAAGAAGGATTAGTTTATATGTTTTTGTTTTTATGTGTTGTTTGTTTTGAGTGCTTGCGTGAGGGGAGTAGGGAAGGGACAGAATGAGAATGGAGGAAATAAATCAAATGAAATTAGGGCAATGGGAGTTGCTGAGCTGAAAGAGAAAGTAGTTGAGATAAGATGGCAGAAGGTAAAATGCGAAGGTTATAGAATTTACAAAACATCCTTAACTTTGTCTTTTTCTCCCTATTTTTCTTCTCCTCCGACAAAATCATCGGAAAAACTTATAGCTGTTTTGCCTTCCTCTGAGGAATCATACAGGGACTATGAGGTTGAGGCATCAAGGCATTATATATACAGGATAGAAGCATTTGAAGGGGATAAGATAGTAGGAGAGACAAGGGTTGAGGTCAGGACACCTTTTCCGCCATCCGTTGAATCTGCGGAAGTTGAAGTGATATCTTCTGAGCTTGTTATCATAAGGTGGAAGGGGAAGGGGGATGTGTATTCATATGAGGTTACAAGGGCAGATGAGAAGGGAGTAAAAATTTTAGCTGAGTTTCCATCTGGTATAACTTATTATCCGGATGGGAGTTTAGAGGGGAAGGGGAGGAAATGCTGGTATATCAGGGGTAGTTCGGCATGGGGAGAGGATGAGAGAGAGGTTTGTTGGGAAGGAGGAGAGGAAGAGGGAGGTTTGCCTCCTCCGCCATCACCAGCGAACCTTAAGGTGGTAAGGACAGAAAGTGGAAAGGTGGAGTTAAGTTGGGATTTGAAGGGGGGAATGGGATATAAGATTTTGAGGTGTGAGGTAGGAGGAAATGTGGGTAAGGAGGAAGAAGAGGAAGATGGGGAAAAGGAGGGGGAGGATGGAAATAAGCACTGCACACCTTATGTGGCTGTGGGGATAGCACCTGAGGGTGCAACAAGTTATGTAGATGAAGTAGGTAAAGAGGGGGAATATTGTTATCGTGTTCAGGCATATGGGGAGGGAGGGGATTCAGGATTTTCAAACACGGTTTGTGTTGAGATAAATTGCAGTAGAAGGTTTTACTATGACATTGATGGAGATGGGTTTGGGAGTTTAGAGGTTGTAGCATGTCAGATGCCGTTGGGAGCTACGACGGTATCAGGAGATTGTGATGATTCAAAGCCAGATATAAATCCATCAGTAAAAGAAGGAGATAGGGTATTTTCTGGAGGAGTTTCTTTTGTGTTATGTGATGGGATAGATAATGATTGTGATGGGACAGTGGATGAGGGGTGTGAGTGCAAGGATGGAGAAGAGAGAAGGTGTTATTCAGGGGCTGAGGGGACGGATGGTGTAGGGGAGTGCAGAGCAGGGATTCAGAAATGCCAGAACGGAACTTGGGGGATGTGTGAAGGGCAGGTTTTACCTGAAGGTGAGCTGTGCGATGGGAAGGACAACGATTGCGATGGGAAAGTAGATGAGGCGGATTATGCCATTCCGTTCACAAGACCATCCATTGGAGACCCCTGGACATACATTGGAGACCTCTTCACGGCATGTGTGAGGTTCAATCCTGATTACCCATATAGCATAACTACAGAAGACGAAACTATTGATTCTGCTGTCGTAATAAAATGGGAAATAAAATATTACGTTTTAAATTCACTTGAAGAGTGGAACGAGTTGTGCAAAAATAATGACTACCTAAATACTGACTACCTAAATATAGTCAAAGACTATGTAGATTTTACAACACAGACAATTTTAGGTTTTGTCTTCTCGACAACCTCCGTTTATTATGCTGAAGTACGTGGATGCAGTCCGCCTAGAAAAATAATTTCCATGCTTAAGGTTCTTGATGATACTATCTTCGCTGAGTGGGGTCCATTTGATCCCGAACCTTTTAAATCCGAATTTGTTCATTGTACTGCTGTCTTTCGCCCACCCTTTTATGATGCAATTGTCACTGGAAGAAAGCTATACAACCCCTTCATTGTGACGAAGTTCTTTTTAAAGGACTCCTGCCCATACAATCCATAATATTAGTTCTTGCTCCCTCTTCTTATCTCAATCCCCCTATCTGAAAAAACACCACAATTCAATTTATATACTCTCTCAAATCTAACTCCTTAAATCCCCTTCCTCTCCACTCAACTATATCACCATCAGGGAAAATCACCCCACTTATCCCCCAATTTGTTGACCTTATCAGAACAACCCCTGAACTCCTTGCTACCATAACTGAATACCAAAAATGTTGCTCCATCCCCCACTCCGTCTCAAACCATACATCGTTCGTCAAATTCAAAGCAAAGTCAATATCCCTCCTCACTCCAAACAATACCTCCCAACACATATATATCGCAAATGAATATCCCCTAAAATTCATAACTTTTCTCCCCCACTCCCACTCAGAAAAATCACCCCTCATCATCTCCCCTCTGAACAAAAAAGGAAATATCCTCTCAATAACTCCCCTCAGCGGAACCCTCTCCCCAAATGGAACAAGTTTCTCCTTACCCTGAACCTCAAAGTCTCTCCCCCCCGAATCCCACCTTATCCCCACATTCCAAAATTTTTCCCCTATTCCAGTATATCCCCCCTGCCATATCACCCCAAATACCACATCCTTACCTAATCCCTCAAGTATCTCCCTTCCCCCCTCCATCTCATACCACATCTCAAATGGATATGGCAAAAAAAGCTCTGGCATTACTACAAGCTCAGATTTCGGTGCAGTGAGCAGATATCTCTCAAACCTCCTTATCGCTCCTATTGCATCACCCCACTGCTCAACACGACTTACCTCCTCCCTCAACAAAGATACTGAAATCTTCGGAACATCCTTCCCCCTTGAAGGCAATATAAAATAAACTACCAAAATCACTAACGGTATCACAAACCTAAAATCCCTCCCAAATGCATATCTCACTAAAACTCCCGGCATTAAAGAAATAAATGTCAGCACAAAAATCGGATACCCTGACTTCATAAAATGGTAAAATGATGAAGAAAATAATCCCCATGGAAATATCTTTAACCTCAAATACTCAAAAATACAAAACAAAATCACCGAAACAAATGGAGACCTCCTGAATAGGTAAAATGGCACAAAAAATAAAGAAAGCAAAGCAGAGATGAAAAATAAAACTACAATCCCCAAAATCAAAGGAAATCCACCTTTTGCTATCGCAAGTGGTATCCAATGCAAAAGAACTCCCCAGAAAATAAATCCAGATAAAATATAGTTTGATGGCAGGAGAACTCCTACCCATGAAACAGGAACAAAAAAAGGTGGCTGACCCAAAAGAAAAAATAACGCACTCAATAGTGTTGCCACTATCTTTCTGGACATCTCACATCAAAATCTCCTAAAATCTTCACTTTTACATCATCAGACCAAAAATCAAAAGTAAAGTCCCCCTTAACTTTCCATACCTCGCTCTTTGTAAGTAGATTTAGGATGAAATTTTATAGATAGCTATTTTCAATAATTTTTCCATTCCCTCCAAAAACCCCAAATTCCATACCTGATGACTTATTATAAAACCATCAAGATATTTTTGAAGATATTCCTTGTTCACTCCTCTGTGAACTTCCACAAAAAGGTAAAGTAAACTGTGCAAATTCTCGCAGTTATTTACATGTGCCTTCCCTTTTGCATATTCTCTACTCCCATGCTCTACAACCTCTCTCTCATACGGAATGAGATTGTATCCCCTCCTCTCATCAGTATAGACCTTGCTGCCATAGCAGATATTTTCCATAGCAACTCCTCTTAAAGTCCAGCAGGATACATCTCTGACACATATTAACCTCTTTTTCTTCTCTTTACCTCTCATAACAATTGAGACAACAGGGATTTTATCATCCGACCATGTCCCCCTACCCGGTTTGCCTTTTGGACCCCTTTTCCTTGGTTTCCTACCAAAGAGCTTGGGTTTCCCTCTCTGTCCTTTATATCCCGCCTTTATGTATTTTTCATCCATCTCTACCTCACCATAGAACTTCTGATGTGCTAATTCCCTCCATCTTTCAACAGTCCTGAAAAACATCTTTCTTAAAGTGAATATGCTTATTTTCAGGATAAGGCGACCTTTCCTGAAAGAGATATGAATTATGAAAAAAAGGAAGAAGAAGCCGAACCAGAGATAAATAGGTATTTTTGAGTTAGCAAACAAGGTAGCGGTTTTATCATTGAAGTTCTTTGAGCAAGCTTTGCACTTATATTTGTGAAATTCTTTAAACTTACCATATCTGCCATTTTTGACAACATTTGAACTACCACAGTAAGGACACTTTATACCATTTTTCCATCTTAATCTTTTCAGCAAATCCGCACAAATATGTGATAATGCATAAATTAAAAAGTGTTTCATAGTTTCTTGGGGGGGAATTTAAAAAACCTCTCCCCCTTATGGAAATATAAGTTTTTTATGGAATTTTATCCTACATCTTATTGCAAAGAGCGCCATACCTTTATATGTCCTATCTCCATACTCCTTATATCCAAAACCCTCAGTGTCCCATATCCTGATTTCGGAGAAAATAAAAAGGCGATTACTCAATTTATTTTATTCCACCTTCAATAATTCCAATAATTTTCCAAATAAATTCTCACCTCTATTATTATACCTGAATTCAAGTTCTTTCAAATAATACGGGAAATTTTCCTCCTTCAAGCCATGATACTTTAATAACCTTTCCTTCGCATAACTCCAAAATCCCTCTATCCCTTTCCCATCAGGTCTGGAAGCCAAGGTTTTACAATCCATTTGCAGGAATTCCATCAGACCTGATGGGAAACCATTTATATAAACCCTTCCATTAGAAAACCTTTCCCCATGGTCAATCCTTAATGCCTAAATCCATACATCACCAACCCATCATAGCTTTTGAATTTATCAGTGTATATCAAACTCCCTCTCTTGACTTTCTTTATCGCCTCTTTTAGGATGGTTTGGGCTTTTACATCCTTGACTATTTCAACTTTTACTTTTCCTCCCCTTTCCAAAATGCCAAAGACAGGTCATCCCCGCATGTCGCAGTATATATCCTTTCCCTTATCAACATAAAAAGTTTATGAGTGGTATTATAGGCAAGATTTAATTCCTTTCCCGCTCTCAGTACAGGAACTTCAAGCTCAAAAAGTTTTAAAGCTAAAATGAATTTGGAAAAGGGAATTTTCAGGTTTTCAAGAATACTTCCTTTTCTCACACTCCACTCC
>JAWBPV010000042.1:0-10373 GCA_039000425.1 Candidatus Aenigmatarchaeota archaeon
CCAGTAGGAGCCATCGAAGCCCCTACTGGCTCAGGTAAAACTATTGCCTATCTCTCTTGCCTCTCCTCAGAAAGAACCCTCGTGTCAGTACATACTAAAGCCCTACAGGAACAAGTTAAAAAAGAAGCTCACAAACTTAACTTAGAAGCTTCTACCATAAAGGGTAAAAACAATTATGTATGTCCATTGCTTGAAGAGAAAACCTCTAATAAGTTGCCCCCTCCTTCCTTCTGTAAACCCGCTTGCCCTAAAGCTTCCTCTTGTGAATATATGCTGGCTAAAAACTCTAACGCCCAAATCCATATAGTTAACCACGCACTCCTGAACTTCATCAAGCATAACTACGATACCTGCATCATCGACGAAGCCCACGAACTCTCTATTAACCAAATGAGAATCTCTAAAGATGACCTCAACGAACTGAAAAACATAGAAGCTTACAAGGAACAGCTAAAAGATATAGAAGACCAGCTTGATAGAGATTTTATCCCCTTTACAGATAGCTTCCTCTCCAAAATCAAAATGTTCTTCAGAAGCTCTGTGGATAGAAACCTAGTCATCCTTTATACCGAACTCGCTAAAAAGTTTAAAAGACTTGAATCTATCCAAAAAGCTCTTGAGTCTAACCACTACCTCTTTGAAACCTCCTCAGATGTCATCTTGACCTCCTTGCCTAAGCTTCCTAATACTCCTAAACTCTTCCTATTCTCGGCTACCCTAAACAGACTTCTCCTAAACCTTATGGGCTTTACCTATCCTGTCCTGGAAATTCCTAAGGTCTTCGATTGGTCTAAAGTAAAGATCGTTGTAAAAGATACCCACTACAGAGAGCCTAACTACCTTCAAGTCCTCTCTGATTCCTATAGATACCTTAGATCCGCATACGATAAAACTATAGTCCTTGCTACCTCCGTAGATCAACTTGGCTTCTTTGAAAAACTTGACCAGTCTTTGCTTACTCAAAAGAACTTCACCGCATCCGAACTGGCAGAAAAGCTTATTAACGGAAACACACAAGCTATAGCAGGTGTCCTCTCCCTCTGGACTGGTATTGATATACCTGGCAGAAAAGCTATCCTTATTACTAAACTCCCATACGAAAACCCTTCATCCGAAGAGTCCAGAGCTAAACAGGAATTCCTTAAAAAACTCGGTGTTGACCCTTTTGAATGGTCTACCCAAGAAGCACTCATAAAATTCAAACAGGGCATAGGTAGAATGATGAGAACTCCTGAAGATGAAGGTGAAATAATCATCGCAGATAGAAGAGCACTTAAAGAGCCTTTTAAGTCTTTCCTTGAATCCCTAGGTGCTAACCTGGTCTTTGATAAGTAACTTTACTCTTCCCTTTTCTTTACTATGTTCCTTCTAAAACCCCTCACTCCTAGTCTCCTCTATATCTTCACACTTCTCTTCTAGCTACCCCTTTCTCCTCCCTCCTTCTTGGGTTATTTTTAAAGGATTTTTAGGTTATTTTTCTTTTGACTTTTTTTGTGATTTTTTATGTCTTAGTGAACCCCCTACGGGGTCACTGGGGGGTAAGAGCAAGGGGACCGCCCCCCAGAGCCCCACGGGGGTTCACCCAGACGGGGATCTGGGGTGTTGGTCCCCTCGCCCCTAACCCGTCTGGATACCCCTCACAAGATTTTTTTCTTTCTTTTTTTCTTTCTTTTGCCTTAGGGTTATTTTTTCCCTTTCCTTTTGCCCCACCCACCCACCCAAGGGTTATTTTTTATAGCCTTCTATGGTTATTTCCTTATAACCCTCTTTCTTATAGTCACTTTCCCTTTGGTTTTCCTTCTTGGGTTATTTTTCTTTTAGTCTTTTTTCTTTTAGCCTCCCTCTCTATACTCATTTTCCTCTAGCTTTCCCTTTCCTTATAACCTTCCTTCTTATGGTCTTTTCCCTTTAGCCTTCCTTTCTTGCCTTGCCTTGTGGTTATTTCTTTTTGATAGCCCCCCCAGCCCGCCCTAGGTTATTTTCTTTTGACTTCTCCTTTAGGTTATTTCCTCTCTTAACACCTTTAGGTCTTCTCTTCTCTTTTTTTTCTCTTCTCTCTTCTCTTCTTTTTTCTTTTCTCTTTTAACTACCCCTCCTGCCTCCCCCTTTATCTTTTCTTTTACCCCCCTTTTTCCTCTCCCTTTCTTTTTGAGGTTATTTTTAAAGGACTTTTTAGGTTATTTTTGTTTGATTTTTTCTTGTGATTTTTTATGCCTTAGTGAAGACCCTTCGGGTCTCAAAAGATGGGTTAAAAAGCCCAGCCCGAAGAGGTTCGCCCTGTAGGGGGGTGGTGGTCCCTACAGGGAAAATCTAGAACCACTAGGAGTGAAAATGCGGGTAGTGGGAATTATAACAAAAACATCAAGGAGTGATTTATTCATCCTTGAGGGAAACAGTACGAGGTACTTGATAAAAGAAAAGTTGCCCAATATAAATGGGCTTGTCATCGTATATGGAACGCTAAACTGCAGAATAAACGAAGACAAAACAGTGGTGCAATTCCTGAATCCCCGTCTAATATTAGATATAAGGGGACAAGAGCTTTGGAGAGCAAAACCTAAGGACGCCTCTGGAGTTTCTCCAGAGGTAGCCTCAGAGCCCTCACCCCCCGAGCCCGAGGGGGAAGAGGACTTCTTCTAAGAAGTAAGGCAGGGCAGGTTGCCCCTGACCTGCCCGTTTTTTTTATTTTTTTTGCCAGGGTTATTTTTTCTTTTGCCTTAAGGTTATTTTTTCCTTTCCTTTTTCTCCCGCCCACCCACCCAAAGGGTTATTTCTTTATATGCCCTTTTTAAGGTTATTTTTTTCCTTTCCTTTTTATATTGCCTGCCCCTAAGGTTATTTTTCTTTCTTTCCTTTTGCCCCACCCGCCCACCCAAAGGGTTATTCCTTTATATGCCCTTTAGCCCCTCTTGCCTTGCATACCCCTTTAGCCTAACCTTTTTTGGTTATTTTCTTTTATTTTTTTGGTTATTTTTTTGCCTTTAGTGAGGGGGTTCAACCCCCCAGTGAAAAGTTATTTTAGAAACCTCCCCTCCCTCCACTCCCCTTGCGGGTCCCCAGCCCGCTTTTTTAATTTTTCTTATGGTCATGGTTATTTTTTGTTTCTTCTGAAGGGTTATTTTCCCCCTAGCCCCTCCTATAGCCCCTTTAGCCCGCCTCGCCTTAACCCGCCCGCCCGCTAGCCCTGCCCGCCCGCCCAGCCAGACCTTCCCCTCTCGCAGTAAATCCTTTAAGGGTGTATAATTAGTGGTATGTAAAAAACTCCAGGAGGTGTAAAGATGGCAGTAATAGTAGGAGTACTGACAGGCTTGTCCGTAAGGACGAAGACTGGATGGTACGAGTTAGTACCAGACAGAGACAGCATAATCGAAGACATAAAACAGATGCAAGGAAAAAGGATAATAGTTTACGGGGAGGTGTTCGTAGAAAGAATCAGTTCCCTAAACATAGAACTAAAATTTATCGAGGCAAGAAAGATTAAGCCCGTTTTCTGACCCCCTTTTTTCCCTCCCCCCCTTTTTTCCCTCCCCCCTTTTTTCTTTTTATCAACACGCCCCATAAACCCCGCCTGATTAACTAACGCATGATAGAAGTGGATGTATTATTGGTAAATCATATACAACCACAACCCACCCCCTCCAACCTCCACAAAAACCCAACCCCACAACCCAGCCAAGTGGAATGATTATAATTCAAAACTGCTTCTTAAATAAATAATGACAAAAGCTAAATTAACAGAAACGCAACAAAATTATTATTCCAAAAGCACTGAGCCAAGCAAGCAAAGCCTTAAAAGACAAGAACTTAAGAAAGTGAAAAGTGGATGCATGATATTAAAATGTGATACAATAAAGCTATGAAGAAAAGGAGAAGGAAAAGAGAGGAGATAGTAGACGTCATCGTAGAGGTCATAAAAAAAGAGATGCCTCAGAGGAACAACTTTACGAGGATAAAGCAGATAGTAAAGAGGTTAGCACTAAGGAGCAAAAGTCCTCTTGGCAGGTTAGTGGAAAGCATAATGTTTAGCTACATGATAAAGCACAATGGAGCGACACCTAATATAGATACAGTGATAAGCATGCTAACTTACGCAAGACCGTACCTAGGAGAAGACCCCTTGCTAAAGGAAAAGGTAACAAGCTACTACAAAAACATACTCAAAAACCTTTTAAAAAACAAAAGCAACATAGACCAAGCAAGGAACTTTGCCAATTTTCTTGAAGAGAAACTAAAGGAATATCCAGACCTAAAGAAACTAAGAAGGATAGAAGTTCTATACATGATAATGGAAACCATAGAGAAGCTTACCAAAGAAAGCACCGAAGAGGAGGAATGGTTTTGAAAAGCAAGATTTTCAATGAATACATAAACAGACTAGTGGAAAAAAGCCTAAAAAGACAAAACATAAAGCCACAGAAAAAAAGCATTGACCTGAAAAAACTCTACTACAAAATAAGACTATACCTATCAGAAACAAGAAACCTTACCAAACCAGAAAGTCTGAAAAATGCTATAAACTGCTCAAGTTTAAGAGTTTTCTATGATGACAGATATAAATGTGTTCTTTGCAGTATAGATTTCATAATGACAGAAACCACATCCAACTTTGAAAAAGTATACCAAGCACTCCTAGAAGACCAAGCCCTGCTTTTAGAAAGACTAAACAAAAGACAATACATGCTACTAGTCCTCACAAACCCCATCAAAGAAATAACAGACAAAATGTTGCCAATAAAAACAGAAAAAATAGGGAAAATACTAATCAGCAAACTTCCCAACTGTCCTATAAACCCAGAACCCTACAAACCCCACAAAGAAAGAAATCACTAATTTAGTAATTTAGTGATTTAGTAATTTAGCAATTTAGTAATTTAGTGATTTAAGGGGAAAACATAAAGACCAAAAAAGGCTTGCAAATCAAGCACCTCAAAAAGATACTGGAAATCACCAAATTAGTAATTTAGTAATTTAGTGATTTATCAATTTAGTGATTTAAGGAGAACACCACAAAGGTAAGGATAATTTGACCTAGGTTAAAATAAAACTATGTTTTGGAAAAGAGCTAAGAAAGAGATAGAGGAGAAAACCGAAGAGACAAAAGAAGAACAGCAGATAAAAGAACCAAGCACAGAAAGGGTAAGCTTTGCAGGACTTTTTAGAGACAACTTTGTAAAAAAGATAGCCTTTGAAAAATATGAACTGATGAAACAAAAGGAAGCTTACTTTGAACCCTTTGCATGGCTTTTGAAGTACTTAGATGACAACCCAGCACCTTCTGTAGTAAACACAGGCAATGACAAAGAGTATGAAGAACTGGCAAATACAGGAATAGAAGCCTTTAGCAAAGTAAGTTTACAAGAACACACATACAATGTATTAACACAAGGCTATAGCATACTTAAGAAAATAGACCCCAATTTTTACCTATATGAGGGACAGTGGGTATTAACAGCTCTAGGACACGACATAGGAAAAGGCATAATCTACAGAGAACTAAAACAAAACAAAAAAATAGAAAAAGCTCAGCATCATGAGGTTTCAGGAGACATAATGGTAAACCTACTTATGTATAGCGGATATCCCAAACTCCCCTTTGGAGTAGCCAACTCCATAATAGATGCCATATTAAGACATCACAACGGTCTTATAATTGATGAAAAGAACATACTTCTAACAGTGCTAATCAATGCAGACAGAAAAGCAAGAGAGATAGAGAGACTTAAACTTAGCAACCCAAAAGAAGAAATGCCAGAAGAGCTAAGCAAACTTATAAGCCTAATAGAGCAAGAGGAAATAAGTTTTCTCTTTGACAAAAAAGAGGAAAGTTATAAACTCAAAAAAGAAGAAATAGAAAAAATCATAAACCCAGAGAAGCTAAAAGGAATACCAGGTGTAAAAATTGATGAAAAGTTTATTATAATCATAAAGGAAAAGGTAAGGAAAAATGTTTTACGCACAGGTTGAAATTGGCAAAAGAAGATTCCTCATTCCTGCGAAAAAAATAAGAGAGATAAAATACATCAAAAAACTGGTCTGTCCTTACTGTCAAAAAAAGGTAATGCTAGTGGAAAACAAATACTTCAAGCACAAAAGAGGCACATGTCCCTTTGCAGAAAAAAACGTATACACAGAGGTTAAAGAAGAAATCTTAACCTACCTAATAAAGCTCGGCTTTAGAACATGGATAGAGATAAAAGAAACGCACTTTAAAGAAAGCATTCCAGACTTCCTTATAGAAAAGGACAAAAGAATAATAGCAGTGTTTATAGATTCGGAAGAACCGAACTGGAAAAACTGTGGAAATCTAAGGATAGAAACCAAAGAAGAAATAGCTATAGAAAAAATGAAAGAAAAAGGTATAGGATACTGGTATGATACAAGAAGAAAACAGATATTCATGATAAGAAATAACCAATACATCCCACTAAAAGAAATCAAAAACATTTATATATACAAAGGAGAAATTTACTTTGCTAAATTTATGAAACTACTAGAAGAAAAAGAGGACAAACTTATAGTGCAAATAGGTGATAATATAAAGTATGTAAACAAGACACAAAAAACCTTTTGCTATGGAGAAAGACCATGTCAAATCAAAACACAAGAGTAGTTCCTGTAAAAGAGGGATATGGTCCAGAGATAAGACTAAAAAACTTTCTTGATTTTATTACCTATGTACAAAGACTATCAAACATAGAGAAAGACCAAGCAGTAAACTCAGAAATAGGTGGGCTATCATTACAAATGAAGTTCTTCAACCTTGCATTAAAAGAAAGCGTAGGTATGGAATTAAGTATAATGCTTATTACTTTCCCCTTGTTTATATTTCTAAATTCAGACATAATTCAAACACACAACAACATAGAAAAATTCAAAGTATTAGCAGGAGCATACCTTCTTGGTTTTGGTTTACAGCTAACATATTTTATCTTTTTGCTTTGGCTTGTAAAAAAATATGCAATAGGTAAATTAACAAGAAGCATAATCCTAACATACATGCTAGGAAAAATGCTAGGATATGCCATAAAGATAGTTGCAATAACAATCTTAGCCTTTGGACTAAAATTTTTGTTAAACAACCCAGAAGTTCTCAAATTTCTATACAAAACTCTACAACACAAAGTAAGCATAAACACTTTCATAGAAGGAGTAATAAAATTAAGAAGCAACATAATACCAAACACATATACAGCAATTGGAATAATAACAACTCTAGGGATAACACCAACAATATATTTAAGTCTTCTAGCAAAAAGGAACAAAAAAGAAAACATAAAATCCCAAAAACTAAAAATCGTAGAAAATGGGACATTCATAGGAACAGGATACAAAACAAATGATCCATACACAAAAATAGAAGAACTAATAATAGAAGACAGAGAAAGAAACACACATACAGGAATAATAGGAACAACAGGAACAGGTAAGACAAAACTACTGCAGGCTATGATAGAGCAAGATATAAGGAGGGGATGGGATGTAATAGTGATAGATCCAAAAGGAGATACAGACCTACTAGTGCATACATACAAAACCTGCAAAGAATCAAACAGATTAGAAGACCTTATGATAGTTTCGCCGTTCAAGAAAAACACAAACAAGATAAATCCACTGGCAAAACACTTTATACCCGAAGAATTAGTTTTTCACGTTACTGCACCTATAACCTCAGGAGAGCAGTTTTTCCAAAACATAGCAAAGGAGTTTGCCTCTATAGTTATAAACGGCATACTACTCATGATGGAGCATGAGGTAACATTGAGAAAAGCATTAACACTAAATACTATAGCCAACTATTGTTCTTATGATGGTCTTGCAAAGTTAAAACATCAAATAGAAAAGTATTTAGAGATACAGGATCCGAAAATATCTGAAAAAGTATACAGAATGGTATCCAGTATGAAACAAATACTAGATAGTCCTCCTGATTACTTTAACAAGGTAGGAGGAAATTTAAGAACCATACTAACAGTGCTTACCACAGGTTCTTATGCAGAGTTTATAGCTTACGATGAAGAGAATGAATTCCTGGAAAGGCTAGAAAAAGGCAAAGGAGTAGTTATGTACATAGAAACAGGAAGTATGCTAGAGAAAAACATGTCAGAACACTTAGCAAGAATGATAGGAGCTATGATACAAACTTCTGCAGGAAGAATGAACGCAAGGAATGAAAGATACAAAAGACCAGTAGCACTTTACATAGACGAAGCTTACAGAGGTATATACCTTGGTATAGAAAACCTATTTGACAAAGGACGCTCAGTAGGGCTACATATAACTGTGTCCTTCCAATCCATATCACAATTCAAAGAAGTGGTAGGTCCCAACCTCACCCAAACCATTCTAGACAACATCAACAACTGGATCATCTTCAGAATACCATCACCAGACACAAGCCAATACTTTGAAAAACTATCAGGACAAGAACTCAAATACCTTGCCACCTATCAACTCACAGGAGACATAGGAGGAGTAGCAAGACCAGGATACGCATTGGAAACAAAGGACTTTGAAAGTTTGCCTAACAGACACTTCTATCTAATGCGTTTAAGCAAAGGAAAAGTTATATACAAAGGAATAACTCCAGAAATAAAAGAACTAAGTCACGAAGAAAAGGTCAAGATCCTAAAAGAAATAGAAGAATTTCTGAAAACAACGGCAAAGGCAAAAGTAAATGGTAAGGTTGTGGATAGGAATGGCTATGAAGAAAGTTTTACAGAAAGCCAATATGCTAGCAAAACATGAACATATAAGAACAGAAGAACTAGTAAACATGGCAGAAGCTTACTTCAATATAAATATGCCCTGTGTGCCACTGATAATTGAAATAGAAGAAGAAGAAACAAAATTAATACCCGCTTTTAGATGGAAAGGATTAAGAAGTTTTGAAGAATTTATGAAAAGGTGGAAAGAAACACCACTATCAAAAAGGCTAAAAACAGTAGGATTAGCAATAATAACAGGAGAAATATCCAATACCACAGTGCTTGACATAGACAACTTGATAAAATTCTCAGAAAAAACAGGCATTGAAATAGAAAAGCTAAAATATGAAACACTAGCACAAGAAACAAAAAACAAGGGCTTACACTTATTCTTCCAATACGAAAAAGAAATACCAAGCATACAAGACAAAGAAAAGGGCTTTGACATAAAAAATGACAACAGTCTCGTAAACATCAGCCCCACAAGAATATACTACATAGACCTAATGGGACAAATAAAAAAAAGAAGTTACACATGGCTTAACTACAAAAAACCAATCAAAATGCCTAAAGAGCTAAAAAAATTCCTACTACAATACAAAAAAGAAAAACCAAAACCTATAAGACAGGAAAACAAAAACAAAAGCATATACTTTGATGAAACAATAGCAGAAGAGCTAGGAGAACTTTATAGAAAAGGTTTAATAGAAGGCTTTACACACATAGACTGCAGCCTAATGGCAGGATTAACAGAATCAGGATACACAGAAGAGGAAATACACAAACTATGGGAGATAATATATAAGGAAGAATACAGCGAAAGGCTAACAAGTTATATGATAAGGAGAAACCAAAACCTAGAAAGAAAAATAGGCATAGGAACACTTTTCAAAAAGCTAAAGGAGATAGGAAAAGAGGATATAATAAAAAGGATGAAAAATGAAGATAGAAACCTTTTATAAACAAAACATTGAACTGTTTAGTAAAAACAAAGACTTTCAGTATATGTTTGAGAGAGGCATTGAAAGGATACTAGCCCATTGGTATATGCCAATCTGTAAAGTCCAACAAACCATAGACAACACCCCCACATATCCCAAAATCAATGAAGAAGCTTTCCTAAGCAAAATCCTGGCAAATCTTGAAGAATACATGGAACATGTTCTTGAAATCTTCCTACCAATAGCTAGAAAAAGAAACCCCAACATAGACCTAACCTACGGAAGACTAACCATAGCAGTCTTATATCACAGACTACCACTGGAATACTTCTTAGAAGACCTATCAAAAACAAAAACATACAGACCACTCTTAGAAACATCTCTTGAAGCCATAAAGCTCTTTTTAAACAGAAAAGAAAACAAAACAGAAAGTTTAGAAACAACCATAGCAGACACACTCACAGAAATCTACAAGGAATTCAAAACAAGAAGACTAAACCTTGAAGAAATAAACAAACAAAAACTTTTAAAAGAAATCAAAGAGAAAAACCCAGAAGAAGAATGCCAAAAGCTAGGTCTGGTAAAAAAGGGTGTATTCCTAATAGAAATTGCAGAAGAGATAGAAGAGTTTTTAAAACTAAAAACAAAAAATGAAAAACCTCAAGAACCTCCTCCTTCTAAAAGTTACTTTAAACCAACACGGGAACGTTGAAAGAAATGAGGTAAA
>JAWBPV010000043.1:0-10237 GCA_039000425.1 Candidatus Aenigmatarchaeota archaeon
AAACATTGGGACACTTTACAGTGAAAAGAGCATAAAAAAGCGATAGAATCGACGTGCCGCAAAAAATACTTGGAAAGTAGATTTTGTGGTTGAATGGTATAGGCCACGAGAAACTCGGCGGCGATTTTGTGGTCAGTCTTTTTTCAGCTTGTATACCTGGAAAGAGGTTGGATAAGGTTCCAAGTTTTACGTAGATTTTGTGGTTAGTATTTTGTCAATACTTGATATGTATAAAGGAAATATTAGATATGTAAGAGTGTTAGATAGGTAAGACTGGTGAGTGTATAAGGCCCCCATATCATATTTAATATGTATAAAATATGAAAGACCCTTAGCTAGGTAAGAGTGTTGAAAGTGTAAGCCCTAGCTGACATATTTAATATGTATTAGATATGTAAGACAGCTACCTATGTAAGACTGTTGAGAGTGTAAAGCTAAGTTGACATATTTAATGTGTATTAAATATGAAAAAGTGTTACATATGAAAATGTGTTTAGCATATAAGCCCCGGTTGACATATCTAATATGCATTAAATATGAAAAAATATTACATAGGTAAGAGTGTTGAATATGTAAAGCCCCCATATCATATTTAATATGTATAAAATATGTAAAACTCTTAGATAGGTAAGACTATTCCAAGTATAAGCCCCGGCTGACATATTTTATACGTATTAGATATGAAATTTTTGACAGAGTTATATGACAGTGGTTTTAATTGCATAAAAATACACTCTCAGGTTCTTAACATTTTGACACTGTCAAAAGATTATGAACCTGAAATTGAAAAATATCTCCGTGCCCACGACTACCGTTATATGACACTGTCAAAATGTTGCATAATACATTATATTATATAATATAATGTATTATATTATGTAGTACTGCCGTATTTAATTTTTTAATATGGAAAAGACTGGGGCAGTAAATGGTTGCAAAAAATGCTTGACATAGAGGTTAGCTTAAAGTATTTTTTATATCGGTCCGTTAATGTTTTTGGTGCGTTTTTTTAATGTTAATGTTTTACTGCCTAATCCTCTTTTCAAAAATGACACATATGTGACACTCGAGTAGTAACACATATATATCTCGTGCGCTTACAATTATGCGTGAGCAACAAAAGCGAAAATACGGAGCAAAATGCTACGCTGAAAATACTCTTTGAGAAAATTTATGTGCTAAAGACAGCAAAATATGAGGTGAAAATTGTTAGATTCGCTAACGGCAGAGTTCTTATTTCAATACTTGTAAGATCTAAAAGAGCCCCAACACATATAACCTCTTTCCAAAAACTACCGCCCCCTATTCGTTATCAACTCATTAAGGACTTAGTGAATCAAAAAATGGCCTATATCTTAGACCAAATGTAGTTTTTTTCTTTTTTGTTTTTTCTTTTTTTCTTGTTTTTTGTTTTATTGTTTTACTACTGTGTAGAGTCTTTCCGTTTTTTTACGGCTCTTTCCACGTAAAAGAGTAATAGGTTTTTGTTTCCAATACTCAGCCATGGATAAATATGTACCGTGCGATACCATTATTGTGAAAGAAAAAACGGTTCAACGGGCTCGCAGCAAAGTGCGTGCCGTGCGTGGCGAGACAGTGACAGTGCATAGTACCGAGCGTAGAACAATTCGTGGCGACTAAAACGAAAAAAGCGGAGGGTGAAAAAATAAATGTCTTTTTTTGAGAATTCCTCTAATTACAAATTGCTTTTACACTCTTTACAAAAACGCAAGCTATTTCTTGGCCCCGATAAATTTAACAATATTAGCGATTATTACCTTTTGAGGCGTTACATTAAACGTATAGTAGATTTTGAGGAAAAAGACGGTTATATTGTTGCGAGATTTAATGTGAAAATCCCAGTAAAAAGTTATAGTTATTGGCACAAAGAAAATGAGATTAGAGTCCTAGAGAGATACCTAATTATTGGTCTCAGTGAAAATGATAAAATAGTAGTGTTTCTATCTACTACAGATTTTCAAGGTACAAATATACTATTTGGTTTTGATAAAGATATCAGTAGGTTCAACTATATAGACGTATCAGAAATAGTTGAATATGATAGCACTATGAGAGTTCAAGGTGACATTATCCTTAGAGTGGTGAGAGTTGAGAATCCTAAAGATGCTTTTTTGAACTCATTATATGAAAGTTCGTTAAACACTATATCAAGAATACTTGATTTAGAGATTCACCGTAGAATTGCTGACATTTTAAGTGATATTGGTATTTCCTCTACTACATTTACTAACGAAGTGATAATAAACGGCTGTCCGAGGAATTTAAAGTCAGAAAAGTTATTTTCATTTTTAACTGAGAATTTGGTTCTTTCCGATATCTTTCCACAGTATAACGCTACCACACGAGAGGACTTTTCAAGTGAAAATTTACGTAATGAAATATTATTCCGTAATGAAAATAACACTTTCCTTTTATCTCTTTCCATATTACGTCTACAAAGAGTGGAAAGAGAGTTGCATATACGTGCCGACTTTCATATGATATCTGGGACAAATATTAGTCCATATAGAGTGTTTTTTGATAATTTGGTCAATGAAATAAACTTATTAGAGAACATTAGCGAAGAGGAAAATCGTGAAAATCTAGGGAGACACAGAATTGTAATCAAAAGCGCCTATCCAAGAACTGTGTCAGTAGAATATGAGTTTCCACTGTCACATAGACGCTACAATTTTGTTTTAAATACGCATGGTTATGTAACTAGTGGTACTGAGATAATTTTTGAGCATCTAGAGCATGGCACGAAAGTGGTGAAAGTGCCGGCAGCACGCATATTTTTCTGGCACGTGCGAGACCCATATCGCACTACTGCAGCGAAAAACTTGCTCTTATTACGCCACTATTTCACCTAAATTCTATCTTTTTTCTTTATTTTTTCTTTTTTTGTTTTTTGTTTATATTGGTAGCTGATACTGTCTTTTGAACTATTTTTGCATGAAAGTAATTTTATGGGGGGCACTATGAACGGGAGAAAAGGGGGCAGCTTTCCGAAACTGTCGAGTTGTTTTTTGCTGCCGGCTTTTTAGCTTTTTTCTGTTTTTATTGCCCTTTTCTGTTTTTTTCTTTTCTTTTTTCTCTCTTGGTTTCGTTTTTTTGGGGGGAGCGCGCGAGCGCTGCAGTGCCGTGACAGCATGAGCTTTTTCTGAACCTGTCGAGTTGTTTTTTCTTGCAAAGTTTTTATATTTTCTCTGCTTTTGTTGCTGCTTTCTTTCTTTTCTATTCTTTTTTCTTACTAATGGCTTCGTTTTTTTGGTGAGTGGGTCCGCGTGGAAAGAGTTGAGGGGTTTCTCTTTCCTGTTTTGGGGGCGTTAGAGTAGATGCTGTGTAAACCTGAGTCAGGTTTATGACGTAATGTTAAAAGCTAAAGTGAGATAGGAAAAGTAAAAAAACAAAAAAATATTGATTATATTTTAAAACAAAGGTTCTAAAATATAAAATGATTGGTAAAAGTTGTATAGGCCCTCTGTTGTCTGCAATTCCACTTCTAGCACTAGAACTTTTCTAAAGAGGAATCTCACAATACGGATAGCAAAATAATAGTACCTGTCTTGATAGTACTCATAAACCTTGAATATCGGATCCGTCCATACTATTTTTGAATATAAAAGCTTGAATGTCTTTGTCGCATTTAATGTGTATGGAAAGTGCTCAAAAATAGGTTTAACTTTAAAATATTCTCTTAGACCTCTCTCAATCTTTTCCATTACTGTGGTCATGATTTACCTAATACGTATATGGTATTTATTTTTTATGGTTGTTTGGGGGCACGTTTTTACAGTTGCTATCGCTGCGCAGGTTTTATGACATTGTCATACCAGCTGAGAAAAAAATTAAAGAAAAAAAATAAGAGTTTAGATTTTTAACTTCCAGACCTCAAACTCACTCCAAGAGTACCCTGGCGCTGAAATCCACTCTTTCATCAAATAAACGCCATCTGCAGCCAGATAAAGGCTGCAGCGCCAGAAGCCAATTGGGCTTCTGCCTTCTATCCATTGGCCACACGGCTTTGCGTCTTCCAGTATCTTCTGCAATAGCTGCAATTCCATCTTAGCCGTTTTTGTCTCTCTATTGACCTCCCAGTATAGTAGCTCTTTCACCACTTTGTTTCACCGTATAACCCTACGCGGCATAGGTATATATTCTTTGCTCTATATTGGAAAGAGGTTGGTATTGTTGAAAGAGGTTTTTTATAGTTGTTTTCGCACATGTGTGGGGGCTGCGTTTTTCATTTTTTGTGAATGTTGACTGTGTCATTTTTCTGTGTGTTTCAGGTTCTATGGTCCACGTTTTTCGCTGCTGGGTTTTTCAGAGTTTTTTTGTTTTTCTTTTTTGTCGGACCGTTATGGTTTTTGGTCCCGGATTCGGACCGTTTAATTTTTCCGGACCGATTGCGCGCCTGTCGAGTTGTTTTTTAGCGCAGCCTTATCTGTATTTTTCTGTTTTTATTGCCCTCTTCTTATTTTTCATTTTCATTTTATTCCTCATGGCTTCGATTTTTTTGAGAGTGAGCCCTAGTGGTAAAGCACCCAATACTGCCCTTTTCAGCTGAAAGATAGTGGTAACTCTCTTTCTGTATAACATAAGGTTTAAATAGCTCCGCGTGATACCATATTTGATGACAACCGTAACGGAGAAAGAAAACGGACTCAAATGGCCCTACGTGAAAGTGTATTATGATGTGAGGGAGCCGATTTCAGTATATTTGTTCTTCAGGCACGCATTTGATGCACTCTCGTACCGTAAAGTTCATCTCTATGATGTACTATGGAACGTTTTCAGAATCACATACGACCGAGAAGAGGGAATTTTAAAAAAAGATGTAGCTGCTTTCGCCAGCAATAGACAGGAAATGTATCAAAAAATGGTAGAATTAGTGAAAAAAGAGATTGAAAATGAGTACAAAAAGAAAAAGAGAATTTGCGTGGAAGTGTCTACCAACGATCTAGAGCTTTGGGGGCTGCTTTTACATTTGGAAACTGAATTCTAAACGAAATCTTTTCTTTTTAATTTTTTCTTTTTTTCTTTCTCTTTTCTTGTTGTTTTGAGACAGTAATGTTCTAGCGGCTGCTGTGTTTTTTACTCGCGTTTTGGTTCCCTTGGGGTACGGTCGAGTTGTTTTTTCGGCTGTGATTTTCATGATTTTCCAGCCTTTATTGCCCTCTTCTTATTTTTCATTTTCATTTTATTCCTCATGGCTTCGATTTTTTGGAGAGTAGGCCCGTGAGAGAAGGGGACTTATTGGCCTCTTTTTGATGTTGAGATGGGGGAAAGGGCTGCATAAAGAATAAATATTATATATGCACTAGGTACGTGAGAAAAGATGAAGGTGATGTATAAGATCTACACAAACGGAGAGAGGGAGGACGCTGAGCTATTCATGGATTTCGCAAAAATGTTCATGGCTGCGAAGATTAGCGATATGATGTCGTACCCGGTTTGTGATGTTGCGCGCTGTGAGATAATCATGCCGCCGGGGGAGCCGAAGGTTGCTATGTATATAACTTGCCGCAAGAACATTTACCGTGCAATTCTTAATGATGCGGTTTACTTTGAGTTTATTGGCACTAGGAATGCCCTAACTGAGGGAGTATTTTCAGGAATTGTTGAGCACGTGGATAGGGACTGGGCTGTTTTTAGAGTAGGAGGGAAAGAGTATAGTGCTAAACTTATTGAATATGAAACTACAACGCCAAAGGAGTGGAACCTATGGCCAACAGATAAAATCGAATATATTGATGGAAAATACTACGTTGTACGCGGTGATAAAAAATTATTCGAGATTGAAAAGAAAGATGTCTATGAGAAAAAACGCTGCCCGTTTATAGAGGATTGTCTAAATGTTACTGTGTACTGCAGAACCGACTTTACGAAGTGCCCTGACTATCAAGCTGAACAGAAAAGGAAACAAGAGGAACAATCATCTGAATAAAAATCTATTTTTTATTTTTTCTTTTTTTCTCCTTTTTTCCTAGCTGTTTTTAAAGAGTAACGTATTGGCGGCTGCTGTGTTTTTTGCTTGCGTTTTGATCCCTTCATTGCACGGTCGAGTTGTTTTTTCGGCTGTGATTTTCATGATTTTTCAGCCTTTATTGCTCTTTTCTTACTTTTTCTTCTGGCTTTTTTCCTTTTGGCTTCGATTTTCTGGAGAGTGAAACCGTAAGGAAGGGGGACCTTTTGGCCTCTTTTTGATGTAAAGCTGATGCTCTTAACGTTTTTACGCTTCCAATGTGCTGCGTAAGGTTTAAATAGCTCCTATGCACTACCTATAGTGATGACAAAAATAAAGCTAGCACTATACGTGAGGAAGAGCGGCGCGCAAGGTTGTACGTATTATGGAACGCTGAAATATGTTTATCGAATAGTGAATTGGAAGAAGTTCCGAGTGCCAAAAAGAAAAGAAGATCTACGTAAGCTAGAGGAAAACGGTATTGTCGAATACATCAAACCTCAAAGTGAAAAAATTCTTTACTCTTCCAGTTCGAGTTTCGGAGGCATGTTTGAGTACGAGAAAATGGAATACTACGAGGTTGAGGCACCGGTACTGCTGGAGACAGTATCCATTTATGAAGGAAAGAGAAACTACAGTTTTAGATTAGTGAACTGCGACATTGACGAGGAGCCCAAACCGAAATACGATAAACTATTTGCGGACGTCATAGCGGAAGCCGAAAAGATAGATAACCGTTCCGGAATTCCGATTGAGGAATTGAAAAAGTTACGCTGCCGTTTCATTGGTGCGAACCGGGACAATTTACACGGTGATGATTTCGATTCATATGAGCTAGAGAATGGTTGCAAGGCAACGCTGTTCTACCGTCGCACGCTTTCCGCCGATATTGGCTACCGCTTCGATTACACAAAATTACTGCGAATTTACCCGCCGTAAAATTATACTTTTTTTCTTATTTTTTTTCTTTCGTTTTTTACCTTTGTTTTGGTTAGGTAATAAACTGTATTGTTCAAACATGAAGTCAAAAATATGGAAAAACAGTCGAGTTGTTTTTTCGACTGTAATTTTCAGAATTTTTAAGCTTTTATTGCCCTTTTCTTATTTTTCCTTTTTGCTTTTCTTCTCTTAGCTTCGGTTTTTTGGAGAGTGGACTGCTTGAGAGGTGATAGAAAAAAGAAAAAAATTATTTTTATTTTGTTTTTTATTCTTTTATTTCCTCAATGATTACGAGGAACTTCATTATTGGAAAGTCGTCGGAGGTTTCCCAGGTGTGGATTTCTATCGTGTGGGGGGTTGCCAAGTAGAACTGGAAGTAGTGGGAGAGTGTGTAGGCGATGCGGGCTGCTAACTCTGCTAGCGTGAGTTCTGTTTTTGTTCGTTCTTCTTCCAAAAGTTGGATCACTTCTTCTAAAGTTTTTTCTACCATTTCTTTTGGGATTTTGAGTGTCATCTGGTACGATTTTGTTCCTTGTCGCTTCCACGTTACTTCATACATTGCCCGAACCGCATTGCGATATTCAGTCGTGACCCCTACCAGTTTAGCCTCCCCGTCCACGATCTCGTATATTGCCGCTTCTTTTTCTTTGCTCATCAGGTATAGTAGGTAATGAGTCCTATTTAAGGATTACGGTAGATTTTAATAAAAGAAAGGTTTACTGTTCGTATATATATGGTTGTTTTTGCTTATGGTTGATAGGAGTGAAACGGTGTAAACGGGGGACCTATTGGCCTCTTTTTGCTGTCAAGATGGTGATTACGGCTGTGCTCCGCGCTTCTAGACTTTCAGGGTACATAGTAAAGCTTAAATAGTCTCTATTCGCTACCTATAACGAGAACCATGAGGTTGGAAGTGAAAAGATGGGAGCCTGATGTTGGAGAGGCCCCAACGCTGAAGCTGGAGATCGAAGAAGAGGAGACGGGGGCGTGGGTGCTCACGGTACGCTATTACTTTACCGATGACTATTCACTTGCGATCAAAGCGTTTGCGGACGGCGATGGACAGATAGTTATCAAAGTACCATTCCATGCATGGGAGAACGTGTATAACGATGCCATAAAAATAATCGAAAGAGAGATTAAGAATGAACTCAATGCTTTAAAAGAACTTGGTACCTACACAGATTTAGTTTTCCGTATCGAGGCAAATAATAAGTCAACTTATAATTTAGCAGAGAAAATCACTGCAGCGATTAAACAGAAATATCCTGACCTGTTTTAATAATTTTTTTTCTTTTTCTTTTTACTTTCGCTCTACTCAGGGGGGTTTAGGTTTTTTCGGTTTTCTTCCTCATTAGACCAGTTTTTTGAAAAGTGGACCCGAGCGGTGGAGTGTTTGATGTTCCTCTTTTTAGCTGAAAGATAGTGGTTCTTGCCTTTCTATATTGCATAAGGTTTAAATAGTTGTGGGTGATACCATATTTGATGACAAACATGAGGTACCAAGTCAACCTGGTTGACGGAAAGCCGGCTGAGCCGCCCGTTGTTGAGCTGCAGCTATTAGACTCTAAGAAGAAGGTTTTCAAAACGTATAAGTGGTATTATACTGGCGGCGTGGTCATTTGTTGCAAATACTATTTAGAAAATGATGTGGCACCGGTTAATGAATGCCACGGCTATTACGTAGGAATCGGAAGTGAGGAAGAGTTTATCAAAAAAGACATGGCTGTAATAATCAGGGACGAACGGCTTTACGGTAAAAAGATGATCTCATACGTGATCATTAACACAAGTGATATTGAAATGTTCGAAGAGCTTGAGAAATACGTTCCGCAGCTTTTCTGAAATCTGTATTTAATTTATTTTTCTTTTTTGTTTGTATGGTTTAAATGCTTGGTCCCTCCTATCTTTTTTTCGCGGTCCGATACTGTTTCTGAATTGTCGAGCTGTTTTTCTAGCTGTGATTTTTAGAATTTTTTCGCTTTGATTGTCCTCGTCGAATTTTTGCTTCTCTTTTTATTTGTTAGGGCTTCGGTTTTTTGGAGAGAGAGCTGTGCTGGTTATGACGGTGGTATAGGGGTTGGTAAAAAAAATTTGTTTTGTTTTTGAACTGTTTTTTACTGTTTTTATTCGAGGCTGGCTAGGTATACGTAGACGTAGCACTTGACATCGTTGACTGAGAAGAGGAATTTCCGCGCGTAGAGGGCTCCGTCCTTCCGGACGTACTCGACGCCGATCTGCATCTTATCGACGTACTGTGAGAGGGGATTCAGGGGGATTTCGTGGGTGGGAGTATCGGGATCCTGACCTACGAAAAAGACTAGTGCTGCTTGCTCATATGTTTTTCCGAACAGGTTTGCAAACTTGTCCAGGACCTTCTTCGTATTTTCTGATGCGATCAGCCCACCGTAGAGCTTGACCTCTATACACTCCTTTTCAGGGTGGTCGGCTACGCGAATGTGATTCGAAATGCTGCTTAGCACGCTTTTCAGCTCGAACGCTGTACGCTCCAGCTCTTTTCGTTTCCTGAACTGGTCTATCTCCTTGTCTAGCGCGGCTAGCGCGTCATTCACCATGTGTACCGGGTCCCACTCCATTTTTGTCACATGTACCTATGTACACTAGAGGTATTTATGCTTTACTCTAGGAGGTTGGACGTATATGCTAGCGGCATACAACGGATTGTAAAAACAGTTTGGTAGGGTGAAAGTTTTTAAGATAAAGAAAAAAAATATGGTTAATCGCTTAATATTTTTAATTCGTCTTCCAAAATATTTCTCAGTTCTGAGTCGTTGACTTCAATATCTATGAAGATCTTCGCTACAGCGTTTTTTCCTAGCTGCACTACGTCCTCTTTCACGTGCCGTATAATTTCGCTGCGTATACCTTGGAGCGGTGGTATCACTAGGATGCGATAATCGCTGTCTTGCTCGGTTTCCTCGATGTTGATTATCGCCCAGCCCTTTCCATAGTAGCGTATGACTTTGAAGATCTCACCTTCTCTGTCCTTGACGTAAATGGACACGATGATCGGCTCAGCCCATGCGCGGTCAACCGGTACTATCTTCACGATTGCCCTACCGATTTGTATCTCGTTTTCACTCTTCATTTTTGTTCATAATACCTAGTGCAGCAGGGATATAAATGTTTTACTATTACCGGGAAAGAGGTATGGGGTGGGTACTGTCTACTGTCCGCTATGGTCCCCACGACGGACCGTTTAACTTTCTCGGACCGATAGTGAACTGGTCGAGCTGTTTTCAATGTTTTAGGTGCCATTGTTTTTCTTATTATCTTCCTGTTTCTTCACTTGTTTTTTCGTTTTTATTT
>JAWBPV010000044.1:0-10047 GCA_039000425.1 Candidatus Aenigmatarchaeota archaeon
ATTCCCAGAGAGCACCTTTCAATATTAGTTCGAGAGTGCTTCTCAAAAGCGTGTACCCAGCATTATAATATCCTGCCAGAGCTTCTATAAGTGATCTATGGGCACTATAGAAAACATCAAATTGATAAGTGAGGAATGCGGATTTCCGATGCCAAGATACATTCCCATTGGAAGGAAACGATAAGGGTGCTAAAAATATGAACTCATGAATAGAGTCATGTGCTCTTATGAGTTTTTCAGGATCACTTTCTCTGATAGAATCCAGCAAGTTCGGTATTTCCAGTTCTTTTAAGGTATGGTTGAAAGCCTCTTTAAAGACAGCTTTAACTTTCTTTTGCTTATCCTCATCCTTTTCCAATGTTAGATATTATAAGTAACATAAGCTATAAATCTTAACTGTTGAATAATGATTTTTATACTTCCAGTTATAAAATTGAATCAAGATGATGGAACTAATTATTAAAGGAAGAGAGTTGCTCGCTAGGGGGAATATTGTTGAAGATATTTGGAGTTTGCTGGGGAAGAGATTTTTTATTGATAAATTGGTAAGTGGGATTTATTCTAGAGAGAAGGAATTATTAGATGATTTGGAGAGGTGGGCGATTGACTTCAATAAAAAGTCTCATACAATACATGATAGTGGTGTTTCGGTAGATATGGGAGTATTTAGCACGCATCAAGCTTATGTTAGGGCTTTCAGAGAACGTAGGGAATTCGGCGACGTAACTTTTATGACGGTTTTCTCTTCGACAACAGGTAAGGCAGCATATGCCAATACGTTTCAGATAAAGGTAAGTGACTTTGCTGAGGGTGCTTACAGGGAATTGTTTGGGCATCATTTTGGACAACTGGATTTTTATAGAAGAGGTTTGGTTAAGGCTTTAGGAAAACCGGAGCCTTTGCTTTGCGATTTCCTATATTACTGGTTTATTGGAACTGAAATACCTCATCCAATTAAAGAGGTCCCGCTGTCTTTAACCTGGTTAAATTCGGATCGAGCGTTCAATTGGCCCAGATATTATTTAAGACCTATAGATGCTCTATTAAGATGCTTATTTTTAGTAACGGGGATTAATGTTGATTTTTTGTTAAAGCAAAAACTTTGTACTCCCGAACTCGAAAAGATATTTTCACAAATCGTTGAAAAAGGTGTTAGGAAATCTCTTAATAACAGCATTAAACGTTTCTCAGATATAATGGATGTTAGACTAAGGACGGCACTTGAAAGACTGGAAAATAAAGGACCTTTAGATCCATATCCGGAGAAGCCGCCCGAGGAAGGATTTAAACGGCCAGAATTCCCCATCTCATCAAGGATAGTGATAGCCACGGAAGTAAGTTTCAAGGAGTAGTGAACATAGCGTGCGCAAGTCTGTATATATCTAAAGGGGATGCTTAGTAGCAAATATATGTGTATGCTGAGACGTTTAAAATGAAAAAAAGAAAATTTAAGAAGTAAACTGTGGTACTGAAAGGTATGAGAGCAGATGAAAAGGTTCTCCAATTAACTTTAGAAACTAAAAACATCTTACGGAATTGCGGATACCAATTTCCTCCAAATAGAAAATTAATCCCAGAGCATCACAATATTTTAAGAGAGTTAATCATCAGGGAACTTTCGGAGATTCTGATAATCCTACTCATGATACATAAGAGCATGAATTCTTTTTATATTGTTCATGAGAAAATAATGAAGATGACAGATGAAAAAATAGGTGAAAAATCTCTTACCGAAGAAGAATTCCTTACAATAAGAAAGGCGACGGAGGAATTGATAATCCTCATTAAAGTGCTTTATGAGTGGCTTTACCATTTGAAAGAGCTTATTGAGAATAATGAAAAACTCCGTTCCTCAGTTCCAAAAAAGCTTTGGAAAAAGCTTAAAGCCCATTGCGATGTCAGGAATAAGCTGATTACTCATAAAGAAAAAACTCAAACATATCTCACAAGTTTCATGAGGTTTTCGCCAAGACCGGATATTGATCGTTTTGAAGTCCTGATGATGCCAATTTTCCCACCAGAATCTGCTGTTAAAGAACTTGATAGGCTTTTTTCTGAATGCTCTAATGAACTTACCCCCGAGGAAGCAAGAGAAGTAAATTTCTATGAAAGATGCGGAATCCTCTATCGGAACCTCGATAAATTTACAGACGAACAAGGGAGAAAAGTAGTTGCTTTTATTCAAAAATATGGAACGATTTTGGCTAACCCACCCGAGACCGCGGAATTAATAAGAGATTTAGCAATAACCTTAGTGCCAAAATTAGCCTCATATAAAGATATTAAGGTTTAAGTAAAATTAGATAAGGCGTGCTAAAAACTGGGAAAAGTTCATCCCTCAACTTGGCTGAAATTGTTCTTTTTCTTGGAACCGATTTGGTTGTCATCTCTAATATTTTGGCAAGGAGCTATTTCTTACCCTAATGGTTTATGAAGTAAAGCATGCTAGATTACGAAGCTTCCGTTTCTACTTCGATAACTGGACTCTTCAGCTTCACTTTTCTATATTGAAACGCCATCGAAAATAAAGCCAAGCCTGTGATTAAGGGAATTATGCCTATTACATTATTTGTCAAAATCTGGTAGAGACCCGCAGGAACACATAGTATTCCAAGTATGAAGAGTGTTATGCTCATTTTTCTTCGGTCCTCCGCAATTTTTATGTTAATCCTTTCAATATCTTCTCTCAATTTTCGGTTCTCTTTGACTCGCTTTATTTCTGGCTGAATGACTTCAACTACCTTGGGTTGTTCCTCTTTTATTTTGAACAAGAAACCTGTTTTCTCTAGTTCTTTTCTTACAGACCTAATAAAGCTTTTTACATATGCCGAACCCAATACTTCTTTGATATCTTCTGTGGTAAGATCTCTATCGTCTAACCAAGAACCTTGAACAAGAAGAAGATCTTGAGAATTCACTGCTAAAGCAGCGGGTGTTATCGATGAAAATAGACTGGCAAAGATTTCTGGAGCCTCTTTGGAGGCTACTTCAGCAGACATAAGAGGCCAAATCATACCAAGCCAGTTTTGTGTAGTAACAGTAGACGGGATTCCGCCTTTATGAATAAGCTCGATTTCAGCCAGATTAAGGCTACGATCATTTGTTAAAAACCAATATGGAGGCCCCAAAATTCCTCCACGTTTTGTTCCCCGTTTGTGTTTTACCAAGATTATGTGGAAAGCATCATGTTCTACAACCTGCTCTGATTTCGATGGAGCAGCGTCTCCGACTGCCTCGAAAACTTCCTTAAAAAGAGGGTCGGTCATAACTTCGCGTTTATCGACATCTTCAAGTTCAACGGAATATCGATTTTTTAATATAAGAATAAAATTCTTCATGCGTTCTTCATAGCCTTGCCAAGTCAAAGAAGGATTGTCTCTTTTGGCAATTAGATAATCTCGATAAAATCCGGAAGCCAGGACATCGATTACCTTTTGAGTTGCTTGTTGGGACAGTGGTTGTGCAAAGGATATATACTGACTTGTCTCCTCCAGATTCATGAGGAATTCTTCTTTAGTTTTTTCTGTTATTCGAATTTTTACTCCTAACCGAGCCGTTATTCTCAATAAATCGTCCATAGCTTTTTTAAGCTCATCGGTACCCGTAAGCAAATGAATTAAGACATTAGTGTCAAGGTATAAAGTTACCTGTGAAAGATCTGTCTCTTCAATCTTCTTGCATTGTGGATCGAGATTAAGAATCTCTATTAGATAATAGCTTTGCGCTATGGAGAATAACAACTTTCCCATTTCAGGAGAAGGATGAGACAGTGCTTTCTCGAATGCTATCCTTTGAGCTTCAGCAAAAATTTCATTTCTTTCGGTCGAAAGAACTTGCTATGGAGTTTTGCATGCCACTTAAAAACGAGGGGCTTAGTAAAAATCTTTCCTGAAAAATCATCCGTGCAAGCTGAGTTCCATAATAACCAAATAGTTGACCAAGTATGTTGAAAAAGTTTGATTTTATAATTGCTATTTGAGTGTTTGATAAAGGTAATTGATATGCGGATTTGACATGCGATATAATTTGCTTCAATGCTAAACTCTGTACTCTATTAAATTCTGAAAATATTAAATTCAGCCTGTTTCGCGAATCTTCAGTAAGTATGTAATATTTTTCCCCATTTATCAGAACAGCCTGTATCTTACGACTTTCTAGAAGATCCTCAAGAATTTTTTCAAGCACTTCTGGAGGAAAATTCCTTAATGAAAATTCCTTTTCAACGTCTTCTTTTATCTGCTCTTCGGTAAGCCCCTTTTTCCCCTGTTTTTTGCCAAAACTGTTTGAACCATAAACTCATGAAGCTCCTTCCTTATGTCATCAGTACTCCTATTTAGAACAAACTGAGAAATTCTAAGAACAGCATTTCGTTCAGCCACATCCTCCTGAACCAACAAGTTTAATTTTGCCATTCCTACAATATAAAGTTTACCTTCTAACACGCATACTAATATACACAATAGACTTTTTTAAACGCTATCTGTCATTCTACTTTTGCCTATTGTATCTTTTCATAAAAAATGTAAAGTGACTAGATAGACAAGAACTTTTAAGTAGCGCGTGATGATATGACAGTTGTAGAAGCGCGTGAGTCTCGGCCATAAGCTAATAGATGCTGCTGGAGCGATACCAGATATAGAAAAGGCATGTAAATCTGGCCCGTGGCTGGGACAAACATTCTATATCTGGTGACATGTTTCTGTATTCTAGCACGCTAAGTGGACTTAAAAATTGCTTTTTGAGAGTCTTAACAGTAGCTTATGCCTAGTTAACAAATCGGGATCTTTTTGTATTGGTCTTTCAGACTTCCGATCCGGATCTTATTTCGCTTAATTCGGCCTTCCATGAGTCTGTGTTGAATTTAATGATTGCTATTTTCACTCCCTGCTTATCAAGCTCCTTTATTTGCTCCATAGCCTTCTCTAAAGAAACACCATTACCGATAATGACTTCTATGAGGTGTTCATAATTCAGAGGTCGTTTCTTAAACTCTAGAAGCTTTTCAAAATCTTCTTTTATTTTGTTCAAATCAGACTTACCTCTCCAATTAGGAATACATTTGAATCCTATTACTGCAAGGTTTTGCTCAGTATCCGGTATGTGGATGATGAAATCAGGAATCATGCCTTTTTCGAAAATATGCTGATATCTTTTATCTACTTCTGCTTGAACTATTGATCCGCCTAAGTCCACGAAGCCCTCGTCAATTAGCTTCCGAAGCTGGTGGTAGAACTCATATGCGAAAGGCCGCTCTAGATACTTTACTTCTTCAAGTTTACCAAATTCAGAGTACTCAAGCGTTGATAATCTGCAATAATTCTTATCCATGCTTTCCAAAGCTCTTTTAACCGCTTCAACCACATTTTTAATCACCGTTTCCTCTCCCAATTTTATTGAGGTTAAACCGTATTCATACTTATATCATTTTGCCTATGCTCTAAATCTTTGTAATAAAGAATATAAAGACAAAATGGTTAAAGCAATACCTGCTCTAACTAAGAATTCTGTAAACTCAGGATAGACTTATTCTTTAGACATCTCTGGAAAATCTTCCTTAAGAAATTCTATTTTTTGAGGGGGAACTTGGGTATTTTCTCAAGCCTCTCGTCAACTGCGATAACAATGTTTACGCCAGATGATCATGGTAAGGCAAAGATTACTGATTTCCTGCCGGGTTTTAGGAAATGACTAAATAATGATGAGAGTGGAGTTCTTGAGGAGAGGAAAAATGTAGAATACACCTTTGTAAGAAATACACTGTCTTAATAATGATATTTTATGATAACCAAAACCTTAAATATAAGAAAATGTGATAAATGAGGAAAAATGAATTATAAGGGGTATTTGCTATATTTAGATCAATCCGGTGATCCTGGACCCCCTACACAAACTAAATTCCTCGTCACCGGGGGATTCGCTATAAAAATTGATATGCTTCCTGACATAGTAAAAAAGATCTTTAATATATATGAACAGTATTTTGGTAAAATTCCTGTCAATATAAGACCGGAAGAATTTAAATTCAAGACTCTCGTTAATATCATTAGGCTCAAGTCTAAATACGGTGCTAGGGCTAGAATACCCAGAATCTATGTTAATGTTAATGTCGAAAACTTAGTGGAAGATATTTTTTCTTTAATTTTAAATATTGATGGAAAATGTATTTTCAGTTTTGCAGTTAACAAATTAGAGTGCCTCAAAAACGTTAATGAAGATTTCTTTAACAACTTTTGCGAAGATTTAAAGGATGATAATCCCGCATTATTGAGACGCATAAAAGTTCCTCCTTATAATATTTTGAGAGATAAATCGGCTTTGGAAAAGTGGGAAAGGGAGTCATCATACCGTGGAAATCCAGAAGCCGTAGCTCCAACATTACCGATGATAATGCAAATTTGTTGTTTCAAAGGCATTATATCTGATTTTGAAGATTTCTACACGATAAGGGTATAGGAATAGTAATAAGCGATACTCTTGGTGGAGGGACTAGGCTAGATTCGTTTTTAAGACTAGCCATAATGTCTATCCAAATACAAAATAAAGATCGACATGTTATCGATCCTCCCTATTTTACCTCTTCATATTCTTCGCCACCGTTATGGATTGCAGATTTTTTTGCTGGCTCCATTTTTAGGAAATTGGAGAAAGGCATTACTGATTACTATCGCAAATTTGAAGATAAAATATACAGTGAAAAAATAATAACATCCTTTGGACGCTTAAAAGACTCCGGGTAGTTTGCCTTAAGGCAAACAGACCAGGAAAGCAAAAGCTTCCTGGTCTTCACCCGGAAGTCCGAATTAATAATACTAAAGGGATTTATAAGCATTATTCCTTAACTATTTATACGAAAAACTAAGATGGGATATAAAATTGGAAAACTTGGCATATGTGAATAATCGAATGCTTAGTTTTCAATGGTAGGAAAAACTTGCATTCTCACATGCAATAAATTACTTTGCTGGATTGCTACTCATCATCCTGATTCGAGTTCCATGGTGCCGTCTCGGCCATCATCTCCCATAGTCTAATCGGCAACTACTCAATGATTAGTAGTGCTGACGATATGGAGTTGAAGAAACAGCTTAAGGACAGCTTTCTGCACGAGGGCCTGCTCTTAGAACAAGCTATATCGTCCCTAATGGGATGAACCTTAGTATTGCTAATAGTATTTGGCTTGCTGTAGCTCCTCTGATAAGCCTCGGCTATGGCGGGGAGGAGATACTTGCCTTCACTAATCCTGTACGCCATCCTAACAACTAAGGATTAAGTATCTTATGACTTTCTGACCAGCTTCGAAAGATAAACTAAGAGAAATAAAAACTACCCAAACGCATAATTAAAGAAAGAGTTAGCTAAAAACTTGAATCAGGGATGAATTCTTTAGCGTTTTTCCAAAGTCGAGGTTTCAAATTCTGATATTCTTTGCATGCCCTTCTCCATTGAATTTTACCTTTAACATCGAACTCCTTCATTTTATTTTCTAAAAACTTTATAAATTCCAACATTTTAGTTTTATCCCTAAAATAAAAAACGACAACACTTTCATTTAATTTCCCCCTATAATTGACTTCAAAAGAATAAATCATGTTAAAAAAGTTTGCTAAGTTTTCTTTTGAATAACTATCTTCCCAAAATATTAAAGCTTTATAACATTTGTCACATGGTGGCGGTAATTTATTATTTTTCATGTAAAATTCCAGTTCCCTTTCTCGAAGCCCTGGACATTCAAATTCTTCCTTACCGAAATGAAACCATCCAAAGAGTTTAATCTCTTGTTCAACTTCTTTAGGGCTAGTTTTTATCATAATCTTCATAAGTAAGTTAGATTGCTGATATAAAAAATTTTAGTACTAGTGCAGATGTATATTATGTCTAAGAGTCTATAAAGATGCGTAGCACAGACTCTAATAACCAGTTTAGGCTGACGATTGAACTAATACCATCTACTGTTTGGTTTTCATCGCTTTACAACCTGATGCCAAAAGATAAATGGGAGGAATTAAAAAGACGGGTTTACGAGGAGGAGGGAAGAAAGTGTTACATCTGTGGTTCAACAGAGCCTCCGTTCGAGCTTCACGAGTTCTGGGAGTATGATGATAAAAAACATGTTCAAAAACTGGTTGGAGTACACCATTTATGCCGCTTATGCCACATGGTGAAACACATAGGTTTCTGGTGCCATACAGAAGACGGTAGAGCTAAGCTTAAACAAATCGGTTTAAGCAGAAAAGACTTGATAAAACACTTCTGTAAAGTTAATCAGTGTTCTGAAAAAGAGTTTCTTCAACATGAAGAAAACGCACTCAAAACCTGGAGGGAAAGGTCTAAACATCGATGGAAACAGGACTTCGGTAAGTATAAGAATTATATCGATTGGAAAAAAGTAAAAGATCGGCGTAGAAAATAAAATTTACTCCCTGTCTGGATCAGTATAGATAAGGAACTGGCAGTCGTCAACTAGCGCGTGCTAAAAATAATAATAGAATTTTTCGCTTGATTTCAGTTCGTTTCAACCTGTTTCTTTAAACGGCTTCTGTACAGTAAAAAGGTGATTGAAAAGGGGATAGCCCAGATGAAAAAGAAGAATGTGATTTTAATGGTTGAAATAGGCATTGCTTGGATGGTTGGAGAATAATAAAGTGTGGGATCGTAAAACCCGTGAATCAGAATAGGTATTAGAAGGTTCTCTGAAACCAAATACATCAAGGAAAAGAAGAAGCCTGAGATAAAACGTGAAGGAAGAAAAGCTGAGATTTCACTGAAGGATTTTCCATTTACAATCTCTGAAGGAACATGCAATAATACAAACATTATGTTCGTGAGAATTAGGCTAACATACTACCTGTGGTTTCTCCCAATAATATTCTGGAAATATCCTCGGAACAGGTATTCTTCAGAAAAATGGCAAGAGGAAGAAACATGATCGTCATAGTATCAACGCTTTAACACTCGCCTACTAGACTGAAGATAACGATTTCTCCAATAATTAGTGAAAACAATACTGGAAGAGAATAAAAGATGTTCACACTTGAGAATAGTGTTACCTTAAGCAAAGAGAGAATTAGAGGAAAAAGATAAATCGTTAAAAGAGCCTATTCCTCGTCAGGGTCGGGCAGGTCCCAGTCGGGATCAACTTTGACTTGACCTAAAGCTTTCTCAAGCATGATCCTCTGCTCTATTGAAGCAACGAGTTTCCTCGTGAAGACTGCAGCATCAGGATTAATAGAAATAGAATCAATACCTGCTCTAACTAAGAATTCTGTGAACTCAGGGTAGACACTTGGGGCCTGTCCACAGATGCTCACAGTCTTGCCGTCGCGGTGTGCTAATTTAATTAAATATTTAATTGCTCTTTTGACTGCGAGGTTCCTCTCGTCGAAGATCTTAGCAATTGTTTCATTGTCCCTGTCTGCTCCAAGTATTAACATAGTTAAATCGTTTGAACCAATCGAATAACCATCGATATATTTATTGAATTTGTCTGCTAGCAGCACGTTGCTCGGTATCTCCGCCATGACCCACAGCTTGAAGTCTGGCCCGCGCTCCAGTCCTTCCTCCTTCATTATTTCGATGACTTTCTGGATTTCCTCTTCTGTCCTGCAGAAGGGTATCATTACCCAGAGGTTTTTCAAGCCGTATTCGTCTCTAACCTTCTTGATTGCTTTAAGCTCTAGTCTGAATGCTGGAGCATACTTGGGGTCGTAGTATCTCGAGGCTCCTCTCCACCCTAAGAGCGCGCTCGGCTCAACCGGCTCATACTTTTCTCCGCCCTCCAGGTCTCTGTACTCGCTGCTCTTAAAGTCGACCAGACGCACAACGACGGGACGTGGGTAGAATGCTGCGCAGACTTTCCTCATCCCCTCCGCTAGCTTGTCGACGAGCTTCTCCGGATGTCCTGTTTCTATTAGATATAAGGGATGGCTTCCAACTTCGGCGGCATAGATGAATTCGAGCCTCATTAGTCCTACTCCGTCTACTGGTAGTGCTGCGACTTTCTCAGCTAATTCTGGCTCGCCAAGATTTACGTAAATTTTTGTTCCTGTC
>JAWBPV010000045.1:0-10015 GCA_039000425.1 Candidatus Aenigmatarchaeota archaeon
TAGTAATAATCTTTACATCAATTTATACTTTAAAAATCTGGAGTGTATTTTCTTTTCTAAAATTTCTTAGTTTCAGAGCATATTGAACCATACGCACATAGTTTACATTCCCAATCCCACATTGGAGATTTCCAATTTTCTATAAGCGATTTTACATCCTTCTCATCAAATTTATCATTAACTTCAAATTCCATAAATCCCTTAGGTGAACAGTATAGTAGGTAAGAGTGCTCAGCATCCGAAAGCCACTTATACATGCTTGCTCTAAGCTTGTGATGCTCCAAGAGCTTAGGTTCTCCTTTAATGAATTTAACATCATATACGCTTTTTCTTGATTTCGAGTAGAAGTCTGGCATTCCCATAATTGCAACATCTCCTAAAACCTTGTAGAATATTCTTTCTTCCTCAACATCCTTCGGCAAATATTCTCTAATTCCCCTTTGAATTATTTCGCCTAAAAGTAAAGGAGGCTTGCGCATTAATTCAAGCTCAAGCTTAGCATATACTTGCTTAAGCTCAGTCTTTTTCCTGCATGAAGCAAGCTCATGAACAAAGTAAACTTTTAATCCCTCAGACTCAAGGTCTCTGCGATAATCCTCTCTCCTATAGTTATATCTGTAATCAGCATAATTCACTATGTTCTCAATAAGCTCTTCAATCAAACTCATAAAAAAGGAGAAGTTGAGATTAAATATCAATTTGATTAGTGCGTATGTTTACCGAAAATTCTGAGAATTTTTTCACCAAAAATGGAAGATCCAATAAATACGATTATTAAAATTAATAAGCAATGGTAAGCTATATCCGGTATCGCTACCCTATACAAAGCTGGGAGAATGGCAAATATGAGAAAAACTATAAAGCTAACAACTCCCATGAAGAAAAGAGGCTTTATTTTTATAGTATTTTTAGCTATTTCTAGGTACTTTTCTTCAAGTTGCTTCTTTTCTCTTACTGCTTGATTCCTTTCTTCTTCTAACTTTTTAATTTCTTCTTCTAATTTTTTAATTTTTTGTTCAATCTTTTCGCTTATAATTTTTGGAACTATATCTTCAAATACAGTTATACGATTTTCTCTTTCTTGTTGCGGTTTAATTATATATTCCTCTATGAACCTTGTTGATGCTATATCATCTAAATCTTCAGGCGTCAGATATTCCTCTTTAATCCATGGATAAGCAACGCTGAGTAGTCTGTGCAAACTTATTGACCTCAACTTAGTAGCTATAGGTTGAGTTAGAAACTCTTTAAAGGCTTCTATGGAAGTCTTTTTCTCACTAGTAAGTGGCCTAATAAATGTGAGAGCTTGTAACCACACATCTGAGGTTACACTTAGCGGTTTTGAAATTTTACCTCTATCTAGTAAAATCCTTGAAACATGAAAGAGAGAGTAGTCGTTGGTTATGAACCAAACTATACATTTTTCTTTACATTGTATTTCCCTTATAAGCTGAAGATTAAAAGCATCATGCTCTATTGAGTCGGTAGGCTTATAGTCTAGACTCTTAAGGGCAGCTTCTTCTACTATTGGTTTCAGTTCTTCCGCGCCCTTATTAATCTCTTCATATGTTTTCTCATCGATTTTTACACCAAGGCTGTTAAGAATTTTTTCATAGGCCTTTTCTAACCATAAACAATAATTCTCAAAGGTTAGATTGGGGTTATGAACCTTCTCTTTGAAAAACTCCATTAATAGCCCATCATCTCTTTTGGAAATCTGTTCAAGAACACTCTCGCTTAAGGAAGATGCTCTTTTATAGGTTCTAATCACATTAACTAGTTCTTCTGCTGTTTTCTTCGTATATTTGTTTGCTATGCCTAATTCCTGCGAGAGTTTAATATGCTCTTTTGCTAAGAGATGCCTTCTTCTATGAGGAAGTAATAAATCCATAAGAACATTCGTATCTAAATAGACAGTTTTAATATTAAAAGGTATTTTGCATTCTGGATCGATATTAAGGACTTCAAAGTAAACATACATTTGAAATATTTCGTAAAGAAATTCATAGATAATGGGGTCTCCCTTCAAAATTTCTTCTTGTAAAGCTTTTTTTATGGCTTCTTGAGCCATCGGATCTTGTAGCTTTTTTACTTTTTCTTCAATAATCTTTAAAAGGCTAGGTAGATCAAATACTAGTTTCTCCTCTTCCATCAAATAGCCGGCGAATAAACGACTGGCTTGTGTGAAAAAAGTAGACAAAATATCTTTAACTACATCAATTATCTCATTTTCAGTGATATGATTTAATTGGCAGTTTTTCTTAATGCAGTTAATTATATTTCTATTAAAAAGATTCCACAGTTCGATTCTCCTAGCTATAGTTTCTTCCAATTCTTTTCTTTCTTCATCACTAATGATGTATTTCCCATTTTCAAAACGGATTTTTTTCTCTTTTACCAGTTCCTCTAAATAAACGCTTAGAATGTGAGTAGGTATCCATGGGACATTAAGTTCTGCGGTTAATCTAGTTTTGATATCAGTTATTGTGGCTTCTTTTTCATATAACGTGGATAATATCAGAGCGCGATATCCTTCCTCAAATAAATTTCTACCCCCACCTAATTTAAACTGTAGCATTCTTTCATATGCTACTCTATTAGCTTCGGTATTTGCCAAAGCTCATCATCTTTAATATTCTTAAACAAAACTTAAGCTATACTGTACATAGAAATTTAAGCTTTGTTGTACATAGAAATTTATAATGGGAAATTATTATGAGAATATGCCTGAGTGTTTAAGAGAGCTTCAGGATAATTTTTTGTCAAATCTTGAGTGCCCATATGAAGAGTGTATTCACTTTAAAAAACATGCGCCTCGATATAATCGATGTAGAAAAAGTTACGAAAATTTAATGGTTTTACCACCTTTTCATCCTGTAAGTGATAGATTTTCTCTTATTTGCCTTGACTATAGAGAAAAACCTAAATACTATATCCTTAAACATTTTTTAGATTGTTTTCAAAGATTTTTTAAATAACCAATTCGGGAGTTTTTATGATGAATGGATTTTTTGCGAGGGGAGTTTTAACAATAGCTTTTCTCTTCTCAAGATTCGTTAAAAGATTTGAGAAGTAGCTTACTTCATCTATTTGAACCGAACCAAGCATTCCAGCGATAACTTCAACATCCTTAGGATCTTGCAATCGGAAAATGAAGATGTTCTGAGCATTCTTGCGAATATCGTCTTCAATGTTTGAGGGGCTTTGAGTAATAATCACTAGGCTTTCTCCCCTCTTCCTAAGCCTAGTTGCGAAGTCTGTTGTAACCCAAGTGTCTGTAACTATTGCCTTACTAATTATCTTAGGCACTAGAAGCTGGGCTTCATCCGCTATGAACATGTTTTCTATCCCATTTCTAGGACTTTTGCTCAACGCTTCTCTAAGATAGGCTGTGGTTATAACATTGTATATCAGCCTAACTTCACGTTTATATGCAACTCTTCTATCCAAATCGTGCAAATCAACTATGAGGTTAACCCCTTCAATTGAAGATAAATCTATGCTTGAATACTCAACATAAAATATCCTCCTTAAAATCGGGTTATCCCTGAATGGGTTTAGTCTTGTAAGCAAGGCTGTTTTAGTAGCATCTAGATTTTGAAATTTAAATGGCACATTCGGCTTGAAGAGTATTACCCTATCTATCAATTCTGGAATGCTTCCACTTTCAAGAACGCATTTGCTTAAAACATAATTCATTTGGGGAGATAGTTCGCCATATTCATGCTCCATACCCATGAAAATCGTTTCCTTCAGAATCGCTAGAGTAAGGCCTGGATCATTCAAATCGAACGGGTTAACCTTAAGGTTAAACTCAGAATCATAGAAAACTGTTTCCTTCTTCAGCATAGGAATTATCTTTTTCCACTCGCCTTCAACATCAATTATTCTAAGGCATAAGCCTTTATTCTCAGAGTTTATCGCTAAATTCATGGCTGCTCTAGTCTTACCAGTTCCCGTTACGCCGTAAAAGGCGAAGTGAAATCCGAAATAGGGATTAATGGGCAAGAGAAAAGGCAAACTCTCTCCTTCGATATCTCCAAGATAAACACCATCATCAACGCTTGTTAACGGATTTGAAAAACTCAAAAATAAGGGAGAATGGCAGTAAGTGCAGAACATTCCCTCTAAACTTAATCTCCCACAGTTCATGCATAAAACATATTGCATGATCATCGCCATATTCTGCGATAAACGCCAACACAGTAATCACACATCTTTCTCAAATAGAGGTTTCCGCTTATCCACACTTCCCTAGTTTTAATGCAGTTCTGGCAAACTATTCTTAAGCATTCCTCGCATATTCTAAAGCATGCTATACAAGTCTTCTTTCCGCAAACTCTACAGTTTCCTCTAACCTCATCTCTTCTAACAACTGAGCCGCAGGATGGGCATATCACGAAAGCCTCATCCATTTTCTTCGCCCTTCAAAAACTTCTTGAAGCATGTTGAACAAAGCTTTTTGTCGTTGACTTCTATCAAGCAGTCTTTGCAGCAAAGCTTTCCGCACTCAACGCATTTCCCTCCAAGATTAAAAGGAGTAACTATATGACCGCATCCGGCAACAATGAACTTAAGTTCATCAGTCACTTAATCACCTAAAACTTTTAGGAATCCGCTTTTGGGCTCAAATATTCTGCCTTCACTCATAAGTTTCCCGATAACCTTTTCAGGACTCTCTAATCCTTCCTTCTTTAAAGAATTAATGGCATCTTGTACGGGAATAATTCCTCCAAAAAGATTGCTCAGTTTTCTCAAAACATTTAAACATGCATCTTGCTGGAATGCGTCATGTTCTTCTTTCTCATGCTTAAAGTAGCCTTCTTCAGATTTCTCAGTTGTTGTGTAATCGTGCATTTGTGGTAAAGGGTTATATATTCTGCCTTTAATTTCCTCATAGATTAAATTTACCTTGCATCCATTACATGATTGCATTATTGTGGAAAGCCATTCCATAAACTCTTTTTCACCGAATCTCTCTTCAATTGATGCAATGCAGTTTAATGCATCGTTTTCCGCGTTTATTAGGCTGTAGCGATATTCCCTTTGACTTTCATCCCTAAGCAGTAGCCTTGCCTTAACAAGCTGGCTTAAATAATGCTGAACAGTTGATTGGGAATAATCACATCTTTCAGTAACGCTTCTAGAAGTTATCTCCATAGACTCTTGAGCAAGCTTCTTACAAACATCATAAATTCTTAAGACGCCTTCAGGCAAACCTAGAATTGTAGGCCTGAAGACCTTTTTAGCTAGAGAAAAAGCAATATTGTAGTCCGCAAAAGTCGCTAACACATAATCTTGACCATTCAAAACAATTCTAGGCCTCTGATACTGATGCAGATAGGCGGAAGTTTTAATTAAAGTCAAGAGTTTTGGGAAATCCCTTCTTACTCTTATCTTATTGAATGGGAAATCTATTAAGTCAGCGTATGGAATCAAAACCTTAACTGGCTTAAGCTCCCTCAAAGCGTTTTTAATCGCTTCTTTCTCCTCCCTTATATCCGCTAATTCCGGATATTTTTCCCTTTTAGCCTCAAACTCTAAGATGCGCTTGGTCTGCTCAACGCTTTCATCAGTTGATATAATCCACACTCTAGTTGACATCTCTTCATCTATTACCGGTGAGCATGAGGTTGTAACAAAAGCTGGGCAGCCTTTAACCTCAATGATTTTGCTTACAATATTTCCGCCCAAAGCTTGAGCAGTAACAATTTTTAAGCCTCTTTCTGAGAAAATTGGTCTAACATATTGTTGAGCGTCATTTAATCCAGGAGCCTCTTCTATCGCTAAAATATGTCCAGTCAAATCCTTGTCTTTGCAGAAGTATTCCAAGCCATGGGTAGTGGAGCGGGTAAGCCATATAATGCATTCATCCGGAAAATAAGAGAGAACCTTATGCATTAAATAGCTTTTGCCAGAAGAAGATTCTCCCATAATAAAGCATGCTTGAGCATTTTCAGCACCTAAATCTTTGGAAAGAAAAATTAGGAAGAGTAAAAGCTTGTTTTCATACTCGCCAACGATTTCCTTATCCATTACCTCCCTAATCCTGCATAGAAGCCTCTCATCCTTCAGCAGAGAATTTACTTCATCTCCACTTTCAGGCAAATCGATAGGGCAAGATTTAATCAGCTCATCTATCTTTCCATTTTCCAATAGGATTTCTCCAGCATCAGCGATTAAATAGGAGCCGGAAACAGGATCTTTAAACCAAAGTTTATTGGCTTCTCCCCAATCAAGCAAAGGCTTGACATGCTCAGAAGGAATGTTAAGTTTAAGCTTTAGGCTTTCAAAGTTATGCTCACTTTTCTTTAGCAAATCAAGTATTCTAAGGATAGCATCTCTCATTTAAATCGTCCTCTAAGAGTTCTTCTCTTCCCTGAAATCCTGTTTAACAAGAGTTTCAGCGAACCTGTTCAAAAGCTCCTCAATATCCTTAAGTTTGGAAATTATCTGCTCATTTTGGCTCCAAATAGAGTTAAGCTTCCTGCTTAAACTCCAGTAGCAGCTAGCACGCCTTTTCATTCCATAACTTCTGAAAGATTTAAACTCAGCCATATTATCACCTAAACTAATGATTTAAGAAGATCATCATTGCAAAAGAGTTGGGAAAGATTCTTTTTGAATAACTCTCTAGATAAATTCTTCAAAATTTTAATGAATTGCTTCAGGGCTCTGCTCTCATCATTTACAACATAAACTTTCTTGAAGACTTTGGTGAACCTTCTAAGCTTAATTTCGCCTTTAGAATCAACCAGGTTATTGCTAACAACTTCTTTAATCAAATCGCTCTTAAGAAAACCTTTCTCCTCTAGATTACTCAGCCTTTTCCTTACAGCACTGTAGCATAATTCTTGATTGAAAACTCTTTTAAGATCTCTGTGATAGTCTGATATACTTGGCTCTAACCCCCTAAACTTTGCTCTCAAAGCTAAAAGAATAAAGGGCTTATCCCTCCAATTCAAAGCATTCTCTATCTTCATGAAATCACTTAGAAAAAGAAGTTGAGGCGTTAAGATTTTGTTTATCGATTAATAAAATTTCCGTAATCCGTAATTGGAGAGAAGGCTCATTAGCAGACATATTCTGGGTTTCACTCTGCTCCTTGCCTCAGCCCATTAACATTAAGATTCTCTTAAACATGAATTTAAGATCCTTTTGTCATCAAAACTTTTCTTTTTATTCTGCAGTCGTCATACCTTAACTCTCCTATTTGCTAAACTAGCCTCTAATTTTAGAAAAGAGTAAACTTCCTTCACATCTCTTTCTAATCCATACTCTTTTGAAAGCTCAATTATCTGCTTCTGAAGTTTAGCATAACCATCCATCAAAGTACGGTAAACCTCATAGTCTAATCTACCCATGAGCCTAAGCCTTCTTGCCTCTTTCTCGGTCTGATAAATCTCGTTGTCTATGGAGATTAGAATCTCAGCAACAGCTCTAGAATCCTCATTTTTCAAAAAATTCTCAACTCTAGCAATGATGAGCGATTCGAGGTAATTTAACTCACTTAAAGCTTCTTTTCTTGAGTATCTAGACATAAAATACTTGATGAAAAGAAAACCTGGAAAAGCATTAGATTTATTGATAGGGGGATTTCCATTACTTCTCAACTTTACACTTCCATTAAATTCTTAACTCTCCTGTTCCTTTATTCTCTCCGCTTTGAAGCATATTTATGTACTTAAATCCAGCATCTTAGAATCTTTTTCCAAGAAATATTCTCAGAAATTTCAACATCGGATTTACGTAAAGCCTTTTTCTAGTTACTTAAATCCTAGCTTTCATGCACCACATAGTTGAACTGTTAGAACAAAAATTTACACATTACTAACAGATAATAGCTGCCTGGTTTTTCAAAAAATGAGACTTAAAGAAAGTTCTTATAGCAAGTATCCTGCTAATGGCCATATCTTTAATTAATAGCCGAGCCATTACGAGGAGTAAGATTTATCTACTTCTCTTCATACATAAAAAGCTGATGAGCGACGAGAAAGAAAAGAAAATGAATAAGATTGCCGGAGCTACAGGAACAGGAATTGCTTTAGGTATTATTTTAGGTACAATATGCCCACCAGCAGGTGCTATAGCAATGGTAGGTGTAAGTATTGCAGGCGCAGTGGCTGCAGCGGCTGTTGAATCCGAAGAAGATAAAGATGATCCTTAGCTAAGTGAATCAGCACAAGATAACTTAAGTAGTTTAGGTTTAAGATGGCTTATTCTATCTGCTAGAGTCTTTTTTGACATAAGTTTAGCTACCAACCTCTTAAGTTCAGAAGACAATTCATCGTAAAGGAAGGTATGTAAAAGACCAACAACACACACATTAGGCATTAATTCTTCCACTTTTCTAGCCATATATTCTTCCCTTTCTTCGAAGAAGCTAGGAAGATAAAATTCCCATTCGATATCTTCCAAATTATAAGAAATTAATACAGAGTTAATATCTTGGTAACAAAGATCACAAATTTTTTGAAATTCCTCTAAAAGATTTTCATAAGGCAATTCACTAAATTTTTGAATCTCAATAAATTGGCTTAAATTAGTAATTTCTTTTATGAACTCTTTGCCTATGTTTCTTACACCTGGCTTGTCAATGCAATATATTTCGTATCCTATGAAAGGTTGATAACTAACCACAGTTCTAAACTCATAACAATAAGCATCAACAATTCTTGAAAAATATTTTTTTAAGTTATGAGGAAAAGATGAAGCTAGTTGTTTGTATTCTGAAATTTGTTGATTAATTAACTCTAAATCCTCTTTTAGCTCACTATTCGTTGGAGCAGGGGAACCTGTTTTTACCGACCACTCCAAACCAATGGATTTCGGTTTAAGGTAATTTAATAGTTTCTTTAATCTTTCTTCTCCTTTAAGGTCTGAATGGAAGGCACCTATCAAATACATAAAAAATATTTTACTTTTATTTTTTAAGCTTGTTTTTAAATGCTTTCTTCTTAAAACATCTTTTTATCGGAATATCGGCAGGCTACACACTCGTAACCTATTTTCCTTAAGCGTAAAAAATCTAACTCATGAATTCTCAGATTATCGTCCATACAGAAGTGCTTAGTCAATCATACTTACCTGAAAAACTTTTGTATAGAGATAAGGAGAAATCGGAATTAACAAACAACCTAAAAAATTTCATAAACACTTTTATCTGTGGGCCTTGTGGCTCTGGAAAGACAACTTTAGTTAAGCATGTGATTCATAATCTTAACAAAAAGTTAGCAATCGCATATGTTGACTGCTCGATTTTCCAAACAACTTACAGCGTGCTTAAAGAGATTATTCCAAAAAGCGAGCTCATTTTTTACAGAAGCAATTACGAGCTGATTAAAGAGCTCATGAAGCACGCTAGGGAAAAGAGGTTTATTGTTTGTTTTGATAATTTTGAGAGATTGAAGGATAAGGATTTAATTGCTAGGTTGATGAGTTTGAATATTTGCGTTATTTTGGTTTCAGATGAAGAAGAAAGCCTTTATCTTTTAAATGAGAGCGTAAGATCTAATATTCCGAGCATAATGAGACTTCAGCCCTATACTTTTGAACAGAGTTTTGATATTCTTAAAGATAGAGCTGAGAAAGCTTTGGTTAGGGGAAGCTACTCTAATGTTATTATAAAAAAGATTGCTGAGAAGATTAAAGGCAATATTGCTTTGGGAATTAACGCATTGAAATTAGCTGCTTTAAAGGCTGAAAGCAAGAACAAAAAAGAGATTGAAGAATCTGATATTCAAATTAACAGCGATGGCCCAATAAAGCTGAGTCAAGACGAGAAAGTTCTTCTGAAAATTTTAGAAGAGTGGAAGTGTCTGCCGGCAAGCAAGTTATACAATTTTTATATTCAAAATGTAAGGTATCCGAAGGGTGAGCGCTCTTTTAGGAATTACATGGAAAGATTATGCTCTAAAGGCTTGGTTAAAGCTATTGGCGAAAAGAAGGGGAGGATTTACGAGATCGTTAAGGGTGATTTGAATTTTGAGGGTAATTGTTGAGTGCAAGAATGCTA
>JAWBPV010000046.1:0-9952 GCA_039000425.1 Candidatus Aenigmatarchaeota archaeon
GCCTTTATGCTGATAATTGATTAATGAAACTCCATACCATTGACCGTTTTTCTCTATAACAATGCCTATGTCATGCCAAGTATCCACTAACCACCAATCTTGATAAATTTCGCTATCTATTGTTATGATCCAAGCGGAAAAGTTTTGAACCGTTAAATGCCATTCCATAAAACACCAATCATCATCCCAATTGCTTTTCCATTCTCCCCTTGTCTTAATATCCCATCTTCCTTCTTCTTCCACTAATGTCCAATCTGCATGGACAAGTGGGCAAGACATGAAAAATATGAGAAATATGAAAAATAGGGCAAATACGGTTTTATTCTTCAACTTTAGGCATCACCTTCAAAATATTTTTCAAGTATTACGCGGATGGTATAACTTCGTGATGTGGTCTTAAGTTTCTGCATTTCAGATTCTAATTTTTTGAGAATTTGTTCAGTCAAATATACACTAGTTGATATTCCTTTTGTTCTGTTCATTCTAATCTGTATATGATTTAGTTTGTTTAAATATAATAATTTCTATTAGAATTTAATAGTAAATCTTTTATCTCATTTAACTGAAAAAAAAGAAGGGGTGATGTATGAAAATCCTCTACACTCTCTATGTGATGATGCTAGCGCTTTTCAATAATTTCAAAGCAAAAATCAAAGGTTACTGGCAATACGCTGTCTTCAGCATTGGTGTTATGCAGACAAGCATTGACTTAAGCGGTGTCGTTGATATTATTGTGGCATTCCTTCCCGTGATAATACTGTTTGCGGTTTTGGGCATGATTCTTGGATTGCTAAAGAAATTCGGAAGGTTCTAAAAACATTCAAATGCCATTCAAGGCCTTTCAAAGGGGGAAAATCAGAATGGCCAAAGGATCGCTTAAACTCTTGCCGATAGCGGTTTTTCTGTTGCTTTGCTCATGCCTATCCGTCTATGCCATAGGGACAAAGTTGATAGGGCAAGAAACTTCCCCCGCTTCAACCGTTGTTTATCCGGGAGTATGGGTTGTTCAAACATTCAAATTAAATTCAAGTGCTTATGTCAATACCGTTGAATTATACCTTATGAAAAACGGGACAATTGATAGTCTTTTCATTGGAATCTACGAATGGAATACTACAACCGTAAACTTGGGCAAAAAGCTTCATTCTCAAAACTATACCACTTTGCCAACATCATACGCAATAACACAGTTTGACTTCTCTAAAAGTGTTCAATTGATGAAAAACAAGCAATATGCCCTTCTAATAATCCCCAATGGCATCCATGATCAAAACAACTTTAACTTTGTAGGCCTTAAAATGAATACGTCTAACCCCTATCCGGACGGCCAAAGATATGCTTCAAGCAATAATGGGCAAACATGGAATTCATATGACACGCAAGACCTTTACTTTGTCCTTTATGGTTCATGGATAACCGATCCGGTTGATGTGATTGTTCAATTCCTCCCGATAATTGTCTTGTTAATGTGTCTTGGGATGGCATTAGCATACCTTAATAAGTTGTCCAAAGGATAGATAATACCGGGGAAGGCCATGATAAAACGCTTAATTGCCCTTCTTTTTCTATTTTGGATCATAATTCATGGTTGTTTAATTGTTGTTTGCCATTCCGGTAAGAATGATTTGGTTATATGGTTAAAGTTTGATGGAAATTTAAGGGATTCTTCCGGAAATGGGCATCATGGAGAAGCAAGGGGAATAGTGCGGTTTGCGGAAGGCCGGAAGGGAAAGGCCATTTTATTGGATGACAAAGGTTACGTATATGTCCGGGATGCCCCAGATTTTAGTATTGTTAATAACCCAAATGGGATGACAATATCTTTTTGGATTTGTCCATCAACCCATTCCTTCAAAACCCAAAATGAATATGGTTATATTCGGTTTTTAGGAAAAGGGGATACGGGACAATATGAATGGTGCTTTTCGTTATATAATGGATCTCATCCGGAAAGGCCTTACCGTTTATGCTTTTATATTCATAATGCTTCCGGGGGATATGGAATAGGTGCGTATGTGCAAGAACCTTGGGATGTCGGGGAATGGATCTTTGTTACCGGAGTTATCAAGAATAATGTTCTCTATATTTACAAGAATGGAGTTTTTAAAAGGCAAAGTTACAACTATTCTGAACCCAATCCAATCGGGATAATTATCCCGCAAGATACATCTTCCCCGTTATGCATTGGAACACGGATGGATGTAAACGAATTTTTTGAAGGAAAAATTGATGATTTCAGAATTTATAACCGTGCATTGTCGGATCAAGAAATTTATGATCTTTTCCAAAGCTATTTTGTTCCCGATCCGATTGAAGAAGCAAGAGATTGGATGGTTTATGGATTCGTGGCATTAATATTAATAGCTTTGGGGATGTCAATATTTTATAGGATGTGGAAGGCATGAACAACCGGGGATTATCATGGAGTAGTGCGGTTTTTCTGCTTCTTGTTATCATTATTGCCCTTTTTGCCTTCAAACAGATGGGGGGATTTGAAGCTTTGAAAGGGCAACAAAACATTGTTGTTTATCCCCCCGACATCTATTATAATAAAACTGAAATTGATCACATGATAAATCAACTTAAATCGCTTATTGACGTTTTAAATCATTCCTTGCAAGAACATACGCATAAGGTTCATGTTTTTGTCGGATGCTTTAAGCAAATAGCGGATGATATAACCGGATACACGTCTATATTCTATTTGAACCTAACACAGTTGTTGAATGAGAACAGAACAATAGTAGCGGTTAGTGTCCGGGGAGTAAGGGTTTCGGGATCGGGAATCTTATATGCCTATCCAAATGAAGCGGGTTATCCTTTGGCCATAGGCACATCTTCCTTTGAATCAACAATAATCATAAAATACGGGACAAACCGGTTAGCATTGTCAATGTCCGTTTCTACGGATGTGTGGGATGTTTATTGCTACGGTTACGTGGTTGAAGAAGAACGCTAATTAAATGAACCTTTCCGCTTTTTCAAGCAAGACTTTTAACTCATCATCCCCGCTTTTCTCGTAAAGCTTAACCGCTTTGGGCAAAATCTCCTTCAACTTTGACATATAAAAATCCGGATAACCCTTCTTTTTCTCCAAAGACTCCAAAATTTCCATTAAACTTTTTTTGACAATTTTTAATTCGATTTTCTGGGCAATATTGACTTCAATTTTTTGTTGAATATTGATTTGCGGTTTATAGAAAAGCGTTGTTTGAACCATGCCTTTAGGCCGGTAATTGTCAATGAAGTATTGCATGAAGGCCTCAACAATTAAACCAGAAGTTTGATATTGAGGATAACCAAGCATCACAAGAGTCTTGACAAACTCTTGATAAACAACCGGATTAATATGAAGCGTTATAGCTTTAGCAAACCTATTCTTCTTGTTAGAGATTAAATAATTAATTAAATAATTAAATAATCTGTTTTGGAAAGCTTTATCATAATTAATCTCGCTTAAGTCTTCCATTTTTCCTTCTCCTTTGTCGGAAATGTTCAATTATGTCCACGATTCCGGAAATGATCAACCCCACTCCCGCAATGAAAGAAAATATTGAAATCAAATATCCAAAATCTGCCAGAAAATAGAAGAAGGGTAAGGCCATCCATTCGGGGATTGGGGGAAAAATTCCATATCCCTTCTTTAAATGATCCAAAACTAATTCTAAAGCAATTTTTTCCCAATCAATTCCGGATAGTGCGGGAGTGTCCGGAAAGCGGTTTAAGTTATAAGTAAGCATAATGCCCACAGTCCATATAAAGAAATAGAAGGCAAGGAAGATCAAAAATGATCCTAACAAGAATTTTTTAAACGGTTTCATTTACTTTCCCCCTTCATTTGTGTTTGAATGAATCCTATAATAAACAAGCATATTCCAATGGTATAAACTAATATTGCAAGAATCACACGATATAACAATCCGGTGCGTAATGCCCAAATTAGCAAAAAAATACTCAAAAAGATTATAATAAAACCTAAAGCGATCCTTATCAACGGTTTCATATTTTCACCTTTCCCATTTGAATTTATAGTTGTTTGGATTTTGGCCGACAACGTAGCACAAAGCATCCCGGTATCCCTTCCAATAACTCTTTGCAGTTTCACTCTCCGCATCAACTTCAATCAAACTTTGCAATTCATTCAGAATTTGCCTTTTAGATAACATTTTCCGCTTCATTTTTCCGCTTCACCTTTTCCGGATCAATACTTTGAAAAAGTCGGGAATCCTATGATGTGCTTCAAAATGTTCAAGGATAAACTTCTTCATTTGTGTTATTTTTTGCCTTTTTGCCTTCCTTGTTTTGATCCGCAACATTGAATAACAGTTTGGACATATCGGCCTACGGCCTTCCCACAAAACCCTTTCTAATGAATACCATTGCATACATCTTCCGCAATAAAGATGGGTTAAAATGAATCGCAACCTTGGATTCATTTCATTTCCTTTTTCTGTAACCATCACACGGGAAACTCCTTTTTGCACTATTCCATTTGATAAAAGAATTACACCATGAACAATAATGAGAATGCAAGTCAAAGTTTGCACAATCAATACATCTTGGCATTTTCCATCACATCCACGAATCAATTTTATGGGGATCTTTTTGCAAAACTTCAATTAGTTTGGGGATTATTTCCCGGGGAAGATAAATGAAAACGTCGTTTTCCCACTCTTTTGGATCTTTTTGGTTATAGCATATCTTTTCCTTGTGGAAACGGCCTTGAATTGCAAAGCAAACTTGAACCTTGCTTTTCCTCGGATATTTAACCCACCAAACTTTTATCTTTGGATCTTCATTTCCCTTAAAAATGCTATCCCTATCGCTTATCCTCATAACTTTATTCTCTTTATCCACAATTTTAACCGAATCAATCGGAAGCGTTACCACATCCCCCCAAAATGGCCGATCAATCTTTAACAAGGGTTCAAAAGCATCCAAATTGACAAACGTGTATCTTTCAGTTTTGCATCCGCAAGACATCTCTTTTTTATCGCTATCCCAAATAACCGGTTTATGGCAAATCGCACAAGGCCATTTCCTTCTATACAATGGCATCATTTTTCACCTTTCCAGATTTTGCGGGAAGCTTCCCCCAATGGGATAGCTATGGCATCGGAGAAAGGAGAGTTTCCAAACTCCAAAAAATAGCATTGGGAGAAGCTTCCTTTCGCATCTATTTTATGGGATAAGCGGTTTCCCGGATCTCCGTTTTAGTGAATCCATGCCTTTTCAAAGTTGCCACGTATTCGTTTATTTCATCCCCTTTAAGATCCGCTTCCCATGAAACGTATGCGGTTCTTAACCAAACCTTTGCTTCAAGCAATCGGTAATTTTCTCCCGCATCGCTTTCCGATATTTCATAGAATTTGAAAGGTGAGTTTATGGTGTCCGCAATCTCAATGAATCTATCAAATTCCTCGATAACAAACTCTCTCATTCCTTCCACTCTCCTTCCGTTGATCCTAAAGGTTTAGCATATTTCTGGACAAGGTTGCGATAGAAATCCATGATCCATTGGTTCATGCGATCATACACATTGCCATTGCCATATATTTTTGGAATTTCAAAAATTGTAAACTTGTGCTTTTCCTCAAAAATGATAATGTGATTTCCGTTTTTGCTGATTCCGTAGATGCGGAAGCTTAACCAATGCGTTATGCCATGCGGATCTTTGCACTCATAAATGCTATGATGATGCAAAGGTTTAGTTAAATCCACCTTCGCCTTAAACTCATCAAAACAATAAACAACTTCCTTCATTGAACTTCACTCTCCTTTACGCTTAATTGTTCAAGTCGTAGGCGGATTGCTTCGCTGACAAACTCTGCAACGCTGCGATAGTTTCCGGATTTTTGAATGTATTCTTTGATTTTGTTTACAAGTTCTTTGCGGATTGAAACTGATTCGAATGTTTTTTCCATTTTTACCACAGTTTTACCTTAAAACTACCCTAAAATTTATAAAATTTTTCGACTTTCTCATGTAAAATTGAGGTAAAAATACCCTAATTTTTTGCGGTAAACTTTTATACTTGTTTACGGTAAATTTACCGTAGATTAAATATGCCAAAAGAAGAATACACTGGACTAAGCGTGAAAAAAGAATTAATGGACATTATAAAACAGTTCATTAAAGACTATCCAGAATATGGATACCGCAGCTTAACCGACTTCGTAGAAGACGCCGTTAGACGCCGAGCAAGCGAGCTTAAAGTTTTCGATTTAACTCCCCGCTTCTCCCATTTCAACCTAGACGAACACGGCGTAAAAATAGGCGACAAAAAACTCGGATTAAAAGCAATCCAAATCTACTTTAAACCTGAAGGCATCCTTTGCGAATACTGTGGAACAAGCAGCTGCGAACACATAAAATACGCCCTAGAACAACCCGACATCCAACGGATCATACGCAAAAAACGCCTAGAAGGATGGAAACTGCCAGACGTCTAACCATGGCGTAAATCATTTTATATACACTGTATAGTAGATGATATACTTGAAACGCATGACAACCATAAGAATCGACCAAAAAATACTCCAAGAAGCACAAGAACTCGGCATAAACATCTCCAAATTCACAGAAAACGCACTAAAAATCGCCATCCAAAAAATAAAAGAAGCAAACAACCAAATCGCTGGAATGGGCGCCAGACTCATAATCGATGATGGAAACCGTACGGTTTCCATTCCTTCCCTTGGGGTGCAGATGGGGGATCTGGAGGTCGAGGGTTCGAATCCCTCCCCCGGCATTTTGCAGGTTGATTGGAAGGCGTTTGCGCAGTGGTTAGCTAGGGATAAGAGTCCAAGCGTTGTTAGGGATGTCTTGAGTTATGCGAAACGTTACGAGCATTGCCTGAAAAACATGGATCTTTCAGAAATTGCAACGCTTTCAGTTTCCAAGCGGCGCTTGGTCTTGGCGAGTCTCAGCAACCTTGCAAAGTTTTTAGGCGTTTACGACCAGTGGAAGCAGACGGTTCACCGTTACGGTGTCAAATGGACTTCAATGGAAACAAAAGATAAACGGATCATTGACCGGATAACCCGGAAAACGGATCCAGAAACTGTTTACGGCGCTGTTAGAACGGCGAAACAGCTGCATCCAGAATACGCTGACTTCCTAGACTTTTGCGCTGTAACCGGAATGCGTCTGGTAGAAGCTATCGAATCCTGGAACCTGATTAGAAGCATAACTAGTTTAAGCGATTATTACGACGTTGAAAAAGAAGTTCTCATGCACTACAAGTTTCCAGAAAAGTTTCTGCGGAAAGGCAAAAAAACCTTCATAAGCTTCGTTCCCAAAGAATTGGTCAACCGCATCCGCAGTAAACACCAAATCCAAATAGCTTCAAGGCATACGGTTGGCAAAACCTTAAACGTGCATTTCGGAGACCTCAGAGAAGCACACGCAAGCATAATGACCAAATACCTATCACAAGCTGAAATAGACTTCCTACAAGGGCGAGTTGGCACAAGCGTCTTCATGCAAAACTATTTCAACCCAGCTTTAATAAGCGACCTAAAAGAAAGAGTGTTCAAAGGCATCATGGAAATTCAAAACAAAATCAGCTAACCCTCTACCCTCTTTTTTCATAAAGTGAATTTCAAAAAATTCCCTTGTAACATCTTCAATTTGCCCTTTAATGGACATTTCCAATCACTATTAGGACATATCCGACTGAATGACAATTTAAGACTTAATGACATGAAGGTGTTTAAAACATGGAAAAGGTTAGGATAAGCGTAAGAATTGATGGAGAAGACTTCCAGAGGATCCATGAAACCATAAAGAAGGCGTATCCGACTTTAAGGTCTGTTTCAGACGTGGTTCGCCAAGCTTTGAAAGAGTTTTTAATGAAATATGAAGGTGTGTGAGTGTATGTGTGTGTATTATAGAATGTCTGTCTTGTCTTTGTTCTTTTCTTCTTTCTTCTTTGCTCCTAATACACATATACACATACATACACACATACACACTAAAAACACACCCTCACTAAAAGAAAATAAGTTAAGCGGCGGCGAAGCTGGAAGCTCTGCTTCTCTGATAATACACACACTCACACATACACACACCCTTAAAGGTGATCTTCATGGTTAGACGTGATGGAGCGGAAATAAGAAAAGAGAGAATCCAGGAAGTCATCAGGCGAGTTGTGGCACTTCTTTACAACCACGATGAAATAGAGCTAGAATCCACAATAGCAATGCTTCAATATGAAATGGGATTAAGACTAGACAAAATAATGGAATACCTCAAAATTGGAGAACAGCTTAAACGGTTCGAACTTGACATAGACCAAAACAAAATCAGAAAGATAAAAGAAAGCTGATTCCAATGAGTGAACATCTTTTATCTTACTTTTTGAATAGGCATGTTATTGTCGAAAACGACGGTTTCACCATTGACGGAATCCTTTTATGGTTTAAACCTTCACGTAAAAATCCAAGTCATGAACCGTTTGTTTTAGTGTTGCTTACGAAACAAGGCAAAGCTATTATCAGAGATTTCACCGTTGTTAAGATGGTGAAACCATGAGTAGAGGTAAAAAACGTGGTGATCCAGCTTATAAGCTGGTTGGCATGTTTGCCATGATGATAGTTGCGTTATGCCTGGTTCCAATGATAACCGACCAAATTCAAAACGTGGATACTTCATGCTGGAATTTCACGGGCGCCCTTCCAGCTAAAACAATGCTTGGACTAATCCCCTTCATATTCATTATAGGCATTATAATCGCCTTCATAACTGGACTGTTAAAGGATTAAGCGGGATGGTTTCGCAAGAAATGAGAAAATAGAACGGCGTTCTAATGTCGTAAATTCTACGATTGATAATACTGATTTGGAGGCGTTTCTGCGGAACGTAACATGTTACAGGCAACTGAGTGAGGATTACGTGAAGGCGTAAAAATGTTCCGTTTCATTCATAAACCATGGAAAAAACACCAGACATTTAGTCTGGGAAGTTGTACGTAACATTAATCCCTTTTTCGCCAATATCTTTCTTGCCCCTAGAAAGACATAGAACGGCGTTCTAACTTCTGGAAAATGTTAAATAGTATAAAATACGTGAATATACGTGTAGGTGAGAACGTGAAAACAAAACTAACCCTTTCAATAGACGCCGAAATAGTCAAACAAGCTAAGGAATTAGGACTAAACATTTCACAATGCTGTGAAAACGCCCTAAAACTCTACATACAAGCAATACAAAACGCAAACCAAAAAATAGCTTCAAACCAACCCCAAAACGAGAAAGGGGAAGCGCGGAAACCCCCTCGGGGTTTTCGCAGTGGACCGGGCGGGATTTGAACCCGCGACCTCCCGAGTGCGAGTCGGGCGTTCATACCAGCTGAACTACCGGCCCTTTTAGGGGCTCGGGTGTATGCCCCCTCGTCATCACGTGCTCGGCGAAGAGAGGAGGGTGCCCTCATCGCCATGCCAAAAGATATAGAGGTGTTTTTTAAAGCCTTTGCTGTAGGGTTATTAGAGAAAAATTTATATAGAAGTGTAAACGCACGCTGAAGTTGTCTTTCAAAATTGTAATCTGGCATTTTCAGGGGGCTTTGAGATGAGTGACCGTGTTGACGTGGGGATTCCTGGAATGAATGAAATCTTGAATGGTGGTTTGCCTAGGAGAAATGTTGTCCTCTTGTCTGGTGGTCCGGGTACTGGCAAATCTATTTTTGGGCAGCAGTTTCTCTATGCTGGGTTTAAGCTTGGAGAGCCCGGTGTTTTGGTGACTTTGGAGGAGCATCCCGTCCAAGTTAGGATTAACATGGATCGTTTTGGGTGGGAGCCTAGGCGTTTTGAGCAGGAGGGCAAGTTCGCCATTGTTGATGCTTTCACTTCCGGGATAGGCGAAGCGGCAAGAAGGGAACGCTATGTTGTTAAGGATCCGGATGATGTTCCAAGTTTTCTGGATGTTATTCGTCAAGCCATAACTGATTTGA
>JAWBPV010000047.1:0-9904 GCA_039000425.1 Candidatus Aenigmatarchaeota archaeon
CTGCCAAATTGATGAGCGAAGAGTTAGCAACTTTATTGACTGGAAGAACTATAGAAGTGAAGGTTTTTCCATTTTCTTTTAAAGAGTTTCTCAATTTAAAGGGTCTTGAAATAAAGTCAAAGTTTGAAATTTTGACGAAAAAAGAAAGCATATTGAGATTTCTCAGAGAGTATTTTGAGTTTGGCGGTTTTCCTGAAGTGGCGATAGAAGAAAAAGAGGAAATGAAAATTGCCATACTCAAGAAAATAAAGGAAGATGTTGTGTTGAAAGATGTGGTTAGGAGATTCAAAATTAAAGAAATTGAAAAGCTGGAGCTACTTACAAATTTTTACATTTCTAACATGGCATCGCTTATAACTTTTAATAAAATTTCAAAATTTCTTAAATTGCCAGTAAAAACTGTTGAAAAATATTCAAAAAATCTTGAGACTTCTAATCTTCTTTTCTTCATTAAAAGGTTTTCTTTTTCTTTGAAAGAACAAGAAAACTCACCAAGAAAAGTTTACTTGGTAGACAATGGTATTTTCACTGCAAGTGCTTTCAAAATTTCTGAAAATTATGGCAAAATGTTGGAAAATTTGGTTGCAGTTGAATTGAAGAGAAGGGAAAAAGAATTTTACTACTATAAATCAAACGAGAGAGAAGTAGATTTTGTAGTTAAAAATGGGAAATATATTGAAAGGCTTATACAAGCTTGTTATGATGTTGGTGGATATGAAGCAAAAGAAAGGGAGATAAAAGCTTTGATTAAAGCTAGTGAAGAGCTTAAGTGCAAAAATTTGCTTGTAATAACTTGGGATTATGAAGATGAAGTTAAAGTGAAAAACAAAAAAATTGTTTTTAAGCCTTTGTGGAAGTGGCTTTTGGGAGCTTGAGGAAATTTGACAGTTAACTGTCAAACATTTATATATATCTTGACAATAAATTATCATGTTGGAAGAAATAAATCCATGGTGGAAGGAAAGAGAATGGTGGGAGAACGATTATGATCTAAAGAAATTTGAAAACATGAAAATAAAGTGGCTTCCCGAATGGATTGATAAAATTTCTTTAGAACCTTTTTCTTTGAATTTTGTTTTAGGCCCCAGACAAGTGGGAAAAACTACTGGCATAAAACTCTTGATTAAAAGTTTAATAGAGGAGGGGGAAAATCCAAGAACAATTCTATACGTGAATTGTGATTTACTAACAAGCTTCAAGGAGTTAAGAAATTTGCTGGAGAAATCCAAGAATTACAAAACAATATTTTTGGATGAAGTTAGCAGTATTGAATATTGGTGGAAAGTTGTGAAGGGGTTTATAGATGCAGGTTTTTTTGCTAAATCAACCATAACAATTTCAGGGTCTTCCTCGTTGAAAGTTGGTAAGTTTGTTGAAGCATTTTCAGGAAGAAGAGGAAAAGGCAGAGAGATTTTTGTTTTACCTTTAACTTTCAAAGAGTTCTTTCAAATTCTAAACTATAAAAAAGAGGAAAAGGAAGTAGCTCTTGAAGATTTTATAAGGTTAGGAGGATTTCCAAGAAGCATAAATCAAGATCCTACTTTTTTTCAAGATTTTGTTTCTAGCATAGAAAAAGAATTTGCAAGGATAAACAAGAATTATAGAATTGCAAGAGAAATAATTTATCAGCTCCTTTTAAAAACACCTTCACCTCTTGGCTACAATACAATAGGCAACGCAATAGGAATTTCTCATGTAACTGTGAGAGAATATCTGGAAATTTTAGAAAATTTGTTTTTAATTGGTATTGCTTATTACAAGAAAGGTAAAACAGTAGATTTCAAAAAAGAGAAAAAGATTTTCTTTAGAGATCCTTTTATCCCTAAGGTTTTTTCAAAAATTTTTGGGGTTGAATTGAGAAAAGATGCGATTTATGAGTGGATAGTTCAAGATAATCTATTAAGAAAATTTGGGGAAGTTTATTATTTCAGGAACAGATATGAAATAGATTGTATTGCTGGTGATCTTAAAATTGAAGTAAAAGCTGGCAAACCGCACAGAGCTTATCCTAAGGATGTAATTATTTTAGATAAAGAAGATTTGGCAGAATTCTTGTTGAAATAACTGCTCTAAAAATTTCCGCTTTAGAGATTGCAATTTTTTATCACTTCTTCACAAATTCATAATTATGCCTGCTAACTTGCCTGCTGAGTGGTTTGCGATTGAAAAAGAATACTTGGAAGAAAGAAATTTGGAGAGAAAAATAGAGCTTTTGAAAAAGCTCATTTCAGCAACACCTAAGCACAAAGGTACAGAAAACCTTTTGGCCGAGCTGAGGAAGAGGCTTTCAAGGCTTGAAGACCAGCTTGAAAAGAAAGCAAAAAAGCCAAGAAAAAAACAAGCTTCCATCAAAAAAACTGGCGATTTGTTTGTTGCTATCTTAGGCTTGACTAAAAGCGGTAAAAGCTCTTTGCTCAATGCTTTAACAAATGCTAAAGCTGAAGTTAGCTCTTTACCATACACAACAAAAGAGCCTGTAACTGGAGTTTGCTTTTTTGAAGGCGTAGCTATTCAGTTTGTTGAGATTCCTTCTTTCTTCTTGCCTAAGCATATGAGCTTAGCTCATGCTTCTGACTTGCTTTTGATTTTGGCTAACAGCGAGGGAGAAAAAGCTGAAGTTGAGAGAATTCTTTCTGAGCAAAAAATAGAGAAAAAGAAAGTTTTTTGGTCGATTGATAGAAAAGATTATGAGCAACTGCTTAAGAAGATAATAGAGGAAGCTGAAATTGTGAGGGTTTTCACTAAACCAATAGGAAAGCCTAAGGAAGAAAAGGCTTTGGTTTTGAAGAAAGGGAGTAGCTTGAAAGATTTGATTGAAAAGATAAACAAGAACTGGATAAAAAGCTTCAAGTTTGCAAGAATTTTTGATGAAACTGAATTTTCTGGTAGAAGAGTGGGGCTGAATTATTTGCTTAAGGATAGAGATGTGGTTGAGTTGCATGTGTGAAATTTTCTTAAACTTCTTTCAAGAATTGAAATGTATATCTTGTCGCCACTGAAAGTGGTAGCTTAATTTTATATGCTGCTCTTGAAAATTAATAACTGAAAGGTGATAACAATGATAGATTTAGTTTCGATAGCAAGCTTCATGTTCTACTCAGGCTTGGGAGCAATCACAAGAACTTTATTCGGAATTTACAAAGCTTATGTAAGCGTTATCGATTTTAAAATAGATTGGAAAAGAGTTTTTGTTGAAGTAATAGCTTCAATGTTTTTTGGGACTTTTGGCGCTTTGATATTGAAAGAAGTTGGGGTTTTCAATTTCAGCATGCTGATAACAGCTTTGATAGCAGGCTTTTTCGGTGCTGATATTGTTAGCTTGATAACAAAGAAATTTGGCTTAACTAAAGGCTTAGAAGTGAAAGTTGTTGAACAGCAAGTTGCTTTAAGTGAATTTAACCAAAGGCAAATAGTTGCTTTGGAGTATTTGAAGAATCACAAGAAGATCACAAACTCAATGTACCAAAAGCTGAATCAAGTTGATAAACACACCGCTAAAAGAGATTTGGCAAAGCTTGTGAAGAAAGGAAAGCTCAAGAGGTTTGGCAAAGGTAAATCAACTTATTACACTTTAAGATAAAATTGTGCAAAATAAGGAGCAAAATTGTGGCTTAAGCCAATATTTCGCCAATATTTTTCCCACAACTTTTTAAGTATGAGCAAGCAATTTTTATTATGAAGAAATGTTTTTTGCCAATAATTTTGGTAATTTTCATTTCAGGATGTATAGAAGCAGCTTTGATTTCTTCCAAATGCAGAGTTGATAAGGAAGTTGGAAGATGTGAAATAAGTAAAGACGGGACGGCAAGCTTGAGCGGATTGGATTTGCCTTCCAGCGCTGTGCTAACTTCTGCAAAAATTTCACCTTGCGAAATTACTGGAAAATTGTGGTCTTGTAGGGAAATGGATTTTTGGAAAGTAAAAGATTGCGAAATAATTTCATCTTCTCAACCGTTTAAAGTGAAGTGTCCTATCGAGAAAGGAGCGTGGATGGTAAAGTTTAACATCTTGAAGCCGAAAGCATGCCCAGATCCTGTTGACCCTAGCGTGTTAAGAGATTGTGAAGAAGTTGTTCGTGTTTATCAAGAAATTTGAAGAAAAGAATTTTTGCTTGCCTCGATGTTTTTAAATGTTGATTGTTTAAATAAACTAGAGGGTTGGAGATGCTTAGTAATGTTTTAAAAGAGAAAGTAGATCAATTAGTCAACGAGATACCTGAATTAATTAAGAAATTCAATGAGTGGGGATACAGAAAAGGTCCTGATCTTTATTTCTATAAAAAACTTATGACATTGGTTAAAAATAAAAAGTTAAAGGAATTAATCGATGATGCTAATTTCATCGAGCTTGTATACGCTACATTAACATCATTCGATATGAACGCAAGGGGAGCAAAAATGAAATATTTTGATGAATTTTATGAAAATGTAACTAGTTGTAAAGATCAATTTATCAGTTTGTCTAAATTCAGACTGGAAAATCTTTCTGAAAGAGAATTAGAAGTATGCAAAGCTAAATTAAGTGAATTGTTTGGAAGTCTTGATATAATGGTTTCCAAAGGAAAAATCGTTTCTCGTTCAAAGCTGATGCACTTTCTATTGCCAAACTTAGTTATGCCAATTGATAGACAAAATACGCTATATTTTTTCTATGGAAGTAGGAATGAATTTAAACCTGAGAGTAAATTCATAGAAATTTTTGAATCTTCTTGGAATATTGCAAAGCGAATCAATCTGAGTATTTTCTTGGATAATAATTGGAATCAAACAATCCCCAAAGTAATAGATAATGCAATAATTGCTAAAATGTTATTAAGGTAAATAAAATTCTTCATTTTAAGCCGGTAAAGAATCAAAAAAAGAGGATTAGTTCAAATAAGATTAAAAGCGTTGATAGCCTCTCTTAAACCTTTGAATTGATGGAATTTCTTTTGTCATTTTTCTGCGGTAAAGTGAAATTATGTTTGGGGCTTCAACAATTTATAGCTGAAACCTTTAAATTTTTCTTTTGGTTTAGTTTTTATTGAGAAGATGAGAGGGGAATATTTAGAATTGAGCTGTCCTTTTTGTGATAAAGGAAAAATACAAGCTTGGTATATTCCTGGGGCAATAACCATAAAGAGAAGTAGCTCAAGGGCATTGCCTGGAAAGAAGACGATAAGCAAAAGTTCTGATGTTTGGATTATTAAATCTGGATGTAATGTTTGTGGAAAAACGCAAGAAGAAGTTGAAAAGAAATTAAGAGAAGAAAATATAATTTAGTTGATACTTATGGGAGAAATCTCAGAAAACAGAGATAGTTTAGAACAATTAGATATACATAAACTAGCCAACGAAATAATAAGACATGCATCTGAATCTAGAAATGAAGAAGAATTAAAAATAAGAGTTGAGACTACATTAAGACCAATACTTGAAAAATGGGGAGTCCAATGGGCCTCTTACGAACATAGACATGAAATTTCTGGTGTTAGAAAAGATGCTCTTTATGGTCATGTTATAATAGAATATAAAGCCCCAGGAAAGTTAGATAATAAGACTGAATTTAACAAAGCGAAAGAACAAGTTAAGGAGTATATCAAAAAGGAAGCTGTTGATGAAAAGTACTATGGAAGATATTTTGCTGTAATTCTTGACGGTTATAACATCGCATTTGTTAGATTTAGGAAAAACGAGTGGGAAGTGCAAGAAGAGCCGCTGAAAGTTAATGCACAGACTATTCTTAGATTGTTAGAGTCTATTCGAGGCTTAAGAAGAAAGCCAATTGATGCCGAATTCTTACTCTTAGATTTTGGTCCCAAAAGCGAGATAAGTAAAAAGGTCATTTTAGCACTTTACAATTCTCTTGTGGATAAAAATACGCCAAGAACCGAAATGTTGTTTAACGATTGGAAAAGAGTATTTTCACAAGTATGTTCCTACTCCAGAGATAAATTAGCTGGATTAGTAGAATACTACGGATTGACAGAACATAAAAAAGTTGATGTTGAAAAACTGCTCTATGCAATTCACACTTATTACACAATTTTGATGAAATTATTAACTTCCGAAATTGTTACTCTTTTTGCTGATAGTCTTTTAGGCTCGTATCTTAAGAGGATAGAAGAAGCTTATTACAAAAACCATAAAGAAATGTTGGAAGAATTGAAAGATTTGGAAGAAGGAGGAATTTTTGCAAGTGTTGGAATAAGAAATTTTCTGGAAGCTGACTACTTTGCTTGGTATTTAGATGAATGGAACGAAAAGATAGCTGAATCGATTTTTGAATTAACTAAAAGACTTCTAGATTATGAGCCAGCTACAGTTGAGTTGAATCCTGAAAGAGTAAAGGACTTATTCAAAAGGCTCTATCAAAATTTGGTTCCAAGAGACATAAGACATAGATTGGGCGAGTACTTTACTCCCGATTGGTTGGCTGAATTGTTGTTGAATGAAGTTGGTTATGACGGAAATCCAGATAAAAGAGTTTTGGATCCTGCTTGTGGTTCTGGCACATTTTTGGTACTAGTTATTAAAAGAATTAAGGAATATGCAGATGAACATTTTCTTGATAAAAGAGAATTATTACAAAAAATAATAAACAATGTTAAAGGAATTGATCTTAATCCTCTTGCTGTTTTAGCATCAAAAGCAAATTACTTGATAGCTTTATCTGACTTGCTTAGATATAGGCCAAGAGAAGGTATAGAAATCCCAATTTATCTTGCTGATTCCATATCTGTTGAGAGGGGACAAAAATGGAAAACGTTAGATTCGGGTGAGGAACAAGAATTTAGATTGTATACTACTGAAGGAGAATTTTGGATACCACAAGAGGTTATTGAGAAAAATATTTTAAAAGAAATTCTTCTTTACATCGATACTGGAGTAAAGTTAAAATATAGTGAAAAAGAATTTCAAGAATTTCTTAGCAAAGCTTTGAAAAAGTTGAACATTACTATATCAAGAGTTTCTTTTGGGAGAATAATGAGATTATACAAGAAGATTTATGATTTGGAATACCGCTATCATAAAAACAAGATATGGACTCAACTATTGAAAAACTCTTTTGCTCCTTTGTTAATCGGAAAATTTGATTATGTTGTAGGGAATCCTCCTTGGATAAATTGGGAAAACTTGCCAGAGTTTTATAGAAATTCTACTAAAGAGCTATGGAATAAGTATGGATTGTTAGAAAAAACAAAAGGAATGGGATTAGGAAAAGTTAAAAGGGATATAGCAACTTTGTTTGTGGCAAGATGTTTTAGCCAATATGTTAACAGAGATGGTATTCTAAGTTTTCTAATACCGTTCAATGTTCTTAAGACCCAAGGTGGAGCTGGGTTTAGAAAATATTTGGTTAATAATACTCAAGTTATTAAAGTTCATGAATTATCTGAGTTATACCCATTTGAAGGTGCTACTAATAGAACTGGGTTAATAGTAATTAGACATGGAAAGACAGAATTTCCAATTAAATGCGAGATGTGGTTGTATCACAGAACAGGTGGAGTGCCCCAAGAACTAGATTTAATTGAAGTTAGAAAAATCACAAAACAATTTGATATAAGTATTGTACCCATTGAAATAAATAACATAGAATCCCCTTGGGCATTGGCCACACAGAAAGTTTTTGATGTTCTAAAAAAGGTAGTTAGACCCTCCGAGTATAGAGGCTATGCTGGCGTATTCAACGGAATTAATAATATCTATTGGGTTAATATTTTATCGAAACAACAAGATAAGTTATTCATAGAAAATGTTGGAACAATAGGAAAGAAGAAAGTCAAGAAAGTTAGGGCATTAATTGAGAAAGAATTGGTGTACCCATTACTAAGAGGTCGAGATGTTGATAAATGGTTCTTTAAACCTTCGTTTTATATAATCTTACCAGTTGATAAAAAGGGGGGAACAATTGACAGCAGTATTTTTAAAACAGAATTTCCTTATGGATATAAGTTCTTTAATCATTTCTTTGATGAATTAGTTCATAGAAGTGGAGAACCATATAAATCACAGCTAGCACCATATAGAGATAAGTCTAAATCTAAACAAAAATCTAAAGTACCACCATTTTACATGTTATTTAATGTAGAGCCTGCAATTTCAAAATATAAGGTCATATGGAAAGATATTTCTGGTAAAATTTCTGCTAAAGGTGAATTTGGTGGTGCTGTTGTGGCAGAATTAATAAATGATAAATATCTGGGAAATATTCAACCAATACCAGATGTAACACTAATGTTTATTCCTAGCAATAACGAGCAGGAGGCACATTACTTATGTGCTATATTGAATTCTTCTCTAACACAACTTATCGTAACAAGTTATTCAGTCTTGCATGTTAGTACACATGTAGTTAAATATATGGGCATTAAAAAATTCAACCCCAAGAACAAACTCCACTTAAAACTTTCAGAACTTTCCAAAAAGGCCCACGAATTAGCCAAAAGATATTATGAGCAAAATGATTTAGTTGCTTTGGAAGAATTGAAAAAAATCGAAGAAGAAATTGACAAAACTGTTGCTAAACTTTATGGAATTACTGATGAAGAATTGGAAGAAATAAAGAAAACTTTGAGAATTTTGAAAGAAGGGGAAACTGAGGAAAAAGGGAATGATGAAGAAGAAATAGAATTAAACTTTAGAGCTCTTGAGAGTGGTAAAAATTGATATTTATTTTGGATTAATTTTAATTGATGGGGAAAAAAGAAAACAAAAGAGCACAAAAGGTGCCCTAATAAAAGGAATGTCTAAAAAATTGCCAAGCAGTATTCTTGAAGACCCTATATTTGAAGAAAAATTAAAAGAATTGATGAAAGGATATTCTGGGATTTATGCTCTTTACAAGAGAGATGAACTTTACTATGTTGGATTAACCAAAAATCTCCATGGAAGAATAAAATGGCACTTAAGAGATAGACATGTTGGAAAATGGGATAAGTTTGTCATATTTCGAATTAAAAAAATTAGGTACTTAAAAGATATAGAAACGCTCATAGTTAATATCGCTGAACCGAAAGGAAACCGCGTTAGAGGTAAAGTACCAAAAGATTACAACTTGAATTACATACTTAAAGATCTCTTGAGGAAAAAGGAGAAAGAAATTTGTGAATTGAAAAAAATCCATTTAAGCGCGAAATCGTCCACAGGATACTTTTCCTTTATTGCTTTGCCACATCAAACAGTAAATTATCACATCTGTTAATTCTTACATTTTCTTGCTACTTCTTTTTTGCTTAACCACTGAAAAAGCTCAAAAGTTCGTTAGCTTCTATGAAAATTGAAATAGCTATTCTTTTGGAGTGGGAAAAAATATCAAAAAATTAAAGCTCTTAGCTATTTTGAATAAAAAATTCATAAAAATAAACATGAAGTTCATCCTTACTTGCGACCCAGGTTTAGAAGATGTGGTAAAGCTAGAGCTGAAAGAAAAAATAAAAAACGCGAAATTTTTGGGCAAATTCAAGAACTTGCCGGGGAAAGTTTTGATTGAAACCAAATCTTTGAAAAAACTTTTTTCTTTCAGGTCAATTCATCACGTAATGAAGTTTATTTCTCAATTTCAAATAGAGAGTAGTGAAAAAATTGGTCTGGAAGAAATTGCTTCAAAGCTGGATGAAATTAACTTAGCAAGATTCTTAAAAAACAAGAAAAGTTTTAGGATTTCCACTCAAAGAATAGGTTTGCATTCTTTCACTTCAGTAGAAGTGCAAAAAGTTGCAGGGAAAGTTGTTCAAGAGAAATACAATCTTAAAGTCGATTTAAAGAATTTTGATGTTAACTTGAGGGTAGATGTTTTCGGTAAAGATGTTTTTGTTTCTTTGCAATTAACAAAAGATTCTTTGGCTAGAAGGTTTAAGTTGTCTTTCGTTCATCCAGCAGCAATAAAATCCACAATAGCTTATGGTTTGATAAGAATGGCA
>JAWBPV010000048.1:0-9899 GCA_039000425.1 Candidatus Aenigmatarchaeota archaeon
CCTACTTTCCTATAGTCTGTTGGGAGGTCTGAATGTCCTGGTGGAAAACAACGTGTACTGCCTTTTCTATGTACATAAACCTTCTTTTTTTCTCCTTCTATTTCATACTCCTCTATCTTTGCTGTATTGTGGGTAACATCGTAAATCACTTCCAAACCAATATCCTCCAATTTCGTACCCAAAACCTTAACAAAACTTTCTCTTACCCAATGTGTGATCATGCTTCTGTTGCACCATGCATAATTCATAGCACAAGCCATAGCTGAGAAATAATCTTCACATTCTTGAGTCCCAGCAGGGGCATAAACCAGCTCGCGATCCGGAAGCCTTTTCAATTCATCTTTAAACCTTGACTCCAAAATTCTCAAGTAATCCGTGCAAACTTGATGTCCAAGTCCTCTGCTACCTGTGTGTATCATCACACAAACTTGCCCTTCTCTTTCAATTCCAAAGACTTTTGCAACTTCTGGGAGAAAGATTTTGTTCACTTTTTGTATTTCCAAGAAATGATTACCAGCTCCTAAAGTTCCGAGCTGTGGAGCACCTCTTTTTTTAGCTTCGTTAGAAACTTTGTCTGGATTTGCTCCCTTCATACAACCTTGCTCTTCCAAATGCTCTAAATCTTTTTCAGTTCCATAGCCATGATCAACAGCCCACCTCGCTCCTTTAACCAAAACTTCATCTAGTTCGGAAAAACTGAGTTTTATTTTTCCTACTTCACCAACTCCTGAAGGAACATTTTGGAAAATCGATTCTAAAAGCTCTTTAAGCTTTGGTCTTATTTGCTCGACTGTAAGATTTGTACGCAAAAGTCTGACACCACAATTGATATCGAAACCTATGCCCCCTGGACTCAAGCCACCTTCCTTGTAGTCTAAAGCCGCAACTCCTCCTATTGGAAATCCGTATCCGAAATGCATATCAGGCAATGCAATACTGTGTTTATAAATTCCTGGTAGAAAAGCTACATTAGCAGCTTGTTCAATCGCTCCTTCTTCTACTTCTTTCAAAAGTTTTTCTGACAAGAAAAGCCATGCTGGTACCTTCATCCCTGGCTTTGCTTCTTTTGGCAATTCCCATAGGCAAGGACCAATTTTCTTCAATTTTTCTTTCAGTGCTATCTCCACCACCCTTTAAATTTTTTATTTTATTCTTAATAAACGCATGCAAAACAAGTCTGCACGCGCCCATTTCTTCACTTTTTGAAGTGAGCACGTGCCAAAAATAATTTTAATTAGTTTCTTATATTTAAATCCTCATCTAATCTAATTATGGCACTCAGACCAGAAGATTACCTCCTCTTGATGTTTTCAATGAAAGGTGTTGGTAAAAGAGTTGATCTTGCTCATGTCAAAGAAAAACTTTCTCGCGATTTGAAAATTTCTTCAGAAGAAGAGGCTAAAAGAATTCTGAATAATTTAATTCAAAAAGGATTTTTAGAAGAAGTTAAAGGTTTGTATGGTGTTACTGAAGAGGGTAAAAAATATTTCGCAAATCTTCTACCAAAAATTGAGGAAGATCTGGAAAAAGTCAACAAAGCTTGGTTAATAGTTTACAAGGCTAAGAATTATTATCCTTTCGTTGCTGATACGATTTTAGAATTTTGTAAAGATAGGTATGTGGGATTTTATTGTTTGTTCACGGAAAAAAGGTTTTTCAGGAGAGATTTTCGGGGTAAAAAAATAGTCTTGAATTCCACTAAAGATTTGTTGTTTTTTGTAAACATGCATTACATAGATGTAATTCCGTGTGTGCATAGAGTTGGAGTTAACAGACCTGATTGGCTTGTTGTTGATATCGATCCTGGATCAAAAGTTGGTTGGGAGCAGACGAAAGAAGTTACCGAAATCACTTACAAGATTTTTGAAGAGCTAAAGCTAAATCCAGTGATGAAATTCAGTGGTAGCAAAGGATTCCAAATTTGGTCTCTCATAAAAGAATTTGAAATGCCGGAGGAATATGAACCTTTAGTGTTGAGGGGAGAAACAAGAAGAGAAAGGAATTATTTCTCCCTTTTCGCCGATTTTGTCAGGATGATACAAAGGGAAGTGGATAAAGAGCTACCAAAAATAACAACTTCTGAAACTCTTGGTAAGAGTGAAAGGGAAGATAAGATTTTACTAGACCCTTCAAGCATGAAACCTATGGGTTTGGTGAGAGCACCTTACGGAATACATTCTAAAACAGGTTTGGTTTCCATGCCGTTGAGTTTGAAGGAATTGAAAAGTTTTGAGCCTTCGGATGCAAGAATCGAGAAAGTCTTGGAGAAATTCGGGAAAAGGGGAAACGAATTCTTACTAAAAGAATCCGACCCTAAGAAAATCTTAGAACTTTTTTAAAAAACTAAATAGGTAGAAAAATAAAATTTATTTAGGGAATATGCCGATAAGTACCGCACCTTATAAAAGGACTTATGAACACACAAAAGCGAGAGGTAGGGAAAGGACTGTTGTTTGCGGAATATGTGGAAGACAAGTACCAAGGTACAAAACTTTTGTCGTCAGAAAAAGTTTCAGGATAAACGACCCAACAATTTTACAACAAGTTGATAAGAAGTATATTCACACTTTAGCAAGAACGATAAGGATGTGTCCAGCTTGCGCTAGGTTCCATGGTGTAGTTAGACCAGGGAAAAGTGTTAGGAAGAAACATTTGAGATGAATATGCTCAAGAAAATTTTGAGTTTCAGGGGAATGTTGTACAAGAAACTTAAAAAACTCTCAAAAGAAGAAAAAGCATTTTTGGACGAAATATTACCAGGATTTTCTTTGATGAAACCGAAAAGAATAGTAGAATTTCCAGAAGTTGACGTAACACAACTTGACATATCTTATCCTTTGTTGGAACCTTTTGCCTATGCGAGGATAAAGTGGAACCCAGAAACTAAAGAATTGATTTATCATGTAATCGAACCTAAGTTGAGTGAAGAAGAAAAACAAATTTTTAAGAGAATTTCAGAAGGTTTGATGGAGTTGATGGATGTAGAGCTTTCTATGATAAAACATCCTTCCAAGATCATCGAATACCTGGAGAAAAATGTTTTAAAAGTTATAAAAGAGCTTGGAATAAAACTCACTCAAGAGCAATACGTAAAGATAATGTACTATCTTTACAGGAATTTCGTTGGGTTGAACGAGTTAGAGCCTTTCATGCAAGATCCAAACATAGAAGATATAAGCTGTGATGGGGTTGGAATTCCTTTTTACGTAGTTCACAGGAAGTATGGATCGATAAAAACAAATGTCGTTTTGAACGATATGGAAGAATTGAGGGAGCTTGTGGTAAAACTAGCTGAGAGGTGTGGTAGATATGTGAGCTACGCAGAGCCAATCCTCGACGGAACTTTACCTGATGGTTCAAGAGTTGCTGCAACCTTAGCTCCTGACGTAGCGACGAGAGGACCCGTGATAACGATAAGGAAATTCGGTGAAAGACCTTTTTCTCCGATAGAGCAAGTAGAGCTGGGCACAGTTTCCACAGAAATACTAGCTTATTTTTGGTATTTGTTGGAGCATGGTATTTCGGCTCTAATAGTAGGAGGAGTGGCAACAGGAAAAACAAGCTTTTTGAACACCCTTTGCATGTTCATCCCACCTGAAGCTAAAATAATAAGCATAGAAGATACAAGAGAACTTAGAATTCCAAACGAACATTGGGTACCAACTTTAGCAAGACCAGGTTTTGGTATACCGATGCCTTCTGGTGAAAAATACGGTGGGGTAAGCCTTTTCGATCTATTGAAAGAGAGCTTTAGACAAAACCCAGATTACGTTATAGTTGGTGAAACAAGAGGAGAAGAAGCTTACGTTATGTTTCAAGGTATAAGTTCAGGCCACCCTAGCTTGAGTACTATGCATGCAGGTTCTGTAGAAACTTTGATAAAGAGATTGACGACACCACCTATAGAACTTTCACCAACTTTGATAGAAAGTTTGGACGTTGTTGTAGTTATGGTTCATGCAAGAGAAAAAGGTAAGTCAGCTAGAAGGGTTAAAGAAGTTGTGGAGATAGAGTCAGTTGATCCTAAAACTAGTGAAGTCAAGTATAGGACTGTTTTCAAATGGGATCCTGAAAAAGATGTTTTTGAAAAAATGGAAGATAGTATAAAAGTGGAGAGAGTTACTTTGGCTAAAGGAGGAAAAGTGGAGGAAGCATGGGAAGAGATAAAAAGGAGGGAAAAGATCTTGAATTGGATGAAATCTAAAGGAATAAAAGATTATGTTGAAGTAGTGAGGCTTATAAACCTTTATCACAAGGATAAGAAGAAGTTTTTCGAACTTGTTGGTGAAGAGTTGGAAGGTATAAAAGTGGAAAGGATTAAAGAAGAGGTTAAAACAGAAGTTGTGGTTGAGCGAAAGAAGAAGGAGAGAATTCCTTTGATTAGGCTACTAGGTTTTAAGATATTGAGGGAAAGATGATGTTCGAATCTTTAAAAGGTTTTGCAACATCAAATTTTGGATGGATAGTTGATAAGTATCCTGAATTTTTTTCCACGCTAAAAGAAAACTTACCTAAAGCTGACATGAAGATAAGCCACAGAACTTACGCAAGTTTAGTAATCTTCATATCGATCGTCATGCTTTTCCTCAGTTTTATCATATCTTTCATAACTCTAGGTATAGTAAAGATATCAATCCTCTTGAGATTTTTTTACTCCATCTTTACTTCTTTTCTAGTCGCGATCGTAACTTTCCTCATCTTCATATTCTACCCTTCTCAAAAAGCTGATAGGAGGAAAAAAGATATAGAAACCAACTTGCCTTTCGCTCTAACGCACATGGGAGCGATAGCAGAATCTGGTATACCACCATACGTTGTTTTCAGGCTTATAAGCAGGTTTAAAGAGTACGGTGAGATTTCAAGGGAAATAGGGAAAATAGTTAAGAGTGTGGACGAGTTCGGTGTAGATCCGTTGACTGCTGTTAAAGAAGTGGCGAAGAGAACGCCTAGTGATCAATTTAAACAAATCCTTTTAGGTTTCGCTACGACAGTGGAAGCTGGAGGAAATATAAAGATTTTCCTGAAAACTGTTGGAGAAGAAGCACTCTTCGATTGGAGGATGAAAAGAGAAAAATTTTTACATCAACTGAGCACCATAGCTGAATTCTACACAGGAATTCTCATAGCAGCCCCCCTTTTCATAATTTCTCTTTTCGCTGTGATGAACATGATCCAACCTACTCTAGCCGGTTTTGGTATTTTCGATTTGATGAAGTTGAGTATATACATACTCGTCCCCCTCATAAACATAGGTTTCTTGTTTTTCTTGAGTACTATTGAGGTTAAAATATGAAGATAGAGAAGAAATTCTTGAGTTTAACTTTATTGAACGTTTTCTTTGCAATATCCTTATTCATTATAAACTACCTTTTCTTCAAGCATATAGTTAATGTTTTCATGGCCGTGAACATTTTCGCTCTTATAATATCAGTATTGCCGATAATCTTGTGGAGATATCTTGAATACAGGAAGTTGAAAGTCGTGGAAGCCATGTTTCCAGCTTTCCTCAGAGATTTCATAGAGTTGATGAGGGGTGGTATGACTGTTGAGCAGGCCATGAAAAATTTGAAGAAAAACGATTACAAAGATTTGAGTTTTCACGTTAAAAGGATGGCAGCTCAATTAGATTGGGGAATACCTGTTGATAAAGTTTTGATGAATTTTGCGAATTCCACCAAATCAACAATGATAAAAAGAACGATAGCCTCTGTTATAGAAAGCCATAGATTTGGTGGAAATTTAGCTGATACACTCGAAGCTTTGAGTAATGCTAGTATAGAAGTTGAGAGGTTGAAAGTTGAGAGGAGCATGTACCTTTATTCTCAAATAACGACCGGCTACATAATATTCTTCGTTTTCCTCGGGGTGATGATAGCTATGGGGAGATTCTTGATACCAAGCTTGACTGGAATAACGATAGAAGGCGTAACTCAACAACAATCTCAACAGAACTTGATGAACGAGTACAAAAATTTGTTCATGAACTTGGTAATACTACAAGGTTTTTTTGCAGGTTTAGCTGTTGGTAAGATGGCTGAAGGAAGTTTGATAAGTGGTGTTAAACACAGCTTGGTTTTGGTTGTCGTTGGTTTGATGGTGTTCATGATTTTTGGCTAACAATTTGGTATTTCCCAAGCTTTGATTTCATCACTCACTTTATTAGTACAATTTGTGAGAACGTAGATGATATCATAATTACTATCGACTGAAATGTTAAAACTGTATTTTTCACCGGTCAACATGGTCAAATTCCCACAACAAGAAGTTTCTGGTACCACAAGACCTTGAGCGTAAGAGAGGTAAATTTTTTGTGAAGAACCGTTGGTGTAAAGGATGTTGATGTTCAATTTACCTAAAGGTATTAATCCCGTGTTTCTTAAATATCCGAAAAGATATCCGTTAGAGTAACAAACATCGGAAAAAGAAATCCCTCCATTACCACAAGTTATCTCGATATCTGCTTGTTGTTGAACTGTTTGGGTTGAAGTCCTGGCAAAGCCGAGAAGCCAAGTTCCAACTAGAGCAGCTACAGATACAGTTAATGCTATCAAGAGTACTGTAGCTATCAACGGAGATATACCTTTCATCTCAACTCACAATTTGATTCTTCACTACTCAGTTGAGGGCATAAACTAGTCAAGACCACAACTTTAGAAAATTTGTCTGTAGATATTCCAGTCGAAATTACATAAGTCCTGAATTCTCCTCTCGGAAGAGTTCCTTCAAGATTTAACGGTTGTGTTACTGTGCCATCTGTCAAGAATACTTGAGCTTTGAGCTGAGTTAGATCATACGATCCTATGTTGCGTAGTGTTAAAGTCAAATTGCCCGTGGCATTGTACAAAATGCAAGAAAAAATCTCGAAGTTTGAAAACCTACATTCTTCTTCAGTCCTGTTAACTTTCGGTAGAGTTTGACCTGTATAACTAGAAACCCAAAAAGCCAGTATTCCTGCTACAGACATTGTTATGGCTATGAGTAAAACAGAAGCTACCAAAGGTGAAATACCTTTCATCATTTTAAATTTGAATTTTTAGCTAATAAATATATCGGAATTAAAAATTAATTGATGGTGAAAGGCCAGAGTGAAATTGTTGAAAACTTTTTCACCATTCTTTTCGGTATCGCTCTACTTTCAGCCATTTCCATCATATCTTACAATTTGTACGTAAATCATTTAAAGGGTGAAATAGAGAACAACTTGAGACAAATCGGTTCAGGGATTTCAACGAATTTATTAAAACTTTACGAAATAGGGAAGAATTCTAAGTTTTATCCTGAAGAAAATAAAAGTGTGAAAATTGCGGAAGTTGATCTGAAATTACCTTCTCAAGTATCTGGTAGAAACTATGAAGTCATTTTACTACAAGCGAACCAAATTTGGGTTCAAATATCGAACATAAGCATTGGTGGTACAAGACCTGCCACAGCTCTTGTGGTTCCAGGTGGCGTCAAGATATTGTTGAGGACAACTCAATGGCCAGTAGTAGAAGTGGAACAAGAATTACCGAACGTTGATGTTTTGGTTCAAGGAAAGAGCGAAAATGGTTTGAACAGTATTTTAAGTTATTTCAGGTACAACTTCAACAAAACCATCAAAGATGTAATAGTTTTGGGTTATCAAGGCATAATAATAGACATAAACAAGGTGAGTTGATGGGTTTCACCCAAGTCGATTTCGTGATAGCATTCGGAATTTTCATGATTTTCACGGTCTTTCTTTTGAATTATGTCACGAGCTATTTAACCAACTACAGAAGCCTTACAGAAACTTCTGAAATGAGGGAAGTGGCTTCGAGCTTATTCAACACGTTTTTCACGGGAAAAGGAATCCCAAGTGATTGGGAAAAGAGAGGAATAAACCCTGTTAAACTTGGTTTGATGGATTATCTTTACCTCATAATAATAAACGTAACTGAAACTAACGGAACATATAGGGAGAATATAGTTATAAACGGAAGCGTTGATTTTGACCCGAGTTGTGAAAAAAATATTTTAAACAACACTGTTAGATTGTACTTTGAAGATGAGTTGATTCCTTTCCAACTTTACAACCAAACTTTTTGTAATGATTCTTTGAAGAGAGCCGATATCGTGTTCAACTTAACACTTCAACCTTACGAATCAAAATTCTTCTTCCTCTATTTTTCTTCACAGGAAAGCGTTATTCCACCGAACTATTCCGTACAATTTCCGCAAGAAGCGAAAAATTACACCTTCGAAACATATCCAATTCAAGAGATGCAAATGATATCCGTGGATAAGTTGAAAGTTCTGAGAAATTTGGACTATGAAATTTTGTTGCAAACGTTACCCAGAAGCAACTTCAGGGTGGAAATAGGATGAAAGGCTTGTTGAAGAGTTTTGAAGCGTTGATCGCGATTTTCCTGGTTATCGGGGCATATTTCGCGCTTTTCGGTTCAGGTGAAAAAATTCCCGAGCTTGAAGTTATCTTATGGAAAACAAGGGGTTTTGAAGCTCTAAGGACTTTGGATATGGAGAACAAACTTTCAACTCTAGCTTTATCCAACGATACTCAATCTATAGAAAAAGAGCTGGAGACTCTCTTGCCTATAGGTCTTGAGTATAAAGTTTTGATTTGTGAGGAAAGTTGTCCAAGCTTTAGCGTGAATTCTGAAAAAGTTGTTTCAGTGAGCTACTTCATTTCAGGTAACGTAACGCATTTAGAACCAAGAGAAGTTTTACTGTATTTATGGAGATAGAATGAAAGGACAATTTTTCTTGATTTCAGGATGTGTTGTGATTGTTGTACTTTTGCTGATAAAGAGTAGTTTGAACTTGAGTCAGATAATCGAAAATAAAAGGAGCTTGGAAATCAGCATGGAGAGAAAAGAATTCTTGAACATCAAAGAACAGATTTACAGAGCGATTGATTACTCTTACAACAAAAACGAGAGTGAAAATATAGAGAAATATTTGAAATACGTGAAGAACAGGCTGAAGGGAAGAACTTTAGAATTGGAAGGAATGGTGATTGAAGCTTTTTACAATACAACAGAACCTGAAGGAATCTTGAACTTGGTGATTTTAAACCTTTTGGGTGAAAAAATTTTGAGCTTGAACTTAAGCTTTAACGACTCGGAAAAATACTTTTCAGGCTTGGAAGATGGTTCAACTCTTTATACTAATTTCACTTTCACGATATCTTCAAACCAAAATTACAATTTGTGTTTGAATTACTCTACTCTCAAACAAAAAAAAGATTATTCTATTTTAATTCCAGTTGAACTGAATAAAAGCAAGTTAGTTGCTTTCTTTGATTTGAAGTTTATCGGATTGAGAGGAGAGATAAGTGAAGAATTTTCTAGAATTGTGGAGATAGAATAAACTTAAACTTAAGAAAACAATTTTTCTATTGAATGGGGAAAGGGATTTCGCCTTTGATAGGAATAGTGATGATGATCTTGATATCTGTAACAGCTATTTATCTTGGTTTAGCTATAATAAGGCCAACTGTGGAAAAGGCTTATGAACAAGCTTTGATAAACGAAGCGGATCAAAACCTTAAGCTTTTGGATAATGTTATAAGAGAAGTTGCTTCAGAAGGAGTTGGAAGTTTAAGAACAGTGATTTTGAAAGTTTCTGATGGAAGTTATAAATTGATTAACACAAGTGGAAATTTTTATGGGGCTCTTCAGTTCAAGATTGAACTTAAACAAAGTCCTTTTAGTGTTCCGATGTTCAAGAAAGTGGGAAATTTGAAGTATACAGCTGGTATGAATGCTATTGGCTTGATTGGATATTGGAAGTTTGATGAAGGAAGTGGAACAATTGCTGAAGATATTTCAGGTTACGAAAATCATGGCACACTCTACAATGGAAGCTCAATTTGTGGTAACCCTCCTTTAGCTGGGGCAGGATGCCCTGAATGGGTTGAT
>JAWBPV010000049.1:0-9355 GCA_039000425.1 Candidatus Aenigmatarchaeota archaeon
CTGAAATTTTAGTTCGCTACACAGCAGGCTTCGGCGTTCTTGAAGTTTTGCTTGCTGACGAAAACGTGCAAGATGTTTATGTTAATTCACCAATAGGCACTTTACCAATTTTTGTCAACCATAGTGAATTTGAAGAATGTGAAACTAATTTGATACCAGCAAAAGAAGATGCAGAAGCTTGGGCAACAAGATTTAGGCTTTATTCTGGAAGACCTTTAGACGAAGCAAATCCTGTGCTAGATACAGAGCTGATAGTTCCTGGTGGAAGGGCAAGAGTTGCAGCTATAACAAGAACCCTTTCCCCTTATGGTTTGGGATATGCTTTCAGGAGACATAGGGAAAAGCCTTGGACTTTCCCGCTTTTCATAAAAGTTGGTTTTTTTGATCCTCTTTACGCAGGTCTGATGAGTTTCATAATAGATGGGGGGAGAAGCTTGCTTGTGGCTGGAGGAAGAGGTTCAGGGAAAACAAGTTTGCTAGGAGCAATAATGCTTGAAGTCATGAAAAAGTTCAGGATTTGTTTGGTTGAAGATACTTTGGAGCTTCCTGCAGTTCAATTGATGAATCTTGGCTACAACATAGAAAGACTTAAAACACGCTCAGTTATAACAAGAGTTGAAGCTGAATTGCCGGCAGAAGAAGCTTTGAGAACTGCTTTAAGGCTTGGGGATTCTGTATTGATTGTGGGTGAAGTAAGAAGTGTGGAAGCTAAAGCCTTGTTCGAGGCGATGAGAATTGGAGCTTTGGCAAATCTTGTTGCTGGCACAATTCATGGCGAATCAGCTTATGGAGTTTATGACAGGGTTGTGAATGATTTGGAAGTTCCAGCAACAAGCTTTAAAGCAATAGATGTGATAACAATTTGCAATCTGCTTAAAACTCCTGACGGGCTGAGAAGGTTTAGGCGCGTTACAGAGCTAACAGAAGTAAGGAAACATTGGAAGCAAGACCCTTTGGATGAAGGAGGTTTTGTTACTTTGATGGAATATTCTGCTAAAGAAGATAGGCTTAAGCCTACAGATGTTTTGATAAATGGTGAAAGTCAAGTTTTGAACGAAATTGCCAAAAGGGTTAGAGAATGGCACGGTAACTGGGATGCTGTTTGGGAAAACATTTTGTTAAGAGCAAAAATAAAGCAAACTATGGTAGATTTTGCAAAAGAGTTGGGAAGAGATGATATCTTGGAAGCTGAAACTGTCGTGGAAAGCAACGAAGCTTTTCATTTAATCTCTGAGCAAGTTAGGCAAGAAGTTGGTGGCTTAGATTCAAAAATGATTTATGAAAGATGGTTGAATTGGTTTAAGGAGAAGATAAAATGATAGGCGGCGAAAGTTACAAGAAATTTTTAGAAGCAGAATACGCTTACAGAAAGCTTTCGCTTTATGAAAAAATTGCAAGCAAGTTTGATTTTATTAAATTACCATTACCAAAAAGTCTGGAGAAAAAGTTTAAAGAAGAAATAGAATTTTGCCATTTGAGAATCACACCAAATGCTATTTTTTCAACTGCAATCTTTTTTCCCTTATTGATTTTAGCTTTATCTCTAATCATTTTAAGCCTTTTAAATCTTTTTTCCCTTTCAATGATTTTAATCTTAGTTATTTTTGTGGCAGTTTTAGGTTACTATCTCTTTACCTACACATCTTTTTTAACAAGATACTTTAGGTCAAAAGCTGCTTCTGAAATGACATTAGCTGTAGTTTACATGGCAGTTTCTTTAAGGTTGAATGTTAGCTTGGAAGCTGCTGTTGCTTTTGCTGCTTCAAACCTTTCTGGTCCTTTAGGCTTAGATTTGAAAAAGTTGTTGTGGGATTTGGAGACTAGGCGCATTGTCTCAGTTATTGAAGGTTTAGATGAGCTCTCTGAAAAATGGAAAAGTGAAAGTGAAGAGTTTGTTGATGCGATTTCCATCTTTAAAACAGCAGTTAATGAACCTCCTGAGAGAATGGAGAAGAGCATAAAAGAGGCAGTAGAAATAATGATAGAAGGCACTAAAGCTAGGATGAAAAAATATGCTTTGAGTATGAGAAGTCCATTAAAAATTCTAAATGCCTTTGGAATTCTTTTACCAATGCTCGGTTTAATATTTTTCCCGATGATAATAATCTTTGTTCCTGAAATAGCTAAAGTCGAGTTGTTGGTTTTTGGCTACACATTTCTACTTCCAGTGATAGTTTACCTTTTTTTGAAACAAAACTTCTATTCCAAACCCTATTCTTTCCATCAAATTCAACTTAACAAATTGGAGAATTTTAAAAAACGAAAGAAAATTGCTTTTATCTTTTCTTCCTTAATTTTTCTAACATCTTCAATTTTCCTTTTCTTTCAGCTCTCAAAAATAGAGACCATTTTTTCTTTTGACCAATTTCTGTATTCTTACTTTTTTGTTTTGACTTTAGCAATTTCGGTGATAGCTTATTCTTTTCTCACAATTTTTGGAAATTTGGAGAAAAATGAAGAGATAATTCAAATGGAAAGTGAACTACCGGTAGCTTTCTTCCAACTAAGTATGACATCTGGTATAGGAAAACCTGTTGAAAAAAGTATGGAAGATTTGTTGCCAAGAATTAGAAATCTTAAGATAAGCGAGCTATTCAAGAAGATTTTGCTGAATATTAAAAATTTTGGGATGAGTTTAGAAAATTCTGTTTTTGGGGAGAAAGTTGGTGTAATTAACTTTTATCCGTCTAGAATGATTTATGCTTCTTTCAAGCTCCTTGTTGATATGGCAAAACAAGGCACACTCTTTTTGTCACTAGCTTTGAAAACAATTTCAGAATTCTTTAAAGATGCAGATGAAGTTAATAAAACTACTGAAGAAATCCTTTCAGAAACAACTTCTGATATGCAGATTCAAGCATGGATTTTTGCTCCTCTTTCTGCAGGTATAGTTGTGGGATTGATGGCTATAGTTATTTATGTGTTTGCTTTTTTCGGTGCGAACATTTCTGAAATGGAAAAATTTTTTGGAGAAGGGAGTGCAATTTCTGCTTCTTTTAAATTTTTATCCAACATTGGAAAACAAGTTCCTTTCCACTATTTCCAAATAATAGTCGGAACTTATATGGTTGAAATGGTTCTGATAATTTCTTACTTTTTGGGGGAAATGAATTATGGGGAAGATGAAGTGAACAAAACTTTTAACTTAGGGAAGATGGTGCTTATAGCGATTTTAGTTTATTCAGCAACAGTGCTTTCAATTTATTTCGGTGTAACAAGTTTCATACAATTAGGGAAAGCGATATGAGAGAAAAAAGTAGTTCAAGAACTTTACTTTCCATAGTTTTCATAATCTTGGTTTTGTTGGCAGTAGTGTTATTTTATTTGATATCTAAAAGAATATTAGAAAGATTGTTTTTAAGGGGGCTAGGATGAAGGGCTTGGAGATGAATATCATAAATCTTGTGATTTTGGTAATAGCTATTGTTTTGCTCGGTTTATTGATAACTAAACTTATACCAGCTTTTGGCGATTTTGTCTCAAATTCTTTGAAAGCTATAAAAAAAAGCTTTTGCGAGAGTTTAGGATTTTTAGGACAAATGTTTTGTTAATTTAAATCATAAACGAGAAATTATATTTATGGGGAAAGGTTTAGAAACTAGGATAGTTTTTTTCATCTTAGCAGTTATATTTTTTGCTTTAGCAATTTTTGTGATTTTCAAGATTTTTCCTTCTTTAATGACACAAATTGAAATGTCTTTAGGGATAATAAAGCTTTCAAACATCGAGAAAGCAGCTCTTTGCTCTATGTATAGATGTTTAATTGGGTGTAGTGCTGGTCATGAGCTGGAAAAAATAGAATGGGTTGAAGAGGACAGAAAAGTAGTTAATTGTAATGATTTTTGTAGAGGAGAGCCTTATGGTATAGAAGAGTTGCCCAAAAGCGCTTACTCGAATATGAACAATTTAGCGATTTGTGACTTGAAGAGTTTAGAATATCCGATAAAAATTAAAGTGAAAGAAGGAGAAAAACTCACAAAATCCCATTTAGTTTTAGGAATACCTGAGATGAGGGATGTGAATTGTATGTTAAGTGTAGATATAAAATCAGTTAATAGCAATATCGCTTCAATGACAGGAGAATGGTTGTTAATGAAAGTTATATTGGAATTGGCATTTACCCCTATTATGGGTTTGATTAATCTTTGGAATAATTTAATTAATTGCCAAACTACAGATAATTGGCTTTTTATTGATAGCACTGCAATAAAGTCTCTTGGAAAGGGAGAAGAATGTAGACCAACTGCTACGAATGATATAGTAGTTAAAGGTTCGCTCCCTGAAGTAGTAATGAAAAAAGGAGAATTGATGATAGTTTCCGAAACTCATAGTTTTGGTTGTGTCTATACTATAAGTACTCTTATTGCCACTCCCGAAAATTACAGAGAGATGTTAGAAAAAGCTTTTCTGCCACTATGTCGTAGGAAGGTCTACGAGTATTGTGTTGGCAGAATTATAGGTGGAAATCCTAACTGGGAAGACAGTTATCCCTACAATTGTGAAGAAATAGGTATAACAGAACCAACTCTAGATGAATGTAAGAAAAAATGCAGAGAAGAGGGATGGGAGTGGGAAATACCTCCACTAGCAGGGCGGTGTGGATAAAATTGGTTGAGAAAGCGGTAAGCAGCACTGCAATTTTCGTGATGGTTGTGATAGGAATGTTTTTAGCTGCAGCTCTTGTAATTTTTTGGAAGTGGTTAAAAATTAATGTAGAGCCGAATGAATTCACTTGTCAAATCAAGCAAAGAAGCTATTGTGAAAGTTTGATTAAAGGGGAAAATCCAAATTGGGACGAAATCTCACCTAAGGGTTGTGAGAGATTAGGAATAACTAAACCTAGTCAAGAAGAATGTAAAAAGAGTGTTTAAATGCCTGTAGCTTCAGAGATGATTGGAATCGCTTTAGTCATTTTTTCACTCATAACATTTTTCACGGTAATTTTACCTAAGTATTTATCCACTATAGTAGAGCTTTTCGCTAAAACTTCAGCTGAAAATGTAGCAAGACAACTTTCAGCTCTAATAACGGTTTCTGCTTCTTCCCCTTATGTGATTGAAATCGATTACATACCATCAAGAGAAGTAACTTACAAAGTTTCTTTGTTTGGTAGGAATTTGAAAATTATACCGCAATTCAAAGTTGGGTATGCTGAGAAAGGAAGTAGTATTCAAACTTTTCCCATAGATTTGGGAAGCTATGAAAGTGAAAATGTGAATCATTTTCATTTAGAGAAAAGAGGCGATGAATATGTTTTTCATTCAACAAAAGAGTAAAGGTTTAGCTATAACTTTAAGTTTTATCTTAGGCGCGTTGTTTAGTGTTGGAGTTTTAGGTTTAATTTTTTGGTTACTCATTTCTAGAATTCTTGAGATTCATGTAGCAGTTGCTGAATACACGAATGAAAGACATACCATAAATTTAGCAAACGTTTTAATCTCTCATAAAAAGTTGGCTTATGAATATGAAGGAAAAATAATTAGGGGAATTTTAGATTCAGAAAAAATAGAGAAAGTTTTTGTTAAAGAAGAAGAATTTTTATCAAACATTTTCTCGCCAACACAAGAAACCATAGATGTAGGCTATCCAAATTCTGTAGCAATTGTAAGAATAGTTGATTTAGAAGAGTGCTCAAACGAGAAATGTAAATCTTGGGTAACAAATTTATACGGCCCAATTTCCATTCAAGGTTTACATGTAGTTAAATATTTGAATTGTTTAAAAGAGCATATAAAAATCGATCAGGGTTTAATTTTCAGACTTACTTTTACAGGTTTGCTTGGTTTTTGGCAGCCACTAGATTTAGCGAATTGTGTTGCGAACAACATACCACCAACCATAAAAGCATTTTTTACTAAACAACAAATTGCTTACCAAGGCTTACCTGTTTTGATAAGGTATCCTGATGGAACATTGCATGTCGGTAGGATATTTGTTGTTTTGAGTGAGTTCTTATGAAAAGCATCGCTATAATCACAATACCAATACTTGGATTAATTGCAACTTTGACTATAGTAGCATCTGTAGCTGTATTTTTTTATACCGTAAAATATCATCTTGAAATAATTGTTGAAGAAGAATATGATTACAATAACGCACAATTAGCTTTGCTTTCACTAATTTCACACAAATACAATGAAACTTATTCTATGTATAGGTTAATTTCGGAAAGGGATTTAAATGGATTTGATGAAGATATGAAATCTGAGTTGGGAAGATTGATCAAAATCACAACATTTTCGGATTGTGTGAAGATATCCAACCAGACTTCAATTATCTTTGAAATGGGAAATTGCAAAAGCTGGAAAAATGAGGGATGGATTTACATTTTCAAACCTTACAACAAAGAAAGTCTTGTTGAAAAACTTGTGATGGTTTATGAAGAAAGGGGCAGTTGAAATAGCATTGGCCGTGGCAATAATTATAATAGCTGCAGTAGGTTTTTACTCAAATGTTATGATAGGGAAACAAATCACCAAGAAAGAATTAGCCAAGGAAATAAAAGTGATAGAAACCATTAATCTTATGGAAGCTGTTAAAAGAGGCTTGCCTTATGCTTTGTATTATTCTTTCGAAGAAGCTTTGAAAAGAGGAGGCTATGCTTCTTTTTCCGAAGTTCAAGATTTGGAAAATTTCATGTTGAATGTTTCTCAGATTTTCAGCGAATACAGAGAAGAAATAGAAGAAAAAACAAACATTTTAATACCATTTGGAAAAATCAACATCACTTATTCTGATGAAGAAGTTAATGTAAGCTTTTATTCGTCTGGTTTAATGAAATATAAATATGCTTCGGAAGAACTTTCTTTCGAAATTTTTGATAACCCAAATGTTACAATCAGGATTAAAAAAGAGGAGTTTTTAGAGTGATTATAGTATAGTTTAAATATAAAGAAAAACAAACAAAAATTATGAAGGGTTTAAGCAATGAGGCGATAATAGGGCTAATAATTGCCATCATAGTTGGTTTAGTACTTTTATACATTGCGTGGACAAGGGGATGGCTCCAATTCTTATTTCCAGTAGATGAAGCAACTTGTAAGACACAACTTTTGAAGGCTTGCGATGAATACGAAAGACGAACTGATAGTAAAGACACTTCTATGTTCAAAGCAATCAGTGATCAGTGTGGTAAGTTTATAGAGATACCTACAGAGACTGTAACACGTTGTAAAAATAGGTCTACCAATGATTGTGATCTAATATGTGGAGCTGTTAGAAGCAAGTGGCCAGTAATGTAGAATCATATTTATTCTTCAACCAACTTTAAACATTTTTCAGTTCTTGTATAAGGTATAACATTCCCAGAAGTAAAGCTTGTTTCTCTTTCGTATTCTAGCTCAATTAAAACATCAACATGAGATAAAGCATTCTTCACAATTTGGCTTTCATTCAACTCTTTTTTCTTCAAAAGTTCACATAAACCGCTTTCAGAAATAGCATCGTAAATTTTCTGCCAGTTGGTGCTCCAAAAGGCAGAAACATTCTCTGAAGCATTCACAGAAGTTTTTTCACAGTAATTTTTGATAAACGAAAAAGTAATGTTGTTGATTTCTTTAACTTCTTGAGTTTCAAGATCAATTAATTTAGTTTCAACAAAAGGAGGAGTAAGTGTAGCAATCTTTCCACCTATTTCCATCCCACTTTCTAAAACTCCAGGCAAAAATTCACTCAAATCTCTTATTTCTTTAACATTGCTTGTAACTTTTTCTATTAGCTCTAATTGTTTTTCTTTGTCTATTGTGTGGATTGTTGTTTCAATTGGTATGATGTTGATTTTGTTTATTCTAATTTCTCCACCTAAATTCTTCAGAGTTATAAAAACGCTTACATCTTCTCTATACTGATGAATTGTAGCTATGTATGGATTTGGAATGAATTCAACAATAACTTTGAGAGGACCTTGAGTTAATTCAAATGCAGGAGAAGGTTTAGTTATAGCTTCAGAATAATAAAGTGTTGTGTTGCCTAAGAAAAATCCTGAATGAGTTATGTAAATTTTTGCATTTACATAATTCCTTGAGCAAGTTGCTTTAACCCAGTCAGCACAGCCACATTCCAAAACATCTAATTTTACGCAAGCAAATTTCGGATCGCTGCAAGGCTTACTTGCAGAACAAACAACGTCTTCTTCTTCTATATTCTTAGCTTTAGCTAATTGAATTGTTGAATAAGGACAAGTACCACTTTTCACATAAATTTGTTGCGGATCTACAAAAACCATGTCTTGATAAGAAGCTCTAGGAACAAGAGTAAAAACTTTTTGTGTAAAAGGTATGAAGAATTCTATACCACTTCCATAACTGCTTTCTATGCTAGGTTTAACCTCAAAACTTATGTTTCTCTCATAAAAATTGGTTATGGTGAAAGTGAATTCGTAAGGATTGCCACCATAAAGTGTGCTTGGAGTTTCTATCTTTGCTCCTATACCACCGCTCACAGGTATTCTCACAGTTTTTATAGGCTCAACAAAAACTTCTCTAGGCTTGCATATATCTGTGCCATAAATGAAGGGTATTTTCTTGCAGAGGCTATAATAATTTTTAGGACTAAGGAATGGTATACCAATTAAGAGCAATGTAGTTAAAAGAATTGTCAAAACCCAATAACTTGGTCCTTTACAAAATATTGCTACTAACAAAAAAATAAGAAGGATTGAAACAACAATTATTAGAGCAATTGTTGTTCCAAACCTTGTTGTCAAAATCCAGTAGCAAGATTGTTCGCCACAATTTATGTATTGAGTAGAAAGGAATAAAGCGACGAGAACAATTAAAGCTAAAATGAAATCACCCAAGAAAGTACTAGCCATCGGAGAAGCAAAAACTATCAAAAGAATTATAGCCACAACACATAGTATTGTAAGGATTAAATATGGTAAAATTATTGCACGGACTTGTGTAGGAAAGAAAATTACTAAAGGTATGAAAAAAGCCAGAAAAAGTTTGATCAATGTTGAATAAATTTTAGGTTTGTGCTTTCCCATCTTACCAAGTAAATACTCCACTAATTTTTCTATTCCTTCTTTTGATAGCTCCATAATTCATTTTTATTTCCGAGAAAGAAAAAAGCTTAAATCACTTCAATTTTTGTGGAAGCTTTATCAAGATAGTAATAAGTTAAAGAAAAATCTATGTAGAAATCTTCAAATTTTTCTATGTTCCTTGCTAAAATCCTACAAACAAATGTTTTGCTTTTATCAACTTCAATTAAAGAGTCATCTTCAAAATCACAATCAAGCGTTGCATTAGTTTGGAAATTGAACCTTAGTTTATCTTTATTCTTTTCTCTGGGCGGATAAGTTGAGTAATCACTATAAATAGTTCCTTTGCCTAAATTTTTAATTTCTATTGTA
>JAWBPV010000050.1:0-9184 GCA_039000425.1 Candidatus Aenigmatarchaeota archaeon
CTGTTGAAAATTCTAACCTATTTTTTCCCTTAAGCAATTTACCAACAAAATCTATTGTTATATTAACATAAGATGGTGGTACAGTATCGTAAATTTTTCCTCCATTCAATCTAATATTTAGCTTTCCTATCTTTTTTGATTCCTCACTTACTCTGAATGAAATGAAAAGATTTTCAAACTTTTTAAAATCTTCTTCATCCATATAAAACGAGAAATCCTTGAAAGATTGGCCTGCATAATTTATGTAAATTTTGAAAGATAGCTCATAAAATGCTGACTGCCAAAACTTCCATGTTGGTAATTTTTCTATAGTTATTTCAATCTTGTTTTTTTCAGATAGCAAGCTTTTAGGTATTTCTAATAAATAGGTGCCTACATCAAAAACTTCATTGGCTATTTCATTACCATTTAATTTTATTATTAATTTTCCTAGCTTGTTTGTTGAGGATATTACAATTTCCATGTTAGCATTTTTAACCATTCCAAGCTTATCTGAACTTACTTCAAAACTAAAACCTGCAAAATTTTCTGAAAAAATTCCTTTTTCAACTTTTATATTTTCTCTTTTTATTACAGTTTCTGTTCCTATTTGATATGAAATTTCGAAATCTCCAAAATTAAAGAATTTTATGTTTTCTACTATTGTTGCATTAGTTACATTAGTTTGATTTCCTTGATATTGATACACTATTATTATACTCATTAAAACAAGACCTGCCATTAATATGAATACAAATTCATCTATTGGTTTTCTTTCAGGCATAATTAGTTTTTTGATTGAAAATATAAATATATTTGTGGAAGTTTATGTTTTAAGGCTTTTTCATAGAATAGGAAGAGATAAAAGAGTAACAACACATTGTGCATTAGTTTCAAGAGCTTTTTTAGCTAAGGAAATGTATTATTGTGGAGACAAGGATGAAAAAATGGAGAAAAGCTTAGAAAAAGTTAATAAAAATTTTGGTGGTGATTTTAAAGTTACTTATGTGAAAAATTGGAAAGATTTAATAAAAGCATTTGACGGATTAAAAATTCATTTAACAATGTATGGAATTCCTTTAACAGAGAAAATTGACTTTATAAAGTCTTTTAGCAAAATATTAGTTGTGATTGGCTCAGAAAAAGTTCCAAAAGAGGTTTATGAAATTGTTGATCTAAATATTTCAATAACAAATCAGCCACATTCTGAAGTAGCTGCATTGGCTGTGTTTTTAGATAGAATTTTTGAAGGAAAAGAATTTCATGCTACTTTTAAAAATGGAAAGTTTAGAATAATTCCTAGTGAAAAGAAAAAAATTTTGGAAAAATGGAGTGGTTAATACCTTTGTCAATTATTTTTTCTTTTATTTCTGTTGTATTAACAGTTACAATAGCTATTAGAATTGCAAAGCTAAAGTTTTTATACATAGGCTTTTTAATAGCCTCCTTTTTTTCATTTTTAATTTACTTCCTAACAAATTTAATGGTTTTTATAGTTTTGGGAGAATTACTTTTAGTGGTCAATTTATCTATTGCTTTATATGATAGTGGCACAAGTTATTTTTTCTATGAAAGAAAATACAAGGAAATTAAGTCCATGATAGAAGTTTTGAAGGAAATGTTACTAAGAAGAGAAATTACAGAAGAGGAATTTTCAAAACTAAAGACAGAATTTGTTAAAGAAATTGTTAAAATTGAAGCAAAACTTAAAGAGATATCATAGGGTTACTTGTTTTTAAGAAGCCTAGCAGTTGAGCTATTGGGAGTGGTAGGCTGAGTGCGTCGGTCGAAACCTTCGCACGTACACCACCACCCCATCAACGCAATCGTCTATTGCCGCTCTTCATTCTTTATGGTGTTGCCACCATAAAGAAACGGTAGCCTATTTTCCCGGGTGGCTTCGTCCTTAGATGCCTTCAGGACTTATCCACTAGCACGTGGCTACTCGGCTTGCAATTAACAGCCGATACACCAGAGGTGCCGCATACCCGTTCCTTTCGTACTTGGGCATGCTTCCGGTCAGGCTACCTGCACCCCCTGTAGATAGTGACCGAACTGTCTTTGCCGCCATATGAAACGACCAGCGCGATCACTTACTCATTATTTCGTAAGTGGTGCGTTTCATATAGTCACGACGTTCTGAACCCAGCTAGCGTCGCCTTTTAATCAGTGGGCACCTGCACCCTTGGCCGCTGCTGCACGGCCAGGAGAGGCGGAGCCGACAACGACGCACCAACGCGCCGGGTCGATTTATCCCATCACTATTGGGAATGTAGACCCAGTAGAGATGTGTGGACTTTCACCGGCCACGGGCCCATTTTAGGGGATTAGCAAGACATTAATTTATTTTCCAGTTTTTTCTCTTCAATGGAATGTGAAAAACCTATGTTTTCCTTTCCGTTTATTGGAAGAACCTTTACTCCCCATTTTAGGTTCCAAATCTCGCTGGTTTTAATACCCAAATCTAAAAGAAGATTTTGGCAAAGTCTGAGTAATTCTTCATTTTTGTTCGATAGCGTTATCCTATTTTTGTTCTTTATCACACTGCCTTCTGCATCAACTATTCCTCTTAGGAATGCTATCTTGACTCTTTGGTTCTCCTGGAGTAGCTGGTCAGATTTACTTTTTAGTTCTTGTAATTTTTGGAAAATCTCTTTTGAGTATATTCGAAGTCTGGATATACTATTTTTATCCTTTCTCTTCTTTATTTTAGGTTCTACTTGAAACGCATTTTTAAAAGCTTTTGCTAGAATTTCTAACACTCTTTGTTTTTTTGTTCAATCTCTATTAAAAACTCTCCAATCTCTGGTCTACTAGAAAAGCTTCCATCTTCTAGTGCACCAAGAATAAATGCTATGTTTTTCAGCATAAATCGTCTATTCGTTTTATTATATTTAAGCCTTGCTAATCTATCCCCGAGGTAGCTTTTCCGATACCTGTAACCCCTATCGATAGGAGTTACAGTATCGCTAGCACACGCTTTCGCGGCTGGTTCTCTTGTGTTCGAGAACCAGTCAGCCCAGCTTTTGCGCTTGCACTTTACCCCTGATTTCTTTCTGGTACTCAAAGGCTTCTTTCATAAGCTACCTCTCCTTTCATTAATCAATCTGGGGCAAAACATTCATGAAAGCCTTTGAATATGACCAGGGTAAGCTGAGCTTTGTGCTCCCTCGATATCTTTTCGAGGGAGTGCCGCCCCAGCCGAACTGCCCACCTAGTACTGTCTCCTAACGGATAAGCCACATGAGTCTCGTTAGCTGGTGTTACACTTTCCTCTCAGCTTCGGCCGAAGCCTACGCCTAATAGCGAGTCCCAGCTACTCTATGTAACGAAACTCATATGGCAATACCAGGCTGCAGTAAAGCTCTACGGGGTCTACATTTCCCACAGGGGGTCTCCAGTCTATACACTGGAAAGACATTTTCACCGGGTTCGTCCCAGGGACAGTGTCCAAGTCGTTAAGCCATTCAAGCGGGTCGCCAATTAAGCGACAAGGGATTACGCTACTTTACGACGGTCAGAGTTACCGCCGCCGTTTGCGGGGGCTTAGCCAGGTTGAAACCTGGTTTAACACACCCGCACTGGGCAGGCCTCAGAGACCGTACAAATCCTTTTCGGACTAGCGGTCTCCTGCGTTTTTGTTAAACAGTCGCCTGGACCTTGTCACTGCGATCTGCAGTCCCACCCCAGTAACTAGCTTTTCACTAATCACTGGTTAGAGACTGCAGACATCCCTTCTCCCTAGGTTACGGGACCAATTTCGACTATTGTGAGGGCCTAAAAAAAATAAAAGTTAGTGGAATGTGGAAAAATTATTGTTCCTCTTTCTTCTCTTCTTTTTTCTTCTTCGCCATATTTCAATTCCCTCACAATATTTGCCGAGTTCCCTTGGGACGATTCTCCCGACCCACCGTTCCCTTCTCAGGAACCCCACCTGTGTCGGTTCTCGGTACCTAGCTTGTGGATCGTTCCTGTTTTTCTTTTCAACGGCTCCTCGAATTTCGGCGACTTTGCATACGCAAAGCTCATCACCCTTTCATCTACTTCTCCTCATTACGAGACTCCGTAGACTTATGGGTTTGACTTGCGCGCCGATATCGAGAAGCGTTGAAAAACAGGCTTGTGTTGCCACACCTACCACAAGCGTACCGGAATATTAACCGGTTTCCCTAATCGGTGTTGTAGGTTAAACAACACCTTAGGGTAGGACTAACTGCTGGCTGATTTACATTGCCAGCAAACCCTTGGGGTTAAGGTGGCCGGGATTCTCACCCGGTTTTGCTGTTACTCACGGCAGGATCTGCATTCCAGGTAGGTCCATCAAAGTTCACACCTTGACTTCTCTCCTACCTGGACGCCCCCCTACCTTGTGGTATCTTTAACGATACCACAACCCATGTATCGGTATGGAGCTTAGTGCCTTCCATTTTCGGTGCAGAGCTTCTCGGCGGGTAAGTTGTTACACACTTCTTAGCTGATGGCTACTTCTAGGCCTACAGCCCCGCTGTCTAAGAAGCTCCACTCCCTTCATCACTTAGCTCCAATTTAGGCACCTTAACATGGGTCTGGGTTGTCCCCCTTTTGGATAAGGAGCTTTCCCCCTTACCCTCACTCCCATCTTCTACGGTTGTTGAGGGTTCAGAGTTTGACAGGAGAACTGGGCCTTTCGACCCTTGGTCCTCCAATCAGTATCTTTACCCCTCAACAAACCTCCGATGAGGCTGAACTGTGGTCCATTTCGGGGGGAACCAGCTATTGCCAGGTTCGTTAGGCTTTTCACCCCTATCCCTGGTTCACGCGAGGGATTGGGTCTCACCACCGCTATCGGCCTTCCATCCCTCGTTAGAGGGACTTCAGCCTGACCAGGGATAGATCACCTGGCATCCAGCTCTAGAAGTTATAACTTCTAGAGATTCTGGTCTTATCCCAGTGATTTAGGCATTTTCATACCCGGCCTCACACTCTTTCGAGCTACAGGCCTTTGCTTTCGCTACGGCTATGTATCTTTCGATACTTAACCTCACCACTGGGATAAACTCCCTGCCCCATTCTACAAAACGGACGTACCAATGCTGAGCTTCTCGCTCTTTCGCACTGGTACTGACTATCCCCATATGGTTTCAGGCTCTTTTCACCGGGATTCCTCCCTACTTTTCAGCTTTCTCTCACGATACTTAGTTCGCTATCGGACTCGGGACGTATTTAGAATTGGATGTCGATAACACCCAACTTCCCACTCCATACTCATGGAATGGTACTCGGGAAATTCACCATCTTCCTTCCAGCTCTTCTCCTACGGGATTTGACTCTTACCATAAAAATGGTAAGAACTGTCACCCTCTATGGTGCTGCATTCCAGCAGACTTCGGATGAGCTGGTTAGGAAGGACGTGAATTCCCATTAACTCCACATCCCCTTTGATTTATCATCAAAGGGTTTGGTTTGTTCTGTGCCAGTTTCAGTCGCCCTTTACTCCTGGCATCTCATTTGATTTCTTTTCCTCCCCCTACTAAGATGCTTCAATTCGGGGGGTTCCCTCTCCTTACGGAGTGTGCCTCAACGGCACGGGATTCCCATTCGGAAATCCTGGGATCAACGGTTGCATGCACCTACCCCAGGCTTTTCGCAGCTTGCTACGTCCTTCTTCGGCGCCCGAGCCAAGCCATCCACCATATGGGTTCCCCTGCTAGGCTTCTTTTTACCAAGTAACCCTATGATATCTCATAACATGGTCTCAAAAAGACAGTTCGCCTATCATTTTTTCATACTATTTTTCTTTCATCGACCTCGATATCAATCCTTAAGTGAGTTCACTTAAGAATCTCATCAAGTTGCTCAAAAGGTACCCACATCTTCATTAATCAGATGCCTTGTCTTCCTATTTCATCGCTAAGATAAATTTATATAAAACTAATATTTATAAATTTTAGTATGGGTTTTCCCGAATCAGTAATAACTAAGACAAAAAAAGGAAATTTAGAAATTAGAAATCTTGTTGAAAGAGGTTTTTATGTTATTTATGACTATAGAGATTTGAAAAATTTCGAGAAAAAAGAAAATAAACAAAAAATAATTTTGAAAAATAGTAAAGAAGAAATAAAATCTTTTTTTATTTTTCCTTTAAAGGAGAAAGGAAAGTTTTTACTTGTTGAAGCAGAAACTGATGTGAAAAATATCAAAGTTTGGAATGATGAATTAAAAAAAGAGGAGGAGCTGTTCAATGAGTGAAATATTAGCAATAAACAACATTTGCATAAAAATTAATGATAAAAAAATCTTTCTTGATCCAAAAGTTTCAGAATCATTTTCTTTTATTTCACATGCACATGAAGACCATTTACCAGAATTAATTATTAATGAGCCTTTTTGCACAGAAGAAACATTTGAACTAATAAAAGTTAAATATCCCAACTTCAAAGCAAACATTGTTAAATTTAACAAAAAAATAAAATTTGATGATTTTTCTGTCGAGTTCTTAAAAGCTGGTCACATACTTGGTTCTTCTCAAATTTTTTTAGAGCTAGATGGTTTATCAATTCTTTATACTGGAGATATTAAAACAGCTAATGAATTAACAGCTGAAAAATATCAAACAAAAAATGCTGATATTTTAATAATAGAATCTACTTATGGTTTACCTATTTTTAAATTTCCATCTTTAGAGGAAATAATTAATAGCTTAGAAAAAATTTTAAAGGAGGAAAATGTAAATTTGCTTGGTTATCAACTTGGGAAAGCACAAGATATAATAAAACTTTTAAATCTCATGAACTATGAACCATTTGTATCAAAATCAATAAAAACTTATTGTGAAATTTATAAAAAGTTTGGAATAGATTTAAAATATAGTAATGAGCAAACAAATATTTCAGTTAGACCTTCATCTTTAATTAAAAAATTTTCTGGTAGAAAAAATGCAATAATATTTACAGGTTGGGCTTTAAGTAGAGAATTTGAAATAGCTGCTTTACCATTTTCAGATCACTGCGATTTTTATCAGCTTTTAGATTATATAATAGAAGTTAATCCAAAAAAAGTTTATGTTGTTCATGGCTTTGTTTATGAATTCTCAAGAGAAATAGAAAAAAACTTAGGAATAGAAACTATACCTTTCCCTTTCGAAACTTTATCTTTATCCTCATTTTTTTCAAGAAATCAATAAATGTTTTTGCTTTAAATGCTTCCCTTAATAAATTACTTCTAACAGCTATCAAATCCTTAATTCTACCTCTAACTTTTAATATTTCTGATTGGTATTTTACCATTATATCATAAAAAGCTTTTTCAGATATTTTTCTTTTGAAGTATTGTTCTTCTGCTGATTTCCTTGCATTTATTAATTCCTTTTCTTTGCTTGTTAATGAAACAATTTCTTTAGATAGCTTTATATATGGAACTATTACTTCAATTATTAAGTATGTTGAAAAGAATGAAGCTATGAAAAAAGCTATAATGAAATATTTATAACTAAGCAACAAAAACATCCAATACTTTTTGTTAATTTCTTCTTCCAATTCTTTTATTTCTTGGTTTAATTTTTTGTTATAACTAATCAAATCAAATAAAACATTGTTTACTACTGAATTTTTTGCATTGCTTAAAACATCATCTATTTCATTTATGTTTTTTGTTATAGGTACCCCTAAGCTTTTATATTGTTCATATATTTTTTTCAAGCTTTTTAATTTAGATTCAAAATTTCTTAAATCATTTATCAAACTATTTTCCTTTATTTCTATTACTATTGATTCTGAATCAAATATTTCACCTGAAAATGCATAAAGTATTAACTTGTATTCTCCTTCAGTTGAATTTAAAAATGAGTGAACAATAAAAGGTATATCTCTTTTTTCTCCCGCTCCAAGCTCTATTGTTAAATTATCTTTTATTCCATAAACAGCACAAGAAATACAATCAAATGAATATTTAATTGTTAATTTAATAGATGTATAACCATTGTTGGTAATAGTAGCTATTAAAGTTCTATTTGTTCCGCTTTCAATTAATGCCCTTGTTTCATTACCTTTAAATTGTATGGAAAATGTTATGTTACATTCTGGAGCAAAAGAACAATAATATGTTTGATTTGGTAAGCAATATTGATTACAATCCAATCTTTCAAAATACATTTCAAAAGCCTTACATGGACTTATACCACAACCTTTTTTAATTTCTCTACCACATTTACAAATTGGAATTTCTGTAGGTGCAGAAACTCCTGGAGAAGGAGAAGGAGCAGGTTGTAAAGTTATTGTCCTTAAATTAACAAAATGTAATCCGGAATTGTTAAAATAATCTGTTGCATTGATTGTAATATTAAAAGCAGCTCCATATTCATTTGGTGAATAGCATCTATCTATACAACCATCAAAGCTATATGTATTTAAGGCTTCACTACTACATGCATTGTAATAAAATTCTGTTTCATTATGTAAAACAAGTTTTGAATTTATATCATAACATAAAATATTAACTAAAGCGTCTTTTATTTCTTTATCTTCTCTATAGTTAAAAACTTTAGCCCTTGGAAGACCTTCTGTACTTTTTATTGTTGTTTTTGGTTGCATTGTTAGTCCTTCGGATGGAACAATTACTTTTATTTTAAGTAAATTTGTTAACAAAAACAAAAGCGTGTTATTACCTATGTTTCCATACTTTTCAGCTGTTACATTTAATGAATAACTTTGTAGAGTATAAAATGGATCTAAAAAGAATTCAGCAATACCATTTTCACTTATAATGCTTGTTTGATTTGTTATGTTTCCTGCTGAGTCTATTAATAAAATTGTTATATTTGAATTGTTAACATTAAATGAATTAACATCCCTAACAACAAAAACAATATTTTCACCTTTATTAAAAACATTAAAGGGGGTTATGAATTCTATGGTATATTCATTAAAAGCTGTGAAATTATTTTCACTACTATTAACTGTATTAAATGTTGAGTTCAAATCAGTTGCAAAAATTCTTATTGAATAATTTCCTGTTTCATTTATTTGTGTTGAAATATCATCTATTAAAAATTGAAATGTAAATAAATTGTTTCCAATTCTTTTCATTGATACATTTTTTTCAATACCACTTGGAAAAACTATAGAAGCATTAGCTTCTTTAACAAAAATATTATCGGTTATATTTGCAATTATTTCCAAGCTATCATTTAAGTTTGATTTGTTTGTTTTTAATGAATAAATCTCAAAGA
>JAWBPV010000051.1:0-9119 GCA_039000425.1 Candidatus Aenigmatarchaeota archaeon
AAATATATTATGTGGTGCATACCATTTGGCTTGCGAGGTGCCCACATGATCCTTGAGGAAGCGAATATCAAAGATTTGGATTATGAGGAGGCTTATAAGACCATTCTTAGGGCTGAGTCAACCGGACTAAATAGGGCCTTTGAGGTTGCACAGAGAGTCCTATGCATACAACCCCATCCCGACGATACGGATCTGGCCGCTGGAGGCCTAATAGCAAGGCTAGTTGAGGGGGGATGCGATATTACATATGTCACAATGACGGATGGGAGCATCGGAACATTCGACCCTGAGACCTACCCTGAGAAGATAACGTCCATAAGGGTCTCTGAGCAGGAGGAGGCCGCTAAGATTCTAGGTGTGAAGAGGCTTATATGGATGAATTATGGGGACTCATCCCTCAGGCCAACTATGGATGCCAGAAATAGGCTTATAACGGTGATAAGGGAGATCCAGCCGCACATAGTCTTAACCAATGATCCATGGCTAACATATGAGGCCCACCCAGACCATGTGGCAACGGGAATACTCGCCGTTGAGGCCGCGTTCTTTGCAATGTTCCCACATGTCAACCCGAGCGATATTAGAGCCGGGCTGAGACCACACGTAACCCCATTCATAGCTTTCTACTGGACGAGGAAACCAAACATTTACGTGGATATAACGGATTACATCGATAGGAAGATTAAGGCAGTAGCAGCGCATAAGAGCCAATTCCCACCGGAAAGATTCTGGGAGACAGAAAGTTCATTAAGAGTACACTCTAGACTCTTAGGTAAGAAGATTGGCGTAGCATATGCCGAAGCATTTAAAGTCCTATCCCTCAAACACCTGCACTGCTGCCCCTACACAGAAGACCTATAACAAAACTTTAAGTTAAATTAGCCACAAAGATAGGAGAACCCTTACCCTAAAGAAATCGAGAGGTTAGAAGCGATATTCTACGATTTAGAGGATGACCCTTAGATCTCAATACACGATTAATTAGCCAGATGCCAATTATATAAGTTTCAGTCTTAGGGATAATTATGCAATTTACCTTTTTCCTTTTGGCAGTATTCAAGGAAAATAAAGGTGTGGCGCCGGGGGTGGGATTTGAACCCACGCGGCTCCTGGTTCTTCTTTCTTACTCATGATATAATTATCTTAAGTATTGTATTTTTATTACTTTTCATACCTCAATACTTCATTTATCTCTGATTAAGAATCTCCTTAATCTTTTCTAAAGCCTTGGAGAGACTTTCTTTATGAAAAGTAAAGGTGAAAACATTAGATCCAAGAATTTTACGCGCATCACTCCATCTTGCAACCCATCCGGCGCCATCCATTAAAACGAAAATTTTTCTCTCCCCTCCTTTTTCCGCCTCATCTATTATTACTTTCCGTTTATTTGTCATGCCACTAGAAGTTGTAATCGAATACATTACCTCTATAACTATTCTAGGACTAGATTTACTGGGAATATAAAGATCCCAATTCCTAGTCATTTCTTCTTCGCCTTCTTCTTCTATTTCCATTTCATGTGGGATTCCATGAAAATCAAGCACCTCTTTTAATACTTCTTGGTATTCTATTCCTTCTTTCGCTTTTCTAGCACCCCTGCTTTCAGACAAATATATTATAGTTAGGATTTCAACTAATGTTTTCATTTCAAAATTTGTTTTGCATGTTTCAATGATTTCTTTTATGATGTGAGCTCTTTCACAAAACTGGGAAAGAGATTTTGCAAGAAATTCTTTAAATTCTCCATTACAGATATTGTCTAAAAAATATTTTCCGAAGTCCTCATAAAACATTCTATAGAAGAGATAGGCTAGTAACAGCCTTAAAGATTTCTTTTCTATTATTTTGCCTTTAAGTTCAATGCTTGTTTTTGGGAGAGATTTTAAACCATCAACTCTTGCACTATTTACACATTTTATTAATTCATTATCCTTTATTTTTCTCTCAGCATAATAAATGTCAATTAGAGTGAGAACCCGAGAAAGTAACTCATAAGATTCCAAAAATAATGTTGCAAATAAATCAATGAATTTTGGATTATTTGCCAAAACTTTTAAAAAGTCCTCTTTTGAAGGGTTTTGACTTATGTAGTGTAGGAACGCATTGATATCTTCCTTTAAAGTCTTACTCTCCTCCTCAGGTTTTTCTCTCTTCTCTTCAAGGAGACCCATTCTAATCAAATATTCTCTTACTAAAGAAGGAGAAAGCAGGAATGTGTTTTTACTTATATAATCTCTTTTAAGGCTCTCGGAGGATTGCATTTTATGCCACAATTCTCATCAAAATTTCTAATTGATTCCTACTAACTAATATATTTATCTAATCTCTCACTTTTCTTCTCAATTTCTAGTTTTATTTTCGCCAATTTCAGAGCTTTGCTCCAATTTGGAAAAATTGTTAATAAAAATGTTTTTTCCACTCCAAGGTAACTGCTTGCATCTTCTACTGTAGGCAATCGTCCGATTTTTCTAGCTAATTTTTCCATCTCGATTTGTATCCATTTTTTAGTTAGCCTAAATTTCTTATCCCTAAAATTGTTGCCTGGCTCCTCCAAAATTCCATCAAGTTTTCCCTCCAATCTCTTTCTAGTTATTTCTACATATGTTGGATCAATATCTATGCCCGAAAATATTCTCCCTAATTTTTTCGCCACAGCTACGGTCGTTCCAGTACCAACCATTGGATCTAGCACAGCATCCCCCTTATTTGTTGTAAGTTCAATTATGAATTTTAAAAGTTTTTCAGGGAGCTGGACTGGATGGAATTTAAAACGCTTATGCCGATGTTTAATCCTATGAATATCCCATCTCACATCTCTAACGCTTATTTTATCTTTTATGCCGATACTTCTCCTAACTTTAACGCAATTTATTCTTAAACAGAATTCTGCTGAATCTTGATCGTTTTTCAGCGGATATGTTTTAACATTTTTTGATTTTGAAAGCCATAAAAGTGCATAATGAGCTGGAATTAATTTTCCTCTAGGTTCAGCAGGTTCATCCCAAACAATCCACCTTATTAGATAGTAGTTAGGAAGTAACTCAATTAAGATTTCATGTGCCCATTTTGGAATGTTCAAGAGAAACAAACTGCCATTAGGTTCCATAACACGAAAACACTCTTTTAACCATTTGAGTGACCAACTAACATAGTCTTTTCTTTCATCTTCATAACTAAGATATTGCTTTCCAAGGTTATAGGGTGGATCAATAAATACTGTGTCAAAACAATTATTTGGAAATTGTTTTAATACTTCAGTAGCGTCCCCTTCAATTACTTTATTCTTAAATAATTCAGGTATTTCGTTGATTTTTTCATCTGCTTCATCATTCTCTTTCTCTCTAAATATTGATCTCTTCCCTTCAATTATTTCCGCCCTTTCAAACATCTTTTTCAATCTCTCTATTGCAAGTTCAGGGCATCTTTGATTTACTATATCTTTGTAAGTTAAGTTAAAGTCCTTCCAAACGTCTGAAATGAGAGATCCTTCCGGATGCATTAGGTGCGTCTTTCCACCCCAATCCTTTAGAGTATTTCCACAGAACTTGCAATATTTATGGGGAACCCTTACCTTATTTGGATCAAAAGAATTATTGGAGACTAATAAAATACCAATATGAGATGAGAGTAAGTTATATTTTCCAAACTCATTAAGCGGGTCAAAGTAAACTGCAATATGATACTTAAACTTAAAACCGATTCTCTTAAGATACTTATACCAAAAGGGCAAATACGATGGAGCATCATAAACAGCAATAACATCATACATTTTTGCTTCTAAAGGATCAATATTTGGAGAAATATTTCCCTTAAATGGTTCGAGTAAATCTTCCTGGCTTACCTTATTATTGATGATTAATAATCTATTTTTGCTCATTTTTATCATCCATTTTCAACTTTTAATTTCCATTTCTTCTTTCTCTCTTGATTCTCTCAATTTTTCTGCATATTTCCATAATGCTTCAATAATTTGTTCTGGTTCATCTTCATATTTACCAAAAATATCTATCCACGATTTTTCTCCTTTCTCCGCTATCCACTTAAGCGAATTTTTTATACCAACTGAGGTTATATGCGCTGCTAAAGCTATCCATTCCCTTATATATTGCTGAGCTTTCTTTTCTGGTAATTCGCTTTTGAGTTGTGTAATTTTTCTTGCAAAATGCATGAACATCCATATATCATTATAAAACCATCTAATCATCTCCTGCTCAATGTCCAGTTCTTCTTTAATTTTTGATGGGATTAGTCGGTTTTGAGTTTCCTCAAACATTTCATAAACTTTTTTTACTAAGGGATCAACAAGTTGATAGACAACTTTTGATTTATCTCCCTCTATGATTCCAATTTTTTGGATCTCTCCTCTTTTTTGGAGTTCAATTAAGCATTTAGATAATGTTGGTTTACTCATTTGTAAGTTAGCAATAAGTTCGCTCCATGTTTTAGGTCCTAAGAGTAATTGTTTCCTCACTTCCATGAGTTTTCTCAGATGCTCCTGCTCTTGCGGAAGAACTTCATAAGACATGATTACCACTTAACCTAAGTTTACCACAAAACTTATTAATAAGCATTTCTATCATATTTTTAGGTTTAGTACTAAACTTAAGAAAGGTGGTAAACTTGAAAGAGGGTAAAAGAATCTCTGTTTGGATTCCTCTTGAATTAGATGATCTCGTGGATAATTATAGAAAAAAGCTAGGAATCAGTAAAAGCGGTTTCTATAGAACTGCTGTTCTCAGATATCTTGAGGAGATTTCAAAAAGTGAACTAGTTAGGCAAGCTGGCTTGAGAAGTTAAAAGAAACGGGAGGGCTCATGAAAAAGCCCAAGTATGCGAATCATGTTATTCGAGACATATTCCGCTTAGATAGCGCAGCCTTTCTATTTAAGGGTGATTCTTTACATCCAGTTGACCCAGTATACGTTATTAGCGATAGGTTTTCTCCGTTCGTTAAGGGTGAAAAGCCGGAGGCAAGGGTTTCTATAATTTTAGAGGAGAATAGACCGTATCAGCTTAGGATAGCTATCAAAGGAGATTTTCATGTAGAGAAGCCTTCTTATTATGTTATAGATCCTTCTGATTGGTTTGAGTGGGGTTGGATAATTTTCCCTCAATATGAGATATCAAGGCTCAGACAATTCTTAGCCCGTTTCATAGATGAAAAGACTGGTTTATGGGAGCTGATGTAAATTGAATAATTTGAAACGAGAATTTTGGCTCTCTTTATATTCTCAAGGTTTTCCTCAATCAATTAATGATGAGTCTCTTCATTTAGCTTGCATGAAGGTTGAGGCTCAAGCCTGTAGAGGTAAGAGGTTGAGGCTTAAAGGTTGGAGTTTTTGTTTTGGCGGTTTACATAGCGATGATATTGCTCTAATATCGTTGCTTGCTGGAGAGTTAGGGCTTAAACAGGGAATCGATTGGGATTGGGGCTTAGAATCTGATGATTACCACTTTGAAGTTGCCTATGTTAATGGAGATAAAGTTAAGAATTTGTTAAATTTGTTGGATCTCTATTGTAGAGAATCTCTAGTTTTCATGAATGTTAGACTTAGATTGCTCTTTACGAGAATCTCCAACAACTTCCTTAATGATTCTGAGATTGAAAAGATAAAGGTTGAAGAGAGAAAGAAATTTGAAGATTGGATAAAAGCGCTTCGAGAAAGAATTCTCAGGGCTTTTAATGATTCCATTAAGGAGGAGATGTATTTTTGGTAAAAAGGGGAGATGAAAGAAAAGACGTAGTTATTAGAGTCCGACTAGAACCTCGCATATATGCATTGTTACGGAGGAAAGCAGCATTAACTAATCGCTCTGTCTCTGAAATTGTACGCTTCTATCTTAGAGAAGGGCTTAAGGAGGAAAATTTTGAATGAGCGGGCAAAAAGAGGAGAAAATTAGATCTGAAAATGTAGGACATTTTTACGAAAACGCTATCTCAAAACCTCTTATTAAATTATTAAATAAATTAATAAAAGAAAGAGATTCTTCCCTCTCCGAAATTGTCCTACATTTTTTGAATGAACCTCATGTTGTTAGGTCTGTTAATCTTCCCGCTTCGCTTCCTGATGCCGTTATGAAGATTGCCAGACAGGAATTAGGTGTTAAAAGCTTTAGCGATTTTATCCGTTATCTGTTAATAGCTTATGTCTTGTCCCATCAAACTCAAATCAATAGTGAGGAAGAAAAAGTTAAAGAGGAAAATCTTAAACCCAAGTGTTTCATCCATACATGCACTAAAGGGGCTGTAGGTTTTCTTAGGAGCCCTAACTCAGGGAAAATTTTCCCTGTTTGTGAAAGACATCTTCAAGAATGTTTAGAAAGCGGCTGGCTCCTAGTCGAGAATATTGCTGGAGGTTAAAAGAGTGAACGGAGCTCCTAAAGTATTAACTGAGAAGGAATTTGAAGATTTAATAAGGGCTCCAATTAAGCTTAGGGATCGCCTTATCCTATGTTTTCTGGCTCATGGTTTTAGGGTTAGTGAGGTTTGCGGTAAATATGCTATTAGGGTTATGGACATTGACTTTGATAGTGAACCCGTGATCTTCACGGTTCATGGTAAGACTAGGCAGAGGAAGGGTAGGGGCAGAGAGGGGAAAGTTAGGTATGTTCCCCTTCTCTCTAAGTGGCTTAGGGTTTTCAGTCGGTTTGAATCTAACCTTAAGCGCTACATTAGGGAGAATGGGTTGAAGCCTGAAGACCATCTATTCAATATTACGGATAGGCAGGTTAGAAATCTGATCAAGAAGTATGCTAGGAAAGCTGGTATCCCTAACCCTGAGAGGGTTCATCCACATATGTTGAGGCATACATGCGCAACCCTACTAAGACGTAAAGGAGTACCATTAAGAATAATACAGACAATATTAGGTCACGCCTCAATAAAGACAACCGAAATCTACGATACAGTAGCGCTATACGATGTCCTCGAAGCATTCAAGGAACATAAAATCATATAGGAGAATGAGCGATATTGTTAGAACTAGGCTGCTAACTGAGAGGGAAAGAAAGGTTCTCGAAGCATACTTAAACCTAAAACCCTACACTGATGAAGAACAACGCTTTCTTTACGTTATCTTGCATCGCATCAAAAAGCTAGACCTAAACGAAATCATGAAAGACCTAGAAATCATAAAGAAAATTAAAGAACAAAAATAACAGTCAGCGTTAAATTTATCACATTTCACAAATAGCCGTAGTTCTATATTCTTAAAACTATGTTACATCCATTACATTCAATGAAAGATCCAAAAGAAAAGCCCAATTTCCCAAACCCCTCTTCCGAAAATAACTAAAAACGGAAAACAGATTTTTCACTTATAACAAAGCCTTTCTTTGAAATTTATGAAACAAATAAAAAAGAGTAGAAGATTTATTTACGCTTTCTGAAAATTTTGACACCGTCAAAGTCGCAAACATATTCAAAGCCGTCTTCTATGAGCTTGCATACTTCTTCAAGAGTCTTTGCAACTTTGCAGACCCATTCATTATTTTCAAAGTTTATTAGATGTGTATAAACTAATGTGCTTTGAATACTAACATGACCTAGTAACTGTTTAACATGAAGAATATCCTTTGTTTTATAGTATTCCATAGTCGCCTTAAAATGTCTTAATGTTAAAAATGATATCTTTTGAAGTCTAGGATCGCATAGCTCACTGCTTATCTTTTCTCGATATCTCTGAAACTTTCTAGTCAGCGTCTTAAGTTTAGCTTTTGGATTAGGCTTAAAAATCCATTCTGTTCTTCTCGGAAGACTTAGAAGCCTAGAGATTAGCTGGCTGGAGGCTCTTATAATCCTTGGATTGGAATTCTTTTCCGGGCTATTAATAATTATCGTATTATTATTTGGGTTGATATCAGTCCATCTTAGATTCCATGCTTCACCGGGTCTAGCTCCTGTCTCCTTGATTAGCTGGCAGAAAACTGAAATCTTTCTTGGCAGAGCTGAAATCAACATATCTACCTCGTTCTCTAAAGGTATGAATGGAAGCTTTTTGACTCTTCGGTATCTAGGTTTGGTGAAGGATAAGCCCTTCCACTTACAATAGTTTTCATAGCAGTTTACGAGAACCTCTTTCCTCGCCTCAGAAACCTGCTTCTTAGCGATAAAATCTAAGACTTCCTCAGGGTTGTTAATGTTCACATACCTCAACAGATGCCTGAGAGCTCTACTAAACCCATCAATAGTTGATTCCCTATAACCTCTCTTCCTACACCACCAGAGAAAACTGAGGACATCCTCGGAGGCTACGCGGGTTTTATAATTTGGCGCCGGGGGTTAGATTTTAATTTTCGTTTCGAGCCCATATTTTCCCTTTTTTCAAAAAATAAACTATTTTTGAGGAAAAATTTAAATATAATCATAATTTAGAGTTTGTTGAGGGGATTTGGACTTAATTAAGCGTTTGTTACATGAAAGGTTTATTCAGCACCTTATGAGTAGGCCCAGGGCTGAAGAAAAAATCCTATTTTTTGGTATGGATCTGCATTACCAGAAATATATCGGCTATGAATTGATAGGTGGTATAAATGTTCTTATTGATGGGCCAACCAGTGAATTCCTCTTTTTGACTAGCTTGATGCTGCAGGACATAATTTGTGGTAGGGGTTTCCTTTTAATCACATATAATGGTAGACCAATCAGGGTGGACAAGCTTATCCTTTCCAGCATTCCTAAAAAAAGAATAGATGATGTGGTATATGTTGATCCTCTTGGCAGGAAAAGCGTTGACATATTCAAGCTGAACCTCGGCAAACTCGCTGAAGAAGGGCGAATAATCATTGTCCTATCTTCCCTAACTATGAATACTGATTTAATCTTAGAAAAATTCTGCTCTGAGATGGCGAGAATCGCAAATATAGAGCCCTTCAGAATATATGCTTGCCGCATCCCTAACCCCTCAATAGATACTATTATGAAGGTTAAAAAGAGTGGTCTCCCATTAGTGCTCATCCCAGGACCCATATTTCATTCAGATGAGATTAAGAGACTTATGAGGGCATTCGATTTAATAGTTTTAACAAAATCGCTTGTTATAGATACAGACATTTTGGCTGAGATAACCGGCTCCTTATTTAATGCAGAAAAAATTAGAAATAGTGTGGCTAAAGGACGC
>JAWBPV010000052.1:0-9102 GCA_039000425.1 Candidatus Aenigmatarchaeota archaeon
CTTTATCCTTGGCAGTTTTGGCATGCATGTAGGGAAATCTTAGGATACGAATATCTTCTCAAGCTCTTCGGCTACAGAAACTCAGTGAAAATCGCAACTTGGTGCATGGATCCTCGGTTAAGGGAAAGTGCTACCGCAAGCCCTCTTGAAAAACTTCAAGTCCTCTTAGAAGATCTTGTAACGCTTGGTTACAGAGAGCTTGCTTTACAAGCAATAAAATTCCTTGCAAGACCTCTTAAGGTTGAAATTAAAGATCTTTACATAGAAGAAGTAAAAGATCCTATGCAAGAACTGCTCGATATCCCTTCAGCTTTAGGACAAATTACCTCTCTTTTCCGTGAGGCTCTGCAAGACAAAGAAATTACATATGAGGAGGCCTTACATATAGAAAATGCAATAGATCTGCTAATTAAGGAAGCAGTAGAATTCAAGAAAGCTATTCACAAACACGCTGTAAATATTACTGCTAAGGGGGAGCAAGTATGAAGAGAGAGCAAGTCAAAAAACAAAAAAAACAGGAATTGAGAGAAATTTCAGCATTTGATCGCCCTAAAACTAAGCATGAACAATTCTTAAGTTTCGCTTTTCAAATACTTCAATCGGATGAAGTTTCTATATATACAAAAAAACGCACAATCGAAATTCTCAAAAATATCCCAGACGACGCATTTGAAGATACTCAACAAAGAGCCATTCTTGACATCCTTCGTGCATCATCGGAGTGGGCCCTTACAGACAAGGAAAAATTTCTTGACTACGCAGTAGTCCAAGGGCCACTTGAAAAATACGACCAAGGTAAATTAAGGCCCCACATAATAGCTCATATCTATTACATGGAGGCGGTCCCCTTCTATGAGTTATTCAAACGCATAGGGCTTGAAATTGTAGACGACTGGAAAAAGAAAAAGAAACAGGCGTTAATGGATATTTTGAAAAACAGAGAAATAGGATACAATGAACTTCTCTGGCTCAGTCAAGAAGTCGCTAAAATTGAGCAGTTTAACTTGATTGAAGAAAATACTGTAGAGCTTGCTCAAGAGAGATTCCTCGCAAAAGCTGCAAAACCTGAAGACTTTGATTATCAATTTGAGTGGCTATATCCTGACTTCATCGCAAAAGGCACAATCAACCTCTTTGTTGCTCCCCCTTCCCAGGGCAAATCGGCTCTTGCCCTTGCCCTGGGCCTTCACCTTTTAGAAAAGGGAGCAATAGAGAAGCTTCTATATTTTGACGCAGATAACCCTGTCTCTGTGCATGTTCAGAGACGTATTCACGAACTCGTGCAAAAGTATCAAGGCAAACTCTTCTACTTCAAAGGGAGAGAAATAGAGACCGCTCAAAAGTTTCAGAAGTTGTTTTTAGAAAGCTCTGTTGTCCAAGGAAAAATTCTTGTGATTATTGATACCCTGAGGGCCTTTGTAGGACCATGTGATATAAATAAAGGAGAAGTTGCTGAAAATATTATGGCTTTATTTAGAAGATATCTCCTTGATGGAGAAAAAACAATCATCATCTTACACCATGTCAATAAGGCTTTGGCACAAGACGAAAGGAACCTTAGAGATCGCGTGAAAGGTGCGACCGAGTTCTTAGACCGTGCTGATGTTGCTTATTACATTGAGAAAAAAGATGATAACAAAGATGAAATTACAATAAGTCTAACTAACATCAAACCTCGTATACCTACAAAGTCTAAATTCGGCTTCAAAATTAATTTTGCAAACTGGAGCCTTGTTGAGGAAGCTGAACCCTTGAGCACAGAAGAAAAGCAATTCATTCAAGCTGTTCATGAGGCTATAAAAAACTTCGAACAGATGAAAGGAAGAAGCCCAAACAAATACCAGCTTGTTAACGAGTTAACCGCTAAAGGTTGGGGACGCAATCAATCTGTCAGGCTACTTGAAAAATTTGAAAGGAAGTTTTGGTATGTCAGCTACGACTCTCTATTCAATCAACTTGTTTATAAGATTAAAAATGGAACCCGTGGGGAAGTCGGGGAAGTCGGGGAAGTCGGGGAACTGGGGAACTTAGAAATGACAAGGCTTTCAGAGATGTGGGGAGATTCTCCACAATATAACAATAATGGATCCAAAAAAGGTGGTGAAGTCGGGGAACCCGGGGAAGTCGGGGAAGTGGGGAAGTCAGGAATGACGAGGCTTTCGGGCGAAGCCCGCATCAATTCTGACTTCCCCAGTTCCCCGGGTTCCCCAGTTTTCCACTCAACCCTTTATCAAAATTATCAAAATGAAAAAGGTGGGGAAGTCGGGAAACTGGGGAACTTAGACCAGTCAAAGCTTTCGGGCGAAACCCTTGATAGTTCTGACTTCCCCAGTTCCCCACTTACCCTAAAAAATGATGAAACCTCTGAAACCCTTGCCAGTTCTGACTTCCCCAGTTCCCCGGGTTCCCCACCTTCTGAAGATGATTTAGATGAGCTAATAGAAAATACATATATAGAAGATGCAAAAGAACAATTTTTGAGAGAGACAATACAAGAATACATAGATGAATACTACCGACGCAACCGACAATATCCTATCTTAGATCAAGTGTTAGCTTGGTGTTTCTGGAAGGGGATCAAAAAGGAAGAAACTCATATGTATCTTACTTTTAGCCCTCATTTCAAACTAACTCCTGACAAGTTGCGACCACACCTTATTGTGGTTCATCCAGCTGATATTATCCCTGAGCCTCTACAAAAATTTACAGACATTAGTGCTTTGAAAGCTCATAACGAACAGACAGAGCAAGAAATAAATAGGATACCTGAGCAAACGTTAAGGCAAAGCAAAGTGATGTCTTGTTTGGCTGAAAGATAGCAAACGCATTGCTGTGCCAAAAGGGGCGGAGCATTGCTTTTATAAAAGCAGAGCAGAGCAGTGCCAAGCCTAGTTAAGGCTATGTTGAGTGAACCACTGCACAAATCTGTTAGGTAGAGGCTAAGCAATGACAAGCCTAGTAAAGCTGGGAGATGAAAAATTCCCTTAGGAAAGGGAAACGAGTAGAATATCAAATAAGGGATCTGCTCAGAAAACTTGGGCCCTGCGAGCGGGTCCCTTGCTCAGGAAATGCTCGAGCTTTCAAAGGAGATCTTGTTCTTTTCCTCAAAGATAGAGAACTACATATAGAGGTCAAGGCAAGAGCTCAAGGGTTTAAACAATTCTACGCCTGGCTTGAAAAGGTTGATTTACTAATTGTCAAGGCTGACCGCAAGGACCCGCTTATTGTTCTACCTTTTAAGCTATTCGAAGAGCTTTTAAACGAAAAAAAATGATTACTATCTCTTTATATATATAAGTGGTTACCAGTTCTCCACTATATATAATATAAGGAGGTTTGAATTGTTAGACTTAAAAGAAGTAGCTAAAATCTTGAACGTAAGTTATCATACTGTCTACAGGCTCATAGCGGAAGGAAGGCTTGGAGCTTATAAGATTAGAGGGGCTTGGAGAGTATCCCAAAAGGAGCTTGAAAATTTTTTAAGAGAAAATCATTCCTTATACGTTGAATATCAACCATTTCAGCCAAAAAAACGTTTTCGCTTAAAAGTGATCAAAAAAAACTTGTAAAATCTTTTTTATTTTTCCGTTTCTTTTAGCAAATTTTGCTTATTTCTTAGCTGTGCTGCGTATAATATTAGGATAATGGAGATTTCGCTAATTTCCTTTTTAGAGAAAGGTGGTTTTTTGGCTATCAGCGTTTTTATCACTTATCTCATTATCAGACTTGAGAAGAGAATCTCTGAACTTTTTCAATTTATTAATGCACGAATTGAAAAGATAGAAAACAAAATTGAAAATTTTGAAGAGGAATATGTAAGAAAAACGGATTTATTTGCTGATATTTCCGGATGGCGGGGAGATTTGAAGTCTCTTAGTGAAAAAATAGAAAAACTTCGTAATGAGTTTTACTATCTAAAAGGAAAATTTGAAACAGAATGCAAGAGGAAAGAGGAGATATGAAAAATAGAGTATCTTTGCGGTCTTTAATACTTGAATTTTTATATAAAGTTTATCCACATTATGTTTTAGAAATGGACATATTATATGTATTTTACAAAGATTTTCGTGATGTATATATAAAAAAAACATTACAATATCTGATTGATAAGGGATATGTGGAAAAACTTGAGAAAGAGATCCCGCGGATAGGTATGAAAACTTTTTATAAACTTACTCACCGCGGTGTGGACTTGGTTGAGGGTCTTTTGAAAGACGATAACATACCATTTGACGATGAGAATCAATAGAAGAAATGGGTAGAAGATCTAAGGTAGACTTATACGGGTTATTGGCAAGAACTGTAGAGCTATACGAGCAAGGAAAAACTTTGCGTGAAATAGAAGCTATATTTCGTTCTGAAGGTTATGACATATCAAGGGAATCCATTAGGCGAAAGGTACAGTCTCTTAATGAGATGAAGGAACTATATCAAAAGACTTTCTATGAAGTAAAGGCTCTTATTGATGCGGTTAGAGAAAATCCACAGCTTGATATTTTAGAGCTTGTCACAAGCCTTTTGGCTTCGAAAGTTTTTGAATTCACAAAAAGTATTGAAGAGATAGAGTTTGAAGACCCGTATGATTTTGTTGGGGTGGTAAAGCAACTTACTGATGCACAGCTAAAGATAGCAAAGTTTAAGCTTGAATACAATAAGGGCTTTGAAGATGCTAAGCGTCAGATAATGCTTTCACTGCAAAAAGAGCTTGAGAAGTATCCTGATTTAAAGGAACGTTTATTACAAATAGTGCAAAATTTGCAGGCCCCTGAAAAATGATTTTAGGTGAGCTTCTAAGTAAAGACCTTGAAAAATATCAACGCATAGAAAAAGCTAAAGCGGATTTTGCTTTTTTCTGCAAGACTTATCTTCCTCATGCTTTTAGCGTTCCTATTGCAGAGTATCAAAAAATTATCTTAGACATAATCAACAAAAGGGCTTTGACAAAAGAGCACATACAAGCATTAAAACGTTTTATAAAGCCACAATATCATGCCTATTTGCAAGAAAACTTGCATTTAGAGGGTCTCCTTGATATAGAGCCGAGGGACCATGGCAAGACTACACGTATGACCCAGGCCTTTCCTTTATGGCTTGCTTTAACTAAAGAGAAAGTTTTTGTGGTTATTTTGGCTGCTTCTGCTGAGAAAGCAAAAGAAGTCATAAGTAGTATCAAGTTTGAGCTTGAACAGAATGAGAGGATTTTAGAAGACTTTGGGGATTTAAAAACTGATACCTGGAGCAAGAAAAAGATAGTTCTTGTAAATGGCAATGCTATCGCAGGCTACGGTGCAGGAGAGGCCTTAAGAGGAGTAAAAGAGAAATTTTTAAGGCCTACTCATATAATTTGTGACGACCTTTTGAAAGAAAAAGATGTAAACTCCCCAAGCCTGAGAGATTCCCTCTACAAATGGTTCAAAAGAGTAGTTATGAACCTTGGCAAAGGGGCAATGATTGTTGTTGTAAACACAATTTTACATCCTGATGATCTTCCAAGCAGGCTTTTTGCGGAGATTGAAAACAAGCAACTACACGGCTGGGTGGGCTTAAGGTTTAGCGTGCTTACCCCAGAAGGAACCCCCCTCTGGCCTGAGAGATGGAGCTTAGAGGATATTCTTAAAAAGAAAGAACAGCTTGGAAGCTATGTCTTTGCAACTGAATGGGAAAATGAGCCTATTCCTGAGGAAGCCCGTAAATTTAAAAAAGAGTGGTTTCAGTTTTACAGCACAACAGATCTTGCAAGAGTAAGTTTTAAAAAAGTTGTTATGGCGGTTGACCCTGCGACAGGTAAAGCGACAGGAGACTATTCAGCAATTGTGGTTGCAGGAATAACAGAGTCAGGTCAAATCTATGTTCTTGATGCCTACGGGGAAAGAATTAGTGATTTAAAACTTATTGCCAAAATCATAGAAAAGTTTAGGCTCTATAAACCTGAAAAAATTATATTTGAAACTCAAACTTTTCAGGAAATTTACAAAAATCAGCTTGTAAGAGAAGCATCAAAGGAAGGCCTTATCTTACCTGTGAAAGGCATTAAACATACTACAAACAAAGAAATGCGAATAAGTAAACTTTCCCCTCTTATTGAATCAGGGCTTATCCTTTTTAAAGAGAAAGGACAAGAACTCCTTCTTCAACAGCTTGAAGAGTTTCCCAAAGGGCACGACGACTTACCTGATGCACTTGAGATGTGCGTTTCTGAACTTATTGAAAAGAAACAGCTTGAGCCTCAAGTCTATCCCTTGCATGTGACAAGAGAAGCAGTAGCAATAACCAAAGGGATATCTTTCCCTAAGGAGGCTATATGGAAAAGCATAATCGTGTAAATGAAGAGGTTTTAGTTTCTGAAATAGCAAGCCCCTTTAGTACCAAGCTTGCCCAGTTTTTGTCTTACATGCCTAATCCTGATGAAATCCTGCAAGAAAAAGGGGAGACTCTTACTGTTTATAAAAGAATGCTCCTTGACCCACGGATCTTCTCAATTCTTGAGCTGAGGAAAGCAAAAGCTCTTTCTCGCTACTATTACCTTGAAAGTGAAGATAAAAAAGTTGAAGAACTTGTGTATTCACTCATTGACCCTCATCTATATAAACTAAGTAGGGCTCTTTTGTCTTGTCTTGAGTTTGGTTTTGCTGTAGTAGAAGTCATCTGGAAAATTGAAGACGGTCTTTATAAGCCAGATAGATTTATCTTGCGAGATCCTGAAAGATTTTATTTTGACTACCAGGGGAATCTCTATCTTATACAAGACGGAGAAAGAAAGTTACTTGATATGCCTTATAAATTTATAGTGCATAGAAAAGGAAGCTTTGGAGAAAATCCTTATGGTTCTTCTGTGCTTAAACAGTGCTACTGGCCCTGGGTGTTTAAACAGGCGGGTTGGCGGTTTTGGATGGTTACTGCAGAAAAATTTGGTGTCCCTACAGTGCTTGCACTCTTTGAAACAGATGATGAAGTCAGAGCTCAAGAAAGGGCTATGTATTTAGCTCAGGCCCTTGCAAACATTCAAAGCGATGCAGCTTTGGCACTGGGGAATGTTAAAGATGTGAAGGTCGTAGAAGCAAAAGGAGCTTTATCTGAATTTGAAGTGCTGATCAAAGAATGCGACAACCAAATTAGTTATGCCATAACAGGACAGAGTCTTGCTACCGCTGAAGCACGCTACGGCACAAGAGCACAGGCTGAAGTGCATGAGGAAATCTTTGAAGAATTCGTCAATAACGACTTAATTGAATTAGAAAGCACTTTGAATGAAACCATCATAAAATGGCTGGTAGAACTCAATTATGGCAAAAATGCTCCACCTTGTTATCTTTACTTTGACATTAATACTTATGCTGACCTTGAAACGATTAAAATTGCTCTTGAACATGGAATTCCTCTTTCTCGTAAAGTCCTTTATCGTGAATACAATCTTCCTGAACCAGAAAATCCTGAAGATGCTTTTGTCTCTTCTAAGGTTGCCTCCAAAGGTGCTGGTCTTGTGGGGTTGTCGGATATGATGACTGTTGAACTTGCAGATGAGGATAAAAAAAAACTCAAGAAACCTACGAGGAAGTTCCTCCGCATCTTATTCAAGAACTCATAAAAGGAAAAGAACTTGATGCCATTGCTGATACTTACTTTGAAACTATTCTTTCTATCATAGAAAAACAGCTTTTTAATTTTGAAACCCCTGAAGAACTTGCCCGCTGGTATAATCGTTACACTAAAAAACTTAAAAAGGCAGACCAAGTCACTAAAGAAATAGCAAAATACTTCCGTGAAGCTCTACTTACCGCCTTTGCTCTTGGTATAGATCATCTTGCAAAAGACATTGAAATCACCTTTACAGATCCCCTTGAGGCTGAAATCATTCCTGAACCTGTGCCTTTTGAGACCGCAGAACGATACCTCTTAAGCCAAATCCCTGTCACTAAAGAAGAGTGGGAAAAGCTTGATAAAAACTTTAGACTTCATGCCTTTACGGTTGCAAGACTTACAGAACTTGATGCTATAGAGAGGGCTAAACAGCATTTGGCAAAAGCTAAGCAAGAAGGGAAAACCTTTAGACAATTTTGGGAGACTGCAGGAAAAGACGAATTACTTCGTCAAGCTGGTTTTCATAAAAGTAATCCCTGGTATTGGGAAACTGTTTTTAGAAATAACATTCAAAGGGCTTACAATGCAGGGCGAGCATATCAAATACAAAAATCTGAAACGGTTGAGTATCTTGAATTTGTTGGAATAAGAGATGCAAGGCAGAGTCCAATTTGTCGGGCAAGAAGTGGTATTATTAGGCCTAAAGGGGATCCTTTCTGGGCAAGCAATTGGCCTCCTCTTCACCATGGTTGCAGATCTACCGTGCGTGCAATTACAAAGTATGAAATAAAATGGCACGGTTTAAAATTAACTGAAAAATTACCTCCTATGCCCGCTCCTCAAGAAGGCTTTGGAAACTTTCCTCATTTACAAGCAGGATTTGTTTTTCAAATGAGTGAAAAAATGTGGGAAAGAGCTAAACAGTATGGTATTGATGAAGAAATCAGAAAGACCTATCAGCGACTTTATCCTTCTATGAAATTGCCAGAAGATAAAGAAGTTAAAAATCTTTTGTGGCACGAAAAAATCAAGCATTTAGACTTTTCTAAAGATGAACACGTAGCTGAGTTTATAGATTTCTTAGCTGAGATAAGGCCTGAGTGGTTTCCTTATGGTGTTAAGGCAATTTTTGTAACCCCAATTGATATAAAAGATAAGGCTGTTTTTATGGCAACGGAAATATCAAAAAGGCTGTTGTTTTTGTATTATACAAAAGAAAAATTCAATGCTTTACAACAACTAAAATCTGCTTTATTAAAACTTAAGTACGGAAAAACTTTAGCTAAAGAGGAAAAATATGCAATAAGGGCTTTCTGGCATGAGATATGGCATCTACGAGCTAAAAAAGGTTTTACATATACACCACCAAATAGTGAAAATTACTTAATGGAAGCTTTGAACGAATATATCGCAAGAGAAACATTAGCAGAGTTTCTGGAAAGTTTAGGTAGTAGTTTTTCTAAAAAACAATGGGAAGAAGCTTTTTCTATGAGTGGTTATCATGAACATGTGGAAAATCTAATT
>JAWBPV010000053.1:0-9037 GCA_039000425.1 Candidatus Aenigmatarchaeota archaeon
GGAGACAAATACTCCAAAGACTCCTGTTACAAGAACAAATAAGAGAATATAAAATTCTTGAATTCTGAAAGGTATAGTCCATGAAGCAAATACTCCTGTAAATATTATAAATGCTGTTAAAAGGACAAGCGTTATTGATATTCCATCAACCCCTAAATGATAGGATATCCCAAGAGAAGGAACAAGCGGAATATATTCTATAAACTGGAATGAGCCCTTATTTACATCATAAAGGAAAAGTATAAGAATTGAAAGTAAAAGAGAGATACCGGATGCAATTGCTGCTACTATTCTAACAAGGAGTTCATTTTTCCTTAAAAAGAGCATTATAATTGCCCCAAAAAATGGAGAAAAAGTTATAATGCTTAAAAAAGGAAATGACACTTTTAACTCCTTTTGAAAAGAGCAAAAATTATAAAGAAAAAAAAATTAAAAAGTCAAAAAAAAGATGAAGATTATTTGTAACCCTCCTTATTTAAGATTTTCTTCTATACATGAAAAACTACCTTTATTGTAAATATCTATTAAATCTTTAAAAATAAAAATGTTGAGTTAATTATTCACATTATCTATTTCTTATCCATAAATCTACACGATAAATCTGGAACTCCTTTGGTTTGAATTTTATCAATATCTCATTTAATTTTTTTACAGTCTCTTCATCAAGATAAGGGTTTTCTTCGCTTACAGGGAAAGTCATCCCTAATTCTTTTTTTGTTGCAACAATAAGTATCCAATTATATTCTTTATCGTGCGGTCTTTTAGCAGGTGGTGGAACTGCACGAAGAGCCCTATTTTCCTGAACTGGAATTGTTACCTCCTTTTTATTCTGGAATGGACTTACCCCAATAGGATGAATCAAGTTAAGGAGGTTATCCTCAATGTCATACCCGAAAATGTATAGATAGCATGGCTCATTAAGGCTCAATTTCAACCGATAGTAAGAACCTGAAACAAGTGTATCCGAATTTAATAAGCAGTTGTTTATATCTACAATTTTGCCCTCTTTTACAGCATTCCATTCTCCTTTCCCTAAATCAAAAATCTTCTGTATATATTCTGGTGGAGGAGTTATAACCTGACAGTCATAAGCAGAAAACCTTTTGAAATCTGATTCAGAGAGTTTTACAATCTTTTCCATTTCAACTTTGATCGGTGAGAGGTCAAATTCTCTTGTCAATTTCAATTCCACTATTCTTAATTTGTTTTCTTCAAGCTCATACTCACCGTATACGAAGTATTCTACTTCTGCTTCATACTTTTTGCTCAATGACCTTGGGTCTGGATTACTGAATGTAAACTCCATTTCATACTTCATCAATTCTTCAGGGTCCCCTCTCCTTATTGCTTTACTACCAAGGCAAGCAGAGAATTTTTTTGCAAGATAAATTCCTAATTTTGTTTCTTTATGATCTCCAAATCTTTTGAAATTGACTACAACTGCTATTTTACCCTTAGGAATCTCCTTGGCAAAACTTTTTGCAATCTTACTGAATAATTTATCAATTGCATCTCCTGAAAGATAAGAGATGAAAAAAAGGGTAAAAAATAAAAATTTTTTCATCTGTATCTTCCTATTCTAATGTCTCTTTTCGGAGTTAATTGTGGGTTCTGACGATTCCATGATGTTTCTCTAACCTTATTTATTACATAACTTTCAAGTTCTCCAAGGTCTATCCAGCCATCTCTATTAGCATCAGATTCACCTTTAAGTCCGAGCATAAGATAATAAGAGAAAAGGCTATACTGTGCAGGTTCATACTCCTCACTTGGTGTAAGACCATCAGTTGATGAAAATAAAATACATCTTGATGCTGGCAACTCAACATTTACTATTGGTTTAAGAGCAACCTCAGGGGTCTTACCTTTACCTGAATAGCAGGCGTCAAGAATAATAAGTGCAGTATCTGCTATATTCTCAAGTCTTTGAGATATCTCTCTTATGGAAATTAGAGGAGCCTGCCTTTGTGGGTTAAAATCCCAGGGCACAATCATAGGCTCTGCCTTACCTGTTGACGGATTAACTTGCCCTGGATAGCCATGACCTGAATAGTAAAGAACAAAAAATGGTATCCTTTCTCCTCTTGATATTTGAGTTATCGCATCCTCAATACTCCCTATTGTTGCATCTGCATCAACAAGAGTGTTTATCCTTTCCAAAGGGATTCCAAATACTCCTGATAGATAATCTTTAAATGCCTCAACATCTCTTCTTGCATATTTAAGGTCATTTATTTTATTATAGTCTTGGATTCCAATTAAGAGTGCATACCCTCTCCTTCTATTATTTTTAAAAACATTAGGTGCAGGAAGTAAGGGTTTGACAACTGGCGGTGAAGCAGGAGCTCCAGGTTTTAATGAAATAAGAAGTGGATATTCTGGTGGGTTCTCACCCCATCCTTTTTCTATAACTTTTACAGTAATCCTTGCCTCTTTTTTGATAGGCTCAGAAGGAATTACCGTTTCAAATGTTGCCTCACCAATTTTTCCCGGTTCAATATTACCAATTGGTTTATACTTGCCAAGGAGTTTAAGCAAATAATCATCGCCTGAAAGAACTACCTCAACATCTTCAGCCTTTCCCTCACCAATATTTTCAACCCTTATTCTCAATCCTGCCCTTTCACCACCTTCAAAGAATCCATCACCATTAAAATCAAAAGTGGCTACATTAAAATTTAATCTTGGTCGCTTAGGAAGGCTTATCTCTATTTCTTCAGGTCTTTCACCTGGATGGGGTTTTCTGCGGAAGACCGTAATTTCATTAGAAGATGTTTGTTTGCCTGTCCAGTCTGAAGCAATAAGTTTTATTCTATTATTGCCAAAATTGAGTGGAATACTTACTACTTCTGCAGCTTTTCTCAATTTCTCATACTTAAAGGTTTTAAATATTTCTTCATCTTTAAAGATTATAATTGAAGAGAGTTCAACATCATCAATTGCAATGAATCCCAAATTTATTCTTTCAGCATTTGTTGAATACTCAGGCATATTAAAGGGTGGCTGAATTTCAACCTGCGGCGCCTCCTTCTCATTGTATATATTTAGAAAAATTTCATCAATCTTTCTGGATAGAGGTTTTGATGCAAAAACATTGAAAGGAGTTTTCTTTTTTATATAATTCTTTAGAGAATCAGAAAGATGGGGGCGTGCTCTAAAATCTGATAAAACATCCCCGTAATACATTACCTCTCCTAAACCCAATAGGCATGTGCACAACAACCAACCTCCAAAATTGCCTCCATTCCAGTACACCGGAACACTTTCTATTATTTTTGTCTCTATGTCTTTCTTATCACCTGTATAAAGAGATCTTATTGTCAGGAGAAAATATCCTTCCCGCTCATACCCCTGTTTTTCTAATTCTCTGAATGTAGGGGAATATCCACTCCCAAATAATCCTCCTCCAAAAAGTGAGCCAATTAAGGCTCCCAATCCACCCGCTATGAATTTTGTAGAAGGGTTCGAGTCTCCGAAGTCTATTGAAGCCCCTATTAAACCCCCCAATATTCCACCAATTATCATTCCAATACCCGTTGCCTTCTTACATGTTTCTTTCTGTGTCCATCTAAATTTTTCAGAAACCATTTTAATTGTTACCACCCATTCAGCCTCATCAATGTTAACAGATTTATGTATGGGGGAAGGTATTTTGAAAGTTTATCGGGAACATCGCCTTCAAAATAAATTTTTACCTCTGCTTTTAAATGGCTAAAACATAAAAGAGGAATAAGAAAAAAAGTGGAAAAATTAATGAGCCTCATAATACCCCCTAATTTATTTCATTTCCTTTAAAATTTTTTCAGTAGCAAGTTGAATTGCAAGTTCTAATCCTGCTTCAGCAGAGAGAGGGTTTGCACATCTCCCACTACCTGTATAAACCGTTTCTCCACTTTTAACATCAATTATTATCACATTTGCATAAAAAGGAAGACCACCACCCGGTGGTGGCGATGCACCCAGTTCACAGATCACAACAAGATCTGCACCCAATTCCGTAGCGATTTCTTTACCTTCAACTGGGTCAATATAGCCAAGCTGACCAAATTCATGCCGCTTACAAAGATCCATCACAACATATTTGTCAATAAGATTGAACTTTTTAACCTCTGAAAATCTTGTTATGAGTTTATTATAGGTTCTTTCAAATAATAGAGGATTAGAAATTAAAATGTCGGATGGAGAAATAACAGGGGGCAGGATACAAACCTTATAGTTTAATTCTTTATTAAACTTCTCTGAAAAATTGCCAGTCTTTATATAACTGCGGGCACAGGCAAAAATAAAGATAATGAAAAGAGTTAAAAAATTTAATGACTTCATTTTACCCCCCTATTTTTTAATTACCCCGACAAGTTTTGGCTGTGGAACTGATGCACCGGGCATCGCAAAATTTATCTGGTTGAAAATGAAAAGTCTTACATCAAGTCCAGAAAGTTCAGGGATTCTCTCAGCATAATCTAAGACTGCATCAGCACATTCATCGGCAGTTTTTTTGAATGTAATATTTAATTCATGGAAGTTCCTAACTGATTTTATATCCATCTCACCACCAAAATGAGGGTCTCTTCTTAACATATCTTTTAGTCTACGAAGGACACGATATCCACCTGTTCCATAGAATCTTAATAAATAGGGGTAACCATTATTTAGCCAGTCACCAAACCTTCTCACTCCCACATAAAGAAGCTTATCCATTCCATTCTTTACTGCATCATCAATCGCAGAACGGATAGCATCAACTTCATTGTAGGCAACATGAGTATTCTCACTCCTGCAAACAATGGAGGTTATGCCTTCTGCGGTCCCTGCATCATATAATTTAAGGTCGGCTGATACATCACATGCATAAATATTCAAAGCCCTTTTATTTACCTCAACATTAATTCTTGAAATCTCTATATAGAATTCAGCATCAGCAGCAAAGGCAATTTCCTGAGCAAGGGTAAGATCTGATGAATCTTCCTTATAGAGTTCTCTTGCCTCTCTAAGCAACTTCTGGATCACTCCCCGTTCTGCATACCTGTAACCTTTCCTTGACAGATATTCATTTATCCTTTCAGCAAAATATTCATATCTCTCACTATCCTGAGGATTAACTAACTTTTCGGGATCATAATAAACCATAAATCTTATGCCACCAAAACGTTGACTTAAAGATACTGCATCCTGTTTTAAAGGCGATTGGTTCACCCATGCCCTTATTCTTACTTCGTATCTATCCGGGAATGGTATCTCATCTATTATCTCATATTTTGATACATAGCCCTGAGCACGAGTCTGAAGTATATCACGAACAAGTTCATAATTTTTGATTTCGGTCTCAGATACAACCCTTGTTCCTAAGGCTTGCTCTACTGCACGACGCAAACCGTCATTTATCGCCTCGTTTCTATCATTACCCACACCCTTTACTTCAACCATTATATTTTCCTGTGCAATTATAAAGCCTGTTGCCACAAAAATAAACAAGATAATTTTTTTCATTTCCCCTCCTCTTTTTAAATTTTTATAAAAGCAGTATAAGCAGTTTCCCGGTTTTCAAAAGAAAATTAAAACTTTTTTTCAGCCAGTTTACCTTTTTTGATGCCTCCTCATCAACAACAAGGTCAGAACTATTTGCCCTTTTTACTTTTATCACAAAAGGATTTGAACGGATTACAGGGTCATTTAATAGCTCCTCAACACTCCCTACATACTTTATCACTTCCTTAAATTTTGGATTTTTAGAATCATAATACTCGCTGAAATCAAAAATAACATTTCCCTTTTCATCAACAATTCGTGGAAAAAGACCGGGCTTAGCATCGGTTTTTGTTGCATCAATAATAAAAGCAGAATAGGTCTCAACTAACTTCTTTTCTGACTCACTTAGAACTTGTGGAGATACAGTAATAGGTTTTGGTTGAACAATCGGGGCAATGGAATCGTAAAGTGGTATCTCCAGTTCAACTTCAATAATTCCATTTTTCTCTACTGGCTCACCAACTTCCCGCGCACCTTTAATTACACCATCAATCCTTGTGTAAACATAATCTGATTTTACCATCATATCCTGAACCTTTGTTTCAGATGTAATCCGCACACCTTTTATAGTCTCCAGAAGATTTCTTTGTGCAATAGCTATAGCAGCCCTTCTTGCAATAAGTTTTGCCTGTGCCTTATTAGGAAAATTCACGGTATCAATAACACCTTGCCCTTTTGCCCTGATTACTTTGTTTGTCCAATCAATATTCCCGGTTGGCAGAGATTCAATAACAGAACCTGGTGATGGGATATAAGGGGTGGAACCCCGCACAGGGATCTTACTCACCTGCCCCACCACCAGTGAGAGCACAATTATAACATAGGGTTTAAAACCCATGCCATCCCTCCTTTTAAACATCTTTTAAAATTTTAATTTCAATCTTTTTAATCATCTCAGCTTCACTATTCTAATTTCCCTTTCAGGCCTTAAAACAGGCACCTGCACATTATTTGTTGCCTCTGAAACCTTTTCTTTCACAAATCTATATAACTCAGCTGTTGTTATCCAGCCATCGTTATTAGAATCTGCTCTTCCTTTAAGCCCAAGCAATGTGTAATAAGTAAAATAACCGTGCTGTGTTTTTTCAAACTCCTTTGATGGCTGATTACCTTCAGCAGCAGCAAAAGTTATTGCATTACTTTCAGGAATTTTAGCAACAACAATTGGTCTTTGAGCAAGTTGCACAGTTCTTCCTTCTGCGCCTGAAAAGCAGGCATCCAGAAATAGTAAAACCGTGTCATCAGGATTTGCACAAAGTGTAGCAATCTCTCTTAATCCGAGAAGGGTTGACTTTAGCTCCGGATTACCATCATATGGCAAAAGATAAACATCACCTTCAAGAGGATTTTCTGGGTCAGGCACACCGTGTCCTGCAAAATAAATTATCTTGAATCCCCTCCTTGTTTTTAACCAATCAACAAGATATCCCTTTATTATCCCAAGAGTTGCATTTTCATCATAAATTGTTCTTGCATTAGCAATCCCAAAAACTCTTGATATATATTTTGAAAATGCTTCGGCATCATTCTTGGAATACTTTGGTGCCGGAATATTTAAATACCTTGATAGCCCAATAACAAGAGCATAACCCCTTTCTCTTTTTGTCTTTGATAAAGGAATATCATTATCAACATCTTCAATTATTTCTTCTGCTCTTTCCACAATTTCAGCAGGAATAAGAATGAATTTCAGGGAAGGTATTTCAGTTGGTGAATATCCTCTACCTTCTCTAACCACAACATTAATTTTTGCCTCTTTTCTTGTCAATTCAGTTGGCATTAAAATGCTAAATGTTGCAGTTTTTGTCTCACCAGGTTTTATATCTTCAAGGTTTCTCTCCTTCCCCCATAACCTTGCAAGATAATCATCCCCTTCAAGAATAACCCTGACCCATTTTGCAATACCTCTACCCCTGTTCTGCACTGATACCCTTATTCCCTCCTCTTTTCCCCCAACAATAGTATTATTTCCATCAATTGGTGAGGCACTAACTATAAGCTCAGGAGGCGGCTCACCCTTTGGCAAAGTTCCAGCAACATAAGTTCCACTTCCACCCCTTATTCTTGTAAAAATTATTTCCTTCTCGCTGCTTTTATCAACCCAGTCTGTAAGAAAAATTCTTATTGTATTATCACCCATTATAAGAGGGATCTGGAGCTCCCTTTCAGTTTCGGTTTGTTCAGTGAATTTCTCTGTTTTAAACAGTTTTTCATTGAGATAAACTTTCATTTCTTCAAGTTTGCGGTCGTCTGATAACCTGAGGAAAAGTTTTACATTTTCAGCATTCACTGTTCCACCGGATGAAGAAAGAATTATTTGTGGGGGTGATTTATCCCAACTTAAAAAGAAATCTTTCACATAATTTTGTGCCTCTGTAATTGATGCCACTTTCTTTATTTTCCTTTCACCGGTATTAAGATTAAGAATGGTAGCTTCATTATTGGCATAACTCACCTGATAATCTGCATATTCAGGATCCGTTGGAATAATCCATGATGGAAGACCCTCTGAAGAGATATTCTTGAAAGCCACCTTAACCATCCCGGCTGAAGGTGCAGCACTTATTGGAATTTCAATAGGCTCAGTATACTTTTCTTTACCGTCTGCGCGAGAATAATAGCTGCAGTTAATTTTTATAGTGAACTTCCCCCTTGGTAATTCACCCTTTGCCTTTATTGGGATATCAATCTCTCTGGCTTCGTGTCCCCCAATCTTATCGAGACTCCAGAATTCCTGATAGGAAATTATATCTTTGTATTCCTTTTCAGGTATAGAAATTGTAAGGGAAACTCTATCTGCAGCACCATTACCTTCGTTACGGATTAAAAGCCGTATTTTTCCATCTTCATTTCCAGCGAGAACTTGGTTTCCGTCAGAATCAGTGAAAGAGGCATAATAAAGGTGTATTGAAGGTTGCTCCGTTAGGTTGAGATAAATACTCAATAAATATAACGCAGCTCCAATCCCTCCAATCCCAAGTATCACTTTGGATATTTCTGCGTATAAAAGATTAGGGGAAATAAAGAAAAGGGCTGCTGTTACTAAAATTTTTAGCCTCTTCATAATTCCTCCTATGTTAAATTTTGAATATAATTTATAACTTTAAAAGATATGATTAAAAAATTAATGAAATATAGAGATTGGAAACAGGGGGACGGCATTTTTCCTGGGCTAAGAGCCCGTAAAGGAGTCCGTCCCTCGCTTTCTCCATCCCCAATAGGTTGGTTGGGACATAGATCCCGAATCACCCTGGAGGATGGGAGAGAAAGCATCCTGTTTCCAATCCTTAACCCGCAAAAAGCGGGAAAAAAGGAGGATACAACATGCCTAAATATTTTGTTGGCATAGATGTATCCCTTAATACTATTGACATCTGTGTGATTGATACAGAACAAAAAATTATCAAACAAAAAAGATTCACTCAAAATAAAGAAGGATTTAATGAAATCTTTTCTCTTCTCCATACTCTGGGTAACCCACAAGACCTTGCTATTGGGATAGAATCTACCG
>JAWBPV010000054.1:0-9005 GCA_039000425.1 Candidatus Aenigmatarchaeota archaeon
ACTCTTTTTACTACTCTTCCCGTTGCACAAAGACCTTATATCGGACCACTTTCTGTCTTTGATCTCATGCAGTGGCTTGGAACAGATACGATACTAACACCAGTGATAAGGTCATGCAGGAGCGGAGGTAAAATAAGCTGGATTCAGGGGGGTAATATATACTATGATCTTGGTGTAGAAACAGCTTTCTGTACTGACCCTGGTTTTGCTCAGATCAGAGGTTCGGTAGATATAGATTTAGATTATGATGATGTTCCTGGTGTAGCAGGGGGGGATCCAGGAACGCGTGGATGTGGTTGCCCTGCTGTAACCGGGAGCGCTACTACACCATGTGGGGGGTCACATATCTGCGGTGCTATACATTGTTCCTTCTTTCAAAGACTGTTTTGCTTACTGGTAAATGAAAGGGTTTTAGATCTTGAAGATCCTCCTGGCTCGGGGATACCAATATCTAAAAATTCTCCAGGTCTTGGGGAAATACTTGGAGGAATAATCGGAACTTGTGAGTTTTGGTCCACTCTTATCCCCCGGGTTAAATCTTTTTGCCCTCAGGGTTCAGGGAAGCTTATGGGTATAAGAGCTGTTCCGGTAAATTGCGGCAATGTCCAGTGTGGTGTTAATGTACTGCGACCTCAGAGCGGTTCTCTTGTGAACTATTTGACTGATTTGAGCTTCAGTATACGGTATGATTTTGAGTTCTGGATAAATGATGGTGGTTGGAGAAAGCTTTTTTCATTTAATCCACTTGAGATAATTGTTGGGTTGAATTTGGCATGGTGGCGATGTGCATCCGGGCCACGATGTAATACTACTCTTGGTAGAGTACTTTACGCAGGTCTTGTTATAGATCCGAATATACTAGGAGTACAAACAGATCCAACTCATCCATCTTTTCCAGGTCCTTCTGGATGGAATCAGATTGTTGCTGATCTTGTCGGAGTTATACTGAACGGTAACTTATTTGCAGGTGGCTGGGTTGGAACTCAGCTACTTCCAGTAATTTTAGATCCGGACGCACTGCTTGCAAATCCTCCAAACTTAGATCCCGTCCCGAACGCATCTTATACACCCGGGACCTTCACAGAACCTAATCTTACCTCAAGTTTTGATGTTAACAACAACTTCTTCCGTGTGAGGTTCAATATCACAGGTGCTACAGATGGAAGGTGGTTTACCAACTTTGTAGATAAGCAAATAGGAGTTTCTCCAAAATTTTCGGCACTGGATACACTTTTGGTTTACAAATCCAAACCATCACCATATGGAATTGAGATTAGAGTGGAAGCTGAAGGAACGGAAAACCCCATATTCTATTACTCTGTAGACGGTGGAGCCTGGAGGTTGCACACATCTCCTATGTTCAAGCTTGGACCATTTACAGAAGGTAAACATAATGTAAAAATCTTTGCGGCAGATCCGGAAAAAAAGATTATCGACGAATCACCATTGAACATTGACTTTCTTGTTGATTCGAACGGTCCTGATATATATACAAACATTCCAGATGTTGTAGGAAAAGATTTCCTGGTAATTGTTCAGACCGTGGATACGTTCTCTACAGAAGTTCGTATATCTTATAGTATTGATGGCGCGGAATTCTCACCATGGACTACAGAAAAGAGAATTCATCTTTCTCTATCACCAGGTCAGCATAAAATTAAAATAAGAGCGATTGACGAAAATGGAAACATAAGCTTATTTGAAAAAACATTTATGGTTCAGGAATTTGAAAATTTTGGATGTGCAGGGTCTACATAATTTTTGTTAGTGTTAGTTGATTGAGAAATTATTTTAATGGTTTTGGTAGCCTCTTGTTGTTTAATTTATTTTCCGGGAAACCAAAAAACGTTCAGACCCCTCCTCTGTCGTGGGCATTATTTCCTTGAGAAAATTCAATGGTTTTTAATGAATGCAACCAAACAAAGGTAATTGGTAATTATATTCTACATAACTATATTTATAAAAAGTGATTATGAGATTAGGGGATTTAATACGCATTTTACAAACGGAAGAAACAGCAGGAGCATATCTGAGAGAAAAATGGATTCTTAAAACCTTTTCAGAATGCATATTTTGTAGGAGTCCCACTATTGGCAAAGTTAGAAGAAATTTTTATCGGTGTCATAGATGTAAAAGAGAATGGAGTAGTAGAAAAGGGAATATATTAGAGAATGCTGATATCGTCATTTTTTGTTAATTTTGAAGCTATTTCTTTTGGAGATACCAGTAAATCAAGTATATAGAGAAGCTGGATTAACATAACTGTTCACAAGCGGAAAACCTTTTAGATACGCTAACTTCTAATCCTTGAAAGTCTTTACTTTACAAGGTTTTCTATTTGATGAAATATATCCTTCTATCTCTTGCTCTCTTTTCTTTTCCAGCCAATCTCCTCTCAAGGATTATGTATGCTATTATCACTACACATATCCACTTCTTTATTGCCCTTCCTTTTCTGAAATCAAGGCCAAGTTCCTTTTTTGCTATCCTATGAAATACTTCTATTTCCCATCTCTGGGAATCTACTACCCTTGTTGATGGCATTCTTGTGTCTGTTGAGAAATAATAAAATGTTTTCCATCCCTTCTCCCCTCCCTTTTTCCTTATCTCCCTCAAAATTGGAAGAACTTTCCTCTTCCAACTTTCTACATATACAATCTCTGCCCTTATCTCTTACCTTGCGTCCTCCCTTTATGCAAAGATTTCTTCTTATTACTCCTATTACATAACCAAGTTTTCTTGCTTCCCTTACCGCTTCTGCACAACTTAAAGAACCATCTAAAAGAACAAAAGCTTTCCCCTTTTCAAATCTATTTCTAAACTCCTTCAGAAAAAGAATAAGAACCTCTGTTCTTTCCAAAACATTAAAACCTAATGGAACTTTTAACTTCTTATTCCCTATTATTGCAAAGCAGAAAAGAATATAGCCAAGCAAGAGGAATTATAACATGTATCATACCCTTTTGTTGTGAATGGGACTTTAAGGCTCCATCTTCTGGATCAAAGCAAAGATATACTTTGTTATATTTGGTATAGGGAAAATAATCCTTATTATCTTTGATATTATGGATATCGAATTTGAAGGAGCTAATATAAGAGGGAGAAAAAAGGGATTGTTCCCTTATGCGTCTTATAGAATATAAGGTAAGAGAAAGGATTGCCAAAAACTGGTTAAATTGATAATGTTTTATAAAGAATTTTTTGATTTCAAGTAGAAAATCCATAAGGAATAACCTCCTTGGGGGTGTTTAAAGGACACTCCCCATAAGAATCTTGTAAAATAAACAAGATCTGAAATCAGAAAGTCCAGTATCTATGATGTTTCCCTATTTTTAAACAGTTATGTTAAGTTATCGGACGGTTCAAAAAGTATATCAGTAATACGTAAAAAGATTAAAGATTTATGAATATAGGTGAGAGATGGTTTTAAAAGGAGAAATAAAGATGGATGAGGTTGGAGGGAAGAGGAAGCGGAATAGAGGTAAGAGGAGCAAGTCAAAGGACACCTGTTTTTGGAATATTTTTTTGGAATATTAGAGAGGAATAGAAGATTGAGTGTAGAGGTAGTAGAAGATGTATCAGCAGATATTCAGAGAGATGATAAAGAAAGTAAAGAGGGGAAGTTTGATTTATACGGATAAGTTTAGAAGTTATGATGGGATAGTATGGATTTAAGCATAAGAGGATAGATAAAAGTCAGAGATTTACGAATGGAAGGTTATATGGGATAGAGGGATTTTGGTCATATGCGAAGGAGAGGTTATTAAGATATCATGGAGTAGGTGAAGAAAATTTTGTATATTACATATTAAGGAATTAGAATTTAGATACAATGAAAGGGGTAATTTAGAAAATGCAATAATAAAGGTATTAGGTGGAACATAATTACTAATCACCTAAAAAAATTTTCATATTTTTTCAATTCCTAACAGTAAAAGATTAAAATTATTCTTGTGAAAACTGTAAAAACTATAAGAACCTCATATTTAAGGTTAATTTTTGCTGTTTTTTTCCTTGTTATCTTCTTTTTATTCTACTTATTTGTTAATGATAATGAGAAAAAAGATGTCATACAAGCCTTTAGTCAAGAAGAATACCAGATTGATGAGGGATTCTTTTTACCAAATGATATAACTTCGCAGGTTGAAATTGGTGGAATAGAGCTTATATGTGGAACTTATCCGTTATCTTATACCGATGAATCGGTATGTCCAAAAATTCTACCATTTCCCACCAAAATTCTTAGGGACCAGGGATATGACGCTATTCTAGTTAGAGGAGATAGGGGTTATCCAATGCGTCTTACCCTATGTTTAAAAAACATTCCAGATAGCATAACTGATGCTATATCTCCATTCCTGACAGAAGAATGCCTTAGAGCGAATAATATAAATCCAAAAGAACTTCCGTCTCCGAAGTTTCCTCCATCTGCTGTTCCTCCACCGGGAAGTAGCAATGAGTATATTTCGATTATTAATGGTGGAAGATTCAGGATAGAAGGGAAGCTTCCGTATAATCAAATGAATAGAGGTAGAAGGGCTATAGGTATGAGGATCACTGCAGTGGGCCTAGATTCTCTTGAAGAGTCTCTTAGAAACTATATAAATACAATAATGGATCCATTACTAAATTGTCTATGTGAGAGAAGGAATAGTGACGATACCTGCACAAGTTGTTGTGAGCGTAATGGGCCTTGTTGTTATACCGATCCCATAACAGGAGGATGTATGGTACGGTGTTGCTCAAGATGGTGTAATTCGGGAGAATGCCCTCCTGGTAGTAACCCTCTAAATACTTCACCATGTCCCACCGGGACAAGCTGCCCAAGTATGGCCTGTCAACCTGCTGCATGTACCCCCCCTGGTCTTATTGGTGGACATTGTGCAGCTAAGGATTCATATCTTTGTGGTTCACGTTACTGGGATTTGCTGGGGAATTGCGATATAGTTGGTGGTACAAACTCTTGTGGAGAGGATAGGTGTGTAGATACGGGATTTGTGGGAATAGAATTATTTGACTGCAATGATAGGAATTCTTACTTTTGTTCTGGCGGTCCTGCTGATAATAATTGCAATAATGATTCTTTAGGAATTGGAGTTTATCTTGGTCAAGGAGGGGGATTTAAGATTGAAACGTTTAGTAGGATGGCTAACTATGTTGCAAACCTCCCGGGTTGTCATGACTGTAATAATAGTAGAACTGAAGTAGAATGTAGTAGTAGTAATTGTAATCCTCTGAACTGTTCCTGTAGGTGTTGTTCGGGTTCTAGGTTCTGTGGTATAAGACTTTGGCCTCCAGAAGTGGGATGTTTAAGTTGTGATGATGATAGCAGAACTACTCTTAGTTTCGGTACTCTCTTGGGTTTTCCATCGCTTATCCTGTTTTCACATGCTTTTTTCGTCTATGGGCCGAGTAGTCAGCCTTACAATACAGTATGTGGTGTTGTTCCTTCTACTTATAAACGTGACTACCCGGGTGAATGGATAAATATTTGCGGATGTATTTGGAATACACTACTTATCCCACTTACCTTCAGTGCAACTGTGTGCAGGGGTGGTTTTTTTACTGATTTGCTCGACTGGCTAGCTTCACTGTTTACATTTCTAGTAGTATGTGACCTCCAGAGATCACTAAATGGTGCCGTTGGTAATCTCCTTAAAAATCTTGGAGTATTCCCGTTATCAATAATGGAAAAGATGGGAGCGTGTTCAGGAAACAATTTTGATATCGGAGTATACCCAGAATTATGTGCGGGAAGCTCTCTTGGGTATTCCATCAATGGGTTGGTACCCATACTTGGGGCACTTAATGGTGGTTCAGGTATAAATGTGTTTTTAGATTTTCAAGAGAGAATGAACACGAAAAACTCTTGTGTTATTGGTTCATGCCCACAGTATCCTACGCAGGTTCCTGCAAGTATATGTGGTAACACATCATCAGCATCAAACGTCCATAACTGTTTACCTGATTCGAACAGTTATGATATAGGGGTATACGTTCAGCAAGAGCTAATAAATGAACTGCTATATCTTGGTTGGACCCAGGGATACCTTTGCCAGAGCTTCAAAATACCGCCAGAGGTTGCAAAAATTGTAATTCCAGGTATAAGACAGATTTTTCCATCTTCAACAACTGTAACTGTGAAATTTATTCCCGTATGCACTAACCCAACTCCAACATTTCAAACAGGTGGAGGTAGCTCGTTTACAATAAACATACCTGAATTCATGGTTGAATTTACAGCATCTCCATCTGTAGGACCACCTACAAATCTATTTGATTTGCGAGTGTCGGCGAACGTAAATGGAGTGCTTGGACGAGTTGCTGGAGGATGTCATCCCCTCGATACGCTTTGTGCAACAAATCCAACCTTCAAATGTAAAAGATGTACTGCTCCTGGGGTCTGTTCAACTACTAATATACCTTATGGAGGTGGTTGGTTACAGATAACAAACTTCAGTGTGGACACACAAGTTTTTGGTGTTATTGGCTTAAATCCAAATATAAATATGACTCCACCGTATACGGAGATAGGAGATCTTATTGGGAACCTGCTTGGTGGGATTCTTGACCAAGGTGCTCTTAGATTGAGGATATATGATTTATTTGTCGTACCATTAGTAGTAAATAATATAGTTTCGTTTGGTTTCCAAAACAATGCTTTTGTAACTACATTGGATTTGCCTGATCCATTGTGTTTGAATTTCTTACTTGAGCCTGGTATGTTCTCTCCTTTTGCTCACTCACTTAATAATATAATGAGATACGAGTGGCCAAAATCTTTATCTATTACAGATTACATGCTTGAAAATGGTGAAATAACGGAAGAAGAATATAAGGGAATTATCGAACAGTTTCATAAAAGAAGGGAAGAGAACTTTGTCAAAACTTTTATATCCGTCTATGAAACAGACATCAAAGGTAATAGGTTAGGGACACTTTCAGAAGATACAAGGTTTGCAGAAGTCAGGGTTCCATTCAGACAAGGAGGTGTGAAGATTAAACTTAGAGCAGAGATTCAAGGTTTTTATCCAGACGGAACAAGCGAAGTGAAATTTGCGTGGAAAAGAAAGAACGGCTATTTTTGGTATAATATAGATGGTGATGAATTTTATTTCAAACCTATTACAAGATATGAGGAGATAGAATTACTTGCTTTTGTAAAGCAAAAGTCGGAGCCTGGTAAACCTCCGAGGGAGCTTATTTTAGCTAGTGATAATTTTCCGGCCTTGCTGAGAATACGGAAAGGAACTCTGGATGGTGAGATATTAGGTCCAGAGGAAGTTATTGGTGGAGAACCTGTTAGCTTTGAGATAAAACCCCAGGTTGATGCTGTATATTATAGTATAGATGGTGGTGAAACTTGGAGCCCAAGTATAGATGGTTCAAGGTTCTCAGTCCGGTTTCCAGAAAACCTAACACTTGTAGAACTGCAAGTTCTGTTAGAGAAAGGAGAAGAAATGGGTTTTCTTACCAAGTTTATCAGAATAGAAGGAAAAGGGAGAAGGGGATGTGGTTCTCTATTTGGGTTGCTACCGATTTTCGGAACGATAGCCTACGTACTTGCAAGAAGAAGTACAAAGAAAATCATATAGTTATAAAGATTGATTTGATTATGTGTTTCAATGAAAGAAATTTAACGTTTTTTCCATTGTTTATATTATTGCTCTCTATCTCTACAAATTGTACTAGTAGTGCGAAACATAAGTTATTAGGAGAGGTTGAGCAAGGAATTAGGGTAATAGATTTTTTTCCTAAAGGACAGAGTGTTCCTGTATCAATTGAATCAATATGGGTTAAATTTTCTGGGCAAGTAACTTTCTCATTCAGTATAACCCCAGAAGTAGAAGGAGAATTGATATATGACTCCAGAGATCAAACTGTTATATTTAAGCCTATCTTCAGCTTATATTATGATACCACTTACAGGGTGATGTTAGAAGCTAGAGATATATTTTCTGGTACCTCAACACAGGTTTTCTGGGATTTCACAACAATAAAGCCAGAACATCAAGTTCAGGAACAATTGTATTTCGCATCAGTTGATAAGTGTTTTAAAGATAAGCTCCTTGTTGAAGTTTCTTTCCCATACATGTCTTCTGTATATATTTACTCAAATTCTGTAAGGGTTAAGGAAACAATTGCTTCTGGAGGGAGTTGGGGATTTGAGATATCAGAGAACTTAAAGGAGGGTCAAAACATAATCGAGGTAGAAATAATACCGCTTAGTTCTGGGGAAAAAATTTCCTTTAGGTACTATTCAATAAAGGACACGAAACCTCCAGAAATTCCGATTCTTCGGAAAATTAGTGACACTGAGTTTGCTGTAGAACCTCCGTATGATGAGTGCGGTGTTACAAATTCATACTTGCTTTTTTTATCAGATAATTTTGTTGGATTCGTCCCAAACGAATTTGATACATATAATATCGCTTTTGAGGGTGGAGAAATATGTGTCAGGGCAGTTGATACTGTAGGTAATATATCTGATTGCTCGGAAAAGTTTCCGCAAGGATTTTCAAACCATATTTTCCAGATTCCGGGGAATAATCCAGTGCCTAAATGGGGTAAAATATTCTTCTTGAAAGATGGTCTGTTTTCTTTTTCTGATGGAACTACAATTTTTACAACGAGCATAACTTGCACAAAGATATTTCCAAATCTAACCAGGATTCTGTGTCAGCAGGGAGAAAAAATACTCCTTATAGATCGGAATATGGTTTCGCAGGCGATTTACAACTCGTATGTTTCAGATACTTGCCCACTATCTGATGCTTTTTCGGATGGGAATAGTATAGTTCTACCTGATCGGATAGTACCTGTAAAGGCTGTAAGATTGCTGTGTTTGGATAATCTGTTATTGAGTTATGATAAAAAGAGTTTTCAAACTGATTACTGGACTAAAGAGATCACGTCTCTAGTCTATCTTGGAAAAGAAATCGTAGATGATTCATCTGAGGTTTCTGACATATTTCCTTATGGAACATCTTTTGGAGTGTTTTTTC
>JAWBPV010000055.1:0-8721 GCA_039000425.1 Candidatus Aenigmatarchaeota archaeon
GTCGTTAACATTTTTGAGGAACAATATGTAAACGATTACTTGGCTGAGAAAGGTTTTCCCATATTTAAAGCGGACATCTCCTCCACTCTTGCATTGGCAAAGAAAATTTTGGGACAGAAATGGAACGTCCAAAATCTGCTGGCAAAACTTGAAAATCCTGTTAACGTTATATTAGACATCGCAGAAAGTTTGGCTAAATAAGTGGAAACCTCCTTCGTGCTTCAATAAACTCCTTTCTTCTTGCCTCATACTCAGCCCTTGTCATTATTGGTTTTGCAGGCACGCCCCTAACTACGGTGTTTGGAGGCACATCTCTTGTAACCACGCTTCCAGCAGCCACCACTGAATTTTCATGAACCGTGACGTTTGGAAGTATCGTTACACAACCACCAATAACCACATTGTCCTTAACTACGGACGGAGTTGGACATCGACTATGAGGAAATTTATCATTAAGAAGACTCGTGTTTGGTCCTATGAAAACATTGTCGCCTATTTGACACTCGTTTGATATTGTCACATGGGCTTGTATATTGCAATTTCTCCCTATCATAACGTTTTTGCCTATGTCGCAGAAACTGCCAATACGAGTGCCGTCACCTATCCTTGTGTTATCGCCCACAACCACGTAGTTCCACAGAACAACTCCCATGCCTACCTGCACGTTTTCGCCCAAAATTACACCCTTGCCCATTTTAGGCTTCAACATATCCATGCTTCTCCCCGCTTAGTTTGCCATGCCAAACTTATATAGTTTGACGCTCTAGGTCTCACTTGAAAAGGATTGACCTAAAATGGCTAAAGAAAAAGTTTTAGTAATAGGTTTAGGCGAAGTTGGCCGCCCACTGTTTGAGCTGTTAAAGGAAAGTGGAAAATTTGAAGTCTACGGTTTTGACATAGACAAAAACAAAATGCGCTACACAGGACAATCCCTTGAAACTTTGCCAGAGACAGTTGACATAATGCATGTCTGCATCCCTTGCTCTAATAAAAAAGAATTTGTAGAGATCGTCGTAGGTTATGCGAACCGCTTCAAACCTAAACTTATAATCGTGAACAGTACGGTTGCACCTGGTACAACCGTGGAGATATACAAACACCTCAAGGGAGCATGCCTCGTGGTCCATTCGCCCGTACGCGGTGTCTACAAAAGCCTAGAGCATATGAAGTGGGAGTTGAAACGCTGGACAAAATATGTAGGTGGAGTAAACAAAGAATCAACATGTCACGCGAAAACACACCTCGAAAAGTTGGGGTTAAAAACCAAATCTTTAAAAAGCAGCCTAGAAACAGAGCTAGCTAAACTTTTCGAAACGATTTATCGAGCTTGGATGATAGTGTGCTTCCAAGAAATGCATAGAATCAGTAGACATTTTGGCGCGGATTTCGACGATGTAGTTGATTTTATCGAGGACACACATAGCGTTAGACTAGACAGACCAATAATGTTTCCAGGGGTCATCAGCGGAAATTGTTTGATTCCTAATGTTAAGTTGCTCTTGAAGAGTTATGATTCTAAGTTTTTGCAGTTAATTTTGGAGTCTAATGAGAAGAGGAAAGATGAATTAATGGATGATGATGTTAGGAAGGAAATTGAAAAAATTAGAAGGAGAGTGGAAGAACTGGAAGTGGTATTGTCAAGAAGTTTTAAAGTTCGTGATTAGCGTGTTTGCATTGTTCGACATAATTGTCATTATTTAAAGGTTTAAGGGAAAAATAAACTCCAGATCTTGAATGCATGGTCACATTAGCAAAGAATATCTGATTTTCTTAGTGCATAGTTCGTAGAGTGCGCTCCTTGCTGGTTTGTTGTTATAGAGAATTTCATACAAGGTATCTACGACAGGTAAAGTACATTCCCTCTCTTCTGATATTTCTCTAATAGCTATAAGTGATTTAGTGCCTTCCACAACTACCTTTTCTTTGATCGCATCGTCTAAAGTTTTAAAGCTTAAACCGAATCCAAGCATGTACCCTATTGCACGATTTCGACTTTTTAAACTGAAAGCAGTGGAGGCCAGGTCTCCTAGACCTGCTGGTCCCAATATTGTTTCGATTTTTCCTCCCAGAATACGACATAGCTCGATCATTTCTCGAACTCCTTCAGTAAACAATAAACCTCTGACATTATCACCCATCTCAAGCGCATCGGCAATGCCAACGGCAATAGATATTATGCCCTTCATCACCCCTCCAACTTGAACACCTACAACATCCTTTGTAGTTTTTACCAAAAGTGAGTTCGATTTAAGCAGGTTACTAACAACATTAAGTATCCTTGTGTCCTTTGAGGCTAATACTGTTATGCTTGGAATTTTCCGAATCAACTCATACGCAAAATTAGGACCGGACATAACAGCCACATTTTTAAAACCTAACTCGGTCAAAACTTCAGACAGTAACTTTGGTGGAGGATAACTAATTCCTTTTGCCACATTTACTACAATTGCATCTTTTGGAATAATATTAGAAATTTTCCTAGCCACTTCTGGTACTGCGTGCGAAGGTATTGCTATGAAAACTATATCCGCATTATCTACGCTTTCAGCAAGGTCATTTGTTGGGGAAATTCTGGGAAGAAGCTTAATTCCTGGATAGTAATCTGGATTTTCTCTAAATTTCAACATTTTTTCGGAGAGCTCTTTCCTACGCGCCCAAAGAGTTACATCACATCCTTTCTCTGCGGCAAGAAAGCTTAGAGTTGTACCCATCATTCCAGCGCCTAAAACCGCTATCTTAAGTTGCTTGACTTTTTTCATAGAGAACATTGGCCTCCTCTAATTCTTCAATGGTGTCTATCTCCATTACGGGCAGGTCTGTAAGGTCTACACCCTTTATATAAAATTGCGAGACAAGTTTTTGAATCACATCATCATAGTACATATCAACACCCCCACTTTTAACGACCTCGTCCAAGGCAACACGAAAGAAGCCCCCAACTTTCCTATCAAACATCGCTATCCCTACATATTCGCCATCAGCTTTTAAAGCACACAAACCTTTACCTATTTCAAAGACTCTGTCTTCCATTAATCGAAGTTTAACCTCCTCCTCCCCGCATTTATGCTTACGGTAACCTATGCATGAAACGTTAGATTTCAACATTCTCATAACCGTCTCAGCATTAATTAACAAGTCACCATTTACAATGAATGTTGGAGCACTTACGAAAAGGGATGAAGCGAGCCACAAGGAGTAAGCTGTATTGGTCTCTATATATCTTGGATTGTAGATATATAAGAATTCAAAATCAGGATAGCTAAAAGATTTTGATAAATGCTTCATTAACATTGTAGCTTTATAGCCCACAACTACATGAAACCTTTTAATTCCGCATTTCGCAAAGGACAATATCTGATGATCTATTATCGGGAGACCCCCAACTTCCAGTAACGACTTAGGCTTTTTAAAAGTTAATGGGCGCAATCGAGAACCTATTCCTGCAGACAATATGATTACGTTATATGTCATAACAAAAGTATACAACTATTCTGGATGTAATTAGCTTTTTCATAAACATCAAGACATTGCTGTTAATGAGTTGCATAATGATTTTCCAATTTAAAATGGTCTCGGACACCGTTAACTGCTCACATGGGACAACGGGTAATGGGAACCACATGTTCTGCTTTCACTGTCGCTTAAATAATTTTTCATTTCACTAAATGTTTGAACACTTTCTATGCGATTTGGCACTATTAACGGATAGAACGAGCCATTATCCACAAAATTCCAGTTTTTTTGGGGGACTTTCCAATCTCTTCCATATAGATAAGCTAAGTAACCTCTTGGAGGAGAGGGAACATTAAATTTCTCTCCATGGAGTTCTATTTTGTCCAGTTTCATGAAATAATACTTTGGTATCTTGTTATAGTAATAGGATTTCCACCCGAGAAGCCACCGTACAATGTGACCAGCGTGCATTTTTGACTTGGAAGGAAAAATGTCGAAGAACTTTAAGGGCTTGCTGTCGGTGTTTTTAACGATGCTTCTGATGGAGTTGGGTATTGGGAGAATATAATACAAGGACCTTACGAACTTTAATTTCCTATTTCCCCAAGAACCATGAATATCTATAGCGTACTCACCTAAAATTTTATAAACGGACAAATCCACGTTGACATAAAATCTGCAAAGTTTAGCTGTTCTAAAAATAACTTCATCCATTTTAAATTCACTGATTACTACATCAAAAGCTCTTTTATTAAGTTCTCGGATAGAGTTTAGGAACTTTTCCCAGTCTTCATCCATCATACCTAGATCTATATCCTGCATATGTTCAATCAATTTTCCATCTCTAATCGCTCCAAGCAAGGTTCCATAATCAAGCCAAAACTTGATATTGTACGCATCAAAAATCTGCTTTACATCTCTCAAATTCTTCAACGCGTATTTCTCCCACATTTCTAATTCCACCAATTTTGTTCTCTTTTCGTTGCATGTAACATTACTAGTTATTGATACCGTATATCCACCACGCTTATGAATTTGAATCCTTTTAGAGTGCGCGCTTAAAATAAGAGTTATTACGAGGTCGCATTAGTTTTTCCCCTGAATGGTCCTAATGATAACGAACAAAAGTAATTTTTGATGAGCAATAAATTCAAAGAAGTCAATTCAAAGCAAACTTCTATTTATCTGCCACAAAAATTCATAGAAGGTACGGGGGGAGGTTGCACAAAACTTTAGCATAAATTCTCAAAACTGACTTGTTAGTAAAACATCTTACAATTTTTGATAAAACATCTTTTCTTGTTGCAGTTTCATCAACTGGAATGTATCCCCATTTGCTAATAAAATGCGCTCTACTAGCCTCTAGTATCCTACGATCGAATCGTTCTTCTTTATATTGCCGGGGAGATTGATGATAAAGATGTATGAAAATAGATTTTGTATTAACAGCGCATTTTAAATTTGCGAAATACATTTGCATGAAAAAGTCCCAATGCTCATAGCCCCACTTATACTCCGGATCAAATTTTAGATTTTTTATAAGATTTGTCCTAAATAACGTAAGTGACACAGGGATACTATGAGCAAAAAACAAGTTATCTTTTGCAAGAGCAAAAATAGTAAAGATATCAAACTGCCTCTTTTTTACCATTTTGCCTGTAAAGACGAAATTTGCCGCTTCACTAAGCTTAAAATTTGAAAAAAGTATTCCTGAAACTGCTGCTAGCTCTGGGTGGGTCTCTAGCGACTCAACTAGTAGTTCTAAACTGTTCGGCAGTACAATTATGTCATCATCCAGAAGAAACAAGTATTCTGTGTCCACAAGTTCTATTATTTGCTGCCGAGCAGCACCTAACCCTCCTCGTTCCCTTCGATTAATTATTGTTACGTTTGAATCATCGCAGATTAGGGGAGGACCTCCATCATTAACAATGATCACACGGTACGGCACCTTCACGTTTTTATAAAGAGACTTGAGGGTCTTCAGTAGCAACTTTCTCCGCATGTAATGCGGTATGCCCACTGTTATCTTTAGAGAGGGCATATTGTATCTTTTTGACAATTAAAGTAGCTGTTAATAAAATATTTTTAAATTTTTCACTTTTCCTTGATTGACATTTAATTAAACATTCAAACAACCATTTTGTCTCTTCCCAATAACATTTCTCAAATAAGTCAGTCCACCTTTGAATTTAGACTAGACTTAAAGTTTTTCATGCTTTAAGGATACTATACTTAAATTGACAAGGGGTTGAGTGAATGGCTATGAATAGACGTTTTATATCGGTGATTGTTTGCGCGCATAACGAAGAAAAATATATAGACGCAAGTTTATTTAACATAGTCAAAGCTCTACAAAACATGCCGGATCGAAGTGAAGTTCTTTTGATAGCGGATAGGTGCACAGACAGAACTGTTCAAAAAGCAAAGAAATATCCGGTTAGAATTATTGAAAAAACTTGGAAATCTTGGCGGAATAGTTATTCCGAGGCTTTACAATTGGGATATAAAAATGCGCAAGGATCATACGTAAGTATAATTGATGCGGACATAGTTGTTCCTCCAAATTTTTTTGAAGATATGCTTCCCTTCCTAAAAAACGGGGTAGCCTCTGTTGCAGCTCACGTAGAAACATATCCAGACTCTTTTTTAAACGCCTTAATGAATGCATGGGAAAAAACTTACAGTTTTGCCCCAATGGGCAGAACACCTTATGGTGCAGCAAGGGTTATTCTGAAAAAAGCCTTAGATGTGATAGGTGGTTTTAGGGACATCCCGACGCCGGATACTGACATGGACATTAGGCTTATGAAACATGGTTATAAAAGTGTTGTTAATAAAAATGTACGGGTATATCATATAAGGCGTATAACATTAAAGTCCATAATTAATGGGCAAATAAATTCTGGAAGAGGTCGATATGCTTTGGGGATAAGCTTACCACGAACCATAGGACACGCAATTTTGCGCGTTAGGCCTTTCACCTTATGCGGTTGGCTTATGGAAAAGTATCAATCTCAGCGTAACCAAATGATCTTCACAAAGGCTATGACAGAAACATTAGGTAAACGGTGAAAGTCTTGAGCCAAATCATTGTGCTATACGCATTTCACAGCGAACCGAAAGTGATCGATATTGCCTTATATAAGCTAAAACATCTTAAAAAAATGAACCCTGACATAATCTTTGTTCCTTTTTTCGGAGTTCGTCAAACAATCTATTTCCCGACGTTTATCGGCCCAAAATATTCGCCAGCAAAAATTCTTAACTTAACTTTTCTCAGAATTAGGAGCGTTTACAAGTTGTCTTATGAAATTAATCGCCGTCTAGATCCAGTCTGTAGAAACGCTGAGATAAAACTGGTGCAAAAGACAATGGAAAATCTAGGCATAAAATATCTATATTGCGATTATACCCCGCTGGGCTACTTCAATCAAGACATTGCAATTTTAAATTGGTTTTCTACTGAAGGCAAAAAATTTGACTTTGACTACTTAATTTTCTTCGAATGGGACATGTTCGCTACAAAGCCCATAAAGCAGCTATATAGCAAATATATGGGTTATGATGCAGGTTTCGTGCGCTTTGAAGAAGCAAGCCCCTCATGGTATTGGTACAAAAAACCACCTGGGGCAAGGAAAGCTCTGCTAAATTGGCTTCGAGATAATAAATTGAAGCTTAAGCTATATAAAGGCTTGTTTGCGGGTCATATAATTTCGCGTAAAATACTTGAACATCTTAAGGGGATTTCACTACCCTATGGATTTTGCGAGATGCGATGGCCATCTATAATTGCCGGAATGGGGTATAAATGTGTGCGCTTAGATTTCCCTATGGTAAAATTTGGAAAACCTATTAAAAAAGCAGAGGTTACTGCAAATAAAGAGTTAGGTCTATTCCATCCCGTTTACGAAAAATTTGAAGTTTAGGTTAAAGCAGTTTATTCAAAAGCAGATTTAACCTTCTGTAATATTGATTGTCGGTTTATATCCTCGGTTTATATCCAATCACTTTCCTTGCCTTTTCTATGTTTGCACAGTGTATAGCGACGGTGGATTTGTTGGATGTCTCTAGTCTATAGCACTGAGTTCTCTGTGCGCGACGCATGAAGATGCAAAATTTTTCACAATTTTTATTACGCACACCTCCCTTTGAAAAACGATACTTTAGGATTTTCAAGTCCAAATTTTTTAATCTTCCTAAGGAAGTTAAAACTACTACGTTATAGCCATTCTTTTAAAAGGTTTAACAAATGTTGCTAGTGACCATTCATCAAGAGGCCATAATTCTACTTTCAAAGGTTTAGAATAATGTTTGCAAGATTCTCAGCACCGTCAGACAGAATCGGCATTCGTTTTCTTTTTGACTCTTCTATGGCATTAAGTATATTTTCAATCGTGATTTCAGAAACTAGCACGGCGTTTATTTTTTTCACGTAGTATTCTGCATCTTTGATTCCAGCTGTTCTTGTCCATTCTGGGTTAAGAACAACTACTGTTGGTTTCCTGTAAACAACGGCTTCTAATATTGTCGCGCCGAAGTGAGTAACAACGACTTCTGCGCCAGCGATGAGCTCGTAAAATTTTGCTGAGTGCTTTAATATCTTCCATTCCGGATGTCGCCTTCTGTAGGGTTCTGGGTCAACATTACCCGTTTGGAGCACCACGTTTTTTAGTTTACTTTCCGAAATCACGTCAAAGAGTTTCCTGTGTCCTAACGTGCCGCCCGTTACAAGTATGTATCCACCGTTCCATGGTTGGACTTCCGGTTTTGGAATCAACGGCCCAACGACGGTTCCTCTTTTCAATAGTTTTTTCTGTTCTTCCCATTGAAGCGCTGTTATGGTTGAGAAGGGTTGCAGTAGCAGAGCTGATTTTGAGGCTTTTGTGAACCTCACTGAGCTTTCTATATTAACTATTGGTATGCCTTTCATCCACGCGATTAAGCATGGTGGTATACAAAAGTTACTGCCGGTGCTCACGACGACGTCAAATTCGCTTGGAGTTTTATCAAAAGCTTCAACAAAAGCCTTAGCTAGTTTAGGCAGAAATTCTCTCGTGGGTGTCTTTGCTTCTCTCGGCTTTAGGAGAAAACTCACAGGGCCAAATTTTATAAGCCTCTCGTAGCTTAGGGCGTCTCCCTTTGGCACAAGAAAACACAAGTTAGCTTTTCCGTGAAGCCTTTGAGCTAGGGCGTAGCCGTAGGCTGTGTGGCCTCCCCCACCAGCGAGGATCAACACGTTTTTGGTTGGCAAGGAATCTCCTCGTT
>JAWBPV010000056.1:0-8713 GCA_039000425.1 Candidatus Aenigmatarchaeota archaeon
GAAATAGTCTTCACGTGCTCAATAGGTATGCACTTTTTTGTAAAATATATTGAAAAAAGTAGCATGGGTATATGGGAAATTCTATTACTATTTTCAGCATTCATAAATATTATTCAATCAGTTATTATGGGAGCCTTTTTAAGAACAACTTCAGAATTGAAAGAATTTTATATAAAGGGGAATGCTAATAAGAAACTTTTACTTATTTGCGGACTTGTGATAGTTGCTATCCTTGTTATGGGAAAATTTTTAATCAGAGAAGATCCTATTTTGACAGCTTCATTAGCTATAAGTTTCTCTACTTTAATAATAAATTTTAAATACGATTTCATTTGTTAAGGCCAACTTACTAATTTTAAACTTTCAGGAAATTTTCCATATAAATTTTTAATAGCTTCCTTTACTTCTTCAGGCCATTCTTCAAAGTTGAGTCCATGTCTCAAAAGAAAAACATAAGCAAATCTGGTAGGGCCTAAACCACAGCAACCAGTCCAAACAATTCTATCAGATTTATCCTTAAAGTTAAACCTTTCTGCGTAAAAATCTTTGTGCACATGAAAAGAAGCAATTTCCAATTCCTTTTCTCCTTTGCTCAAAGTTTTGAACGGAAGTATAATAGTTAAGTCATAAGTTTTTACTAATTCTTCTTTTTCCTCTTCAACTTTTCCAGCATGCTCCAAGTAAACAGGAATAACTTTATCAATTCTCCACTCTAAGTCAAAAATTTTATCGACTATTTCTAAAGTCCTGTCTTTTACTTCGTCTCTTATTTTTACAACCTGTTCTGGTGAGCCTATGTAAACTAGCTCTATTCTATAAAACTCATTTAACCTTTCCAAACCTTTTAGGCCACCAGCCTCGTAACGCCAAGTTGGCCCAAACCTGTCGAAGAATTTTAAAGGAAGCTTATCCAAATCAACTATTTCTTTTTCAAAAATTTGGTAAAAGCCTTCGCATTGAGCATAAGAGAGAGCACCTATGGGTAAATCCAACTTTTTTGTAATTAAATCCTTAGGAATAGTTTGCGTAACTTCAACATAATCTATAAAATCTTCAAATTCTTCTACATTTTTTGAAATAGGGGGACAAACCCAGAAAAGGTCATTGGGTATTGCTAATTGCCCTTTTTTCATTTGAGTTTCTAAGGAAATTAACCTAGGAAGCAAAATTTCTTGGAATCCCATCGGTTTAACTATTCTTTCAATTATAATTTGCTCTATCGCTCTTATTAAAGCAGTCATGGGAGGAAGAAAGTGCCAAATTCCGGCTGTAGTAAATTTTTTTATCCAACCTTTTTTAATTAGCTCTTCTGTTATATCTTCCTTGAACTTATACTTCTTAATTTTTGGTTTACTCTTTTTCACAACTTCGCAAGTTTCTGCTTTACCTTTCACATATTGAGCTGATATTTTTTCTTCTATCCTCCTTAAAATTCTTTCAACATACCTATCTTCTAAAGCAGTAGAATCTAAGTTTTGTAGTTTAACTAGAAGCTTATTATCTTTTTGAGTTATTTCTTTTACCCAAGGGACTTTAACTTCAACCATTTGCTTAGGCATTTTCTTTGGCTTAAACCTTATTTCATATTCCTTTACAAAAAGGCTTCTTATTCCTATTCCTTGTTCTTTTCCAAGTTTTTCTGCTAAAAAATTTCTTAATCTAAGCAAAGCATCATGCGGCCTTAAGTAAGTTGTACCTTCTATTCTTAAAAAAAGTTTTGTTCCAGCTATTTTCCAGTTTACAATTCTCGATCCTTCTTGCTCTTTTGGTACGCCTTTCCTAAAAAGCTCAGAGTTTATTTTTGCTATTAAAGAAGGAAAAGTTTGAGTAAGAAAATCTATTGGCTTGCTTAATTCTATTGTAGCCTCGAGAGCAAAATCCATATCTTCAATTTATTTTTCCGATTTTAAATTAATTTATATGCAAAAACTAAAAAGAGTTTTAAGATTTAGGGATGTGCTAATTTTTGGAATTGGTATAATAATAGGAGCAGGAATTTATACGATAATAGGAAAAGTTGCTGGAATAGCAGGCTACTCTTCTTGGATTTCTGTAATTCTTGCAGGAATTCTTTCTTTGCTAACAGGCTTAAGTTTTGCAGAAATGGCAAGCATATATCCAGATACTTCAACTTATTACAAAGTAATAAGGGATGCCTTTAAAATATTCGGTGGAAGAATTTGGGGTTTTATAGTTCAATGGTCATTAATTTTGGTTTGTATATTTGCAATTTCAACAGTTTCTATTGCATTCGGAGGATATTTTTCAAAGTTCATTCCTTTGGATGAAACAATCCTTTCAGCCTTAATAATAATTCTTGCAGGAATTCTTTCTTACCTTGGAATAAAAGAGTCGGTAAGCGTTACTTTATTTTTAACTTTTTCTGCAATTTTTGGTCTGGCTTTAGTAATAATGCTTGGAATTTTTTTAGTTAGACCAACAAAAGAAATTTTTCTTAATGTTGAAATTGATAAGAGCGTTTTTTATGGTGCAGGGCTTATATTCTTTGCTTATGCAGGTTTTGAGCTTATTCCAGCAGAATCAGAAGAAACTAAGGCTCCAAAAAAGATTATTCCAAAAGCAGTAGTTTTTTCGATTTTGATTTGCATGGTAATTTATACTTTAGTTTGCATAGCAGCTTTAAATTTGCTCGATATTAAAGTATTAGAAAGCTCGAATGCTCCATTATTCGATGCTGTTTCAAAAAATTTTGGAAATGAAATGGGATATTTCATACTTTTTTCAGCAATTTTTGCAACTTCAAGCACAATTTTAGGGTTAACAGTTTCTGGTTCAAGGCTTTTATACAGTTTTGGAAAAGAAAAACTATTTCCAAAAATTTTCTCTAAAATTTCTAAGAGAAAAACTCCATTCGTTTCTATATCCTTAATTTCATTTTCTTCTTTAATTAGCATGTTTTTAGTTAGGGACCTAAGAGTTATGGCAGAAATTTCAAATTTTCTAACCATCTTTTGCTTTTACTTAGTAAATATTTCAATAATTCTTCTAAGAATTTACCAGCCCAAAATTCCAAGAGGGTTTAAAGTTCCTTTTTCTTTTAAAAATATTCCTATTCCTTCCTTAATAGCTTCGCTGTTTTGCTTAAGTTTACTTTCTCAATTCCCTACTATAATAATTTTTAATTGCTTCTTGATAATTCTTCTTGGAATAATTTTCTACTTTATAATTAGAGAAAGGTATATTCTTTAATCATTCCTTTACTTTCCAATTTTTGCATTGAGTGCACTTGTAATACACAAAATTTTTTCCTTTATATTCTTTCATCTTTCCTCCGCACAATGGACATCTTTTAGATAGCAAGAAAAAAATCATATAAATTGCTATTACAACTGGTGCTATGAATCCAAAAATTATGAAATAAGTTGAATAAATTTCAAAAAAAGCCTTTTTCTCTTCCTCTTTCTTAACTTCTTCTCTCCTTCTTTCTATTTCTTCCATTTCTTCGGGCTTAAGTTCAATAGCTAAAAGTAACGAATCAAAAGAAAGAAATGTTTCGTCTGAAGTAACATTTATTCTAAACTTATAGCTTCCACTAGTTAAAGGTGTATAAGTAATTAGAAAATTAGTAGAGCTTCCAGGATCGAGCTTGTCGATTATTTCTGGATTAATAGAATACCAATCTGGAGGAAGATCATAAATGATAACTCTTAAATTATGGAGAGTTTCATTTCCTATATTTTTAACTCTTATCCAACTTTCTATTGGCTCATTTACATAAGTTTGGAAAATTAAGTTAGAAACTAATACAGAAAATTGTGAGTGATTTATGAGAAGAGAAGGTGGTGGCTGGTAAGGGCCTTCAGGAACAGGATATATAGGGCTCCAAGAAGGAGGAATATAGGCATATGAAACTTTAAATAACAAAGAGAAAAAAACTAGAATTAAAAGTGACTTCATAATTTTTAATTTAGAGATAAAAACTTATTTTTTCGTGAAGTTTATTTACTTTTTTCTAAACTTTCAAAAATTTCTAGAAGCTTTTTATTCTTTGGCTTCTCAAAAAATTCCCTTATTGGCTTTAAAATTTCGCTCAAAGCTCTTGCAACACTCTCCTTTAAATCAAGCGGATGAATTTTTTTCTGCTTGTAAAATTCCTCCAATTCCTTATAATCAAAAAATTCAAGCTTATCGTTGTATTTTCCTTTTCTTTCAACCTCAAGCTTTTCTTTAATCCTGAAAATTATGTATTTGGCTATTTCTAGTACAGGATTTCCTTCTACAATTCCTTCAGGACACCATGCTTTTATCAACTTTTTTCTTATTTCTTCTTCGGTATCGTGAATAAATATGCAAGTCCATGGTTTTGATTTGCTCATCTTAGCTGCAATCAATTTTTCAAATTTATCTTTAACTTCGGGTGGCTTTTCTAAACCTGCTAATAAATGATGATGAATTGCTATTGGTTTTTCCCATCCAAGTTTTGGAAATATTTCTCTGCACAAAACATGAATTTTTCTTTGGTCTGTACCACCATGTGCGATTTGGCACAAGTATTTAACGTCAACAGCCTGCATTGGAGAATAAATCATTTGGGAAGCAAAAAGTTTTTCTTTTTCGCTTCTTCCCATAATAGTTAAAGTTCTCATCAATCTTGGCAAGGTTACTAGAGAGGAAAATCTTACAACATCCTTCCAATATTCATTATTGTTGAAATAAAGCTCGCTCCCAAGAATTATTTTTGCATCTGGACAAAAAAATTTAAAAGCTTCTTCATAATACTTGGAAGCTCTAATTATATTTTCCCAGTTTCCCCCAAGCTTTTTGTTCAAGAAAGTATGCCAGTCTGCCAAAAAAACTTTGCATCTTATTCCTGCTTTAGAAAAATCGTTTATTTTAATCCCGCATACTAGTAAAGTTCCTAAGTGCAATTTCCCAGAAATTTCAAAACCTATGTAATGCTCTGGATGCTCGTTAGTTTCTAACAAATTTCTTAAATCCTCTTCTGTTAAAATTTCCTCAGTAGGAACTTTTTTAATAAGCTCAATTTTTTCCTCTAAATCCATATTTTTCATTTTAAGTTTAAGGTTTAATAATTTATACGCTTGGAGGTTAGAAATATAGTTTGAAAAAAAGCTTTAAAAATGTTAGACGTCTAACATTAAAAAGTTTAAATTAAAACTTTTCCAAAATTAATTAATTTGTGATTTAATGTTTTACGGGAAAAATGTTTGGTACGGAGAAAGACCTTTGGAAAAAACTTTTAGAATTTCTAAAAGTATTGGTTTTGATTTTGTAGAATTTTCCATCGATTATCCATTGCCAGAAAAAATTTTAAAAAAGGATTTTCAGATTTTAAAGAACATAAGAAAAGATTTTGGTTTAGAGATAGCTTTTCATGCACCATGGATTGGCTTATGCTTAGCTCATCCCCAAAAGGAAATTTTTGATGCTTCCTTAAAAATTTTAAAAAAAGCTATGCTCTTTTCAAAAAATTTTAATCCCTTATACTTTACCTTCCATATAATTGCTCCTTTCCATGGAACTTTTAAACTTGGAAATATTTCAAGAGAAGTTTTGAAAAAAGGAGTGAAAGCAGCTTCAGAAATTTCAGCTTTAGCTGAGAAGTTGAATTTAAATGTTTGCGTGGAAAACAACCCTGAAATATTTTTCGGAAGCCCAAGCCAAATAGAAAAAGTTTTGAATGAATGCAAAAATTTAAAATTTAACTTTGATATTTCTCATGCAATAGTTGCAATGCATGAGATAAAAAGAAAGGAAAATATTTTTAGGAAAGAGAAAATGGATTTGAAAAGATGGTTCTCTCTTTTTAAAGAAAGGATTTATACAGTTCATTTAAGTGATGTGAAAATTAAGGATAATGAACCGAAAGACCATTTTCCAATTGGTGAAGGAATTTTAAATTTTAAAAAAATATTTTCCTTGATTAAAAAAACGAAGTGCGAAAATGTTGTTCTCGAAATTTTTAGAAAGGATAAGGGAAAAGTAAGTAGGAAAGATTTTGAAAAAAGCTTGGAAATTGTTAAAAGGTTTTTGAATGATTGAGATAAGCTTTAACGGAGCTTTAACTTGTGTAGGAGCAAGTGCTGTTTTAATAGATACTGGGGTTGAAAAAATAGTTTTGGATTATGGTACAAAAGTAAGAGAAGTTCCGCCAAAATTTCCCATACCAATAAACGGAAAACCAGATTATGTTTTTTTATCTCATGCACACTTAGACCATTCTGGTGGGCTTGCCCTTTTTGAAGCTAAGGGTGAAAAAGTTCCTATATATGCTTCAAGTTGTACTAAGGAATTAACTGAACTTCTTTTATATGATTCAATAAAAGTTTCTAGAGAAGAGGGAGTTGAATTGCCTTTTTCCAGAGAAGATGTTGAAAGAACACTGGATGCTTTTAAAAGCGTTAATTATAAGGAAGAAATTGAAATAAGGTCTGGAAAAGTTATTTTCTTTGATGCAGGTCATATTCCAGGCTCTGCTTTTATCTATCTTGAAGTTAATAACAAAAAAATTTTGTACACAGGAGATTTTAATACAGTAGATACAAGGTTAATAAATAAGTGCGAAAAAAAGTTGCCTGAAGTAGATATACTTATAACAGAATCAACTTATTCTGATAGAAATCATCCTAGCAGAAAATCCCAGGAAAAAGAATTAATAAACATAATTAATGAAACTTTGGCAAGAGATGCAAATTGTTTAATAGCTGGGTTTGCTGTTGGTAGATTGCAAGAAATAATTTTGATTTTAGAGAATTACGGAATAGATTATCCTTTATATCTTGATGGGATGGCAAAAAAAGCTACGACAATTATAACTAAATATAAAGAACTTTTAAGAAGTCCTGATAAACTTGAAAAAGCCTTAGAAAAAGTAAGATATATTCATTCAGCCAAAGAAAGGAAAAGAGCTATTAAGCAACCAAGCGTGATTCTTGCAACTTCTGGAATGCTTCATGGCGGGCCCATAGTTTGGTATATTAAGAAGTTGTACAAAAATTCTTTGAACAGCTTAGTTCTAACAGGATGGCAGCTTGAAGGAACTCCAGGAAAAATTTTACTAGAAACAGGAAAGTTTGTTTACGAAAATTTAAATCTTGATATTAAGATGAAAGTTAAAAGGCTTGATTTTTCTGCTCATGTTGGAAGAGATGATTTATTTAAATTTATAGAAAAGCTTTCTCCTGAAAAAGTTTTTTGTATTCATGGAGACCATACCCAGGAATTTGCTTCTGAGTTAAGGGAAAAAGGATTTGATGCTATTGCACCATTAGCAAACAATCGAATTTTCAAAATTGATTAAATTTCAACTATAACCATAAGTTTTTCTACAAGTTCTTTATACCTATTTCTTATTGTAACTTCTGTGCATTTCATTTTCTCAGCTAATTCTTTTTGAGTCATCCTTTCCCCTGTTAAAATAGAAGCTATATAGCCAGCAGCTGCTGCTAAACCAGTGGGAGCTTTCCCAAGAGTTAGCCTAGCTTCTTTAGCAGCTAAAAGTATTTTGTAAGCTATGTCTTCCGTTTTACCAGATTTACCAGCTTCGTTTAATGGTCTAGAAACATAATCCCCAGGAGAAGGTGGGGGCAATTTATAGTCCAATTCTTTAACTATAAGCCTATAACTTCTTCCTATCTCTGTTTTCCTAAGACCAGAAATTTCAGAAACTTGATCGAGTGATCTAGGTATCCCTAATTGCCTGCATGATAAATAAACACTAGCAGCAGCAAGCTCCTCTAAAGACCTTCCACGTGAAAGCCCTTCTTTTAAGGCTTTTCTAAAAATAAGAGAAGCGTTTTCCATGGCATTTTTTGGTAGTTGTAGCCTGTTGCTTATCGTGATGACTTGATTTAAACCCAAAGCCAAGCTTCGTTCGTTAGCGTCAGAAACTCTCATCCTTGTCTGCCACTTTCTTAGGCGATAAGATGTTGCTCTTTGGTGTGGCTTTAAAGGCTTTCCATACGCATCACGATCAAGATTACTGATTGATGTCATTAAACCCATATCATGAATGGTATAAGTTAAAGGCAGGCCTATTCTTGGCTTTTTATCTTTTTCTTCTTTGTCAAAAGCTCTCCATTCCGGACCTCTATCATGAAATTTTTGTGCTATAACAAGACCACAATTGCTACATACATCTTCTCCTGTGTCGTAATCTTTTATTATGTTCTTGCTACCACACTCAGGACATTTTTCGACTCTTGCTCTCAACAAAGGTTTCTCTTCCATCTTAACTTATTCTCTAATAAGTTGTTTAATTTTAAAAGTTTTTTAGGTGTTAGACGTCTAACATTTAAAAAATTTATTCTCCATCATAATTTGCCTTTAAAAATTAAACTGAAATTACTTTCTTCTCAAGAAGAATCGCTTTTCCACCTTCGTTTTTTATTCTTGTCGCTATTAATCTTAAAGTTTTTATATCATCACTTTCCCAAACTGAGTGTTGAATTTTTTCTGCTCTAATTGCTTTTAAAGCTCTGTTTACTTGAACTTGCAAGATTTTTTTATCTCTTGGGATATCGTAAATTATTATGTATCTCATAATTTGTTAGACGTCTAACAAGTTTAAAAATTTTTTTCAAATGTTAGACGTCTAACATAAAAAATAAAAAAAGGGGGATTAAGGAAAGTTTTTGTAAGATTTCAATAATTTTAGCAGGTTCGTGAACACCTCTGAGAAGTATTTCGTTTTGGTTAATGCTACCGCTAGTGTTAAGATTTTTTTGAAGTT
>JAWBPV010000057.1:0-8593 GCA_039000425.1 Candidatus Aenigmatarchaeota archaeon
ACAACACCCCTGCAAAACAAACAACAAAACACAACAACAAAAACACACCAAAACAAACAACAAAACACAACAACAAACAAAAAACAAAAAAACAATATTAAAAAAACAAAAACGAATTAAACAAACACTAAAATAGTTAAGTTACCTGATAAATAACCGTCTTCACTAATGATATCTACTTTGGAAAGTTCCATAGGTGGAGAGCTTAATTCAGGCATAGCAATGAATGCTTCATATGAACCAGAAGTATCCCTATACATTACAATTATTAATGGGTATTTTTTCCAAACAAGGTCATGCACGAAAGTTACACTATAAGCGTGTAGCCTTATTTGGACAGTAGGTTTTCTGTAATTGTAAATATACGTAATACCCGTATTGCTATTATGAAAGTGTAACCGAAAATTAACATAATTAGCCGATGTGTTCTGAACTACGCTGCCTCCTATATAAACCATTCTGATTCTTCCATAAAGGTTACCCGGAACTACCCAAGTAACACTAGGAGAATTATATGCGCTTGCTTTAAACGACAACGCCAAGTTGTCACTATGTATTCCGTCAAGCATGTCGGCGTTTAAATTTTCACATAAAGCGCCGTTAGATACGGCTACTTGGTTTGCACTGTTCCCAGCGTGTCGTCCATCTACCATGTCGGCGTTTAAGTTTACACACGTAGCGGTATTGCTTGTTTTTATACCTCCCTCTCCGACACTTCCCGCTACATACAAGTATTTCCACTGCGCCTGTGACGAGCCTAAATTATAAGTAGCATCAAGTGCAGGTATTATGTCGCCTTGCATTGTCCTAGTACCGTCTACAAGAAACGCTTTCTCAGCAAAGTTTTTAAGCCAATACAAATTGTTACGCACCCGGTTTCCCCAACTTACTAGTATGGGTTTAAATGGTTCTACCTCTTCGATATCCATCCAATCACTCACTTTTTCACCTCCTTACTCCGTCCACCATAAACATATCTGCCAGCATGTAACATCCCAGATACCTTTATCACACCATACACACAAATCCCAAATACCGGATTCCCAAAAACCCAGCCCAGCAAGTAACTGTAAACTATACCTTGCATTTTCAGGCTCCACTTTTAGCGCTACTAGCATATTATATAGTTCAAGAAACAACTGAACGATTTGAGGTATATTTAAACTTATAACCGCATATTTAAACTTTCTCACACGTCTAAGTATTTTGCTAATTAAAAAAGTGTATTGAAGGTATTGTGGACTGAGAAGGTCTGCTACGTATTGGCATTCTGCGTAGTCCGTGTAGTTTGCTTCTGAAACTTGCCTTATTTGTGCCCACCGTTTCGCTATTATTACTGGGTCATTTTTTAGCACGTATTTGCGTTTTCGCCGGTAACTTTTCCGTGTCATCTTATATTATAATATAATAATGTATTATATTATAGTACTATGTTATGCTGGTTTATGTGGTGCTCCAGTTGGTGGTGTCAAAACCAAGCGCAGTTCCGATGCTTTTAAGTATGGCAGCTGTAAGTCCTCTCGCCTTCCATTTCGCAAAGCAAATGTCACCCTCTAGGGTTTTTGTGCCGCCAACATGTTTCCGTGAGATGCCGTATAACTCTTTTCCAAACGACAAATACATGGGATAGAACACTGTGCTTACGTTTTCATCTGCCAAAATCTGTTTTACCTGACTTTCCACCGAAGCGAGTTCTTGCTGTACTAGGGTTATTTGTTCTTCCATTTCACTTTTTAAGGCGCTGAACCTGCTTCTGATGGCGTCTGGGTCGACTTTTGCACCGTATTTAGCTGCTCTCCGAGACGGGTCTCTAACCATTACTCTCATCCTCCCAAAGCTTTTATTTATTTTTTACAATAAACATTTATACAAAGCAACATTTATATACTTTTCGGGTTAAAGTATATATTAGCTATACATTTGGAGGTGGGTATATATGGCTAATAATCTACCCCCTAACCCCCCAAGCGCAATTACCCCCCAAAACTGGGACGCAATACTAGGCGTATTAGCTATGCTAGCAGTCAAACAAAACTGCAACTGTGTTGTCTGTAAATTACTAAATAACATAATTAATAAACAGCTTGAAAATATAACAAAATTATTATTAGAAGGTGAAAAAAGTGGTGAGAGTTAGAGTGGTAGAAATAGAAAAAGTGTTGGAAACACAAGAGGACGCCGTTTTGCGTATAAGCTACCAAGTGTTGGATAACAATTACGTTAGTCCTATAGCCTTTTTCACGATTAGCCAGAATGAGGCGAAAAAAGGCGGTATTGAAAAAAAATTGGAAGAAATAATCAGAGAATATAAAAAGCATAAGTTTGTGGAGCGTGAAGTGAGGTGACGGAAAAGATAACTGTGTTTGGGGAACAAATACCTGTTTACCCGTTAGGTACGGGTGGGATTTGGGATCCCATCGGGCAGGCGGTGGCTTGGCTTTACTCACAGCTGACAAGTTACTTAAACCCTATTTGGGGGTGGTTTGAGCAAATAAAGTTTAACATTTGGAAAGCGGCAAACGATGTGGCGTATAACGCCACACAAAGCATAACTAACGCTTTTAACAACGTGGTAAACAGCATTGTTCAGGCGCTTACCAACACGGCTAACCAGATATTAACTAACTTTTTACAAAGCACACTAAACATACCGTACCAATTAGCTACTGTATACGCTTCAGAAATTCAGGCGCAGTATGACCCGATATACAAGATAGTAAAAACTCTAAGAGAAACCTTTGAAAAAGTTTTGAATGGAGTGTATGATGTTTTCCAAAAATACAGGAATAACCTAGACATATTTAGACCTGAGACGGCGTTTAGCGCTAGCACACTAGTTTTAAGCGGTTTGACAGCTGTGGGTTTCGGGTTTAACACTATATTAAGCTTGTTGCAAACAAAGTTGGTGGGCTGTGGTCTTGACCTTACACCTCTTATTAATTTTATTAACAGTATTATGAATTTTGAAAGCATTGGTAGAGGGATTTTTAGCGCAATAATAAACAACGCTTTTGTCGTTCCTCTTGGGTATTGGGTCAATTACACCTTTGGTATGCATTACCCCAGTCCTAACACTATGTTTCAACTATACTTAAGGGGGCTTGAAACCGAGGAAAACGCTAAACTAGCGTTGCGATATGATGGGTACAACCAAAACTTTGCTGAGAAATTGTTTAAGTTACAATTTAAACTCCCAAGCCTAAAGGACGCATTTAGGTGGTGGCGTAAAGGAATAATAAGCGAACAGGAATACTTGAAATATGCAAAGGCTGACGGTTGGGCTGTCGAAGAAGTAAAACGCTGGAGTGATGACTTGTATTTTGATGAGAGTCCTTATGATTTAATGAGACTTGCCGATGTGGTAGAGCTACCTGAATCATGGTTAAGGAAAAAGCTAGAGAACTGTGGAATGGATGAGGAAAGTGTGCGGGTTTGGTTAAAACTACTTCAGCTGCGTCCCCTGCGGAGTGAACAAATGAGTTACGCTAGCATTTTGCGCAACTACGTAGCAGAAGGACTGATGAGTTTAGACGAGTTCGAAACCGAACTGAAAACCATGCAATTCTCCGTCCGTGAAATTGAAATATATAAAGATATGGCGCAAAGACTTTACGCTAAAAACATATTAAAATTAAAAACTACCGCTTACATTTATCTTTACCGTAAAAACCAAATAAACGAGAATGAGTTGTTGGAAAGACTTGTGGCAGCGGGAGTTGACAAACTATATGCATTTTACCTTGTTGTGCTGGAAGCAGCTAGAAAAGGTTATCCTGTAAGTGAAGAACCCCCATAATTATTTTTATTAAAAAATTAGGAGGAGGTGAAAAAGGATGATGGACTGGGTTAAGGACGGTCTGAGTAAGGCTGAAGTGCGAGCAATACTGGCAGTAACACTAGTTGCTAGCTTTATTTTGCTTAGTTTCTACATAGCAATTGTATATCCGCAGCATATACAACTAGTTTATAGTGCATTGGCAAATGCTATGTTTGCAGTGTTGGCTTTTTACTTCGGCACCAAAACCCTCCAACAACATCAAAACAATCACCAATAACTACACCAATCCCCTTATTTTTTTAAATATTAATTTTCAGAAATAGGAAGATATAAATATTTGTTATAACATAATATACGTAAAAACATGAGAGGTGATAAGATATGGAGCAAGAGTTCTCCAAAATTGCTACGGAAAGGGGGTTCTTCGAGGTACCCCTTGAAAAATTCAGCGAGTTAGGTAGAAAACTCGACGTATCGGAACTGGACGGAAAGATAGTTGTGATAGAAAACATAGACTTGAGACAGAGCAGTTTTAATCCTGCACAGCAATACATTATCGCTTCTGGAAGGCTTCAAGGTGAAAAAGTGTATATAACAACGGCTAGCAGGCAAGTCGTAAATGTGCTTACCAAAGCTTCTAAGTTTGCACCCTTACTAGTGCAGTTCCAAGTGCTCAAAGTTAGGGGCAGAACCGTTTTACGGATACGTAATATAGCGGTGGCTAATCCGCCTAAGTAACCCTTTTTCTTTTTTGTTTTTAGTAGTATTTTGGAGAGGTGCGTTTTTTGGTAAAGGTAATAGGTTTGGATTTCGAAACGGCACTGAAGAGGTTTGTGCCTGTAATGCGGGGAAAATCAGTTGTAGTCGGGCAGCAAGTACCCATATCTTATCAGTTGTATAGTGAAGACGTGAAACTTAACCCAAAATCTAAACAACCCAGTGTGTTTGGGACTATTTTGGAGCGTTTAGAAAACTATTTTAGCAGACGCACTGTAGGAAGCATTTTTGTTAGCGCTAACTTATGTTTCGACACAGCTATTCTCACACAAATATTAAGTAATAAAAACGTATCAATAACTTGCTACTACTCAAAATCCAGACCAATAAAAACTATAATTCAAGATCAACACGGAAGAAAATGGAAAATAATAGATTTGTTTAACATATATGGTAGAATCGGATTAGGGAAAATTGGGCAGTTGGTGGGTTTAGAGAAATTGTCTAAACCAAAATGGTTAGGGATAAGACCTCCTCTAAATAGTCAAGAATGGGAATATTTAAAGCAATACGGCATACGGGACGCTCAAATACATTACCTTGGCTACAAGAAAATTTGTGATTTTTGGGGTATTACCCCTTACACTAGCGGGGGGTTAGCGCTAAAACACTTCAAAAAACACTCCGGTTTTAGATTTAAATTTCCCCGTTTTAAAGAAGAAGTGTTAAAGAAATGGGGGAACGCTTACAGGGGAGGGAGGAGTGAATGCTTTGTTAGGGGGAGTGTTTTTGGAAAAGTGTATTATTACGATGTGAATGCGTTATATCCGTATGTCATGACGGTCGGCAGTTTTCCCTTGATTTCAAAAGAAAAAGATGGAATGTACGTAAAAAAACATGACGTTAATCTAGACCGTGAAGGAATAGCGAAAGTGATTATTTACCAAGACCACGATATTCCTCCGTTAGGAGTTAAACGCAATGTAAGTATAAAATTACCAAAACTAGGAAAAACATTTCAACCTAGACTAGTTTTTCCACGTGGAATGGTTTGCGATTGGTTCACTTACCCTGAGCTGCGGTACTTGGAGCAAAGCGGGCACGGTTTTGTAGTAAAAGTACTGGAAGCTTACGAATGGAAGTATAGTTTTAACCCGTTCAAAAACTGGATTTCTTCGTTACTGGAAGTAAGAGAAAAAAACCCGCAACTTAAATATTTAGTTAAAATTCCTTTAAACAGTTTGTACGGGAAATTAGGAGAGAGAAGGTGTAGCCGGGTAGTTCAGATTGCGGAGGGCAAAGTGGTTAAAGTTTACCCTGACTTGAACAGTAGTATAGTATATGCTAAACACAGCTGTTTACCTTGGGCGGCATATATTACCGCCCTAGGACGTTTACATTTACACAATATAATAAAAAAATGCAACTATGATATATATTATTGTGATACTGATAGTGTTTTTACTTCTCGCAGTCTCGATACAAGTGGGAAAATGGGGGAATTGGGTATAAAGTACCAAACTGAGAGTGACGCTCAGAGTGTTTTTATACGCAGCAAATTTTACATTGTTGGAGATTTGGTTAGATGTAGGGGTTGGAATTCTCCGCCTCCTGCTCATGTTGTTAAAGCTATGTTGTTGAGTGATAAATTGGAGGTGGAACAAGTGTGTTTCGCAAGCGTGCTGCAAGCTTGCAGGTTGAATGTTCCACCCGCCACGCAACTCACGGTTAAGAAAATAATAACTACAGGAGAAGATGGCAAACGATTGTATGTTAAGCGTATAGATTCGAAAGAATTGCTTACAGATATGTCCGAATCCGAACCCTTGGCTTTAAAGGAGGGATGGTTTAAATGACTTGGGGAGAAGCAGCTTGGAGTATCAGTGACGAGGTAGGTGAGTTGTTTTCTGACTTAATGAGTGAGATTGGAGAATACTTACACCCGGGCATTGAACATCTTCAGGATCCAGAGAAATTCCTTGACCTTTGGGAATTTTTCTTGGAGCATGATATGGACGAGCAGGCGGATGAAGCGCTGGAATATGCTTTGTATTACATTTCCAAATGGGAGGAAATTACAGGCTACCAATTTGACTGGAACACAGAGAGATGGAGAGACCCTGAAACAGGACGCTTTGTAAGGGATCCATACCATGACCCCGACTGGGTCAACGACCCAGATGTTTGGGGTGAATTCGCATATTAAACCCGCTTTTATGATTTTTTACCATCTCATTTTTCCTTTCTTTCTTCTACCAAAAAATTTATATATCAAAAAACACAATAAAAAACGTAGAAAAAACATTGGGAGGTGCAATGTGTTGCTTCCCCAGCTAATTTATGACCAGACCGAAAAGGCGTTTTTCTGGGGATTGCGAGGCGAAAAAGCTGTTGGTTTTCACTACAGAGTCATGAAAGGAGAAAAATACAGGGTAAAACTAGTGGGTGAAAAGAACTGGAGAACAGTCGATTTACAAGAATTCGTGATGATGTTACGAAATACGACGTTAGAAATTATGGCTTTACAAGCCTGAAACGTATATTCATCATTTTTTTATTTCATTTTTCCGAAAGATTTATATAACGCTTTTGTGTAATTTTACTTAAAAAGCATGGAGGTTGAAAATATGGTGGAAAGAATAAAGGAAAACGGTTGGTTAAAAGCGCTTTTAAAAAGACATGTCGAGAGTTACATAAAACACATAAAATGGCTAGAACACCACGAAGAGACGATAAGGAAGCTAGGAAAGAACGTGGAGGAACTGAAAAAACTTAGGATGTCTCTTTCGACCGAGATAGCGAAAATATATAAGGAACTAGACGACGAGAGGTAAGAGCATGAAAAGGGAAAAACTTAACCTATTTGACTGGATTGGACTTACCGAATACTACTGTGTAGAGTTACTGGACTACACTGAAAAGGGGAAATGGGACTTAGTGATACAAACAGTTTGGGAGCTTGCCACAACAGTAGAAATGGCTTCAAACCTTAAGATACCACAAGAAATAAAAGAAGAAATAAGGAAAAAAGCGAGGGAAACGCTGAAACACTGTGTAAAGTTGGCACAATGGAAAATGATTGAAGAGGAGGAAGGCAGATGATAAGACTTTATTTACTAAACGCTTTAATCGTTCCGTTTACAGGAACTACAGCAGAGTTCAAACTGGAAAAGGTGACAACCACCAGCGCTAAAGAAATTTTTTATATACGAAAACTAAGAGGGTGTGAAATAGTGTCTGCACTGGGACATGAAGGCAGTGTTCAAGCTTTTAAAGTCATAATTGGGGATGAACCTGAAATAAAACTTAATCGTGTGCAAGTGTTCTTCGAACAGGACGATGAAGCGCTGGCGCTAGTGTTGAAGAACAGAATTCCTGAAGGTGTAATTTTAAACTTTGAGGAAATGAATAAGATTGGGTTTGATATTTTTTACATTAAACGCCTCAAGTAAAACTTTTTTTTATATATTTATTTTTCTTTAAAAACCATGAAGGGAGTGTGAAATGATGTTTGGCTTGAAAATTCTAAGGAAAAGGGAATATGAGGAGTTGATTGAAGTGGTAGAAAAATTAGAAGCGGCTTGGGAAGACTTTGCAAAAACAAGGCTAGAGGAACTTGAAGCGTGCAGGGATGTGAACAGGCATATATTGTTCGGAAACTTAGGCTGTCCAACAGAAGTTCTTTGTAAGGGATGCTGGAAAAAAGACACCTGCCGCTTTGGAAGCACTGTTCAGGATGTAGTCGGAGAAAATGAAAGAGAGTGGCACATAGAATTGAAACTTAGTTACTTTGCAATACAAGACCTGCTGAAAGTGAAACGATTGCTTTTAAACTTATAATTCATTTTTTTGTTTTTTTGTTTGTTGTTTGTTGTTGTGTGTTGTTTTTTGTTTGTTGTTGTGTGTTGTTTTTTGTTTGTTGTTGTGTTTTGTTGTTTGTTTTGGTGTGTTTTTGTTGTTGTGTTTTGTTGTTTGTTTTGCAGGGGTGTTGTTTGTTTTTGTGTGTTTTTGTATAGATGGTTGTTTGTTGTTTTTGGGGTGTTTTTGTTTGTTTTGGGTTTTGTTTGTGGTTTGGATGGCGGTGTGCGGGGGGAGGGG
>JAWBPV010000058.1:0-8520 GCA_039000425.1 Candidatus Aenigmatarchaeota archaeon
TTCTAAGGCCTTTGAATTTTTAGATGGTATTGAAATTATTAGGGTTGCTGGCCATTATGGTTTACACCTCATGACCCCATTTTTATTAAATGCTAATAGAGATTTTGATGTGGTTATTGATGATGTTGCGCATGCAGTTCCTTGGTTTTCATCATTTTTTATAAGGAAGCCTGTTGTTGGACAAGTGCATCATCTACATGAGAGCGTTTTAAGTTTGGAGCTGCCCCATTATTTAGCGCGGTTTGTAGCCTTAGCTGAGCGAGGTCTAAAATATGCTTATAACGTTTTTGTGACTGTTTCTGAATCGACGAGGCATGGGCTTATTGAAAAATTTGGCATCCCTGCGGAAAGGATTTTCGTTGTCCCTAATGGTGTTGATTTAGATGTTTACAGGCCCGTTTGTGGTAAATTTAGTGTGCCAGCTGTTTTGTGGGTGGGGCGGGTTAAGCGTTATAAGCGTGTTGATCATATTCTAATGGCCTTTAAGATTGTTAAAAGAAATTTGTCAGATGCCAAGTTAATAGTTGTTGGCGAGGGGGATTATCTTCCACATCTGAGGCTTTTGAGTGAAAGGCTTGGTTTACATGATGTTGTTTTTGCTGGAAGGGTTAGTGAAGCAGAGAAGGTCAGGCTTATGAGTGGAGCATGGGTAATTGTTAGCGCTTCCATTGTTGAGGGTTGGGCTTTAACCGTCACTGAGGCTGCCGCATGCGGAACGCCTTGTGTGGCTTATGACGTGCCTGGTTTGCGGGACAGCGTTAAAGATGGCGAGACAGGTTTGCTGGCTGAGAGCGGCAATGTCAAGGATTTGGCGGAAAAGATTCTTACTGTTTTAGAGGATGCCGAGTTAAGGGAAAAGCTCAGCAGGAACGCTTTGGAATACGCTAAACAGTTTAGCTGGGACAAAACAGCAGAAGAATTCCTGAAGGTATTAGAGGGTATCAATAAATGATTGTTTTTTTGATTGCAGGTCAGAAGAAACCATATGAAGGCGCTGTTCGTCCTTTCTGCAATTTTGCGAAAGGGTTAAGTGAAGAAGCTGAAGTTTCGTTTGCTTTGTTTAACTGTGGACGTGAGCTAGTTAAGTATATAGAGACTAACTTTGATGCTCCTATAATCATCTCAAATTATCAAAACAAACTAATTGCGGAAATAGTTAAGTTAAACCCTCAATTTATTATTGGTGATGACGACCTTTCCAGACTGAGACTTCTTAACGCTATCAAAAGAGAAATTAGAAATGTTAAGGTGGCTGTATACGTTCAGATTTTGTATGGCAGTCATGCAATATGTAGAAGTTTTGATATAAGGTTTTTGCCGCCAAGGGAAAAATGCTATTTTACTTTAAGCAAATTTGTCCCATTTTTTATACTAACTAGACGGTATGTTGCTGAACTGGAAAGATGCGACTTCATAATAGCTAATAGTAAATCGACTGCAACTTTTTTACAAACTCTTTACGGAGCTGAGATCCATGGAATCGTTTACCCTCCCATCGACATGGAATCATTTAAACCCATTTTGTCTAATAAGGATTCAAAAGACGTTATGCTGTATCTTGGTTCACATGGAGGTGATACTCCCTTAGATTTTACAGAAGTTATAGTTAAAAATGTCTTAAGAAGAGGTTATACCATTAACATGTTTGGAAATGCTAATATCGCCTTGACCATAAAAAGTAAATATCCCGGAACAATTTATTACAAAAATCTTAGTGATAGAGAGCTAGCTGAACTTTACTCAAGAAGCAGAATTACCATCTGTCCACAGAGATGGGAGACGTTTGGCTATGTTGAGGTTGAATCTATGGCTTGTGGGACTCCCGTAGTGGCTTTTAATTGTATGGGTGTTCAAGAAACTGTTATAGACGGGAAAACAGGTTGGCTAGCCAAAAACAGGCGAGAGTTCTTAAAAATGTTGGATTTTATTCTCAGGAATAAGGAAATACAGATGGATCGAGATTTTATCAGAAGACATGTTGAAGAAAATTTTTCGATTAATACATCGGTTAGGAAGTTAGAAGAGGTCTTGAAGGTTATAGTGGATGATCAAGAAAAATATCTTCGATAAATGTTATTTTGAGAAGGGCCCATACGGAAAGCAAGATATCCAGATTATACGGAGAAACTATAAGATTCTATTAGATAATGCGAAAAACTGCCATTTCTTTACCGATAAACCGAAGCTGATCCTAGATTTTGGTTGCGCTTTTGGAGCGGGGACGACATTTTTATCAGAGCAGTTTCCAGAAGCTCATATAGTTGGTGTGGACATAAGCGAATATGCGATAGAAAAAGCCATGTCCAATTTTAAACGAGAAAACATTAACTATTATTGCTTAGACCTATGTCGTTCAGATCACCTAACTTTTCTAAAGCAAAGATATGGTGCCTTTGATTTAATTTTTACTAGAGACGTTTTAGAACACATAGCACTTGATAAACAAGAAAAAGTTCTGGAAGCGTTTGTTAAGTTGCTTAATAAAGATGGAAAAGTGATAGCCCAGACGCCAAATCGGGTAACACCATTCCTTCGCGGGGATACAACTCACATAGGTCTCCGATCAGCGAAATCGTGGAAAATTTTATTTCAAAAATTCTTTCAAGAAGTGAAGATATTTGAAAAACAGTACATTCCTTTATTTTGGAAGTTGAAAAGGGATAAGGAGCTGTTTGAGTTCACCCTACCGTTTTTTGGAGCGAATATTTATATTTTTGCGAGAAGAGCAAAGAGCTGGAATAGGGATAGATGATGAAATACATTGAGAAGAAATTTGTAAAGGTTGTCGTTGTCGGCGCTGGGGACGTTGCTAGGCGTTCTCACTTACCCGCCTATTATAAGATACCAAATGCTAAAGTAGCGGCAATATGCGACGTGGCTAAGGAAAAGGCGGAAAACGTGGCGAAATCTTGGAATATACCTCGTTTTTACACTTCTCTTGAAGATTGTCTGAAGGAGGAAGTTCCAGATTTGGTTGACATTTGCACTCCTCCTGATACGCATTTACGCCTCATGTTTCAAGCTCTTAATGCAGGTTCGCATGTGATTGTCGAGAAGCCATTCGTAACAAGTTTAGATGAATGTGAAAGAACAGAAAAAGAGTTTCATAGATTTAGACGTAAGAAACTTCGGATTGGTGTAATTCACAACTGGCTTTTTGAATTTTTCACTCCGATTATTTCTTCTATGGTTAAGAGGGGAGAAATAGGAGAAGTGCAGCGAGTCGAAGTTGATATTTTTGCTCGCCAAGATGATCCAATGATATCAAACCCAAATCATTGGTGCCATTCAATCCCCGGAGGGAGAATTGGCGAATGTCTGATACACCCAGTATACATACTACAACACTATTTGGGAACGTTAGAGGTAACGTGGGTAACCGTCTCTAAACGAGGGCGATATCCCTGGGTAACTTTTGACGAGCTCTTTGCAGCTCTTAGATCGTCTGACGGTAAACTTGGTCATATTTACATAACTTTCAACTCGCCAAGGGTGGATTTTCCGGTCATATCAATCCAAGGCTCAAGAAAACACTTATTGTATTATAACTCAAACCTTGTGATACTTGGTTCTCTAGGTTACAGCGACTTTCAGAAAGGTCTCGATATTTTTAGACAGATTTCACAGATTTCAAAATCACTCTGCCGACATATTGTAAGAAGAGTTTTTAGAACCAGAAAATCTGGACATGAGGTATTCATAGCCGACTTCATAAACAGCATTTTGAATGAACGTGAACCCTACTATAGCTTTGAAGAAGCTCTTCAAGCAACTAAAACATACCTTGAGATTTTAAGCAAGGCCCTTTTAAAAATAGAAAAATTTCCTTAGAAGAAAGGAAACTCATGAGCATAAAATATATGTAGATTTCGCATAACGGAATGTAAAAATAAGGGGAAGAACGATGTTTTTTGGTGAAAATTATTTAACTTTAGAGCGTTGGCTAAGTTATTACTATCAAATTAAAGAGACTATGAATGTTATTAAGAAAGTGTTAGCAGAAGCCAACGAATTACATGAATTAAAAATCTTAGAAGTTGGTGTGGGCAACAGGATTTTATATTCTTTTATAAAAAATTGGTTAACAGCAGAAAATGTGAAGTTCAAATACACTACGGTAGATATCGATCCTGAATTAAAGCCTGATATAGTTGGGGATATCCGAAAAATAATGTTGAAAGAGAAAGTAGATGTGATTTTGGCTTTTCAAGTATTAGAGCATATACCTTTCCAAGATGTCAGAAGCGTTATGAAAAAATTAAAGAGTTGTGTAATTATTATGTGGTTATGTCAATTCCTCACATATCTATACATCTTTCTTTAGCATTTAAATTCCCAAAATTGCCCGTGAAAATATTAATGTGCCCTACTATCGATGTTGCGCGCATATGCCAGAAGAGTTCATATAGTAGAGGTCATTATTGGGAAGTCGGAACAAAAGAAGTTAGTTATAAACATTTTAGAGATCTTCTCTTAGATTTAGGTTTTAAGATAGAGAAAGAATTTAGAAATCCTATGCACCCTTATCATCATTTCTTTATATTGAGGGTGAGACGATGAAACATTATGATGCTCGTGAATGGGGAAGGGAATGTGCAAAGTCTTTTCATAAACTTGCACATAAAACAAAGTTTGAAATTGATAGGTTAAATCGGACTCTAGTTCAATTAATTCCTCCCAATTCTCTCGTTCTTGATGCAGGCTGTGGCAAAGCAGGTATTGCAACTTTGCCTAATGCTGGTGTTTGGAAAGTGATAGGGGTGGACATTAGTCCCGACCTAATAAAAATTGCCACGAAAAATAAAAGCTCTCCGCACCACCAATTCCTTATAGCTGACATAACCAGATTGCCTTTTAAGAACGGGAGTTTTAACGCTGTAGTTTTTATTGCTGTGCTTCATCATATTCCAAATGTGGAGGTTGCATTGAAAGAAGCTAAAAGGGTTCTACGTTCAAGTGGTATTCTTTTCATTCAAGAACCGAACAAATATAGCTATCAATTATTTTTCCTTGGAAAAAGAGCCCCGTTTTCCTCTTTGGTTTGGGGGAAACTACATGACCCAAATGAACGCCCACTCGATCCAAAAAAGATACTTGAGATACTGAGAAAAGAAAACTTAAAGTCTTACTATGAAGGAGTAAATATTATCCCACTTAGCCTCTTATCAATATTGCCTAAAAAAATCGCCGAAATACTTAATAATCTTGATAGGAGAATTATGCGTGTGTTCGCCTCCTCTATTATCGGTCCTGCAAATTTTCGTATTGTCGCTAAGTTAGAGGGATAAAATGAAGTTCATAAGAGAAAGATTAGGTCTCAATCATATCCTTTCTGTGATCATAATATTCATTTTAGCGTCTCTTTTGTTTTACAAGAACTTTTTAGAACCAGGTCAGCTTTTATACGTAGATATGACTTTTCCAAGTTCTTTAAAACGTATGCTAGAACTCATAACAGCTACATGGTCCTCTTATGGCAGTTCTCCAAATCTTATGCGTATTCCATGGATACCTTGGCTATTCCCATCTCTCCTGCCCGCTATAATCATTAATATGTCTACAAGTTCCTACTTGTTGAGTCTTTTTCTCTTTACCTTCTTATTAGCTGGTGTCAGCTCTTATTTATTGACATACCATCTTCTTAGTTATTCGGGAAATGAAAGAAAGGATAAGCATGTGATCTCTTTTGCCTCTCTTTGTTCCGCTTTCATCTATATTTATAATCCATTCTCGATAGGTACTTTATGGGTATATTTCTTTTATCCTACATATGCATTATTACCTTTGATTCTGCTTTTTGCCATAATTTCCTTTGAATCTCAAAAGCCTATCTTCATAATCTCTACGGCGCTTGCTATGCTTTTAGCCTCTACCGCTCCGTTAACTACCGTGTGGGTTATCCTGCTAGTTATTTTTGCTTTATTTTTCACCATGATAACTGATAGGAGAGAGACTCGATTAAAATTGAGAGTCTTTTCCCTGATTTGTGCAATATATTTTTTACTGAGTGCTTTTTGGACGTTTCCGTCATTTTACTCTTGGATTATGGGAACTGTGGAACCGCCCTATCAATTCACTCCTGGCATGCTTGACTTTTTCTCGAGAAGTACAAAAGCGATTAATACATTTAGGTTAGTGGGGAGCTTGAGCTTTCTTGTAGACCCTAGTTTTATTGGAGTTGAAATCGATGAAGGTATGATACCGAAAATTCAGGCAAGTCTCGCGTGGACTTCAATTGCAAATCCGCTTTCCGTGAAGAATGTTGCTTGGATTTTTTCAAGTTTTCTTATTCCAATATTTGCGTACAGTGCATTATTGTTGGATAAAAAGAAGAAAAGATTGTTAATTCCCTTTGCCTATCTGTCCTTAATAAGCGTCTTCTTAAGTCTTGGCACAAACTCTCCATTTCCTGGAGTCTATAAATGGATTTGTTTTGACTCTCCATTTTCATCATTTGGCTGGTTATTCAGATCACCGTCTAGGTGGCAAATATTCACCTCTTTAGCTTTCTCCATTTTGTGCGGGTTTTCAACATTCTGGATTTCGGAAAAAGTAGTATTGTCCTCAAGACTTCTCACTAAAACTGTAAGCATTATTGTCACCACTTTATTTATAGTAGGCACGGTCTATTTCTTTTATCCGGTCGCAAAAATATACGCCGATCACATCTATAGTCCAGTTGAAATACCACCGGATTACAATATAGTTAACGATTGGCTCAGTAACGATCCTGACGATTTCAAAGTGTTATGGTTACCTTCATATCCGTCTAGCGGATATTTTCCATCTTGGGCACCTGATAAAAGAATAGGGGGTTTTAGCATTATTTCTTGCGATAGAGGCTCTATATCATCTTTTCCCAGTATACTGGGTAAGTCTTACCTTCAATGGTTAGAGGATTCAGTATTAAGGCCAAGGATCGACGGGTATGGGCGTACAGTTATACCCCCAGTATTATATCGTAGTGACATTCATGGCAGCTTTTGGAGAGTCGACTACGTTGGAAGAATAGTGGCGCCACTTGGCGTGAAATACTTAATTCTTGATATGTCTATGGAAGATGCAAAGTATGGGATTCTTAACGTCCATGGCGCCACTCACATTAAACCGGCATTGGACGCGTCTAAAGACCTTGAGCTTGTCCTGGAGACGAAATTTTTACGTGTTTACAAAAATCTGGCTTATACGCACTCCGGAATAAACGCTTTAGATATTATAATACCAATCGAATCGATGGCTGAGCTTGTGCTAGTTTCGCAAACAGTTAGCAAGTTTGCTGATCGTATCGCAATAATAGAAGCCACAGAAAAACCTCAAAGAATAACTATGCTCGATTACACAAATTGTATTAAAAACCCCTCTTTCGAGGATGGATGGAACATTACTACAAATTCACCGAATTTCTGGTCATTTTCCAGTAGTTTAGACTTTACTGTTAGTTTAGATGAAACTACAAGTTGGTCTGGAAAATACAGCTTGAGACTGGAGACTACCTCAAATAAATCATATAATATTGGATGGGTGATAGGAAATGAGATAGCAGTTAATCCCGGAGAATGGTATCTTCTAAAAGTGCACATGAAATGGAACAACGTTCAATGGGCGCATTTTGTTGTTTATGGCTATGATACAGGTTCGAGGGAGTGGAAACAGCTCTTGCATTGCCCAGGTATCCAGAGCGGAAGCTCAGATTGGAAAGAATACATAGGAATTTTCAAGATCCCGGATAATATCAGTGCTATCAGACCACAATTAGCTGGCGGTTGGGTTCGAGACAGAGCTTTGGGGAATGGGATAACATGGTTTGATGACATATCAATTCTTAAGTTAAACCCAGATTCGATCAATAAGTTAGCTTTAAGAAAAAGCGCGGAAGTTATTAGTTACCAAAAGATTGACCAAACAAAATGTATAGTAAAGGTGAATGCAACTGAGCCCTTTATGCTTTCCTTCGCGGAATCCTACGACCCATTATGGTTCGCCTACGTAAACGGAGAAAGAATACAATCTATACCTTTATACGGCGTGATAAACGGCTTCTGGATTAATCAGACAGGCCTTTTAGAAATTAGTATAGAGTATGAACCTCAAAAATGGTTCTATATGGGCTCAATAATATCCGTTAGCACTCTAATCGCCTGTATTACATACCTAATCTACGACTGGATAAAGAAAAAAGACATTATAAAACGAATAAAGAAGAGAGTTGAAGCCAAAACCACCATCTATAGATCAAGAAACAATTAAAGAGAAAACGATCCACCATTATACTATATTAGCTTCTACTCTCTTATAAAAACAAATAAAGGGAAATAAAGGTGAACCGTTAAAGACAGCTCAAAGCTCGGGCTGCTTAAGAATAACATATATGAAGGACGCAATAATATTTTAGCTGAATGTTAGCGGGTGTGGGAGCTCGGTGGAGACTAGTGAACTCAAATCTAAGATCTTCGCTTTGCTTAGGGAGGATGTGGAGTTCCGCTATGCGGTAGCGGGCTTACTTGGACTTGAGGAGATACT
>JAWBPV010000059.1:0-8342 GCA_039000425.1 Candidatus Aenigmatarchaeota archaeon
TATGGAGGCGGCGGAGGCAGCTAAAAGGCATTTTGAAAAGGCTGGGTTAAAGACTAAGGTTTGGAAGGGTTGTTTGGAGACGGAGTTGGCTAAACTTTTCGAGACAACTTATAGGGCTTGGATGATCGCATGTTTCCAAGAGATGCATCGCATTTCAAGAAGTTTCGGGGCGGATTTTGATAGCGTTGTAGACTTTATTGAGGATACACACAGGGTTAGGCTTGATAGGCCATTAATGTTTCCAGGTGTTATTGGTGGACACTGTTTGATTCCCAACACTGAATTGCTTTTAAGATCTTATAATTCCGAGTTTTTACGTTTAATTTTGAGGTCCAACGAAAAACGCAAAGAAGAGATTAAAGATGAAAATGTTAAGCGTGAAGTTGAAAAAGTTAGGAAGCGAGCAGAAGCCTTAGAGAAAGAGTTGGCAAAAATAGATACGCGTAATCTTTAGCCTTCGAGTTTTGAACGAAATCTATAAGAGAGTAAAGATATCCATATGAAAACTAAAGATACATTGCAAGCTTTGCAATTGTTTCCTTTTATAATCTTTAAGGGCTTCTTCCCACCTCGACATTTTTATGCCGTGTTTTGGCAATTTTTGTGCTCTGCAATGGGAGAATCTTGGTCTTTTAGCTTTCATTCGCAGTTGGCTAGTTTTTATGAGTTTATCTTTGGGCTTAAACATGAGGATTTTGGATATTTCATTTTTTCTTGCTTCGCCTATCTACAAAATTTCGCCTTTGCCGCTGGTTCCGCAATCCCGAAAAGATCTTGCAACCCTTATAATGTAATGTTTAGGTTTTGTCTTGCATAGTATTCACTGGCTGATTTTGAAATTCCATAAGTTAATGGGTGTTTATGATTCATTTGAGGCATCTTTCAAATGTTTGGCGATTTTTAGTTCAGAAATTTTACCTAGTAGTTCTTCGTCGGCTGTGTAGAATGTAGTTTTCATTAAAGTGGAGAGCGCTAAATAACTTGCATCATATATAGTTATGTTATATTTAGCTGCCAATTTTATAGTTTCGTCTTTTAGTTCGTCTTTAAGTCTCCGGTATTCAAAGCCATACTTGTTTAGCGAACGTGCAACGTCTTTGAGCTCTTGTTCTGAGTATACTCCGCTATATTTTAGAGCATTTAGCACTTCGTATTCCAGTAGGGCTGGGGCGGTTATGGCTATGCTCCCTGAAATGTATTTGTCGCGGAGTTTTAGTGCTTGTTCACTGTATTTTTCTTTTAAGTACCATTTCGCTATTACACTGGCGTCTGATACTACCTTTTTAGGCGCCACTCCCTGATCACCTTGGCGCTGTCCCATCCTTTAGGAGCAGCTTTTCTAAGTCTTTCGTTAAGCAAAACTGCCTCCGCAATGTTGCGGCCATTTTCTTCTTCAATTTTCTTTCTAATCGACTCTCTTATTATCTCACTCCAGTTCACATGTTTTAGCCTTTTCATTCGTTCTCTAAGCTCTTCATCCACCTTAACTGTTAAAGTTTTCATGCCATCGCCATTAAGTATGTAAATGTATTTACGTATATACTTTTCTATAAAGAATATCAGGGCTCTAAAAGTTTAGAAACAGAATCACATTTATCCTTCTCATTTCACAATTTAGGAAGCGTTTTATTGCCTCGGGTGGCGTTAGCTGGAAGATTTTGAGGGATGTATTCAATTATGAGTTGACATCGGTGAAATTGGGATAAAATTTGAGAAAAGTTTCTGCATAAATTTTCGTTTGCGAGAGCGGAACGTAATATTCCCTGTCATAGGATTTCTGTTAGTTTATGTATTTGGAATTTTGGGTTTTTTGTAGCTATGAGTTTTTGGTAGTTTTCGTCTTCTTTTATGTTGTGTATGTCTGTGTCTTCTGTTATTAGGGCGTCGCATTGGTTTATGGCGGATGATAGGATGAGGCAGTCTATGAAGTCGTTGAGGGTTTTTCTGATTTTGAAGGCTGTGTGGAGGATTGTGGTTTCATGTATTTCTATGGCGTTTATTGTTTCGGCGTATGCTAGGGCTCGGATGCCACGGGTTATTCTTTCTGGCGGAATTTTTCCTGAAGCAACATATTTGGCGCCTTTTGCTGACAGTTCGAAAAGGGTTATTTTGCTTATGAAGATTTGGTGTTCTTTTTGTGTTAGTTGGATTGGGGCGTCTTTTGGCAGGTTTTTTATTGCTATTCCTATGGCTGGTAGGAAGTATGTGGTGTCTAATAGGAGTTTCAAGTTTCAGCCTTCTGGGATAGTTCTTTTCTGAATTTGTGAAATTCTTGAAGGGTTATTTCTATGATGGGATGTTCTGTTAATACTTCTTCGAGGTTGGGGACGGGTTCAACTATGAGGCGTCCATCCTCAATTTTGTAGATTACTTTTGCGTGAGTTTTGAGGCCTAGTTTTTCTCTAATTTCTTTTGGTGGAAAAAGTTCGCCTTTCGAGCCAACTCGACTTTCCTCCATTTATTCGACTCACCGAATTAAAAAGCCATTTCCGATCTGATAAAGGTTTCTATTCCATAATATTTATTTTACTAGTTTTTATTGCATCTTTTAGGTGCTCGGCTGTTTTTAATTAAGCATTTTTGTTTAACAGCGCATTATCTAACGTATAGAATGAAGCTTTCATTAGAATGGCTAAGGCAAAGTAACCCGCATCACTTATATTGTGATTTGGATGATGATAAAATGTGGGACGTTGCGAAAGTCTGTCCGATTTGCCTTACAAGTTTGATTTATGCATGTTTGCATTCCATGCCACGACAAGGAAGAGTTTGTTGTTGGTTATGTTAAACGTTTTGAGCCTAAACTTGTGATTGTTGGTGGTACCGTTTCACTGGGGACGACTATGGCCTTGTTTGAACGTTGCGGCGGCTGTTGTTGTCTTGTGGCGCATTCGTCTGTTCGGGGCGTGAACAAAAGCCTAGAGCATATAAAATGGGAGTTAAGGCGTTGGAAAAAAATATGTCAGCAGCGCCAACGAGAAATCGGCAAAAGAAGCCAAAAACATTTTGAGAAGGCCTGTTTGAAGACTAAGGTTTTGAAGAGCTGTCTTCGTGAATAATGAAGAATAATAAATAATAAGAAAGTGGCGAAAATTATAAGGTTTGGTGGTGAACTATCAAATGACGTGTAAAGAGCCTTTAAATTCTCTGTTGAAATATGTGCCATCAAGAGGCTTGTTGTTGGATGCTGGATGTGGACAGCTTACTTACACAGTATTAGTCAAGTATTTTAAGCCTGAACTTGAAATAATTCCTTTAGATATTATAATACCTGAACATTTACGAAACCGTAATAAATATGGTTTCATCGCCGCTTCTATTGAGGAGTTGCCCTTTATGGAAGAAGTTTTTGATTTTATATTTTGCTTATCAACAATTCAACTTATCAAAGATGATAGAGGTGCTTTAAGAGAACTTCATAGAGTGTTAAAGAAAAATGGTATATTATTTTTTACTCTACCGACAAGCAAATCCCTATTTAGACTAATAAGGGACCTTGAGATTCGTTGCGGAGTGTACGCATATCCTGAATATAACGTTCCTCACCACCATTATTACACAACAAACTCTATATTAAATTTAATAGACGAGTTATTCGAGGTTGTGGATTTGTATGGCTATCATTACAATTTCCTTCCCAGATTATGCAAGTTTTTGATCTCTCTTGCTACAAAAATGTGCAAAAGAAATTTTGAAAAAACACTATTTACCAAAGGAGTTAACCTCCAATTAGTATTTAAAAAGAAAAAGCTGATGGATAAGTCGCTGAGATTAAAAATGCTGCGTGATCTAAGTTACCATTATATAGTAATAACAAGAAAGTTATGAAATTATAGGGAGAGTTGCCCCACTGAAATATCTAATAATAGGAGTTTCTTTAAGAAGCCGCGGAGGGGAGGCTATGGTTTTTGAAACTTGCAAAAAGATTAAAGAACTGGATAAATATTGCCAAATCTTCCTTTTTTCACCAAATAGGGAATATGACGAGCATTTCTTAAAAAGAGTAAGCAATCCTTACAATATAAGAGTTTGCGGATATCATCAGGATCGTCTGTTCCTAAAATACCTAAACATGATCCATGATCTTTTTATTATTGTGCTATTTTCACTGCTTAAACCATTCAGCATTAAACGCATACCATTTAGAGGTTCTTTGCCCAGGACATTTATGGATGTTGATGTTATTCTTGAAATTGCCGGAATATCCTTCACAGATAATCTAGGGTTGCGTAACGCCATCAACTCCGCATTTAGAATGCTATCTGCTAAAATACTTGAAAGAAAGTATTTATGCTTGCCACAATCTTACGGTCCATCGAGTAATCTACTTATCAGAATTCTTGCAAAAATTGGACTTAATACAACTGCACATATTATGCCAAGAGGACATATGTCTATTAAATTTCTAAAGGAAATTGGTGTTAATAGTAGTCGTATGACTTTTGTTCCAGATTTGGCCTTTTCTTATGAAAATCCAGACAAATACTATAGAGAAAACGTTTACAAACGTCTCCGTATTTCATCCTCTCATAAATATATTGCAGTATTGCCAAACGTACATCTATACAGATGGCTTGGAGATAAAATATTAGAAATTCTAAAAGCTGTTATTGATAATTTAATAACATTAGATTACACGGTGATTCTCATACCTCATGAATTGAGTGGAGATGCAAAAACGTTGGATGACAAATTTATATGCGACTTATTGCACAAAAAAGTGAAGAATAAAGAGAAGGTTATTTTAATTTCAGATGAACTAACCGCGAATGAAATTAAGTCCCTTATAGCTTTATGCGACTTTGTTATCGCTTCAAGATATCATGCTATGATCTCCGCGTTAAAAATGAAAGTGCCTCCAATAGTAATTGGATGGGCAAACAAATATCACGAAACAATGGAATTGTTCAGCTTAACAGATTTTGTAATAAAATATAATACCTTAAATGAGGTTGAACTAATTAACAAAATTTACCTATTGCTACACGAAAGAAATATTATCATAGAGAAAATTCAACGTGAAGTAACCAAATATGAAAGAGCCTCAGAAATTTTTAAAGAGATACTACGAAATGAGATATATGAGAAACATCAGTGATATCGTCAAGTTAGGTTTATGTAACGGTTGCGGCACATGTTTTTCTATATGCCCAAATAACGCAATCGACATCGATGTTGACGATAAAGAAGGTACATTGTTTGCAAGAATCTCTGAGGAAAAATGCATCAACTGCGGTTTATGTTTGAAAGTCTGTCCAAGTTTGGATATAACAATACGTACTAATTCTTTGAAAGGCGATTCGTTAGGGAATTACTATAAACTTTACTACGGTTACTCTTTGGATGATAAAATACGTTACAGAGCGTCATCAGGAGGTATCGTAAGCAGTTTATTTAAGTATCTGTTAGAAGAAAAACTTGTTGATGCTGTAGTTTTCGTTAAGCCTTCATATAAATCTCCGTTTATTTACGAACCACATATCTCCTCCGACGTCAAGGAACTTTTGAAGTTCGCAGGCACAAGATATTTCCCCGTACCTATGAATAAGGTGCTTAAAAAAATTTTGTCAGCCAATGAACGATTTGCAGTGATCGGAACACCTTGCCAAATATACGCAATAAGCAAGTTTGAAAATTTTTGCAAAGAGCTTCGCAAAAAAATTTTTATAAAAGTAGGATTTTTCTGCGGAGGTGTTCCAAATATCAATTCCCATCGTTATCTTTTGTACGCTTATAATATCGATGCTAAGGGTCTAATTTCAGTATACAGAGGTGTTGGTTGGCCCGGCTATAATGTGTTGGAATACAAAGATGGCCGAAAAATTTTAATTAGTAGACGACCAGAGAATTTCGTAGCTAAAGCTTATCATACCCTTTGTTTCTTTCCGATATTTGCTCAAAAAAAATGCTTGTTATGTGTTGATAAATTTGCCAGTTATGCGGATGTCTCGGTTGGCGACGCTTGGTTAGATGAGTTTAAAAGAGATAAAAAAGGGACTTCATTAATAGTTATAAGAAATAAAGCTGTGGACAAGATGCTTCAAACTATGAGGAAGAAAAGATGCATTTTCTTTAATGAGATTTCAAAAGATAAAGTCATGGATTCGCAAAAAATATTTGACCATTTTTACAAAAACTTCTACACAACTTATTTATTGTTTAGGGAAACACATAACGTTTTAAAAATAAAACTGCATATAAAAAACAAAAAAATTAATTTTCGTTTTCTCATTTTGATGTTGTTAATTAAATTTGGAATGAAATTATCTGAGAAAAAACATTTATGGAAAATGCTAGTACTATATGGAATTATATTTAATATCACCCAACGTTTTTTATGGTAGGTTCTAAATTTCGTTCAAAATAGTGGTTCTCACAAATAGCCTTTAATTTTTAAATATTGTTTGAAGCTGACGATTTCTTCGCAGCGGTTAAGTATTTTTCAACTTTTTCCTTTCTTTCCGGAAAAACCTCTGTCGCTTCTATGGGGTGAATGAGAACAACCATATCATGGTCTTTTTGGTATCTGATAAGCCAGTCAACAGTAAACTTCCCATCATCCATATATCCGGGTGCAATCCAAAAAGCGCTTGGAAACACAATAACACCGTCAACAATCTTGACTTCATCTGTAGGGTTGACATCGTTACCGGCAAAGTATAAAAAACCAAACTCTTTAGCTCTCCTAATATAGAGAGGCAAATTATAAACCTCGCCCAGCCCCAAACCCGCGGGAGTTGGCAATCCCCTATTTCCATGTTTCGAAAATCCCAATATCTTTGTGCCCTGAGCAACATACTCCAAATCTTTCTTAAAAAACTCCTTGCTCTCAATTCTATCAGCATGAAAAGCAATTTCATGCCCCTCTGACAAAAGCTCTTTTTTAAAATCTGGAAAAGGTGTGGTCAAAGTTCTAAAGAACCAAGTCGCCCGAATCCCTATTTCCCTTTCCCTTTCAAATAGATTTAAAGCATCTCTTAAAAACCCAAGACTTCTTGACCGCGGAAAAATTTTTCCTAACCTTATACTAAAATAGTTCAACCCCTTCGAAAAATAGGAACCCAAAGAGAAAGCGTCATCAACATCATGCCTCAAGATTATCAATTATAAACCTCCTAGGAACATATTATTGAAAATACATATTTTAATACTCATCGCCATATAATTAACGAAAAGGACTGAAAACTGGGAAGGAAAATGACTGTTGTTTTGGTTTTGGGTGCCCGTCCTCAGATTATTAAGTCTGCGCCATTCATCCATCTGGCGGCTGGGGACAAGCAAATTCGTCTAGACATAATTCACACCGGCCAGCATTACGATTATGAGATGACAAAAATATTCTTTGAAGAACTACGCCTTCCAGACCCCATAGCAAATTTGAATGTTGGAAGCGGAACCCACGCTCAGCAAACAGCAAAAATAATGCTTCGTCTAGAAAAACTACTAATAAGGCAAAAGCCAGACTTGGTTATTGTTCCAGGCGACACTAATTCAGCTTTGGCTGGAGCCCTAGCCGCCGCTAAACTGCATATTCCAGTAGCCCACGTGGAAGCCGGCGCCAGAAGCTACGACATGCGCATGCCAGAGGAAATAAACAGGCGCCTAACAGACCACTGCTCCGCGCTTTTGTTTACGCCAACAGAAAACTGTACGCAAAACCTGCTCAAAGAGGGAATAGAAAAGGCCAAAATCATCCAAACAGGTGACACCATGTACGATGTGTTAATCCAGCAGTTGCCAAAAGCGGAAAAATCCCCAATCCTAGAACAGTTAGGCTTAGAACCAAAAACCTACGCGCTATTAACAGCTCACAGACCAGAAAACGTGGACAACCCAGAAAACCTAAAAACAATAGTAGAAGCCATGATAAGGCTAAACCAATTGACAATAGTTTTTCCGGTCCATCCAAGAACCCAGAAGCAGCTTCGCAAAACAAGGCTATTTAAAAAACTGGAAAAACAAAAACACGTAAAATTCATCAAACCCTTAGGTTATCATGAAACAATAAAGCTAATAAAAAACGCGGCCCTAGTCCTAACAGACTCCGGCGGAATGCAGAAAGAGGCTTTTTGGCTTAAAACACCATGCATAACGCTCCGAGAAAAAACAGAATGGCCTGAAACAGTACAATTCGGAGCTAACCAACTAACAGGGACTAATGCACAAAAAATAATAAAGACAGCAACTGAAATCTTAGAGAAATGGGAGGAAAACGTCGAAAAACTCAAAAAACTGCCAAACCCTTTCGGAGATGGAAAAGCCTCTCAGAAAATATTAGCAGCAATCAAATCTTTCCAGAGCAAATCATATTAAACAATTCGATAATCTTTTTCTCTGAATAC
>JAWBPV010000060.1:0-8036 GCA_039000425.1 Candidatus Aenigmatarchaeota archaeon
TCTGTCCTTCGCCATTCCTTTCAAAGAAGCCTGTATTTCTAAAGCCTTGTTCTCCCCGGTCATTTCCATTTCACCACCGTGGCATGCCAAAACAAGATCCATAGAAACCGCTAATTAAATTAATGAACAAGTTTTTGTAGGCCGAAGCCGCGGGTAAAACGTTTCTGCAGGCAGAAACGCCTATAAGCCAAAATTTTTCGGCCAGCCCATATTTAAGTCGGATTTGCATTTTCATGTAAAAATTCAGCTCCAATAAGCCTTTCAGGTGTTAGTTTTTCCCGTGCGGTGTTCGGCGTGCAGAAACGTTTTCTCGGGGTTAAAGCTATAACAAGGCAGTTATCCTTCACGCTTATTTCAATGTCTAAATCATGCCCTATGAAGGGCTCAACTCTTTTATGGAATTTGCGCGGAATGTCCAGCGATAGGCGTTCATACTCGTAGGCGTATTTACCGCCAAGATAACGTTTCCTCGAGAGCCTGCGCTGAATCCTAACCAAACCTTCACCTCTAGAATCCGCCTATTCCTCCTTCTCCTCTTCCTCAACCTTCTCCTCGGGCGCGTCCTCTATTCCCTTGGCTGTTATGCGGAAAACACATTCGCCTTCAGGCAGGCATGGAGAGTCAAAGATCCTTGCTATGCGTTTACCCTCGCCCTTAGCCCGCCGCAACCAGACTCTTGTGGTGGATGCATGGGCTAGGATGTTGCCTCCAGCAGGCCTGTCCGCGGCTTGGCCTCCCCATTGAGGCGTTGGATCCGACTGAGCTTGGTTCGTAACTACTACGGCTAGGTTTAGAATTTCAGCCAGGCGAAGCAACTTATGCATATACAAGTTAAGCTTCTGCTGTCGATCGGCTAATGTTTCCCTTCCGAGGTATTCTCCTCTAAAATGGGATATAACCGAATCAACAACCACGAGTTTCACGTTTTCCTCTGCACATTTTTCAAAAGCATTATCCAATAGGAACATTTGATGATCTGAAGTGTAAACCCTCGAGAGTATGATGTTGTGGAGTGTTTGGCCTGGATCCAAGCCGTTTTCTGCTGCTATTTGGTAGACGCGGTTGGAGCTGAACGTCCCCTCAGTGTCAAAGTATAATACGTTTCCGCCTAAGCCACCCTGTTCAGGTTTAAGCTGGGCTGTAACGCAGAGCATCAGGCAAAGCTGGGTTTTTCCAGAGCCATACTGTCCCACAAGCTCTGTTATGGCCTGGGTTTCTATGCCTCCGCCCAAAAGATTGTCTAGAGCCTTGCTTCCAGTAGTACATCTCAGGCGTTTTTTGGTCATTTCCCAATGCTCGTAGGCTGTTATGAACCTGCAGCCTAAAAGCTCTCTTGCAGCTTCCACTATCCGTTGGGCAGCCTCAAGCCTCTCGTAACCAGCCTTCTCCTTAACCTCCCGAGCTGGGGTGACAGCCAAGGTTTCAACGTTTGGGAAGCCTGCATCCCTAAGCCTTTTAGCTACTGATTTGCCCACGCCTGGAATCTGCTCTAACTCCATGACTTATCCTCCCTAGAGCGTGAGGATTCGCCCCACTCAATGTCGGTGTCTGCTATTTTGCTCCAGCAACGCCTGCAAATGGGCAACCTATCACCCTCATAGAGTATGAACACTTCGATGTCCGTGTTTCTGCATTTTCCGTTCCATGGATTCCTGCAATGCTCAGCCTTGGACATGTGCTCCATTCCTCCTCGCTATTTTCCAGCCATTACCATGCAAACCGGCTCTAACAAACTCTTTAACCAGTTCAGCTTGGTGGTTTTGCAGGAACTCTTCTAGGGCTTCTTTCCGGCTTTGCCAGCTATACTCATGGCTTGCAAATTTGCTCCAATAATGCGGGTACCTCCTGTGAAGGAGTTCTAGGAGAAGCTTACGCTGTAGAACCGACAAGCCCTCAAGCTCTAAGCCCAGAGCTTTAGAGAGCATTGGCGTTCAGCCTCCAACCGCAAATTATGCGGTTCATGGAAAAGCGTATAAAAAAGCAGCGGCGAATCGACCTTCTTGAACAGTGGAGAGAGATGAGTTAAAGTGAGAACTATCTTTGTTACGCTATTAATTATAGGAGGTAGTCATAATTGGATTCTTGACTTCTTCTGGCAAAAATCATAATAGACGTTTCTTCTGTTGAAGTTATAAAGGAACCTTGCTTGAAGTTGGACTGAAAAATAAAAGTTAATCTAAATATACCTATTACGGGAAAGTTATCAAATGTTACAATTAAGTTGAAAGGTGAAAAGTTGTTTAAAGAGAAGCTCCATCTAAACACTTATACGAAAACTCGAGTTTTAGCATATCTCCGACAGATATGCCTATTATTGGCAGAAAAGGAGCTTTCATTGGATATATTAAAAAGCGAACTCGAAAATTTTTCGGTTAAAAATTTTGATTACTTAGAAGAATATCATAAAGAACTGGCCAATCCTAAAGGTGCAATTGTTCCTAAAACAAAAAGTGCAGATAGATATATTTCGCTCGCAGAAGAAATGAGACTTTTATTTCGTGGTGAAAGACGTTGCAACCTAACAAAATATGGGAAAATCCTTGCGACTATAGCTAAAAATGAAGGAAATCCTTTTGAGCTTAGTTTAGAAGAAATATGCTTTTTTCTTAAGCATCTTCTAGAAGTCGATACCCTATATTTTGTCCCCTTTTTATTTAGTCTTTCAAAGCACCGAGATTTATCTAGTCTTTCTTCTTCGTTTAAAAGAGAAATTCTATCCTACTTGAAAAGATGGTTTCAAGAAACGTCAAATGAATACATTCGATATAGAATAATAAGTATAGATGGATGGCGAAAAGAGAAAAAATATATTGAAAACTTGGTTCCACCAAGATTGTATTGGTGCTTTGACTTCAAGCTGGTAAATCTAAAGGGCACAAGACAACTAACCTACTCCACTACCCAAGTATACGAGAAACTTATTCATAAGCTACCCTTAACCGAATCGCCATTCAACTTTAAGGAGTGGAACAATAGAAATTTCTTCTCAACGTTCTTTGAAGCGTATAAATCCATTTTTGACACCCTTCAGAAGAACACAAAATTATTTAATGAGATGTCCTTTTACGAACAAAAAAATACCATTCTCCCCATTTTAGAAGAGATGTTCCGGCAAGAGAAAGAATTCCCCATTCCATCAAAAGTACTTTTTTCATATTTTTCTACGGTAACATGTATCAAACTATTGAGACAAGGAATCTTGTGTGAGATACAGCATCTCAAGAATTTTATACATAACATTAGAAGCGAGGAAAAATACTTTCTTTACTGGGATCCAGAAATAGATGACGGATTTATAAGAAAACTTTAACGATATCCGCCTTCTTCTTCACAAAATCATGGTCGATTTTATCTAAATTTTCATAAAATGCATTGAAAAGAATAGTGCTGAATACCCTATTTAAGTCTCTAGGCAGTATTGGTCTTTTAGTTTCCATTAGAATTTCAATTGCGGTCTTAATCGATTCTTCTGTAAATGGGTGGCATCCTTTATTTTTATCAAGTAGGCTATTATTTATTCTATCAAAAACGTACTCAAATGCATCTTCAGCGGTTAATGGAGGAAACTCGATGAATTGGCCTATCCTATTTAACAATTGATGCGTGAAGTACCCAGGGATATCTGCAGATTCTTCATCAGGTCTTAACGTCACGTTAATCAAAAGCACAAAGTCTGAAGGAACGTAATCTATTAAGTACCTTAAGAAATCATTTATTTTTCTGAATTCCATCACACGAATGTCCTTTATACATTCCCATTCATCCAGCCATAGAATTATCTTAATGCGTTTTCCTATAAACTCTCTAAGTGTTTCTGAATGTACAATAAAGTTGAATAATGTTGAAACTATTAATTGTATATCATCTTCGGTGAATATTTTCTTTCTTGCATCTAGCTTAAGTATTTTTACAATTTCTTCTTCATTACGTCCTCTCTCAAAAATCATGTTTTCAAACCATTCTGAGATTACATTTTGAACTGTTTCATTTCTTGAAAGATACTTTAACTCTGTTTTAAATTTACTTTTTAAACCTCCTATAGCAGAAAGCCTTTCCTTAAAAATTTTAGAGGTTTCGGATAAGAGTTGTTTTAAATTTGCACGCAAAGCATCTATTATACTACAATAAAGGGCTTTATAGCTTTCAGTCGTGATGTATATAGAAATAGGAAGTCTGATCATCACCAAAGCTATTTTTTTCTTTTTAAGCATTCTTTCGATTTCCTCTATTTTGGTAAAGTAATTCATCGAATAAGTCTTCCCGGCTCCCCTCCACCCCCAAAGAAGAGCTGAAGTCGAAGCTGGCACAGAAAGAGTGAAAAGAAAGAATTGCTCTAGTTTTTCCTTTACTTTTTTAAGATCAGCCCAAAGAACAGGTTCTTCTATGGGGCTTATAGGAAAAGGGTAGTTTTTGAAGCCATACTTTTTCAGCAATTCAGGTTCGCTTGACATGATTTTAAATATATATGGAAGTGTCTATTTTAATATTTTTCATGAATCCCTCATTGGTGATGATACTTGATACATGTTCCTTCAGAAATTTATTCGATATTAGACTAAAAAATGGAGAAAGCTTACTTTTAAAACTTTTAGATTTTTGTGAAGTATGCATACCTGCGGCAGTAAAAGAAGAAATACTTGAGGATATAAAAAAAGGAGAATTCGCATCCTCAAAAGATGAGGAAGAAGAAGTAAGGATGGTTTTAAAGGACGCTCGGGTATTGCGTTTTTATGAAATTGAAAAAGAGTGCTACAACGTTCTTAAGCGTACAGATGTTTGCGTTCAAGGAATAAGAACAAAGGCGGATAGAGAATGCTTGATTTTAGCTTTGCAATTAAGTAGATACGATGAGTATAAGCTAAGGAATATCTGTTTAGTAACCGACGATACAAAATTGTACGATATCGCTCGGAATATTTTTGATGCTCAGTTTATTGGAAAAACATGTTTGACGTGTCACATTCTAATTTTTCTTTCCGTAAGGCGATTTTTTAAAATAACTAAGTCTGATTTGTTCGACATACTCACGATTCTTTCAAACATTTACCATGAGGAGGTTAAGATTGCTGAAATCCAAAAGTTAAAGAGTATCATCCAAAAAATTATCTGTCCTTATAATTGTAAATTTTATCCTAAATGTACCATTTTTACACGTGAGCCATAATTATTTGATAAACAGTTTTTCTGTTACTTTTATAATGTAACGCAACACAACTTTGCTTTAGGAATTTAGATGTAACGCATGTCAAACACTTTGCGCACTTACTTGTAATTCTAAACTTATTATGCTCAATTTTAATTGCCCCGTAAGGACAAGAACCCAAACAAGCACCACAATTAACGCAATTTAACGCTTTTTCAAGTTGTTTAATTACCTCGAACATTTTTCTTTTTTGATTCTTGGTGGAGTTAACTTTTACTTTTATGATGCTCCCTCCAATATTAGCATGCACAACAATATCTGGGCCTCTAAATTGCACGAAAGTTTGATTGCAGACAATTTTTTTATTTTCCTCTCCAAATATTTTAAAAAATTCTAATAATTCTTCATCAACTTCTCGATGTTTTAACGAGATAATAAAATTACTAGGAGATATCATTTGAATCGTGTATGCTCCAAATTTTTTATATTTAGTTTTCCTTTGCTTCCACGCGCCTTTATGCACCCAAGTATGAGTCTTATTGTTTCTTCCAGCATATTTTATCAACCATCCATTCCATTTTTCATAAAGTTCTGGATGAACTCTTTTCAATAGGAAATCGTCAAACTTCCCATTATTTGGACAAACCCAACATCCAATTCTGTTGAACCCATAAAAGTAAAGTGGATTAACGGGTATGTTTCTCCACAAAACATACGACCAAACCTCAAAATCCATCCAATCAAAAATAGGATAAGCGCTATACTGCATAATTATTTTTGTATTTTTTCTGATGCGCTCAAATTTTGCTCTCGATTTAGATTCATTTTTCCTTATACCATCAAAACTAAGAACAGGTTTGTCTAATGTCGCGTAGAATTCATTAATCGGAGATGATTTCTGAGTGAAGCAACACCAACGCATCATTCTGCTTGGTGGTCCGAGTTCTTCGCATAGGTCAAAAAAATCCTTAGGAGGTTTTAGCTCGATTAGCTCAAAATTCATTATTTTTGCAAAATCCCTAACAAAATTCACCGTTTCAGGATACTCTATACCTGTGTTTGAGAATATCAATGTTACATTTTCTAACGCCTTGTAAACAAGATAAGAAGTAACAGTACTATCTTTCCCGCCGCTAAAAGAAACTAAAACTTTCTTATCTTTATGAAGTTTTGTTGTCTTCTTAATAAATTTAATTGCTTGTAGTTCTTTTCTTTGAAGAGTTTTCGCGTTTGCTTCTATTGTCTTTTCGATCAATTTTTTATCAAAAAACACGTCTTTTAAATTCATCTTTTTACTAAATTTAACCGCGTTGGCATTAATTTGGAAACTGGATAAAATTTTCCCATTTACTATTAGCTTGTTTCTGCATCGAAATAAATTAAGAGGCAACTGACACGATATAAGATTGTTATCAGGCAATTTACCAACCAAAATTTCAAATTCTGGTAAAAATACCGGTTTAATATCCGTTGAACACCTTTTTCCTTCATTTTTACACAAATTACATCTACTCGAAGTTAGTGGAACATTACAACTATAACACCAATAGACGTAGCCCATAATAATTATTATATCTTTGAAAGTATTTAAAGTTGACCAGGCTAGCCTGGACTTTATTCTCGAGTCAATTTATCTAGAATCGCCCTAAGCTTGGACACCTGCTCCTTCGTCAAGATCTGATTTTTCACAGCAAACTCTATTGTTTCTATTGCTTTGTTTAAGTTATTTTGACCGCTTTTTAAAGCATAATATATGGAGTTACGGCTATAACCTGTTTTTTGGCTGATCTTAGCTATATCTTCATCTTCTGAATAAAGTTTCAAAACAATCTTTTGCTTTTCAGTTAACAATTTTTCACCTAGCCATAAAATACTAGTATTTTGTAAAACTTAATAATTACGCTTTAATTAGTTGTGAAATCCTTTGATTGGGATTAAATTAATTCTAGAATGCGAATTTGTTTATATATTTTGGACTCACTTAATTTTTTAATTGAATACGGCCCGGCCCACTTAATTTTACTGCTTTACGGACTCGCCGCGTTTTAATGATAGGGCCGGTTCAACCAAGCCTTACAAAAGTATCGCTTGTTTTGGGGCTGCGGAGGATTGCTTAGAGATCATGTGGCGTGCGCTAGCGTAGCCCTCTTTTTAATAATGGTTGCGGCAAGATTTCTGAGAAGCGATTTTAACGATATCTGAACTAATGCCGATCACTGAACATACAATCAAATGTCGTTTTCTGGCTTTTGAGATTCTAGCCCATTTTAGGAGGTAATAAAATATAGAGAGTGAAGCGTTTTCCTTCAAATATTTTGAAAGCGTTGGGCGGGACATATTGGGGAAAAATGGATTTTTTGTCTATCACAAGCATGACATTATATTTTCGCCATAGGTCAGGCGAAAATTGCCTCGCTATTTGTCTCTCTGTAACATATTCTATCCAGTAAGATGCGGTAATATCGACAAACAATATGGCGTTTTTTGGGATGTACAATTTCATCCGCATAATTTCGTAATATTCAAATTCGCTTATTGTTGGGCACAAAACTTCCTGCATCATAACTGTTTGAAGGCTTATCGGAATCAAGCATATTAAAAGAATAAAAGCAGAAACTTTAAAATTAAAGGGGATTTTCGAGAAACAATACCCAATTATGAAAGATATCGGAATAAACTCCATCACCAAAACGCGCCAAATCCAGTCTGCTGGGGTAATCGGAATTGGAAGCATAATCGTAATTCCAAAAGTTGTAACGGTGGCAAGCGTCAACGCCGCCTCCTTTCTGCCATGTCTCCACTCATAAACCGAGAGGACAGTGCCAATAGCCAACGTTGGCAAAACGAAAATTCCATCTCTTGGATTAGCTAGAAATTTGATTGGGTCAAATAA
>JAWBPV010000061.1:0-8029 GCA_039000425.1 Candidatus Aenigmatarchaeota archaeon
AAAAACCCACTCAAGCAATCCCAAAGAAACAATAGGAAAACCAAGCGAAAAACAAGGAAAAACCAGGAATACGAGAGAAAAAACCAATATTTAAATACGCATACCAAGACATTTATAAGGAGAAAAATTGTCCGAAGCCGGCGAAAAGACCGAAAAACCAATAGTCGAAATACAGAACGTAGTAGCATCAGTAGTGCTCGACCAGAGAATAGACCTAAACCAGATAGTGAAAAACTTCGACAACGTAGAATACAAACCAGACCAGTTCCCAGGCCTAGTATTCAGACTAGACAAGCCCAAAACAGCAACACTCATATTCAGCTCGGGAAAAATGGTTTCGACGGGGGCGAAAAGCGAAAAACAAGCAAACGAAGCAGTACACAAAATAGTAAGAGAACTAAAAGCAAAAGGCATCATAGAAAAAACACGGCCACAAATCACAGTACAAAACATAGTAGCATCAGCAACACTACCAGGAAAAATAGACCTCGAACACGCAGTAACAGGACTAGAAAGAACAATGTACGAACCAGAACAATTTCCTGGCCTTATCTACAGAATGCACGACCCTGATGTTGTGATCCTTCTTTTTGCAAGCGGTAAACTTGTTTGCACCGGGGCGGTTAACGAGAAGATGGTATATGATGCTGTAGAGAAACTTATGGCCGAATTGATTCAGAAGGGCCTATTGATTAGATGAGTTTAAAAACATTTTTAAGAGTTTATGGAAAGGCAGAGTCACGTGTTAAAATTGCTTTTATCATTATGCTGCTCTTTCTTGCACTAACCTTTTTCGCATATTTATTTTGGGAGATATATTACTTAATGTTTGTACTCATATTTCTCGTACCTTTCTATGAAGAATCTTCTAAAAAATATTCGAAAATACCCGATAAACAGGATAAATCTTGGATTAGCTGGCTTCAGCTAGAATGGTTGTATCAAAACTATTTCACATGTAACTATACTCTATCGCTTCTCCTTCTTATTATTAGTGCTTCTTTATTTCTTGAAAAAGGTTCTTCTATATGGATGCCTGTGATTCAAGCTGTCGCATCTACTCTTTTCTTTCCTTTTACTCTTTCAATCATTTTCAAAATAATTAAGAAAGACGAGTATGATGAATTTCAAATTCATCGGTCTAGAGTTGGAAGAAGGTGTTTTTCGTATCTTGCCGAAAGTATGGCTAACCTCAATAGAATGAGGGAGGCGGCTCGATACATGAAGTATTCCTTGGAGATGCTGGATCAACAATGCCAAGAAAACGGTTTTAAAGCGAAATCTGTTAGGAAAACAATATTTTTGCTTGAAGTATTAAGTTCAAGAGAGGCTTCGCACTCTGATAAGCTAAGAGAGCTAGCTTCTATTTTGGCTAATTCTCATACAATTGATGAGCATATTGCTAATCTTACTCCATTCTTGAAAAATATAGAATGGTTCAAAGATGTTGAGAAAGTGTCGCACAAGCGATATCAATTTTCAGTCCGGAAAATTGCTACTAGCAGTATAGTAATAGCCTTCTTCTCTGGGCTAATCTGGTTCTATCAAGATGAGATAAAAATGTGGCTCTCAAACCATATCATTCCCATATTTCAGTCTGAAGAATTCTTACGATGGGTGCTTCCTGGAACCATTTTGTTCTTTTTGTTTCTCTCTTTGGGAAGACTCGTGTCAAAATACCGAATTGAACTATCTGATTTAGAAACACTAGTAGAATACCTTGATAAGAAATGATAGCGCGCGCTGACTTTAAGCTTCTTTCCTGTTTTCTCCTGTTGTTGCTTATAGTTTCCGATTCTTCCTTTCTTGTTAAAGGAGAGAAAAGAGGTATGGTGGTTCTGAGGGAGCACCTGTTTTTTTAAAACGGAATTTGATTCCAATCTTGGGATTGTTACGCGTTTGACTAATGCGGAGTTTCATGTGTTTTTGGAAAATGCTGAGCCAGATGTTTCTCATAATTTAACGGTGATTTTTGAATCAAGGTCGGTTCCAATGGTTATATCAGATTACGAGTACGAGTTAGCCGAGATAAGTAAGAGAGTTTATTCGGTTAGTGTCAGGATTCCAGGTTCAGAGGGGCATTTCTACGTTATACCTGATTTCTTTAATTGGACGATACGTCCCCCAGTAGTGTTAACACTCTTGCCACCGAGTTTAACTGCTGTTGAATACATTCCTGGAGGCTGGTGTAACCTGATGTTTTCCATAAACACATCAATACTGTTTCATAATGCTACTATAGATGTTAGAACTGGGCACGATTTTTATGACGCGATTTATAAACCGAGTTTTGAAGCTGTTAACAGAACATACTATTGCATGGTTCCTGAGAAGGGTGTTCCTTCGCAGGGATACGTGACTTTCTGCGGTGCTACCAAGGATCCTAATCAAATCATTCCTGTCGATGTTTTCCTAGATGGAAGAGAAGTAGAAATGGATAAAATAGTGCATTATTATCTTTCGCGAAGATTTGACTTAGTTCCAAGAATCCCGATTCCTCACTATGATAATGAGTCTTCTATCTACCTGTTAAACTTCTCGTCAGTATCCGCGTTTACTGTGCGTTTAGATACTGGAAACAGAGAGCAGATATGCTATTTGGATTTGGAATCTTGGATAGATGATTTTGATGCGACTGAAGTAACTGCTTTCGAACAATCTTATTACCAGATAAGGATAAAGCTGCAAAAACCGGGACGATGCTATTTAGGCTTAGGAGTCCTATCAAAGAAATGGACTAAAGAAGAGGCTTGGGAAGATTGGAATGCTATTCCACCTTGTTAAAAAATAATCCTCTCGTCCCTCTATTTTTGACTCGATTAGATATTTCACTGGTTAGAAGAAGAATTGGGTTTCTGGCTCGCTCATACATAAGTGTTTTTATGGAGAACATTATTAATCTTTATCTTTTCGAGCTTTTTTTAAATTATTAAAAAGTTTTCTCAAGCTTGCTAATTAAATCCAATATGTATTGAAAGTTCTTATCATCAATTTCTCTTTTTGTTGCTATGTGATATAATGAGTGAGTCATCTCGTCAGCTGTTTCTTTGAATCCTTGGCAGAGCTGGCAAATTCTCTCAACAAGTTTCTTTTCCGTTCCAAAATCACCACTGCTTTTTCTAAGATTCTCTAAAAGCTTACTGAAATCCAAAAACCTTCCCCTGCTGAAGTCAAAATATTTTTCCTTATGCTCCTTTTTATTAAGAGGATATTTCCTTTTTAAAATGTGGTGAATAATCAAATTTTCTAATACTTTTCTGCATAGTACGAAGGTAGCCGTATAACATCCGGTGGTATAGGCCTTGTTTATTTCCTTTAAGTGCATTTGTAACAATTTATCATCTGTCTCATATCTGGCGATTTCTACTATTCTCTCCTTACTATATCGAGGAGTAGGAACCTTAATAGACATCATTACAGTACCTCTTAACGCTTCCCTATCTCGATCCTCTAAATATCTCCCAACACTAAAGCCCCTCCTTTTTGCAAAAACCTCTGCCGCAGCATTTAGAGTTAGAGAGGGATTTTTTTCTCTAATTCTGGATAGTGCAACTTTTATTGCTTGCTCAGATATCTTTCCTTTAGTCTTCTTTTTCAAGAAATCCAGTATTTCTGGTTTCAGCCTTTCTCTTGCCATATCCGTTTCAGCTTTTGGAAGGGTAACATCCTTTCTATAGTTTTTTCACTTACTCCAAGAACCTTGGCGACTTCTTTTCTTTTCAGACCTGCCCATGCTAAAAGAATTACTACAGTAATATCCAGCTTTCTTATTATTTCTTCTATTTTTTGATCACCTTCTCCTCTTTGTTTGGGACTTTTCCGTTTCTTTTTTCCCATTTCTACCGGACCAAAACCCGTGAACAATATTTAAATGTTCGTCTTTTCATCATCTTTGAAACGCAAATACGAAAGCACATACAGAAGAACATGGTGATCAGGCGACACGCACGCTTCCAACTAAAAGCATGTATTTAAGTTAGGAAGATAAGACCCCAAAAATAAAAAGCTTAAAAGGAAAAGTTATACCTTAAAAGGCATGAGCGAAAAACAAATTATAGAGGAGTTACAAGCAGTTAAGAAACTTCTTATTCTTTTCCTTATTAAGTCTGGAGCGACTTCTGAAGAAATAGGTCTGGCTCTCGGGGTTGATTCAAGTGTTGTCCGCCGTATGTTTCCTATGAAGGAAATAAAGAAATTTAAAGAATAAACCGGCTTATACTATCGTTTCGCCTATCGACAGCTTTTTTATCTCTTCTGGTTTTAAAGCAAATACATTTGTTCCTTTTCTGATGTAGTATCTATTGTCGAGCGTGTATTGGTAGATAGTTTTTCCATCCCATGGTGGAATAATGATGAGAATTATCTTGGAACCCATAACGTTTCTTTCTCGAACCTCAATATTTGGAGGGGGCGATATCGTGTTTCTAGCAGAATTCTGAATCCTTTGGTCGAATTCCTGACGTGTTAGGTCACTTCCCAAGATGCTTCCATCGTCTTGGACTCCATAAAAGATTATCCCACCATTCTTCGTATGAAGAAAGGCCGCAATTTCTTTTGTGATTTTTGCTATCTCTGTTCCTGGAGCTTTAAATTCATAAATTTGATCTTCTCCTTGTTTACATATGTCCAGAATTTCTCTTTCAGAAGGAACATAGATGATGGTTGGTTTACCTCCTTTGGCTCTTCGAGTAGGCATCTTCTTTACAAGTTTACTTGTTTCAGCAACCTCTTGAAAATACGACAGAGGAACATGTTTTATCAACCTTGCTTTTTCATAGACCGTGGCCCTTTCCTTCCTAACGATATTCCCTTTCGGATCCTTCTTCTCCTCAATCAATTCCATATCTCTAAGTTTTTCAACGTCATTTAAAACAGATAGAAGATTTCTACCTGTTTTTCGTGCTATATCTTTTGTTGACCGCTTACCATCTATTAACTTAAACACCTCGAGTCTTTTAGGTGCATTAGAAAAAATGAATCTGCCTCGGGATATAAGCTCTTGGAGATCAGTCATTTTCTTTCTTTTGAATAGAGGTAAGGTGCGATTGCTGTAACAGATTTCTTACCCAATATTCTGGCTATTTCTGTTGGTTTCAGACCGACAGACTTTAAAATGCGTGCTGCAGTTGCTTCACTAAATTTCTCCTTACCCTCAGGTTTATTCATTTCTATTAAGAGTCTAATTAGGGCATCGAGTCTTTTAACTATCGGTTGTATTTCAACATTCTCTTTTTTTCCTCTTTCACTCATTCTTTTTTCTCCTTGATTTTACTAGATATTTCATTGGAAACTTCCACCTTATCGTCATCTCTGGTATTCCAGTAGCTTTTTCAATCAATTTAGGATCTACACCATCTTTAAGAAGATTGAGAATTAATAAATTCCTTATGGCTTCCTCATTACTGATAGAACTTTTTCTTTTCTTAGACATTGGTATATCTACCTCTTGCCAGCTTTTATTTATAGTAAGGAGTAACATTTAACTTTAAACAAGCACCATATTATGATTATAAAATTGCTCGAGAATTGTTAACGATAAGCTTGATTCCGAGCTGTGAAAGCGGGAGTATGATATTATTCATTGTTTCTCTATCGAAATTAAGCTCAGAGACCACTCCTACGGAATAAATTCGTAAGATTATCTTGTCAAACTTCTCTTGACCTATATTTTCCACTATCTTATCAATTAATTCATTATTAGACATCTTCTTCCTCCTCAACCACCCCTTCCATAATCTGTTTCAATACTTTAATCTCTTCAGATAGGGTAGCATACATCTTGGGCAATATGGCCTCAACTTCTTTCTCGTCGAAACCGAAGACGGTTAGGAATGCTTTATCGATCTCGTAACGTGGTCCGAACCCTTTTTCAAGCTGTTCCAAGATTGAGGGAAACTTTATATCTTTCACACTGTCGAACACGGCTAATAGGCTATCTAGTTTCCTTTTCCCAATCCTCTCGAAGTCTGGCACAAGTGCCTCTTCTAACACGTATTCATCGAGTTGTAAGAAAGCTCCTCTTGTCTCTTTTCTGATCAAAAGAGCTTGAAGTAGATTAACGGTACTGTTAATCCAAAGTGATAATAGTTTGGCTTCTTTCTCCTCTACATTTATTGACCATGCTACACCAGGAGGAGCGAACGGGGTTCTTGAAAAGAATGCAAGAAGACACGTTCCGGGGGCAGAGACATCTGCTCGCCTAACTAACGCCAGCCTACTCATCCTATCTTCTACATAGGTTCTCCACCTGTCCCAAAAACCAGAGTACACTTTCATTTTTTCTACCCCTGCTGAGAGAAATCTTTTCACTTCAGGGAAATCAGCCACAACCACATAGTCTAATTTATCAGAGATATCAAGAGTATTAACATAAGCTACCCGTCTTAAGGCTGGTCGAAGAGCCCGAAGAGGTATGCTAAGCCTGTCTTGGGTGAACCTGTTTTCAACCACCATCACCCTTCCTTGAACCCTACCTATGACCCATACGTCACTCTTCTTAATCGCCCTATCAACTTGTGAGATCGTTAAATTTTGAACTTTTCCTCCTCTTCTTGATTCTACTCCCTCAACACTATTTGCATCTAATTGATCCAGCAATTCTCGGAAGGAAATAAGATTGCTTCCAGCCTTCTGGACAAAATCCTCCCAAAAATCAATGAGCCACTTATTTTTAAATGCAATTAGTGGGAAAAGATTTCGAACCTTCTTCCTTAGCTCTGACTGGGAAACTTGAAAAGCTAGCAAAGTTTCATCCTCTACGATTCCCTGAAGGGGACGAGAAGCTATTTGCCTAATTCGATCCGCCATCCTGAGCGATTCCTCAGCGGTCTTCGGAATGTATTTTAAGGTCACAACTACACATGGCTGTTCTTGAACCATTTTATTTGTGCGTTTTCTAGCAACCAGCAGAATCTCTCTAAATAGAGCAGCCTCGGAGAAGGCAGCTCGCTGCCAAGTCGTGATTATGTAATCTATGTTATAACGCTTCGTCAGCATTCTTCTTATTCCCTCGCATGAGACTATCCTGAGTACCGTTGCTGGAAGAACAAGGGCCATTCTCCCGTTTTCCTTAAGAAACCTGTCTGCTAGTAGGATGAAGAAGCCGTAGAGGCCCAATTGACCATGAAGATATTCCCTGTACTCGCTGAACCTTTGGAAGAGCACATCCTTATAATCCTCCGGGAGTCTTTCCTGCCTTGTGAAAGGCGGGTTCATGATGACCACATCGTATTTTCCAAGCTCTATCTCCTGCGCCTCTTTATCCGTTAGGCTTACCGCCCCCTTCTCAGTTGTCTTGGGAAACATGAATGCGGTTAAGTAGCCCTTTGCAGCCTCTGTCACGCTTGGTATCTTCATTCCAGGCCTCAGGCATGTTGAGTCCCAGACTGCTACATTAACCCTGTTCGTGAAGTATTCGGGTGACTGGAGTGCCAGGTGGCATGCTGCTACGTTTGCTGCGAAAGGCATGACGTCTATGCCCAGCAGGTCTTTCTCAACAAACTTCCTATGGTCCTCCTGGGTCATAGGTCTGCCAAGCAGCTCTCTCTTCCTCCTGTATGCTGCAACAAGCAATCCGCCGCTTCCCACAGCCAGGTCAGCAACCTTAGCGTCAGCACTATCTATAGAGAGGGATGCGAGAAGCTCTGCCGCCAGCACGTTAGTGTAGAAGGCTGCAACATTCTTCCTTGTCTCGAATGGTACGAGATCGTGGAAGATAGTGCCGAGAAGGTCTCCCCCGACCTTTTCTGGGCTAAGGCCCTGAACCAGGTTCACCATTGTCTTAACCTGGTCAACAAATTCTTGTGGGATTAGGGATGCGACATCGTAAGAGTAGACAGTCTTATAGTTGACATCAAGTACTCTGCGGAAGTAACTGTTCAAATCTTTTGGTCTTCTTATCTTATCGGTATCGATCTCCTCGAATTCTCCCCTTCTTGTTCTGGAGAGAACCTGGTAGAATAGGATCTGGTTTAGCAGGAGGTATGCTGCGGCTGACCTAAGCTCCTCAACAGGGTACTTACCCTCCTCG
>JAWBPV010000062.1:0-7978 GCA_039000425.1 Candidatus Aenigmatarchaeota archaeon
TTGCTTAAAGAGGTTAAAAAAGGAAAGACCTATACCTTTGACACAGGCGGGCAAGTTTATGAAGGGCTATACAGACCTTTTGTAAAGCAGTATGCGTATTTTAGTAAGGTATTTAATGCAAGAACAGCCCAACTTTCTGAAATCTTTCCTTATCCAGATGCGGAGAACCTTGTGATTGTGATTTCTTATAAAGCTAATAGTTTTGATGTTATGATGTTGAATAGGTTGTATTCTATAGATTTTGTTATGCATGCTTTAGGCTTTCCTCTTTATGTTTACAGACAAGCATATGGTAAAGAGGAGAAGAGGATAAACATAACTTCCTATGCTTTAAGGGAGTATAAGAAACGCTATGGAGATGACATAACTGAAGAGGACATATTCTATTATGTTTTTGGCATACTTAACCATCCTGATTATCAAGAAAGGTTTAGAAATGAGCTTTTAAAAGAAATTCCAAGAATACCTTTTGTAGAGAACAGAGAAAAATTTGAAAAGATAAGGGACATAGGAAAGCGGATGGCACATCTGCAGGTAAACTATGAAACACTGCCTTTACATAGTGAGGTAAAAGTGTATATTAAGGAAAATAACTGGCAGGTAAGCAAAATGGAGCTGAACAGAGATAATTTGCGTATAAGATATAACGAAAGCATTACCATAGAAATTCCCAAGACCGCATTAGAGTGGAAGGTCAATGGCAAAAGTCCTATAGAGTGGGTTATAAATAAGTATGCTTATAACTATAACAGGGACACAGATACAGAAAACTCTCCTGTGGATGTTTTGCAAGATAAGGGTAATACTTATATAGTAGATCTTATAAAGAGACTGGCATACCTTTCTGAGGAAATGGTTAAGTTGAAAAGTAATTTGTCGGAGGTGGAACTATTTTAACAAAATCTTTAAATCTTTACCAAATAACTCAAAATTTCTTGGCGTCAAGAAATTTGATATTGTTTAGTAAAGAATATTTTTTTAGTCAATTTAAAAAAACTTAATAGAGGGTTAGGATTTATGGTTAGTAAGAAAATATCTTTGTTGTTTATGTTGCTTATTAGTTTTTTGTTTGTAAATTTTGTAAAAAATGTCTATGCTTATGAGTGCGTTGTAGAAAGGATAATTGATGGAGATACATTTATTTGTTCTGGGCAAAAGGTGAGACTTATAGGAATTGATACTCCAGAGTCAAGATACAACCAGAGAGTAGAGAGACAAAGGAGTTTAGGAGATAAAGAAACGGTAATAAATCTTGGTAAAGAGGCAAAGCGTTTTGTAGAGGGAGTTTTGAAAAGAGGAATGAGAGTTAGGCTTGAGTTTGATGTGCAAACACACGACAGATATGGGAGACTACTTGCTTATGTCTGGTTGCCAAGTGGAGAAATGGTAAATGAAGTTATTCTTAGAGAAGGTTATGCGATGTTATTGACTGTGCCTCCAAATGTAAAATATCAGGAAAGACTTCAAAGGGCTTTTAGAGAGGCAAGAGAAAAAGGGAAAGGGTTGTGGAAAAGATAAATATTTTAGAAGGAGGGGCCAAAAGATGAAAAAGAAAGGTTGGGATGAGAAGGAAGAATGTTATTATGATGACGAGTTTGAAGAGGTTTTATTGAACGAGTTAGAGGATGAGGATGATGATTTTTTTGACGAAGATGCGTATTTTGAGAATTTTGATGAAATTAGTGAGAGATTTGCCCAAAGTGTGCTCAGAAGTAGTGCAATTGAAAAGTGGGAAAAGCTAATGATGTATAATTTAGCTATTGAAAAAGGGATTGAGTGTTTTGCTCCACCTGAGGTTGAAGAGGATTTTTTACTACTTTCAGAGGAGAAAAGGCAAAAGCTTAGAGAAGAGGCTCTTTCTTTGCTCAGAGGGGAAAAAGAGATAAACGACAAGTCTATACAAGAAGTTTTAGATAGGATAAAGAAAAGTGGGGAAATAACTGAAAAAGACATAAAGCTTCTTATGATCAAGCTTGCTTGGCATTATTTTGACGAATACAAAGTTAAGAGGCCTGTTCGGTCTGTTTTTGATGTGGGTTATGTTTCGGAAGAGGATTTTAGGGCTCTTTTAAAAGAGGCAGATGAAAAGTTAAAAATGTGGGAGAAAAAGTTGCTACAGTGGGAGTCTATTGAAACATAATTAAGTTGACAAATAAAAATTCATAAGGAGAACATGCTAATACAATCCCTTGCATTTAGGTATTTCCCACTCTATCTTTACATTTTTGTACTCACTCCTTTTGTCATGCCTCGTTTGAAGCAGTTCCTCACTACCAATAGCTTTTAAAGTATCCAAAAGATATGGCATGAAAACCTCGCATGGAATAGAAAGCTCCTCTTCTAAAAACCTATCAACAGACCGTATTTTCATAAGGTCTATGTTATAGTAAGGCGTGCCACTTCCTGTTTCAGTATACTTAGTTTCCTGTCTTTTCCTATAGATAAAATCATGCCTCGGAAAATCCATAAGTAAAGGTCTTCTATGGTAAGAACAGTAAACAAATAAAACTACATTAATTCCTATGTCTATAAGTCTCATATAATTTTCCCAAGCATCTGCTTCTACTTGCCCTACATTCCACTGATTATCCCCTTCAGTCCACCTCGGAGTAGTCATGCTTTTGTATTCAAGCAAGTAAACCACTTTCCTTTCTTTTCTTTCCAATCCTAATACATAATCAGGAATAAATCTTATGAATATGGAAGTGCTATCTCTAAACTTTACGAGAAATTGTTTAACCTCTTCAGACATATGAACCTCATAACCATAAGGAAAATGATAAAGATTTCCACCTTCAGATCTTAACCAAACTTTAAGAGGTATCCAGAGTCGTTCTTCAACCACCTGAACCAGTTTTTGTGCCTGTCCTATGCGTTTTTCAAACATTGGTTAAAATCAATATATATTCATGCACTCTATTTAACACAAACTTATAAGGATATCCCAAAGGCTTAAGATTGTTATAGTCCTTTCTTCTGTCCCAGATGATGATGTCCTCTATCTTATAGTAGTCTCTGAAAAGACAAATCAAGTCTGCATGAAGTGGATAAAAATTACTACCAACTCTTAAATCCATAACATTTACAAATAGCATAGCTTCTTCTTTCAAATAGGGCTTAAGTCCTGCAAAAACCTTTACCAGAGCCTTAAGATAGTCTTCGTAGCTTTCTATGTTTCCAAAGTCCAAAGGATGGTTTCCATAAAACCTACTCTTCTTCCTATCCGCACTTCTTTTGCGTCTAAGCACATTCCAATAAGGTGGAGATGTTATCACAAGCCCTATGCTTTCCTTCTCAAGATAACTATCCGCATTCTCTATGGAGTCATGGATTATCCTTATGTCCTTTGTATACATGCCAAGCCTTTTCTTCGCCAAAAGCACATATTCTTCATAGATTTCAAAGCCTATGGCAGGGTAGCCAAGCTTTTGACATGCTAAAAGTGTTGTCCCACTTCCCATAAAAGGGTCTAAAACTAAAACTGGCTCGCTTGTATAACATAACAATATTCTCTCCACAAGCTCCGCTGGAAAAACCGCAGGATGCTCTACTTTATCTTTTTTGCCTTTGCTTATATCCCATATGGAAATGGAATATCTAAGCCAATCCTTACCAGATAGCCCGTTTGCTTTTCGCTTTTCAGATAGACTCACCATGTTTTCTGTTTTACCCACTTCTTCAGCTCCAGCTCCTCTATAGCCCTTGCATAAGAGTAATTTACTCACGCCTCGGTCAAAATTAAGAATTGACTACATTATCTCTTTCAAGCAAAAACTTAACTATATCAACCACTGAAATCTTGTAGTCAATTGCCCACCCTATACGGTTGTCTTCTATGTTCTCTAAAGCAAAAGTGAACACAAGCCTTAAGTTTAAATAACTATCCCCCTCTTTTAAAAAATGCAAAAGCCTCTGAAAAAAAGATAAAGGACTACTTGCTTATGTCTGGTTGCCAAGTGGAGAAATGCTTAATGAGCTTATTTTGAGAGAGGGCTATGCAATGTTGCTAACAGTGCCCCCGAATGTCAACTACTCCCACTTAAAGAAGTGGGAGCTTGCTCCATCCCGTAAGGGAGAGCATTAGGCTGGTTGACAAACAGCCCTTAGAATATAATATATTCTTTGTGAGAAAAAAGTCAATACCGCATTCCTCCCCCACTTATAGAAGTGGGGGTCTCCTGCGGGTGGTTTGATGAAGAAAAAAGATTGGGATGAGAAGGAAAATTGTTATAATGATTTTGCCGAATTTGTTCAAAATGTGCTCAAATATATACTTAAAAATAACACTATTGAAAAGTTTGAAGAGTGGAAAAAGTTAGTTGAAAAGTGGGAGAAGTTGATAATGTATATTTACTTAGCTATTGAAAGAGAAGTTGAGTGTTTTGTACCATTTGATGAAATTGAAAAAGATTTTATACCACTTTCAGAAGAAAAAAGACAAATGCTTAGAGAAGAGGTTTTTTCTCTACTTAGAGGAGAAAAAGAAATAAATGATGAATTTATACGAGGAACTTTAAATAGAATAAAGAAAAATAAAAACATAACTGAAAAAGATATAAAGCTTCTTATGACCAGGATTGCTTGGTATTATTTTGCTCCGCCTCTATTTAGTGGGAATTAAAAGCTACAGTGGGGATCTATTGAAACATAATTAAATTGACAAATTGCTATTGCACAAGTATTCTAAAAGAACTTGAGGGTTTTGAAAAAATTCCTTAGGCACTTTTGCCCCGCCTCTGACTTCCTTATCGTAGTCCAAAATGTGGTAAATTTCATCTGGAGTTAGTTCATACAAAAAGCCAAGATAGATATCCACAAGGTCTATAACCTGTTTTACCTCGCTTGTTCTAAACCTTTTCCTTCCTGGTTCAAAAACCTCTCTTAAGGCTTGCATTAGCTTATTGCTAAGAGAGTGTGAGGAAATACAAGGCAGTTCTTTATGTGCTGGCAGAGGAAACTCAAGCATTATATCCTTAGACATGGACCTGCCATCTCCATATATTCTGTGCCAGAAGTAAAACAATGAAGAGTTTATGATTAAAAGAAAGAGGTCTTTATATTCTTGAGAGACCCTTATGGCTTGCATGCTTGTACTTTCATAAGGCATAAAGTCCCAAGCGTTATACCAATAGTTGCCACTGGTTCTTATGTATAGTGTCTCATGGGGCTTTTTGTCTATAATTTCAGACAGGATTCTTTTCATTCCATAGAGCTTATCTAATATCCTTAAGTTCATGCTGTTTCCTATTTTAGGAAGCCTATGCCTTTGGTTATAGTTGACATTTCTTGGCAAAAGATAGTTGTCTGCTTTAGAAAGCTCTAAAGTCTCTAAAAACTCAGTAAAGTTCTCTTTTGTTATGCTTCGCAAAAACTGGCTTGTGTAAATGCCCTCTTTTTCTTTTGCATTCTTGTTTTCCGCTATAAAAATGCTTACAGATTGGGTCATGGTATGATTGAATAAATCACATCTATCTCTGTCAAAATTCCATATAAACACTCTTTCAAAGGAATTTGCTAAGAGATTTCTAATTTGCGAAAAATCTTCTCTAATCGCTATCCCATAAGTTATCACAAAAGACAAAACCCCGCCATCCTCAAGAAACTCTATAGCCTTTTCCACAAACAGACTTGCTATTTCATCCATAGTGCTATAAGTATATCTTTTTCCATATCTTTCCTTTTCCTCTTCACTTAGCAAATCGCCATAAGGCGGGTTGCCTACCACTCCTGTAAACTTCCTTCCAAAATGGTCTTCAAAATTCTCCTCAAGGCTGTTAAAAGACTTTATATTTTGCGATAGGTCTGGAAAGATATGATGCTTGCCTTTTTTTCTTACCTTTTCAAGCCTATAGAGGTCTTTCTCAAGTTTAATAAGTTCTTTCCAAATATTTAGTTTTGCTGTCTCTATAGCTCTTTTGTCTATATCAACTCCAAATATGTGCCTTAGACACATTGATTTTAACATTTCATAGTCATCTTCCCCTAAAAGCTCAATGTAAGCCCTTTCAAAAGCGTATATAAGTTCTGTGTTTGCTTTATCTAAACTAAACAAAAAGCCATTTGGAAGAACTTTAAGTTGGTTTATCTTCGCTTTTAAGCTATCCCTAAGTGGTTTGTAGAACTGTAGATATATTTCCTTCAAAACTTTTATTAAAAAAGAGCCTGAACCACAAGCTGGGTCAATAATTCTTATGGCAGAAAGTCTTTCTAAAAGCTCTTTGGTCTTTTCTTGGATAAGTTCAGGGCTGTCTGCGGTTAATAATTCTTGTGCCTTTTCTATTAAAGGGGTAAAAAGTTTTTGAACCACCTTCTTACTTATGAACTCTGCTACAAAGGCTCTTGTGTAAAATATACCTCTTTCTCTACGAAGTTCTGCAAGAAAACTTTCATAAGCATTACCAAAAATATCTTCGTTTATCTGGCTAAAATCGTAAAACTTTAAACCTCTAAAAGCAAGTTGTCCAAGTCCTTCTAACCCAAGTATTTGACCTATGGATGCTTTTATTTCTCCCTCTTTTCCTGCATATTTATCAAGAAAACTTGCTATATCCCAATGCAAAAGCTCAGTGTCATAATACTCGTAGAGAACCCCAACCACAAAGGAGTTAAAAAAATGCCTTAGAAAATTTCTATAAACATCTTTATGCATCATCTCTGCATATTTCCATTCTTTTTCTACCCAACCATAACCTATAGCATGGTTGTCTTCTAATGTTCTTAGCATTATTAGTGTGTTTATAAGTTTTGCTCTATCTCCTTCTTCTAAAAAACTAAGACTTTTCCAATATTCTTTAAGTTCTTTTAAAAACTTGTTGTCAAGATCTTTGGGAACAAAACCTGCATTAAGCCTAAAGAGATAATCTCTTAGTCTCCCTACTTTTATGTATTCTCTTACAAACTCATCAAAAGGTTTTATCAAAAAGGATAGCTCTTCTTCAAGCCTGCTTGCTTTTGTGAATATTGCAACGTTTATTAAGTTAGTCAATAATAAAAACCTTAAATTTGAAGTTTTGTATAAATATTCTTCTATCTGTCTTTTATGATTTTTAATTAGTTTTCTAATGTCTGTCAAAATAAGTCTTTCCCTCTCCCTTATTGCAAAAGGTTTTACCTCTATGCCTATAACTCCATAAAGCTCATCTTCTATACCTATATCAATTGCTTTTCTTGTAGTGCCTACCCTGTATTCCCTAATAAGGCTTCTGTCCTCAAATTGCAATATTTCTTCAAGAATTTTTTTTAGCAAGTCCACAGTTTGAGCTTCTTGCAAGCCTCTTGTTAAAGCGGTATAGTAATCCTCAACCTGAGAAGACTTAAAAGATGGAGTAAATAAACTTCCTTCACTTAAAATCTCTTTTAAATGATTTAAATCCTCAAGTATCTCTTCAACCCACATTTTTTATTGTAATTTTGATTTTAACTTAAAATCTACCTTATAATTGGGCACAAAAAATCAGATGGTTCAATAGAGAGTTTATAAGCGGAAATTATTAATTCGTCAAGATGTAATAAAAAGTTTTTCCATCGAGCAAGCAAATAATTGATCTCTTTTTGAACTTCATCTACTTTTTGTAAAAATCTATCTATATTATCAGGCATAATTTTTTCATTAGCAAAGTGAGAATATTTGTTATTTTTGAAAAATTCAGCAAAAAGTTGCAATACCTTTTTGGCTGAGTCTGATTTAACTACTTTTACCAAATCTTCTAATTTCATGTCTTTCCCAGGTAGACTTCTTTCGTGTCTCAATATAAAGTCGTGTAAAGTTATAGATCTGTTTTCCGCTAAAAGAAAATCCCATTTTATAGAATAGAAAGCATTTGTATCTCTTCTTTTTTCATACCAAAGAGGATCTAATAACTCCGTTATATCTTTTATTCCTAAAGTGTAAAATTTATCTTGAATATCTTTCAAAGACTTAACACAGTCTATAACCTGATCAGGAATTTCCTCAGGAACCTTCATAAGCAAAAGGTCT
>JAWBPV010000063.1:0-7770 GCA_039000425.1 Candidatus Aenigmatarchaeota archaeon
CATCTAACTTAGATGTTAGAGCATCTAATGTAGATGTCAAAACATCTAACTTAGATGAAACTCATCTAAGTTCATCTAACTTAGATGTTCAAAGGCTCAGAGAAATAGATGGGAGGAGTTTAACAGAGCTTGGGCAAAGGAGTTGGTTTTGGAAATCCAGAAAAAATGAACTCATAAACTCTGGAATTGTAGAAATTATACGAGAAGGAAGAAAACGCATTGTTAGAGTTAGATGGGACAAATTAGATGACACATCTAATCTAGATGTCCAAACATCTAATCTAGATGTCCAAACATCTAATCTAGATGAAACTACATCTAATCTAGATGTCCAAACATCTAATCTAGATGTACAAACATCTAATCTAGATGAAACTCATCTACATTCATCTAACTCATCTAAATTCCAAAACTCCAATACTGATGAGGGAAAACAAAACTTAGATGATGCACATCTAGATTTGAACGAGCGTTCAAGTGAAGAAAAATCTTTTACGAAAGTAAAAGATTTTTCTTTTAATAATTCTTTAATTAATAATTCTTTAAATTCTAAGAAAGAGATAGAATCTTTAAATTCTAAGAAAGAGATAGAAGAAGAAAAAGAGAGTAAAGAACATGAAGTTCAAACAAACTTGATAGATTTTAAGGAAACTCCTGACTTTAAGTTGCAAGATAGTTTAGATAGTTTAGAGTTAGAAAAAAGTTTTGAAGACGATGATTTTGAGGAGTTAAGCGATGATAAGTATGATAGTTTTGAGACTGAAATTGTTGTTTTGAAGAATAAAAAGGTGAGTTGGAGAGAGATGGTTGAAGGTCGTTATTACTGGAATGGAGAAGAATACTCCGTTCCAGAGGAAGTTGTGAAAATTGTAAGATACATAGACAAAATAGCGAAGAGCAGAAATAGAAACAAGACTAAACACATAATTGAGAAGGTTGAGAAAGGTTATCTTGATATTCTTGTGAAGTTTGACTATGTGCATCCAGAGACATATCTACCTCTTGACTATGAAAGGAGAAAAGAAATCGTTTTCAAAAAGTTTGTTGATGACGAAATCTATGAAATAGCAAAAGGAAAATGGAAAACGATAAAAAGAGAACATATCGCAGGACTACTAAAAGTTTCAGAGAAAAAGGGAATTAGCAAAGAAAAACTGAAAGACTTAATTGCATTTACGCAATATGACTACTATCAATTCAAGAGAGCTATCGAAACTCTTGATGTCAAGTTCTTGCCTAAAATCATTCCTGTCCAAATCACAGATGAGCCTTTTGAGAGTTATCTTTTGAGGGGAAGTTTTACACCTGATAGGAGAATTAAAGAAGGTGAAACATATGATGAGTATGTGCAAAGGATAATCGAAGGAGAGAAAAAAGACGAGGAACTTAGTAAAATGAAGGAGGTGGAGCAAAATGCACCTGTTGAATGGATACGAAAACTCAAACATCTCAAAGCTGTTGATTTCAGAAGTGTAAAAGATTATCTTTTTGAAGAGATAGGAGAGACTAAGAAATTCAAAAGGCTCATTGTATTTGCTGGAAAGAGTGGAATTGGAAAGACTTTCTCTGCATTACAACTCGCACTCTTATTTGCGAAAGTAAGAGACTTTTTAGCGTTTGTCGAGCATCCAAATGTTGATTGGAAAGTGCTGAAAGAATTAATACACACTCCGAAAGGAATACTCGTAATTGATGATTTAGGTTTTGGAGGAAGAAAGAAGATAGACTGGATAATACACGGAATACATGCAAGAAGACAAGACCCAACAATCATAACTATGAACTTAGAGCCTATTGACATACTCATAGCATATGGAGAGCCTGTGATGAGAAGATTGCAAGAGAGTGCTGTATGGTTCAGAGTGGAGGGACTTGAATGATAGCGATTTTGTATCCCAAATACGACAAAGTTGCATCTATTCTTGCTATAAGAATAGGATTAGACTACGATAATGTTTATGTTGCTCACTTTTCATCTAAAAAACTACCAGATTGTGATTATGCGATACTAATTGCCTTTGACAAGATAGATAAAACAACAATCAAGAGAATTGAGACTCTAAACAAAAAAGGATGCAAATTCTTGATTTTTGCACATAGACATGTAGATATACCTATCTTATCAAATGCTGAATACTATCTCTTTACGAATGAAGATGACCTACTTTATTTAATCAAGTTTCTCCTTAGCAATCCAGTAAAAGATGTTCCTCATCTCCTACTTTGTCAATTCATCCTATCCCACCTCATCCACCTCTTGACAAAAAATAATTCCCCCTTATAATACTCGCTATGGCATACAGAATAATATTCAGGTATGATGAGAAAAGTGGAGAATGGAAGAGCGTAGAAATAGATAACAGTGGAAGGCTGTATGTAAGAGCAGGAATAAAGGGTGTCAAGGCTAATGATACGAGGACAGAGGTTATCATCAAACTCACAACAGCAGAGCTCTCAGAACTTGCGAATATATGCGAGGTGATAGCGAAAAGTAGGATAGTGAATGAACTTAAAAAGGAGTAGATATGAACTTCGTAGAACTTTCTAAGAAGATGGAAGAGATATTAATTGCGAAATCTGATGAAGAGTGGGAAGGATTACTTGAAGATGATGGTAGGGATACGATACATGTATCACAAATCCTCAAATGTGGATTGAAGAGATATTACTCGTATAAGCATCCAGAGATTGTTGAAAAATGCAAAAGTGTAAGGCCTCCTGATGTGATACTCGGAGTTCAATTCGAGGTATCAATGTTTGAAATAATCAAAGCGATATATCCAAATGCAATCTCAAACTATCGCATAGAAGTTCCATTTGGAAAGAAACACAAACTTGTAGGAAGACTTGATGTATTCATACCAGAGGAGAATATATTTTTTGAAATCAAAAAGCTAACACATCCGATTAGACTTGATTTGAAATACAACGATGAAACAAGAGAATACATCGCAAAACTTGAAGAGAGCATGAGGAGTAATATCATCACGGTAGATGATGAAGGGCTATTGTTGGATGAAATTAGAGACCACCACAAGGAGCAAATAGCACTTTACAAATACCTTTCTGATTGTCAAGGACATTTTCTTGTAGAAGCGAGAATTGTATCAAAAAATGTAACTTTCAATCAAAGGATAATAATCGTCAATGCAGATAAAATTGAACCTATGAATGAAAGTCTTGTCATACATCTCATAAATGAGCATTTAAAAAGTCTTGAAGGAGAGTTAATAGCACCAAGATATTCTTGGAACTGTTGGTATGGTAATCCTCCAAAGAAATGTATGTTTTATGATATATGTGAAAATCCTTATAAAAAGCCATTATCAGGAGGTGAAGTATGAGAAAATGCACAGAGATAAATATAGATGGATATGATTTAGAAGTTTTCAATGTGCCTTTTGTTTGCAGTTCATATATCTTTGATTGGAGAACTTTTGCTGTCGATACTCAAAAACTCGTAAAGGCTGTATTAGGAGAAAACTTGACAAGGAAGCAGCTCTGGAATATCAAACTCTCACTTGATAAAAATACAAACACAAATATAGCAATTCATTTAATGAGACCAGTTTTACGAGAATTAACTTTCACAGATAAGGAGATAAAATACTTCAATGGGATAATGAGTCATGATATGACGATAGTTTATCAAAAACAAAACAAGAGAAAGAGCTACAAAGATATGACTGATGATGAAGTTTTGAGATTATTTCACGAGTATAAGGATAAAGACAAGATAGTTGTATGTTGGAGATTAAGGGAGATAATGTTATACACACACAGTAAGAGTTTGTTGTTATACAGAGACGATGAAATAGTAGCTTCTCGCATATTAGAGGAGTTAGTTCCGAACAACATCTATTGCACAACATTTGACCCTCATACTATCATCAAAAGATGTTTAGAGGATGATGTCGAAATGAAAAAAACGGTTAAAAGGCTTTTACAGTTCTTGGAGGAGTTTGTCAATGAAGATTAAGGAGGAAAGTATGAAAAGGCAAGTTGTGAAAATTATAGCTCCTGAGGGTGATGTTATTGCAGAGCAGATATGGAAAACATTAGAAAAAATTTTCATTTTCAAAGATGCCGGAGAGATAAACACGAATTACCTAATAGCCTTTACAACTTTCAAAGATATAAGTGTAGATAAACTACAAAACGAGATTAATACATTTACTATAATGCATGGAGATTGCATTCCTATCTTAGTAGCACCAAAAGAGGTTAATCATCCAATCTTTGACAAGATAAACTTACCTGACGAAGAAGAGTTTGTCGATAATGTAAGAGAGAAAGGACTATTACAAGCCTTTGAAGAGACAGAGAAAACATACATAGATACAATATCACAAACTCCTTACGATGAAACAATCAAGTCGATACTAAGATACATTGTCTCCTTATACTTTATGCACATATGGGATCAATTATCAAAGGAGGGAGAAAATGAACTTAAAGAAATTGAAGGTTAAGAGAATGCTAAAAAAGAAGGCGAAATACTTCTTAGAAAACTACCTCTTATACAACAACAGCGTTAATGTCTCACTCTCAGAGTTATTCAACGATTTCTATCAAAGTTGTGATGCTCCTCTAAGTGTTGATGAGTATAAAGAGATATTTCTCAAAGCCTTTGAAGAGTTGCTAAATGACTATCAGCCAGTAGCCATTACTCTTGTAAAGAAAAATCAATGTAATGTGATTTTTGTGAATTACAACTTTGATGACATTATGAAGTCAATCATATTGAAGCTACAACATTACTGTTGAACTGATAGTATCATCAAAGATACAGGCAATAGAAATTGATATGCTACATTGCCTTGAAGCATAATGATTCCCTTTTTACCAGCGATTGCGTAATTAATTGATTTTACTTCAACTTCTCTTATCAACAACTTAATAGTTCTACGGATTTCAAACTCGTGTATCTTGTGAAAGTGATTTCCGCAAACGATGAAAACAGTATCAAAGTATTTTAAATTTTCAAATGTTATGTGTTTAAGTTTATTTCCTCCTTCAACGAGTATCAACCATCTGAAATCTTTAAGAGGACTGTTTATAAAATCAAAATTGAACTCTTGTATAAAAAAGTGAGTGTTTGTATAACCTTTAAGTTCTTCAAAAAATTTCTCTCTACTCATTAAGATAGGTCTCCTGTATTTGAAAAGATTTTCAATTTTGTGGAATACATCTTTGAGGTTCGAAGTATATCCTGAAACATTCATCACATACTTGTTTATGAGAGAAATGTTTGCAAAGGTTTTTACATCAATGTCTTCTTTTATCTTCTTTTTTAAGTTATTCACTAAATTTCTGAAAGAAGTGTTAAACTTAAAAGTATCTGCAAATTGTCTCTCATTATAAACTTTGCTGACAATAAATGTTTCGTGTTTGTATTTGTTCTTAATGTATGAATTCAACACATTTTCATCTGTGATAAACACTAAGTTTTCCCCTTCTAAAAATCTCTTGATTATATTCACTATATTAACCAATTGCTCATCATACACATATCTTATCTCAGTGTTTATGAGTTTCGATAAACGATAAACTGCTTCATTTCTCATATCATTTCGAAATCAAGTAGAGTTTTGAAGCTTAGTATCTTATCCTTGTTGTGATAGTAGAAGTTTCTCAAAGACAGAAATTGTAATTCTCTGTAATCTGTTATCGTGAGCATGTTCGAAATATCTATCAATTTCCGCCTTACTAAACCTCTTTTGTTATAGGTAAGCGAGTAATCTTCATCAACTCTTAGATTAAGCTCCTCATCATCCAATGTTTCAAAGTAAAGCACACTTCCTATTCCAGCAACTATTGGAATCAACTCTTTTGGAATTTCAAACAAATTTTTAAGATATCCTGCATAATCCTTCCTCTGTTTTTCATACAATCTCAAAAACCTTGAAGATATAGATGATATTATTAACAAGTCAATAATATCAAAAACGATAAACTTGATGATAACATCTTTGTATTTCTTTTCAACCAAGTCTATCATCTTGTCAATTACACCATAGTTGTATAGCAAAGATATATCCTCATACAAACTCCAATTTCCTCTTTCAAGAACATAGAGGATTGTATAAAGTTTTCTGTTTCCTAAGTTCTTTTGCAAGTTCTCTTTGATGTTTAACAAAAATCTCTTCGAGAAGATTAAGTTTAACTCTTGTAATCCATATGGAATAAATTCGCTTAACTCTTTCAAGATTGGAAAACCTTTAAGTTTATCTTTGATTTCTTGCTCTTTTCTATTGACCTCTCTAATCAAATTTACGAAAATAGTCGCAAACTCTTCATTAACATAGTCAAATGTACCAATGTGTCCTCTATATGTATTAACTAACTCCTGAAACAATATATCCACTCTTACCTCTTTTTCTTTGAGTATATCTGGAATTTTCTTACTAACATTCAACTTTTCTGCTATTGCATACGCTAAGTCGCTTATATGTCTTGCCATTCGTAAGAGTTGATTACGCACTTGCTTTGCACTCATCTTCTTTTTCCCTTGGAAAAAATACTGTAAATCCTTTATTATAGTTTCTATTTTTCTCCTTTTCTCATTGATATATCCTATCAATAGTATCACATCTCTGAAATTCATAATTGTATTGATTAACTCTTTTGACCATAGTTTATATTTCAATGCCTCTCTTTTTTGCTCTATCTCATCAAGTTTTTTGTCAATATACTTTATGTTTTCATCAATACTCTCAATAGCTTCCTTTATGTCATCGTCAAGCCTCTTTATCACATTTTTATCATCCATCTCATCTATTTCATCAATCAGACTAATTATTTCATCAGCACTTAGGAAGTATTTCGAAATGAAATAAGGAAGCAGTGCTAAGGGATTCAGCCTTTTTTCTTTTGTTTGTAGATGTCTTCTCGCTCCTTCTAAGAGATACTCAATGTCTCTTTTGATGGCATAGTTAAATCCTTTAATCAAATCGTCGTATTCAATTCCGTGTATTTTTCCATATTTATAAAACTTGAAATTCTGTGTAATTATTATGTGAGGGCTAATCAATGGCCGTTGTGAACCTTCTAATGAACTCAATTTGTTCCTTAAATCTGAAATTGTTTTTATCACTCTATGCAAGTTAATGCTGCTTTCAATCTCTGCTTCGGTGTCATTAATGTTTTCTCTTTTAACCAATCTTAACTTCTTTAACTGCAATTCTGTATCGTCTAATTCACTTTCTAACACAAATTCTTTGTCTATCTCGTAAGCATATACAACCTTATCATCTAAGTTCTCAACCATGTGTCCGAGAGGAAGCTCATCCTCTTCATACTTGTCTTTCTCCCATATGACTTTCATACAGTGTGTATTATAAAGGCGTTATACTTCTTTTGTCATCCTTTTCTTGTCCTTTTCTTTTCCTTTTGTTTTCCTTTTATTATCCTTTTATTTTCCTTTTATTCGCCTTTTGTTATCCTTTTGTTAGTCTTTTCTCATCCTTTTCTTTTCCTTTTCTTTTTCTTTTCTCATCCTTTTCTTTTTCTTTTCTTATCCTTTTGTTATCCTTTTCTTATCCTTTTGTTATCCTTTTCTTTTCCTTTTCTCATCCTTTTCTTATCCTTTTCTTTTCCTTTTCTCATTCATTTCCTGTTCATTTTAACTTTGCAAATTAGCGAAGTTAAGTTTTGTAGCCGTATATTGCAGGCGTAGGTGTGGCTCTCTTTTCCGAGCATTCACGCCAAGCGCAAGACACACACGGTGAGAAGAAACACAGCGGAAGCGGCGGCGTCCATCGTGTAGCC
>JAWBPV010000064.1:0-7705 GCA_039000425.1 Candidatus Aenigmatarchaeota archaeon
ATACCAATTCGTAGAAGAATACAGCACGCACATAATACAAGCATTCGAAGCAAACAGAGAAAACGAACAAGTAGCATTAACTAAAGTCTTTGAGAAATTCAAACCTGAGCAGATAAAAGAAATTAAACTTTATCCAGTCTCTGCTATTTACTCAAAAATTAACCCATTCCTAATTTTTATGATTCCACAAATCATAGCACACATAAAAAGCATGTATGCCTATTCTCGCATTTTACACCTTAAAAACTGTCCAAAACCACCAAGACAACTTTTAGAATTATTAGATTGCGACGTTTTCTTAGATGACAAACAAGTAGCAACTATAAAAGTAGATAAAAACAACATGCTAAAAATTGAGCTACCAATAGACTTATTCCCACTTTTTGAAAAAAAGACCGTTTGCTTCGATTACGCAGGAATCAAAAAATGCGTAGAAATAATAAGACGCCAGCCAGTAGAGTTAAGACTAACAGATAAAGGAAGAACAGGAGGAGCAGTTTGTAATGTGCAAGGAGACTTTCCAACTCAAACAGCACCAAACGACTTCATCGGCGACTGGTGGATAAACTGCAACAGCATTCAAGGAGACAGCTACAGCCTCGCATGGCTTGAATTTGAACACAATCAAGCAAATGAACCATTCGCTATAGAAGTAACTGCAGGAGCCTATAGAGAAGCCTGCTATGGAACCGCCTACCTTTGCATAGGATACAAGGAAGGAAGTAAGATAATTCTAACACCAGTAGTTAATTTATACTGCACACAACTTAACCCATGTCCTATAAGACTTTATGGAAGCTTTCCAAGCCCTCGCTTTATAGTAGCAGTTTATCATTATTGCCCGTCTCAACTATTAGCTGTCTCAGGAGCAAGAATAACAAGGGTAAGAGTTGTTTAAAATGCGTGCCCCCAAAAACGTTTTAAGCATGCGTGCCCCTTTTGTTCTATGACGTGCCCCAAAGAGTTAAAACAGCCCGCCCCTGAAATAGTTTTTATAACAGCTAAGGAACTTTTGGAGAGGAAAAAAGCAAGAATAATTAGCATTAATAAGGGCTCCGCTTCGGCGGAGAGAACCCCGACTTCAGAGGTTTAAGCTTAATAGCCCGACCGCCACCGCCGCCTTCGGGCTTCGCTTCGGCTCCGCAACAGCAAAAAGCAACCTATTAAATCCCTCCCACACCTCCCCCCACCCACCCACCCCAAATTTTCATAATTTAAGAATGGGAGTATTGCATGGTTGTGCAAGTCTTTGCTATCATCACATGGAAAAGCTTTATTTACTTATAAGTAAATAGCAAGTTATGGCGAAAGGTAAGAGTAGTTTTATAAGCAAACTAAGCGGAAGCATAGATAAGCAGGATGCGAGCTTTCAAACTAGGAAATCGGGCTTAGTGATTGAGAAGAAACCAGTCCCAACCCAGACGACGAGCTACAAAAAGTATATTGTAAAAACAGTTTACAGCAGACTATGCAACGCATGGCATTATCTATCAAATTCACAAAAAGAAGAATTCAAGGAAACAGCTAAAAAGCACGGAATAACGTTATTTAATGCATTCTTGAAAACGTATCTACCTCGCTATATCACTATGCGACTATTCAAACTTTCAGAGATAGAAGTAGACACAGATTTAGACATGCAAGGGAAGAAAATAAAAAACATTTTGGCAGGAACAGAAAACTCAGACGCAATAAATTACGCACAACTGAAAGCATACACAGCATTAACTGAGATTTACTCATACAGACGAGCAGCAAGATACCACACTATGGCGTTTGGTGGTGCAACTGGAACTTTAGCTGTAGGAGCAAACACACTTAGAGTTTTACCTTTCCTGGTTGCAAAAACTACACGATTCGACAGAATAGCAATTCACGTAACTACAGCAGCAAGCGGAACGACCGTTTTACTCGGCATGTATGATGATGAAAACGTATATCCAAAGAACTTAATAGCATCATTCGGAACAGTAGACTCAGCAAGCACAGGATTAAGGGAATTAAGCATTAACCTAACACTCGAACCCGGACTTTACTGGTTAGCACTAATAAGCAATGGAAACCCAACCCTCGGAGGAGTAGCAGCATCAGCCTGCCCTGCAATTCTTGGAGGAACAACACCAAACGAAACGCCAGCAAATAGCTATTATATCACCCAAACAACGCAGACATTACCGCACCCATTCCCAAATGGTGCCTCGGTAGCAAGTATACCTTACCTTATAGCTATAAGAGTAGCACCCTAACGACTTCTTAAGCGTTAAAAGCTTTTTAATCACTTTTTTTTAATTTTTAAGCTATTTAAGAGCTATTCCAAAAAATATAAGAATAAAGAAAACTTTTTTTACTCTGAAAACGATTTTAAAGCATGATAAGCGAAAGCAATAAACTAAAAATTTTAGAAAATTACGAGAAGACAATCGAGCTTAAACACAAGTCAGGAAATTACAAAGTCATAATACACGTAAAAAATAACAAATTAGAAATAGTAGACAAACAAGGGCAGACAATAAAAGAATACACGTTAAAAGAACAAAGTAAAGTTATGCGCTCTGATTTACTGAGATTACTACAGCTTATAGGTTTTGAATAACTTTTTTTGAACTATGACAGAAATCAACGACAATCTAACGATTTTTCTAATACAGACAATATTAAAAGAGAAACGAGTTTTAAACACGTATCTAACAAAATTAGCAGTCAAACAGTTAAGGGTATCAAGATATCAGGTATACAGACGACTCAAAAAACTCGAAGAATTGCGAATTATCAAGAAGAACAAGATTAGCAAGAAACTAAGCGAGTTTGAAGTATGCGACATAAGACAAGCGTTTGACTTGATAAATGGTGCGACCGCCCGAAACACGAGCACAAGCAAAGCAGAAGACAAAGATGACAAAAAAACGAATAACAAAAGAACACTTATAAAAAACGCTTTAATGCCACGATGGCACAGAATAAGCAGTTTTGCAAAAATCGCATCAGAGAAGTTATTTCAAAGTAGCACACTTAACAGTAGTGAGCAGGAGGAGATTGCCGAACTATTCGAGCTATGGGTAGAAGACACAAAACAAAAAATATTAGTCTTAGAAGACCAAAATGGTGAGAACTATTTTTTAGAATATAAAACACGTTTCACGTCAAAAGCTAAAGCATATCAAATATTAAAGAAAGCAGAACAAGCATTCGAAACAGCAAAAAGAGAGAACTCTTTTGGCATATTTTTAACTATAACAATTCCGCCAATATTCCCGCAAAGGATAGCGTTATGGATTCTGTCCTTCCTAATGCACAGAATTAAGGCGTTTTGTTTTCGTAAATTTAAGTTTAGACCTGCACACTTCAGAGTAGACGAACCCCAAAAATCATTTTATCCTCATGTGCATATAATTATTTTTGGAATCGACTTTTTAATGTATAAAAACGAATTAACTTCTTATCTCGAAAAACACCTTTACAACTTTCTCAACAACCTCGGAAGACACTATAAGAAAACAATCAACAAGCGAGCAGACGATGAAACAATTCAGCAATTAAACAAGCTCGGAAGTATTTACGTTAAAAGATACAACGAATACAAGAAGAAAAAACCTAATTACGCTGGTCCTATTAATTGGTTAACGAAAATCGAGCTAAAGGAAGGACAATACACATTTAACCAGCCACCACCAGACATAAAAGTAACAAAAAACAAAGACGGAGGAATGATAACAGTTTTCGATTATATCAAGTTTTACATGGTAAAGAACCTAAGCGAAGCAATAGAAGACGAAAAAAACAACAGAGATGGCTACAAACCACGGAAAGTTAAAAATAAAAGCTTGGTTTGGTATTGGGCGCATAGAAGACCATTCTTTTTCTGTTCTCCAAGCCTAAGAACTAATTTTAAGCGAAAAGAACCAGCAGGATGGCGTTTTATCGGAGCTTTTTACATTCATGAGATAGAAGATTACTTCAACGTTAAGCTAAACATATAACTATCAACAACCTCACCATTTCAAAAATTATGGAACAAGCATTAACTAATTTAGTTTTACAAAAAAAGCATTTTAAAAACTCTAACAAACTAATTTAAGCTTTTAAAACTAAATATAACAAAACAGAAGCAAAAACACAAACGACTATTTTATTTAGCATCAAATCAAAAAGTATGATACACAATGCACACAAGCGAGTTTTGCGATTTACCCCTACCCTTAACGCAAAAACAAGCCAATAGACTTTTTTTTATAATTTTGTTATTCGGATTAAACAAAAACAACATTCTAATACCTAAACTTGTAAAACCGATAAAAACGCTTTTTTTTAGTCCAGAAGCCAAGGGGCACAGTCCAGACAACAAGGGGCACAGAAAACCGTTTTTTTAAGAAAAAAAAACACAATTACCGACATTATCGCTTTTTTTCCACCATCTTAAAGACAAGGGGCACAGTCCAAACAGCAAGGGGCACAGTTCAGAAAACAAGGGGCACAGTTAAGACGACAAGGGGCACGTAACCCGTTAAATCTAGCTTTTTTGTTATGTAGCTATTAGCAGTCAGTTTAATTTAGTTTTATACAGTTTTTGCAACCGACGCGGAGCCTTCGCTTCGCCCTCGGCGGCGGTGGCGGTCGGGCTATTAAGCTTAAACCTCTGAAGTCGGGGTTCTCTCCGCCTCCGCTCCGCCCCTAATAATGCTATGTTGACCACCGCAGTTTTTGCGTTCTATCAAGCCCCACCAGCCCCGTTTTTGTATACAGCCCCTTTAACCTGTCCTTTTACCTTTTTTACCACTAAAACCGTTTTTTTCTACACATATTCCAATTCTTAAGCAAATTTTTAAAATTAATTTTATTTGGCGTTCGCTTTGCGTATGGCGTGGCAAGGCGAACAAAAATAAATAAAAATAAAGCCCTTCGGGCTTTTTTAAATCAAAACAATGACGTTAACGCCTTGCACACGCACATAGCAAAGCACGCGACTAATCCCGCACCACCACCCCCCACCCGCCCACCCTTAACTTTTCATGAATCTAAGAAAAATTTATATTCCAAAAATTTTGAAATATTTATGTAGGGAGGGGATGGTATGCCTAAGTGGAGTAGCCCAATCTTTACGGACATTAGGAACGCACTTGGCGAATCGGTGGTTTTCGCAAACTGGAAAGGACGCCAATACTTCAGGAGTTGGGTAAAGCCAGCAAATCCGAGAACTGCAAAACAGCAAGCTAACAGAGACGTTTTAAAGGAGCTTACTAAGAGATACCAGGAACTCATGGCAGACGCAGAAGTAGTAGCCGCATGGAACAAGGAAGCATTACCATACACTATAACAGGATTTAACCTATTCATCAAGTTTGGCATGGCGTCAAACGTTTTGTGCCCAGCAACTGGACAAGTGAATCAGCCCTTCACAGTAACCTATGACTTGGGAATTCCAGCAAACAAGGCAAGGCTTTACGCAATAAAGACAGATGGCACAGTTATAGACGTAACCCCAGCCGCAGGATTGCAAGCGGGCAAAGGTAAAACAGCACAGATTACTATTACGTCAGCAGGAACTTATGACATATTCTTAGCAGACGCAGACGTATTAAAGCCAGGAGATACACCACCAAAAGCCTATCAAGCAATAACCTGCTGGAGCAGAGACAACATTAACGGAGTAGCCAAGCGTGCAAGAATTGTAATAAGCTAACGAGCTATGAGCGAAATAATACTTTATGCAGTCGTCGGATTAATACTATTGCCAGCTTATGCTTTAGCACTAAGAACAATAACCGCACTGTTTGCGGAGGAAAAACAATGACTTCAGAATTAACACAATTTTTTTTAAATTACAACATTCCAGCAACTTTGGCACTTTTCATTTACCTATTCTTCGAAATGCAAAGAATTAAACAAAAATTCGAACGACTCGACGCTAAAATATGCGTAATTTTACAACTAATTCAAAACTCTAAAAATGACGCAAAAAGAAAATAAGAAAACAGCAAGAAGGAAAGGATATTTCACAAAACGCTTTAAATTCTATGACGACCCACTATTAAGGGTGGTTAAGGTGGAATCAGACAACAGAAAAGACGTTTATTATTACAAGCACTTTATCGAATTACTAACCTTAATAACTAAACACATAACGCCTTTAGTAAACTATGCACATTTTGAGCTAATGATTCCAAAATTCGATTTACCTCTTCGCTTTGAAAAACAGCACATGGATATAAGCTACCTAACAAGCGACAAATGCTTAGTCTTTATCCAATTCCACGTTTTAAAACCTGAGAATGTCCCTAAAAAAGTATTCGAAGCAATATGGCAATAGCTGAACCTTTCCCACTATTGGCAGAAATTAAAAGAAGCTTAGGAAAACGCAGAAAATTAGGAATACCCATAACAAGACTGGATTTAATGATTCTAAGCTTTGGAAAGAAGCTAAAACTTGGAAAGAAAGCATTTCCAACAGACAAGCAAAGCAGACTTCAAATTTTGACAAGGGAACGATTCAAAGAAGCAGATTGCACATACTGGAGAATGACAGGATGGCAAAAAAAGATAGTTAAAGAATGGGCTCAAAATCTTGAGTCTAAGCTAAGACTTGGTCTTAAAGGATATCATTACTTCATGCAACGAGCATTAACTAACTACATGCCCGACCTTTTGCAAGAATACTTTTGCGTAGAAATGGAGGATTTAAAATACTATTTCACAAAAGACAAGGTAGTTATTTATACACGTTTAGCCTATCAAACATATGAAGAAGACCCATTCGCATTCTTCGAAAGAGTAGCAAGAAGAACATAAAAAAACAAGGTGGTAAAAATGGTTAATTGGTGGAAGGTAGGTAAAGAAGCTTTTGACGTGTTCATTAACGTAAGGGAAACAATCGCCTTTTACATGTTCATAATCGAGGAAAGCATTCAAGCAATGGGTATGGCGTGCTATCTTCTCAAAAAGTATGGACTAAATAAGGAATGCAAAGAATACGCAGACTTCACTTTAAGCAATCTAATTAACCCACTGGAAGAATTTGCCTCAGGAGTAGGAACATGGGCTTATCCAATGAACGAAGCATATAAAGCCTTTGCCACAGCATCAAGAAAAGTAATGGAAGCATATAAACAACTACCAGACGAACCACAAAGCAAATAGAATTATGCCATGGCCTGTAGTTATTGCTGGTCTTATTCTTTTAGCAGGAAAGTTATCGGAATACTACAAAAACACGATTAACTTAGCAATGCTTATACCTGACCGATTCGCAGACATCAGTTTTTCGTTATTCATAGCTTTAGAAACAGACGAAGAAAAAGAAAAAGAATGGCTTTTAGAACGCTATTACGATTGGCTTCGTTTTGCAGTATATGCATTCAACCCAACGTTAATAACGATTGCAATTTACGACTTAATAAAAACAGATGACGACATAAAACGATTTTGGCATAGTGATGAATATCTAAAAAAGACATTGGAAGCAGTAGAAGAAAGCATAAAAAATGGTATAGAAGCAAAAACACCACTTGAAGCCATAGAATACGCTATAATGTCAAGCCCTATAGGCTTTGCAATTGAAACGCTAAAAGGTCTATTCATAGCACCATACCAATTCGTAGAAGAATACAGCACGCACATAATACAAGCATTCGAAGCAAACAGAGAAAACGAACAAGTAGCATTAACTAAAGTCTTTGAGAAATTCAAACCTGAGCAGATAAAAGAAATTAAA
>JAWBPV010000065.1:0-7644 GCA_039000425.1 Candidatus Aenigmatarchaeota archaeon
GTTATCTTTGGAACTTCACCTGCCAAACGTTCCAAAGTTTTTCACCTTCAGCAAGCTCATGATTCCAAAGAAGAGGATCGAGGGGGACAAAATAATTGCGGAGTCTGAAGAGGTTCACCTATTCTTTTCCTCAATTCGCAACGAAATAGCACAAAAGCTGGTAGAAGGGCTTTTTATGAAGCCAGAGATCAAGCTTGGGAGCTCTAAGCTTTTGCTATCTCAAGTAGAGATCCTTGAGGAGAAGAAAATCACCGATAAGGAGAAGTTTGTCACGCTAAGCCCGATAAACGTTTCAAAGGCGGAGAATGGAAAAGCAGTAGAACTTTATCCTACACAGAAAGAGTTTTACGAAGTTTTAAAGCAGAACCTTATCAAGAAATACGTTCTGCTTCATGGGAAAGAGCCTGAAAGCAGAGAGGTTGAATTTAAGCCGATAAGCTTCAAGCCAAAAAGAATCAAGATCAAAGAAACATGGCATCGCTGTGTTGAAATGGTCTTCGAAGCCAAAGGAAACCCAGAATTGCTCGAGATCGGCTACAAAGCGGGTTTTGGGGCGAAGAATTCGATGGGGTTTGGTATGGTGAAGGTTGTATGAACTTTATGTTCGGATTAGTAGAAAAAGCAGAAATAAGAATGATTGGTTGTGCAGAATTTGAAAACTATGGGTGGGAGAATGATTATAGAAATAAAAGCGTATAACGACCCATGGATGGACAATGCTCTCGAAAATTTTTATAGAACTTTAAAATCTTTCCAATCTTGCGAGTCAGAGATAGGAGCGGATTTTATTCGAATTAAGATAAGAGAGTTAGGTAATTTTATTAACGAACTTTGGAAAACTTTAGAGCACAAAAAAAAGAATATGATTGTTATAGAAGTGGATGAAAAGACTAAAACCCAAAAAGAAGTCAAAAAAGACTATGTTATTATTCAAGAAGAGAAAAAGATTGGCGGAAAGGTTGCTTTCAAGGAGGAGATATATAAATCTGAGAAAGCCAAAGAGATTATAGATGAGATTTTTAGTTCGGAAGAGGGTGAAAATAGGTGTATATTATGTGAGAGACCCTTCAAAAAATCTGTTAAAAAGTTACAGCAGGCTAATTACCCATTTGTCACTAAAATCGCAAGTCTGAGCGGGATAAGAAGTTATAAAGATGGCTTTTCAATCTCTCTAAAAGAATATTACGACAATTTATGCCCATGGTGCTATTTTATTGGGATTTTTGAATGGACTGATGATGGTTTTATTTATAGAACTTTCCCTGGAGAAAAATCTTTAGTCTTCCTTCCGCAATTTGGAGACCTTAAGACTTTGCATATGTTCAAGGAAAAAATTTCAAATTCTGGAATTTTAGATTTTAAGGGAAGGTATTCCAATATAAAAGTAAGCGTCAAAGTTGAAGAATTTGAAAACACTCCTGGAGAATTTTCCACTCTTCTTTGCTTTTATGAAAAGTTTGTCGAAATAAGTCAGGAAGAGAACCTCATAAGTGAGTGGGTTGTTTTAGAAGTTCCATTTGGAGCTGTTAAAAACATAAAAACAGACTTTGTAAAAATTAGTTCAGGAATTCTTAACATAATAAGAAATCTAAAGGAATCTGGACGAGTTGAGAGGATTTACTCCGATATTATAAAGAAAATATTATTCTTTTCATCAAAGATAAATGAGGTAGAGTGGGAGATTACAAGAGAGATCCAAGAAGAAGTATCTTCAAGTTTTCTTACAGACGATTTTAGGTCATTTACAAGAACTTTAATGCCTAAAAAAGGAGGTTACGTCGTATTCTCGTCTGAAGTAAGAAAAAATTTGGAAGAATTAATATTTGAATGGAGGTGGAAAAATATGGGTGTTCCAAAAGAGAATTTGGATTCTATTAGGAGTGTGGGTAATATAGTTGCCAAAATTTCAAAAAACAACGCCTCTCTGCTTTATAAACTCGACAAAACAAGGACAATCAACGAGTTCTGGAGCGTTATGAGGGAAATCTCAAGAAAGTTGGTCGGATTAGAAGAGGAAGACCTTAAAATGGTCAAACCAACGGCGATTGACGAATTGATTCAGCTAACTAAAGAAATAACAGAAAAAGGGGAAAAAGATAGTTGGAAAGAAGTTAGAGACCTGATAGTGGTCTACGCCTCTATCTTCTACTCGATAGATAAGATGAGTAAAACTCAGCAGAAAGTAGTTCAACAAGGAGGTGAGTAGATGAAGTGTATTAGTGCGGTTTGGTTGTCCCGAACAGATCTGACAAATTTGAATTCTGGAGAGGGTGAGGCAAATTTTATAGACGTAAAGAAATACAAAAGGAATGGTGTCGAGTTTCCCTACGTTTCGGGGCAGGCAATGAGATACTACTTCAAAGAAGCCATTCGGAGAAACTTGGATAGAGAAGAATACATGTGTGTGCCAAATGAGAAAGGAGAGACCTGTGGAGACATATCAAAATGCGTTGGATGCGATTTATTCGGTTTCATGACCACAATAAAAAAGGGAACTATAATCCCGGGATATCCGAATGGCCATCCAGGTGGGGCTATCACGAGAGTTTCTCCAGTAAAGGTCTCCCCCGCCATTGGTCTATTGCCCTTTGATGAAAACTCTGTTGTGGACTTCCTAACGAGAAGGCACAGGTTTGAAGGAGGAAAGATGGAAGGAGACATAGTTAACGTTGAAATTGGAACTAATATATACAAATGTGGCTTTGCAATAGACTTCGCCCGTGTTGGCGGAGAGGAGAGAGTAGACGAAAAGACGAGAAGTGTAAAATTAGAGTATTATTTACAGCCAGAGATTAGGAAGAAGAGAGCGTATAAAGTCATTGAATCCCTTAGGTTTCTTTCAGATTACTCAAAGCAAGCTAGGCTTTTGACAGATTTCACTCCTGACTTAATAATTATAGCGTTCCAGAATAAATATTCTCATCGAATTCAGAAAGCTCTTGACCTATCAGGCAACTCTCTTGATGTAAACAGACTCGATGCAGTGTTGAAAGATGTTAAAAGTTATAGCGAAAAAATAATAGCTGGAATTCTGCCCAGAGTAGTAGAAAATGAAAAAGAAGTGAAGTCGAAGCTCACAGAATTGGGGATTGAAGTCAAAAGAACTGACGAGGCTATAGAAGATGCTTTAAAGTATTTAAAGGACTACAAGATTCAGTGAATCCCTATGTTCGGGCTAAAGTTCAGAGTTGAATGCCCATACTTTGCGTGTTTCCGACATCCAACATCTACTTCAATAATTTTAACATACTTAATACCTCCCTACACGACTATTCGGGGGTTGATCTCTAATGCTATGGGGTTGCCAAGAGATGACCTGAGAATCCAAGATTGGTTTAAAATTGGGATTAAACCTGTGAATTTGACGCAAAAAAACAAAGAAATGGCAAAAATTCTTAAACTAAAGGGTTCTGATGAGATTTACCAGCGGAAGTTCTCATCATCTCCAATGTTCAGAGAATTCATCGTAAACCCAATTTATGAGATATACTTGATTGGCGACGAAGAAAAACTAATCAAAGTTTCAAATGCATTGGAGAATCCCATTAGACCATTATATCTCGGTATATCAGACGACTTAGTCGATTTGGAAGTCCTTGATTTGAAAGAAGTCACAGAATGTGAAACTCAAGAATTAAATTGCGTCGTGGAAGGTATATATGAAGGCTGTATAGTAGAAAAGGTGCCATATAAATTTTTAATGCGTTCAAAGAGAATCGATTTAGAATACAAGACCGTTTCAATTCCCTTAAAACCTTTAAAAGGTAAATTCAAGGCATTCTCATTCGAGGGGGAGTTAATTTGGGCAACCTGATCTCAGCAAATGTCGATGACTTCATCTCCTTTCTTAAAGATTTTGGCGTTGATATCTTGGATTATCAAAAGTTGGAATCGGGCGGTGAGGGATACACTATAATTTATGTTTCTAATATTGGAGCGGAAGAGAAAGAAATACTTGAGACCTGTGGTTTTATAGAGGCAAGAAACGATTTGTGGTTTATAGAAGGTTTTGAAGTAGAAATAGACAAATTAAAACAATCTGAAGCCTTTTTAAATTATTTTAGAGATTTAGAAGAGAGAAAATGGAGAGATGTAATCGAATTCAGGCAGAGACTAGATGATATTTTTTATAAGTATAACAAAAAAACTTTGTTTCGAACTACACATAATACTCCAGCAATAGCCCTGAAGTGGAATAGAAAGTTAACTCTAAACGAATCGGAATTCAACGATTTTGTTATCGATCTGTGTAAAATCTTCATAGAAGGGTGCGAAGAAGAATTAGAAGGCGAAGTTTGGAAGAGATTGAGAGGACTTAGGAATACAGTAATTGCTCATGAGTCTTCCAAGATAGAACAAATTAAACGAGCTAGAGAATACTTAAAAGAATTATCAGGAGAGGAATATCCCAGAAAATGGCATCAATTTTTATCCGCCCAATTCAGGTTAATTGACGATGTTTTAGAGAATTTAAAATCTAAAATTGAAGGATATGATAGTGGCGAAGTGTGAAGTTCGAGAGGAAGAAAAATATTTTCAGACACTTTTGGGCCATACAATCGATGCACTAAAGATTTTTAAAGCCTACTTAGAAAGAAAAAAGGATGTTATTGAACAATTTTGCGATAGATGGAAGCTTGATAAAGACTTATTTCTGAAAAATCTTTTTATGACAATATATTTGCACGACATAGGAAAATTAACTGAAGAATTTCAAAAAAATATTTCTAAGAGCAAAACTTCACAAAAATACCCTCACGCCTATTTCGGGTTCTATTTGTTAAATGAGTATTTCCGGAATAAAATTAAAAAAGTTGTAGACAGTGTAGAAATCGAATTGGCTTCAATTTTAGGTCATCACACCACACTTTACGATCAAATCTACTCTGATAACGACCTTTTCGAAAAGCCGACTTATCTTGAAGCTGAAATAATAGATTTCATAGATAAAATGCGCCATGTGTATAAAGAATTCAATTTTGGTAAATTTTTTGAATTTCCTGAAGTTGAAAATTTATTTGAAGAATACCAAGTTCCGAAGTTTAGCTGGAAGGCAATTCAAAAAGCACGAAATGAATTCGTAAGCAAATTCAATACTTTAAAAAACCTTCAAGACGTGAATTTAGATAAAATAAAGTCTATTTATACATACTTCTTTGCAATTCTAAAAACTTGTGATGATTATGCAAGTGTTGGGTTCTCAGAGTTCATTGAAAGATACGAAGGAGAGAAAAGATGTTTTGAAGATGTCATTCAGAACCCTGAAGCGTTTATAACTTCTTTAACAACAGATAACCCCATTTTTTCAGTTCTTGGAAACTTACAACCATACAAGTTCCAAGAAGATGCCACAAAAGCAGGAAAGTTTGTAATTTTATTTGCTCCCTGCGGGCGTGGGAAAACTGAAGCAGCTCTGATGTGGGCTCTCAATACTTTAAGAAGATACAATAGAGACAGGATTGTATTCGCGATGCCAACCCAAACAACAAGTAATGCAATGTTTGAACGGTTGGTAAAGATGTTTGGTAAAGAAAATGTCGGACTTTATCATGGAATGAGTTTTATAAAAATAAAAGAGACCATCGAAAAAGACTTAGAGGAGGAAGAAGTAGATATCGAAGATATAAAAAGCGAGACTTTTAAAGGAAACATTTTTTTCAAGCCAATAACTGTCACCACGATAGACCATCTAATATTTTCATTTGTGAAGGGGTTTAAACAAGCTGATTTTGCCGTCGGAAACTTACAGAATGCAGTTATAATATTTGACGAAGTTCATTATTATGAAAAGTCAACCTTAGAGCATATACTGACTCTTCTGAACCATTTAAGGATAATGGATATCCCACACTTCCTTATGTCTGGAACTTTACCGAAATTTATCTTAGAAAAGTTGCTTAGATGTGGCTATGATTTTGTCGTCGATTCCGAAGGATTGCAATTCAAACCATTTAAGATAGTTTTGAATGAAAAGACCATTTTCAATGAAAAGACTTTTGAAGAGATTGTAGATAACTACAAAATGGGTTTAAACCAGTTTGTAATTCTAAACACCGTCGGAAGAGCCAAAAAATTCTACAAAGAAATAGAAAAAAGGCTACCAGACGGAAACTTAATTCTTTACCATTCCCAGTTTACATATGAAGACAGGATTAAAAAGGAGAAAGAAATATACGCAAGAGTTCAAAGTAAGCCCTTTATTTTAGTTGCCACTCAAGTAATTGAAATTTCACTGGACATTTCTTGCGATGTCATGTATACCGAAATTGCGCCGCCCGATGCACTTGGACAGAGAGGTGGAAGACTGAACAGAAAGGGCACATTTTGGTGCAATGGAACTGAACACTTAATGAAAATATTCTCTCCAGAAAACCACAATCCTTACACGAAAGAGCTAATAGAGATTACAAAATTAAAGATACAGAACTTTGAGAAACCTGTAAGTTACCAAGACATCAAAGAATTTTGTGATTTGGTTTATGAAAATTATGAACTTAGCATACCAAGCGAATTCGACCAATTTTTTAGAAAAAACGTAGTTTTTGGAGACCATTGGAGGAAGATAGCTACTGAAACTGAAGAAGGAATATATTTTAAAGTTAGAGATGAAAAGATTCAATACATCGATGCAATACCTGAGAGCATAATTCAGGAAATTGGAGAAAAAGCCTACTCTGTATTATACGCTGCAAAGATTCCTCTCTATTTGTTTTTAAATGACCAGAAATCCGGCAAGAACGGATTCTATTTCAAAGAGATAGCAACAGGCCGTCGAAAAAGAGTTTATTTGATTTGTAGATATCCATACAACTACAAAAACGGCTTTGATTTTGATATCGAAATACCAGAACTCGACTTGATTTTTTAAACTAAGCCCCAAGTCTTTATATCAAAAGGGAGGTTAGCTACTCAGATAACAAACTCCTGTTTACCAACCTCAAATACAGCCCAGAGCTTGGACTACTCGAAGAATTGGGAGATTCAGAGATTGTTTTGTGAAAAAAGACTGCAAATAGCAAATTTTCCGAAAATCAGTGTCAGAATTAGAGAGGCAATCGCTGAAAGAGATTAGTCCTTTAAAATTTTCTTTTCCATTCTGCCGCTTAGCATCTTTGAGTAAGTCCTTTGGTCTCCTCTATTTAAATGATGGAAAAGTTTATATGCATATATATACAAATATGCATCATGGCGAAAACGATTGCCCTCTCAGACGAAGTTTACGAGATGCTTTCGAAGGCGAAGATGAAGGGAGAATCTTTCAGCGATGCGATTAGAAGACTTCTGGAGAGGCAAAAGATAGGCGAAATTCCGAAAATTCTTGAAGAAGATGAGGCAAAAATGATAAAGGAGCTTATAAAAAGGCAAAAAGAGGCTGAGATGAAAAAATGTGGCTCTTTGATTCCTCCTTTTTAATAGATCTAATGAAGCACGACCCAAGTGCGATCAAAAAAGCACGAGAAGTTGATGAAAAGCCATACATTAAAGCAATATCCGCAGTTACAGTCCACGAAGTTCTCAGAGGTCTCTTTTATCTTGGAAACCATGAAAAGATAAGGCTTGGCGAATCCATGTTATCAAGATTTGAAATAATTCCCTACACACTGGAAATTGCGCGAAAGTCCGCAGAAATTGATGCGGAGCTCA
>JAWBPV010000066.1:0-7552 GCA_039000425.1 Candidatus Aenigmatarchaeota archaeon
AAGAGGCAGTCAATTGATTACCGAAGAGGAGTTGAAGTCACTTGTAATGAAGAGGATTGAAGAGGAATACAGGAGATATAGAGAAAATGCAAAGGGGGGAGAGAAATGAAGAGTTGGAAAGAGTATCTTGAGGAAAGACTTCATATTGGGTCTATTCCAGTTCCCCGGTCAGCTGAATGCAGGCATTTTCTCATTTTAGGCAGGAGCGGAACAGGGAAGACGCGGTTGATTTATTCATTCCTTGAGAAGTTGAGGAAGAGGAAAGATTCGATTGTGATAATTTACGACTTCAAGGGGGACTACGTTTCATGTTTTTATGAATCGGGGGATTTATTGTTTAACCCGCTTGACACAAGAACAATCCATTGGTGTCCCTTGAGTGAAATACATGCAATTAGCGACATAGATAGCATAGCGACTTCGCTAATTCCACCCTCAAGGGGAGACGACAAATTCTGGGTCGACGGCGCGAGGGATGTCCTCGCCTCTCTTGCTTACATTGTGTTTACCCGCTTTGGAACGAGCAACACTGAGCTGTTTAATTTAACCTCTTTGAATGAAAGGGAAACCTTAGGGGTTGTCACGCAGGCAGTCAATGAGGGAGTCGAGTATGCTAAGCGAGCGGTAGGTTATCTTGAGCAGGGCCAGGAAAAAGGGGCGAAAGTGGCGGGTGACATTTTGGCAACGATGCGGCAGTATACAAACTGTTTCTTCTACATGCGGCATCTGAGATCTGAGTTTTCTATTTCTGAATTTCTCAGTTCTAGCTCTGGGAAAATTCTGTTCCTTGTAGGTTTTCCGAAACTAAGAGACACATTGAGGCCACTCTTTTCACTTTTTGTTGATTTATTTATCAAGGCAGTTCTTTCTCTTCCTGAGGATAATGAAAGGCGCATCTTCCTTGTTTTAGACGAATTTGCAACTTTACAAAGGCTAACAAGCATTGTTCAAGGTTTGGAGCAGGGGCGGTCGAAGGGGATGGGGATTGTAATAGCTTTACAAGATATAAATCAATTGAGGAGAATTTATCAAGATGACACAGCAAATTCAATAGTAAACAATTGCTCTGCGGTCGTAACTTTTGCATTAAATGACCCAGCGTCGCAGGAATACATGTCGAAACTGTATGGAGAGTTTGAAAAGCTTGAGACTGATGAGTCTTTGTCTATGGGGCCTCAAGACTTAAGGGATGGACTCACACTTAAGAGACAGAGAAGAGTTGAGAGGTTGATACTGCCAAGCGAATTTGGTTCTTTACCAGACTTGACTTGTTATCTAAAAATGCTCGACTTCCCAGTCTCGAGGGTGAGGATCCCCTGTGTAGCAAGGGAAGCAAAAGTGCCACCACTGGTCTTTGATGAGCGGTTTCTAATTTCTAATTAAGGGTAAAGGGGGTGAGATTTATGAATGTGAAAGAGTTGATAGCTGAATTGATATGGAAAATAAGATTTCTTGACCCCTTTTTCTATATGCTCATCATCTTTTTTAAAATAAAAAAAGCAGGAAAAGAGGAAAGGGAAGAGATCTTGAGGGCTGTGTATGACATAAGGGTGAGAGACGATGCTCTTACTCATCTAAAAAAGGATTGGTTTGTGAGGTTATTTGTGTTAAGTGTGTTAGTTGTGTTAGGTGCGATAATTTTGATAATTTTATAAGGGGGTGAGGTTATGCCGAGTATAGCAAGGGCCCTTTTTTGGGTTACTGAGAAAGAAAAAAGTATCTTAGAAAAGAAATGGGCGCGGTTATTGATTATGACGAATTTGATATCTTTGTTTTTATTTCTTTTGGGCAAGGCAAGAAAAGACTACACTAAAAAGGCGGTTCTTTGGGCTTATTTAGTTGTGAAGCTAACCGTAATCGCAAGGATCTTAGCGGTTATAGTTTTTCTCATCTCCTATTTGCTTATAACCTTACGTTAATGAAATGTTATAGATCTACCTAAAAAAAGGGGGGAGAAAGAGGTGTAGAGAGGCTTCTAAGGAAGACTTTTTATAACAAAATAGGAGTTTTGTTATAGAAAAAAAAGAGGGGGGGAAGAGGAAGAGAGGGGGGTTATTTATCTGAGGCAATGATAAGTTCGGGAACATAAAAGTAGATAAGTATTTCCTCATCCCCTTCTTTTCTGGTTATGCAAATTTCATAGACAACCGAAATAAAGCCTTTTTCAGTTCTTACTGTAAGGGGCTTATCATGTTTTACAACCTCACTTGCAAATTAATACCTCACTTGCAAATTAATCCCTGTTTCTTTATTTTCTCCAAGCTTTTCATAAAAAAGCGAAATTTTGCCTTTATTCTTGGGCAAAAACACACCTATTTGCCCACCTATTGCTGTTTTAGACTCTTTTTGTTCAAAATCAATTTTTGTAAACTTCAGAAATGGAGAAAACTCAAACTGTAAATTGTGAGGTAAAGTCAAGTAATAGCTTACTCCCCCTTTTGCATATTTTTCATTTCCTCTTTTCCCCTCCTCTGAAAGTTCAAATTTCCTAAGCCCTACAGCAAAATTGGCACTCAAATCACTTAACACAAAATATTTCATTTTTCCTTCAAGGTAAAATTCTTTCAATGTATCTTTTTCCTCCCAGCTCCAGAAATCCCAGTTTTTTTTGACATTCACATCTCCAACACCATAGAATGCTTTACCCTCAATAAAGGCTCTGTAATCCTTCATAACTACTCTCCCCTTAAGCTCTGGACCCACAAGCCAACCTTTGATGTTTTGCAGTTCAATTTTTTTTACATTAGCCCCCAGGAACCAATCCCAATCCCATTTCTTACTTTTCTCTTTTCCCTCTTCCCCCCAAGCAATAGCACAAAAACTTAAACTTAAAGCAACACATAAACCAAGAACTCTTTTCATAGCGCACCTCCTTAGGTTTTTTTCTCATCTATTAATTAGAAAGAGCCAAAATTAGAAAAACAGCCTCTAAAAAGCTCTAAAACCCCCTTAAAAAAAGGGGGGGGTAGTAAGTTACTTACCCCCCCCTAAAAAAGGGGTGGCTAAGGGCCTTCTAAAGGGCTACCTTACCCTGGAAACTGAGACTTCTTTAGAGACTTCTTGTGATGTAGAGCTCTCTTTTGACTGAGACTGAGACTGAGAACCCTGAGACAGAGACAAAGACTGAGACAAAGACTGAGACTGAGACTGAGAAGACTGAGAAGACAGAGAACCCTGAGAACCCTGAGAGAGAGACTGTGATTTTGTAACATCAAAGCTTGTAAATTTTACCGCCTCCTGCTTCATTGATTCATAGAAACGACTTTTGCTTCTCCTATCCCCATCACGCACAAGGTAAACCTTAAAATCCTCTTTCCCCCTTGTGAGCCCCACATATACATTTGAATATTCCGCTTTCGAAGACTGATTGACATAAAACACTTGCTTTGTAGTCATGCCTTGGCTTTTGTGAGTTGTAACAGCATAGCCGTAATTGATGTAATTGTAATCTTTCAAGTCAATTTGAACTTGTTTTGCATCATTTCTAAGATGCAATGTAGTTCCCTCAATTCTCTCAATTTTCCACATCTCTCCATTTTTCACCCCAAGGTGTGAATCATTTTTAAGTGTCATAACAATATCCCCTTTGCTTAAGCCAATTTGCTTTTCTTGATATACAGAAAACTTGTTCAAGGGCAAATCGCTTGCTTTAACTTCATACAAGCTTGCTCTTTGCAAAACATCAGTTCTTTGTAACACTATCACATTATCCTTTACCTCAAAAACTTTAAATTCATTGCCTCTTCCCTTGATTCCTAATTCCTTTAAAGCACCTTTCTGAAATACAAGCACATCACCTTTTTCAAAACTCGATGCTTTAAGCATATCAATTGCTTCAAGTGATTTTGCTACCCGCACTGTCACTTGAATCTCTTTCTTATCTACATATCCCTTTTCTTTCAATGCCTCCCGCACAGCTTGATTGAGTTCTTGTGCATCTTTATTTGTTTTGGTAACGATCAAAGTGTCCCCTGGCTGGAATTTTTCTTTTATTTCTTCCTTGATCCTCTCAAATGTATCAACCTTGACTTTCTCTTCTCTTTCCATAAGCTCAATGGCCTTTTGAAAATCTTTCCCAGCCAAGGCTGTTGCAATAGCCCTATATGTTGCATCCTTTTGCCTAAAGATTGTTGTCAACTCTGTCTTTGCTGTCTTTGTCTCTTGCTGTATGTTTCTAAAGATATCGCCTTCACTCACAGCTTTTAATTGATGTATATCGCCTATAGCTATCATTCTTGCATCTGTATCTTTCAGGTCTGTCATAAGTTTTGTCAACTCATGCATATTCCTCACGCTTGACATTGAACTCTCATCTACTACAAACACTGTCTTTGCAAATTCTTCTTTCATTGTTTCTACTTGCCTTTCAAGCTCGGCCTTTGTAATAAATGTCTCGCAACTTAACAATTGATTGTTTTTATAACTGATGCTTGTGATTTCTCCTTGCCTGTTTTTGATATATACATTTATCATAGCTTTATCTTTCTCAACAAGCATTTTTGACCCATCTTCAAGCACATATGCTTTGGTTTTGGCTTTGGCTTTGACATCTATGCTTTTTCCTAAAACTTTGTTAGCTATAGAGTAAACTTGCGATGCTATTGTTTCTGTTTTTCTCACATCTACTCCAAACACCTTAAGCACATCTTTTACCCCCTCAGGTAACTTTTGAGCAAAATTAGGAGCAGTATGCCAGGTCTTAATTGAGTTGAATTTGTTTTCAATGCTTTCATGTTTTGCCTGAGTATCTTTATCAACAACAATGTATCTAATTTCCCCCTGAGCTTTATCAATCACAAAGCTTTTGATTTCCCCTCTTTCATATTGCAAATGCAAATCCTTGTAAAATTTATTCTCAATAACAAAGTTTCCAATCCTAACTTGATGTATTATTTCCCCTTTTCCATTTGCAAGCACATTTTGAGATTGTGTAAAATATATTTTTTCATTCTCGGCAGCTTTTCTTATATCCCTTGTTGCCTCATACAGCCTCTCAAGTTCTTTATACCTCTCAAGCTCAATCCTAAACCTATCAATTGTTTTCCCCTCAGCTTCAATTCCAGTTGATCGCATCTCACTTGCCAAAACCTCAGCCGCCTTGCCAGTAGGAGCAAGGGCTACAAGCTTAAATTCTTTACCACGCAAAACCTCAGCAACTTGCGAAAGAGTAAAAGTTTTCCCCGCTCCCGCAACCCCTTGCCAAATCACAAAACCATCGCGACTTGTTAAAGTTGTCACAATTGCATTCTTCTGGTCCTCTGTAAACCTTATCCCAGCTTTCTCTTCCTTCTCCTGGATGAACCTTAAGGCTTCCTCAAATGTCATAAAAGCTTCTTTTGTATTTCTTAAACCCTCAACATTAGAAACAACCTCCTTCTCAAGCTTCTCAACACTTTTGATAACATATACTTCTTTGTTTACCCCATTGCGGTTTATCTCCCCGCGCTCAATGTCAACTTCTTTCTCAATAAAATTGCGATCAACAAAAACTCCATACCTATGCAAAATCTCAATCACATTGCTTATAACCTTCTCCTTCTCCAGAGCTGAATAATTATAGCTCAATGCATCAATAGCCTTATTAATCAGCTCACTTGCTCTTTCCTCTTGCTTTACTTTTTCCTCTTGCTTTAAGCTATCATAGCTTATCTCCTTTAAACCAGCCCTCTCTTGCCATTCACTCCTCAACTCAGGAAGTGTGCGATATTCTTTTTTTTCCCTTGTATCCAAAGCAATTATTTCCTTCATTCCAGCACTTGCAGTTTCTCGGGTCAAACCAAGTTCAGAAAGCTTCTCTTCTATTTGCTGAGAGCGCGTTGAAAATTCTTGAATCAAGCTATCGCTTATCTTAGCAAGCTCAAAACCATTTTCAGTTCCTCTTAGCTCATAGCCTTTCTCAAGCAACTTCTCAGCAAGAGCTTGCTTGTAAACGCTATCAAGGTATCTCTGTTGCTCAAATAAAAACTTGCTCTCAATTGCTTTCCACTCCCCCTTCTCATTCTTGACCTGATTCATCACAAGTATATGAGTATGCAATTGTGGGTCCTGAGCTCTACTCACAAAATGGTCAAAACCTACCATGACCCCCTCAGCTTTCTGGTAAATCTGACCACTCTCAAGAGCCGCCTTTGACCTATCCCTTGTGTAGATATAGTTTTGAATCTCCTTAGCAACTTGCTCCACAGCATACCTATGAGCCTCAAGCATGTCTTGTCTTACCTTTTCATCCCCCAAACCCCAAGCAACTGAAATGCTTTTAGGAGCGCTAACTGTAATGTCTACAGCATACCTCTTAACCCCAGCAAAGTCTTTGAGGGTTTCGGCGGTGACCTTATCCTCATGGCTAAGCCCTGACCCTTCTGGAGTTGATAAAAAATAACCCTCACTTTCGGTTTTGTAGTATTCAAGAGCATGCTCATTTTGCAAAGCAAAGTAATAACTCTCATTTCTCGCAACGGTCATCGAAATCATGCATCTCCCCCTTTTTGAATTTCGAAAACACAGGAATAACCTTAATTGTCTTTCTAATCTCATAGTATTGGTCACAACCTGATGCCTTTAGCATTTTTTCAAGAAGCTCTTTGTCTGTGTAATAATTCACAATAAAGCGGCAATTAATCGGGATAAAAGTTTCCTCAATTAACATCTCAAAACTTTCCCTTTCAAAGGCCTTAGAAAACGGCGGAGCCTGTGGCAATGTAGGAGCAAGAGAATGCAAAGCTATAAGTGATATGCTTGTTAAATTCACAAGGACCTTTAATAAAGCATCAAGCATCGCACCTACCCCCTTGCTTAAATTTGTCTTCTATATTATCATTAGAAGCTATCAATCAGAAAGTAGACATAGATCAACATGAAAGAAAGGCAAACCTGATGTTAAAAAGACATCAATTAAATGCTTATATTTGCATAAGCAAAAAAGTGAAGAAAATCAAAGAAAAGATGAAAAAATGTGAAATTTTTCTCAATTTGTAATCCCAAGGTTGAGGGTTCAAGTCCCTCCGCCGGCTTGTTTTTTAAGGGTTTCAAAGGGTCTAAAAGGGATTCTGTCAACTTTTTGCATCAAATTTACACCTTTTTAATTGCTCTTAACAGGATCAAGTTACTGATATTTGATTTTGTCTTTTTGCTTAGCTTTTTCTAATATATTTATGGAATGGGTTTGACAAAATACAAAGATGGTTGGTTAGTAAGGGTCAAAATACAGGGGGTCTTAATTCAAAAATTCTTCAAAGACAAATCTCTTGCTGAGGCTATTTATTAAGAGCTAAAGAAAAAAGCTTGCCAAGATGGCAAGTTATCTCAAAGGGGTAGAGGAGGGGCTTTCTATTATGGAATTAAACTTTTTTCATAGAAAGCGCCCGAGATATTAAATTATAAAGAGCTTCTCTTTTCTCCATACTGTCTACTTTTAGTGAGAGATAGGCATCTGGTAGAAGATAAGTTTTCCCAAGATGAATTATCTTTTTCTGGTTTAAATTTTTAATAAACCAGCTTACAATCCCAGCAGGCACACCTATGAAAATAATATTTTGGACAGATGTATTTTTTA
>JAWBPV010000067.1:0-7428 GCA_039000425.1 Candidatus Aenigmatarchaeota archaeon
GGTTTCGATTTTTAGAGCTTTCTTTCTTAGCATCTCCTCATATTCGTCTAAGGGCTTGTGATGAGTTTTGTAGTATTCGCTGCTGACGTTTATGGGTTCAAGCTCAATGAGTTGGAGTATGGCGCCGATTTTTCTGGCAAAGTCCATCATTTCAAGTACATGTGAATCGTTTACGCCCTTCAAAACCAGCATGTTGAGTTTCACCGGGTTTAGTCCAGCCTCAACCGCTGCCTTCACGCCTCCTAAAACGTTTTCCAGTTTGCCGCCTGTCAGTTTGCAGTATGTTTCGCCATCAAGCGTTGGAAGGTTTACGTTTACACGTTTCAAACCGCTTACTTGCAATTCCTTGGCTAACGGTTCAAGAAGCGTTCCATTCGTTGTCATGGAAAGATCCTCCAAGCCATGTATGGAGGCTATGCCTTTGACGATTTGCACGATGTCCTTGCGGAGCAGGGGCTCGCCGCCGGTGAGCTTAATCCTTGAAACGCCAAGGCTGACGGCGATCTTTGCTATACGCACAACCTCTTCGGCGCTCATCTCCACAAGGTTTTCAGTGTTTTTGTCTTCACCCTCCGCGTGACAGAAACTGCAGTGCAAATTGCACGGCTTTGTCAAGGCTATTCGGAGGTTTAACAATGGACGCCCGTAGTCGTCAACCAACACCATCGTTATTCCCGTTATTCCCGCCTATTCAGTTCGTTTATGGCTATATAAAATTTAGTAGAGGGTGGCAGGGGAGGGGTGGGTGTTTAGAGTTGTTTTTGTTAAGGTCTTGGATTTTAAGGTTATTTTAGGTTTTAGTTAAGGTTAAAACTTCAACCTGTTAAGGTTAATTTTCTACTGTTAAGGTCACAATTTAACCTTTATTAAATCTAATATGATAGTTCTTTCAGTTTACATACAAATTGTAGTGCTTCATTAAGCCTCTTTTCTTGCAAATTTTCATCGATCATTTTAATAAGTTTTCTAAATAGTTCCTTGACCTCATCGCAATCCCTAAGCCTTTTAAAACACTCGGCAACTTCCATACCTTTCTTTATGTAGTTCACGTAGCATGAAGGGGCTTTTTGGTGCAATTCCTTTCCAAGCTCGGCAACCTTTATTTGCCATTCATCATTTTTCCATTTTAAGCCAGCTTCTACTATTGCGATTAGTGGTCTGAGGTATTGATTTCTTTCGAATGTACCTCTCTTCTCGGTTACTTTGTATGCAAGATAGTTCAGGATTGAAGAGTAGTAATACGCTTTATATTCATCTATCGTAGCAATGTAACCGCAACCATCATACACTATTATTCCATACTTCATGTTGTTAGAAATTTTTTGTATATCGTCTGGGGTGAGAACAACTGATACGAAATCCCTTATACGCCTATAAATTACATAATACTGGTTGGCTTCAAGTATGTGTGGCTTATCTGGTTGTTTCAACTCTTCTATTAGTACTTGAATTTTTTCTCTCTCCTCTTCGCTAATGTTTTCGAGGACCCGTCTGGTTAAAAATTCTTTTAGATTTTCCTTTCCTTCTGATGATATTAAGATGTTGTGAACACGGTTAAGATGGAAAGGATATATCTCACCAGTATATATAAGTCTCTTCCAGTAAGGTTCGAGGAAAAAATTCGAAATTCTTATCGAAGTATCCATTTGAGAGAGTCTTATAATAAATTGTTTAGCAATCTTATCTTCACTAATTACATCAAAAGTTAATCCGGCATATCTTTTTACACCTCTTTTTCTAGTCCCTCCGAATAAACCCATTATGTAATCTCCTTTAGAAACGACTTCTTCAACATCAAGCTCTTCCGTAATCGCTTCAGGAGCAGCCTCTATGTATTTTGTCACACTTTTAATGTAATCTTGATAATTTTCCACACTTTTTACGCTAAATTTTACGTCAGAAAGACGCAATGTCTTTGAATATTCCCCGTTCCATTCAAAACGCATGGTGTAGCAAACATTTTTTCCCGGAGTTTTTCTCGAAAATACTATGGATGGAAGTCTGCCATGTTGAAACGCATCAAAACCTATCTGTATTAATTCGCTATCATAATTTTTTACTACGGTGTAAGTGAGTAGTTTACCAAGTCCATAAAAAGAGCCTACCGTATAAACAACTTCTTCTGGCATCAAAAACGCAACTTCGCTCCTAACTATACCAAGACATCCATACAACAGCACTGATGCGATATCAGACCCAGCTAATATTTGTCCAATCTTTTTATAATCTTTTAAAAGGCTAACGGCTTCATTCCTTAAAAGTTCACCATAGTAACCTTTGGGTTCTGTTAATTGCGCCCATGGAGGATTCGTGAGTATAACATCTACCTTCACTTCACGTATTATATAAGGAGCGAAAAGTGAAGTTATTGATACAGCCCATACACCATTACCGTACTTTTCAATTAACTTAGCAATAGCATTTATACTACCCTCATCCGTCAATGTTTCAACTATTTGGCTGGTCAAAAGACCTTTCCAAGCGTGTTCGCGGAGTTCAGACAATCTTTTTTTAAGCTCTTGTTTAACATTTTCAGCACGTGAAGCCTCTCTAAAGCACTCACGTAATATAACCTCTATCTCTAATACTTCCGAAAAGTCAATTTCATTCGATTTGAAAAGAGGTGAATCCACATATCTAATTCTCCTTTCAATGGTTTGTAGTTCATCAATGAAACTTATAGGCTTCCCTTCTTTTAATACATGGAACAAGAGGATTGCTGAATCTGTATTAAAAACCAATGGAGTAATCGCTTGCTTTTTCAAACTTTGATAAGCTATCATGAGTTCTGCCCTTGCTATGGAAACAGCTAAGGGATTTATGTCAAATCCTACGACTTCTTTTATTGCGCTATCCGGATCTTCCCCTTCTTCGACTTTTTTGTAAAATGACGCCACAAGAAATGTACCACTACCACAAAATGGGTCAAGAATAATCTTGCCTTTGAAGCCACCAACGTCATTAGATGCTTTATTCACCATGTATTCAACAAGCCAAAGTGGGGTATAATACTCTCCGATTTTCCTTCTAGTCTCAGCGTCGATTAAAATTTCGTAAAGCTCTCTGAAAATGTCCTCTTTGGCTTCACTTTTCCAGTCTAGAAGCATAGCCCTTGAATACACAGATTCCGTAAGGGATTCTAAAAATCTTCCATCACTTTGTGATAATAGTCCTCTAGAGATCAGAGGCTCCCACCAGTTTAGATATGGGAGAATGACCTCGGCCTCTATTTCAACTCCAGAACATGCCTTCTTTGCATCCGTACTTTTTTCCAAAGATGCTGTCAAGCATGATGACACAATCATTTGCATCAACGTGTGTCTTATAAAAAGTTCTTCGATTTCTTTTTCTGACGCCTTCTCATAGAGGGTTTTTATAATGTTTTTGTAAGCCTCAAAAAGTGCCTTGATCTCGGCGTGGTACGTTTTAAAAATATAATGAAGCTCGTTTTTAAGAAGAACTATTGGATTAAATATGTTCCTAACATTTTCAGTTGACAATGGTATTCTTACGCCTTTGATGAGCACGTTTTCCACTATGCTATCAAGGCTTATGCCTCTCACAATTTTTAACTCAAATTTTTCCACTTTATAAAATTCCCATACATCGTAATTTGTTATTATTGTATACTCGGCGTAAGGATAGAATCTTACATACTTTGAAAGTTTCTCAAATCCTTCCGGAAATTCTGAAATTTTTACCTTTATTTCAATGAGGATTCTGCCACCAAAAACTTCTATATCGGGCTTTCCGACATCTTTAATGATTCTTTCGTTCTTTATTATTAGCGGAACATCCTCTCCTCTCTCAAGAATTTCTTTATATTCCTCCAATTGCTGTTGCATGGTTGAATATAATTGAGGGTTGGATGTTCTAATGTTATCAATTGCGTGTAAAATAGAGTCCCTTAATTTTGAGATCACCTTATATCTAATGTCTTCATGTGATACTGACATATGCAAATCCTATAACTATAATAATTTTTGTGTTATAAATATTAACTTGTTATGCATGCAAAGAGCTTGTCTGATATTTATTCTTAGTGGAAGTTTTAGTTTATAATTGTTTTAATGTATGTTTTTCAGCGATTTCGCGAGCTTTTTTGGCGGTCTCAGAAAGAAAATTAGGTAATTCTTTTTCAACTAACGTCTCAAAAATCAGTTTTGCATATTTTTTCTGGAAATGGCTGAGTGTACAATCAGAGTTTATGCTTTTTAATACCTTCCTATAATGTTTTGCTACCTCTTTAGACAGTTTGATAAGCTCCTCCCAAAATTCGGGCTGCCGCGTTAAAAGCACAGTCTGTAAGTCGGGATCAACAAGTATTTTGATGTGGTCTCCGCTCTTAAAAGGAAAGTTAGGGGATTTAAAGAGGTTAATTGGAATATTAACGAGACATTTATTGTATTCTCTACCCCTGCTCGTCGCTCTAACAACCATTAATTTGGATTCTCCATGTAACATCATCTACCACGGCAAAAACTTTATAAACAGCGTCGCATATACTTTTTGCAGGTAGCTGCCAGTAAACTGGGAGGTACGAATTTGAGGTTAGGCAGACATTTCCGAAAGTTGGCGAGGAAACTTCCCGATAGTGAGAGTGCATTGTTATGGAGCAAGCGTAACGGGAAACTTATCTATGAAGGGTTTGCAGAGCTTTTTCGTCTAAAAGGCGATTTGAAAAATAGAGTCGAAGAGAAGATACTTTTGGTTGAGTCACTGGCCAAACAAAAGGGCGAAAAAGTGAGGCATACTTGGCACAGTTGTGGTGATATAAGTTGCGCAGTATGTCAAGGGAAGAATCCCGAGCACCTCCACGTCAAAGTCGTAGAGGGTGAGAACATTGCCTTGGAGGAGTGGTTGTCATCCTACTGGCCCGCAGAAGATGTTCTCAGTTTTGTCGCGTTGCTGAAAAACTATGAGAATTTATGCGTCATCCTGCGCTATGAAACCATGCTTTTGCAAAATTTAGGTTTGCTTGAGGGGTAGGTATGGAAGACCAGATACCCCGTATGCGACATATTCCGCTAAAGCCAACAACCAACGGGACGGAAAGTTGTGTGAGTATCGTCGATAAAGTGCGGTTAGCAATGAAAGGGCTGGAAGGTTTATTTCCGTCTTTGACAACACAGAGTGTGGAACCAACCATCGACCATTTTTGGCAGATTGACTGGTCTGTCTCGTTGGACAGCCTCCCCAATAAAGCTAAAGAGCTTTTGGAGCTGATTGTAACGGAGTGTCACCCTTCCACTCTCCAATGGCTACTAATGATTGCAAGGAGGCGCATTTTTTCGGACTTTCAACTGTGGAATCTACATAGAGACATGGAAAGAATGTTCAAAATCGGAGACTTGATTTATTGTCGGAAAAAAGTAGTGGGAGAAAGTGAGGATATGATAAGTGGAGAATTTTAACTACTATGAAACTTTTGCAGGTTATGTTTTCTTAAAGAGATTAAAAATTGGAAAGGGAGAGAGGAATGAAAAAATGCCCATCTTGTAGGTCGCCCGTTTCTACCGACTGGCAAAGATGTGCCATCTGTGGAAGCCTTCTGAAAAGCAACAAGCCCAATCCTATGCCTAGTGCACCATGGCTGATTTTAGGAAGAGCTGCTCGGTCTATTAAGGAAGCTAAAAAGCCAACCAAACAAAATCATGAGGGAGCCGAGGCGAGAAGATGCTATCAAGAAACCCTTCCAGTAATGCCAATTTACATAAACAAAAAAGCAGGAGAAGACGTTGTTAAAGAAATAACCCCATACCTAATCGAGGTTGAGCTTCCAGAGAAAATAGTTCTGGACAGCCCAGAGGTAATTGTTACTGGCGGTAAAATCACAATGGAAATCCTAGGCTGGAAAACAATACCAGAAGTCGCATACAAAGTCCCAATACTAAAAGTTGAGGGAGAATCATTAGAAGAGAATCATTGGCTAGGCGGACTAATAGAAGGCGAAGGCTCAGCAAAAATAACACATGCAACCATAAGAGGCATTAGAAGAATAATCCCACAATTCGCCATCCACATGTACGACTTAGCCTCAATGACAAGAGCCTCAAAACTACTAGGCTTGAAACTCCACCAATACTACGACAAAAGAAGAGAAGCCTACGAATACTACATAGCCACAACAGGAAGCCCAGCCATATCAATAGCAAAATGGATACTCACAAAAGCAAACACAACACCAAACTCACGAATACAAAAACAAGCAACCCAAATCCTAAAAACCTTCAAACAACACCCAACCGCAACAATTTAAGAACTCTAGATACATCATTACGGTATAACTAGCGTATTACCACAATTTTATTCGACGAGGTGAACATCTAAAAGGAGGCAATATTAACAACTTCGTAAGCGGACCATGTTGAGGAACAATTGTCTTGTGAAGTTTATAGCTAATTATTTAGACGAACATCCAAAGTAATAGCTTTCATCGAATATTTTGCATGAGCTTGATATCCCTTTTCTGAGCCAAAAGTTTCAAAGCGATTAACTTATTGAGAACATTCATTTACAAATCTTTAGATAATTTTGACTTTTCACACTTCAAATATTGTAGCTTTTTCATTAAATATTCTGTTATACTTTCGACTAGCTTGTGTGCAAATACACCTTCTTCGTCATAAGCATGAGTCCCGTAATGTTCTCCGAAATTAGAAAGCAAAGAATAAGTCGTGTTTAAAAATCTTATTAACTCCTCCGTTCGGCTTTTGCTTCTATCTATTAATATTCTAAATTCTTCCACTCCTTCTCGTGTCTCCTTTCTCTTCAGATAGTCCCTAAAGCCTTCTATAACTTTACGATATGCTTTAATAGCCCCATCATAATCACCAATCTCAAATCTCGAATATCCATTGCCTAATTCTTCAGCAATACCAGAAAGTCCAATCTCTTCAAGTAAACTCTTATATTCAGAAATGTGACCTATCTTCTTTAACATTTCAAGTTTGTCCATAACTATACTTTCCAGCTCCGGAATCGCATCTATTCTTATTTCATTGGGAAAAACAATTTTTTCACCATAATTTTCGTTGCGCAATGACGTCAACAAAACTTCAGCATAATAATTCTCTGGTATACTTAACTCAGATACTAAACTACTAATATCTAAATAGGAACCCTCAGTTACATAACCGATAGATTTCCTATAATTCATCACTCTCATTAAATTTACGATATCAAACCTTCTTGGCTCCATAACAACTTTAAATTCGTCATTAAAAATCCTCGAAAAATAAATGTTTACAGTTGTTCCTTTAATGCAAAAGTGGCTATACTTATACGCCAACTGACCAACCTCAACTAAAAATAAATACTTCTCAACACTTGTAAACTCATCAAAATTTCTTTCAACATATTTCCTCTCAATGCGTTTAGCAACAACGAAGGGCATTCTATGTCACTCACGCGCGTGCTTAACGATGT
>JAWBPV010000068.1:0-7122 GCA_039000425.1 Candidatus Aenigmatarchaeota archaeon
AAGCCGTCGACGCCCTTTTAAAAGATTATTATCTGTCTGTTAGCTATGTTCCAGTAGCCCTAAGGCAGGTTTTTAGGCGGAATGGTTTCTGCGAGTTTAAGAGGCTCGTTAGATCTGCTAGAATGTTCTTGAGTTATGTTTGGAGAAGGTCATGAGGATCCTGCATATATTTGATGATTACGGGACGCCTGGGGAGAGGGCTTTAGCCGGGCAAGGTTCTGTCCCAACGGTTGTTTATTATTTGGCGAAGTATATGGCAGAGAAGCATGATATAACGGTTCTTGAGAGGGATTTCAGAGCCTTGCCGAAAGAGGAGTTTATAGATGGAATAAGATATGTTAGGATAGGCGCTAAGAAGCTTCCCAAGGCACCATACGAGCTTATTAAAAGTGCTTCTGGACTGCTAAAGCTTTTAAGGGATGGATTTGACGTTGCAAGAAAAATAATCAAGTTTCTTGACGAAGAGGATTTTGATGTAATTCACGTTCATTTTCCATTCGCTTCAAGCGTCCTCGTGAATTTAAGAAAAGGCCTTGCGGAGAAAATGGTTTATACGGCGCATGTAGGTGAAGAAAGTAAAAGGTTTGCGCTGGAGCCCTCAGCACCTTTAGTCCTCAAGTTTTTCTCTCCAGACCTATATCTGATGAGAAGGGTTTCGAAGAGCGTTGTTTTGAATGAGGCTTTGAAGAGGAAGCTCATTGCGAAAGGTATCCCCAAGGAAAAGCTTGAGGTTATTCCTAACGGCGTGAATGTTGAAGACTTTAACATGCCTGGAGAAGAGGTTGAGAGGATTAAAGTGAAGTATGGGCTTGAAGGGACTGTAGTCATGTTTGCTGGAACCGTGACGCCTAGGAAGGGCGTAGAATACCTTGTTAAGGCTGGAGAAATTTTAAAGGAGAAGAAGGTTCTCTTTTTGATAGTTGGAAGCTTGAATCTTGACAGGGAATATGCAGAAAAGGTGATGGAGTATGCGAAGAGGAAAAGGGTGAATGCTAAGTTTACTGGATTTGTCCCCTACGAGGATTTAAAGGCTTTGTATTTAGCCTGCGACATCTTTATTCTACCCTCATTTGAGGAAGGGGATCCGATAGCTTTGAAAGAAGCTCTTGCATCTGGAAAGCCTTTAATAGGTTCAAATGTTGGCGGCATACCAATGCAAATAAAGGACGGATGGAATGGGTTCTTAGTGGAACCAGCGAATGAAAAGCAACTGGCGGAGAAAATAGAATATTTAATAGAGAACAAAGAGGAAAGAATAAGAATGGGAAAAAATAGCAGAAAACTCGCCCAAGAAGAGTTTGACTGGAAAAAGATTGCTGAGAAATATTTAAAGGTATATGAAAGTATCATATACTGATATTTAGATGAGCCCGCGATGAAAGAAGCCCTCTTACAGCCATAGTCGCATATTAGATTTACCGTTAAGATTAAGATAGACTATTATGTGTGACATAAAATGAAAAGAAGATACATCACGCTAAGTAAGCAAACGGGTTGGACTAGTTTATCCGGAAAGTTTAAAGCTCTATTATTTAATCCTGGAAACAAGATTCGCAGAATGTATATGTTAAATGTATTAAGCAATTATATGCCTAGACAGGCACCGTTAATATTGGAAGTTGGTGCGGGATTAGGAGATTTTGCTTATGAATTCATACACCGATACGCAAATTATATTCACTATATTTTATTGGACATAGACAGAGATGCAATGATGGAATCCATGAAATCTCTAAAAGTATTTCCTTGCGACTGGGATTTTATTCTTGCTGATGCGCAACGACTACCTTTTAGATCTGAAATTTTTGACGTAGTGATATGCGCGGAAGTTCTTGAGCATGTATCCGATGATTTCAGTGCTATGAGCGAAATTAAAAGAGTATTACGGAAAAAAGCAATAGGTATTGTGAGTATTCCTCTGCATTCACGTAAAGATAAGGGAGAGGTTAGGACATATAATATAAACACGTTTAAAAATCTTGTAAATGACGCGGGTTTATCAATTGATAGTATATTGCTTTGTTGCAGGATTATCAATTTGATTAATAAAATATTTAAGTATCTCTTTAAAAGAGAAGGAATGGGAGAAAAAGAGGCTGTCCTTTACTCCAAAATTCCAATCATCCCAAAAATTTTCACACCCCCTTTAATGTTCTTCGATAGTCTACTTTCAAAAAGACAACCTCAAATTCAAGATGAAGGCACTTTGATAGTGTGCATAAGACGTTATACTTAGGCCATAGTTAATTTTCGGATAGAAGAAAAGAGTGAGCATAAAATGCGTATAGGTCATTTTGTTTCAGTGTTTCCAGCTCAAAGAAAAAACGTCCAAGTATATGGAGTTGGACGAGTGGTTTATCATTTATGTGAACAACTTTCTAAAATGGGGCATAGAGTTCGCGTTTTTGCCCCTTTCAAAGAAAATTTTGTAGAAAAGAAGAATAATTTGTCCGTTCACTTTTACAACTCTCAGCTGAAGATAGGCGTTATGAATGTTTCTTATAAGTTGTTTTTTGATCCCTTAAATTACCCCTTAGATATAATACACGTCCACAACGATACGCCAATCTCCGTCATTGCAGGATTAAGATGCGCGATGAAAAGGGGAAAACCTTTAGTGGTAACTTGGCATGGAGACTGGATACCAAATTATGGGCATATTGTGCGAAGAATTGGAGTTTATCTATCAAATAAGTTTCTAGTAAAGAAAATATTATCAAAAGCTGATGTGATCGTTACTCCATCTATCTATTATGTTCAACAATCTAGGTTTCTTATGAAATATACTGACAAATTGATCGAAATACCCAACGGAATTAATCTGCAAGATTTCAATATTCCATATTCCAAAGATGAATGCAGAAAAATTTTAGGTATAGATGAGTCAAAGGACATTGTTTTATTTGTTGGCGGGCTTTACCCTTTGAAAGGTCCCCATATTCTCCTAAAAGCCGTTCCAAAGATAGTGAAATCGCATAGAAACGCTTTTTTTATTTTCGTTGGAGGCGGAGATTTAAGTGGATATGAAAGGTTAGCGACAAAACTCGGGGTTCGACAATACGTTAAATTTACAGGGTATGTAAAGGAAGAGCGAAAACTTCTTTATTATGGTGTCTCGGACATTTTTGTTTTGCCGTCAATAGAAGCTTTCGAGGTTTTTCCACTCGTTCTTTTGGAGGCCTCGGCTAATGGTCTCCCCATCGTTACGAGCGACTTGGAAACCTTTAAATGTTTAATCGAGAATGGTTACAATGGTCTTTTTACCAAAAGAGGTGATGCTGAGAACCTAGCAGACGCTATTATATACTTGTTAGAGAATGACGACTTGAGGGAACGCATGGGAAGAAACGCAAAAGAGAAGGTTAAGGCTTATTCTTGGGAGAAGATTGCTGAAAAGTATGAAGAAGTTTATCAGAGGCTTGTTAAATGATTATTGGAGCTTCTTTGGGTGGGTTTAGGGGGTTAACGCTTTCGGAGGCTATGAATATTTATCTTAAACTCTCCGAAAAATTTGGTTTGAATGCTGTAGAAATAAGATTTGAAAAGGAGCATGGAAGGCCATCTTCATGGCATTGGGAAATCAGCAATGAATTGAGAAGATTTTTGAAGAATTTTAGGGATACAGGTGTTCATCTTCCATTCGTTTATATAAATCCGGTCTCCCCAAACCCCAGAATAAGGGATGAATCCCTCACACAGTTAAGGGAGTCTATGCAGAAGGCAGCGGAATTGGGAGCGGCTTATGTGGTAATGCACTTACGAGGGATATCATATAACGGATTTAATGGTTGGGTTGAGGTTATAGAAGAGCTTACGAGTCTCGCAGAAAGACTTCCTATTCTTTTAACTCTAGAGAATGCTGACGCTTTAAACGATCTTAATTTACTTGTTAATGTTGTAAGGAGTGTGAATTCAAAATGGCTTAAAGTAACCTTTGACGTTGGACATGCACACATTAGAAAAGTGGCTCCACTATCCACTTACCCAATGAAAGACGTGCTGCTGAGAGCCTTAGACATATTTTTACCACTTTATCTAACGAAGAAGAATATGCCATATGAAGCCTACGGTTCGATACAAAAATTTGTTGAGTCCAATTTGAGTCTCATAAAGGTCGTCCACGTACACGACTATAATGGAAAACGCGACCACTTACCTATAGGAAATGGAAAAATAAACTTCTCTTTTATGAAAGCTCTTAAGGAGCGGTTTGAAGGACCCTATATATTCGAGGCTGATTTTCTGAACCATGAGAAAGACTTCGTAAGGAATTATTATGCGTTTAAGAGGTTAATGGAAGGATGAACATAACCGTAATTGGCGATGCCTTCCTAGATATAATAGTTCCCGTAGAAGGGGTTAAAATTGGAAACACTTACCACCGTAAAATAAGAGTTTTTTGCGGTGGAACGGCAAACGTGGCAGTATGGATTTCGAGACTTGGAGAAAAAGCGAGATTCGTCGGAAAAGTGGGTAATGATGTTTTTGGCGAATACTTTAAGCAAAACTTAAGGAGGGAGGGCGTAGAAGACTTGACCTTGATAGATTCGGAGAATCGGACTGGCTTATGTATCTCTCTAGTTTCTGAAGATGGTGAGAGAACTATGATTGCGGATAGGGGTGCAAATAATAATTTGAATAGGGAGGATATTGAGCGCTGCATCGATAAAATCTTAGGCTCTAAAATCGTATACTTTTCCGGCTATACGCTTTTATCTGAGAAAACGAGAGAGGCAGTTCTATACGCTATGAAGGAGTGTCGCGGAAAATCTGAAGTCTGGTTTAATCCAGGGGCTCCCAACATCGTCAAAGATTATTTCATGGAGTATATTTCTAAGCATGTGGATGGTTTAATAACGAATCTTGAAGAAGCTAAAGCTTTAACAGAAAAATCTACGGTTGAAGAAGCAATTCAAGCATTGAGGAAAGCTGCAAGCGTTGTAGTGGTGACGATGGGGAAAGAAGGATGCACAGTATCCATAAATGGAAACTGTGAGAAAGTGCCAACTCAAAGCATAGAAGCCAGAGATACAACTGGTGCTGGGGATGCCTTCTCAGCTGGCTTTCTGGTTGGAAGGTTAAAGGGAATGGGAATTTTGGATTGCGCAGTGTTGGGGAATGAGACCGCTAGGAAATTCTTGTTAGAGAGGGCGAAAGCATTTCTATGATGCCTGTATTATCTGTATTCATAGATAGTTTGAAGCCTGAAAACATTGAGCTGATGGATTTTCTAAAAAGTTTTGAAAATATGGCTAGAGTGAAAACAGAATTGCCAAGTTATTCGAATACGTGTCATGCATCGATGTATACTGGGGTATATCCAAATAAGCATAAACACTTTTTTATTTGGAAATATTCGCCCAAAAATTCTCCCTTCAGATCTTTTTCGAGGACAAAGTTTTATAAATTAATCCATAGTCATTACGCTAAATACTTATTCTACGCCAGCATATGTAAGCTTAGGTATGGAATAGTTCCCTATGGATATCTATCTTTTGCAGGACAATCCATAGAATGCTGGAGTAACTTTGATTTTCAAACCGTTAGATTTTGGGGAGAGCCTGACATGAAAATAGGGACATATCCTACCATTTTTAAAATTTTGAGTGATGCCGCAATTAAATATCAAGTAATATGGAAGCCAAATGGCTCACTAAATAAAGTTAACTTGGAACATCCCCCTAAACTTTTTACATACGTCTTCATAGGGCATATGGATCCGATAACTCACTATCATGGACCTGACTCCACCGAAGCTAAGAAAAAGCTTAAGGAGATAGACAAGCTTTTGGAGAAGTTATACTTTAATTTTAAGAGGGCTTACGATGAGTTTTTCTTCGTCGTGTTTTCGGATCATGGTCAATCTGAAATTAAGGAAAGAGTTAATCTATATTCGTTTTTTAAGGATAATGGAAAAGACTTAAAGAATTATATACATTTTTTAGATTCATGCTATGCGAGATTTTGGTTTAAAGATGATGCAGAGAAAGAAGAAGTAGAAAAAGTACTTACCAAATTAAAAGATAAGGGCTTTATTTTAAGAAAAGAGGTTTTTAAGAAATACCACGCAGAAATGCCAAATGAATATGGCAACTTGATTTTTTATTTAGATGAACCTTATGTGTTTGATATTGTAAACCCAAAAGAGAAATTCGCGCATGGATACCTGCCTGACAATCCCGACCTCGATGGCGTTTGTATATCAAATAAAAGAATTAAGGGCTCATACATAAAGTTACAAGATATAGCTCCATCTATTTTGCAAGCTCTCGGCCTAGAGACTCCAAAATATATTGACGGTGAGCCTGTTTGGAAGTGAGCCCACAATTGAAATATGTGGGAGATCCGAAAATTAATGAGAAAGTTGCTAAAATCATTGAGGAGTTGAAGAACGAAATAATTTCTCGTTTTAGCCCTAAATCAATAATTATTTCAGGCAGTTTTGGAAGGGGTGAAGCTACAGTTATTGAGGAGAATGGTAGGTTAAAGTTCTTAAGCGACTGCGAAGTAATATTAATTCCATATAAGTGGGTCTTCAACAGAAGAAGACTGGATGAATTCGAGGAAGAATTCTATAGGCGAACGGGCATAAAAATTGAAATTTGGGGCTTTACTCCAACCATTTATCTCCTAGTTCCATTCATGAAAAAGAGAATTAAACCATCAATAGCGAACTACGACTTAAAGTACGGTTCAAAGGTAATTTATGGTAAAAACTACTTAGAGAAGATTCCAAGCTTTAAACCAGAAGATATACCGCTTTGGGAGGGGATAAAGCTGATACTAAACAGGATGGCGGAGGCATTAGAGCATTTCTCGCCACATAGCCCAACAGATGAAATGGTATTCTGGACCGACAAAATAGTCCTAGCATGTCAAGACGCTTTACTCCTAACAATCGGGAAGTATACTCCTTCATATAAGGAAAGAAACAGAATTTTCAAGGAATCCATAAGTAAATTCAATTTTTCCTGCGTCCAGGCGCTTGCCAATTTTGCAGTTGATGCAACGAATCGCAAACTAAACACTTTAAATAGCACACCTCATGATAAAGAGAGATACTGGTTTCAAGTTAGCAGAATTTGTGATGAAGTTTTAAGGTATATAGTAAAAGTTGGATAT
>JAWBPV010000069.1:0-7111 GCA_039000425.1 Candidatus Aenigmatarchaeota archaeon
TTAGCAAACAGGATGATCCTTTTCGCAGCCTTCCTAATATCCTCCCTATTCCCACTACTAATCACCAGAAAAGTGTATGCAGTATTCGCCTCAAACCCGCAGGTCCTAGTGATAATACCGGCTTTAGCATACCGTTTGATGCACAGGTGTCCAGTGGTTCTAAACGTTGACGACCTCTGGCCGGAGGACCCTGTGGACATAGGGGCGATAAGGTCAGGGTTCATGAAGAGGATTGTGAAGGCCTTGGCGAAAGTAGCTTACACTATGGCTGACGCGATAACGCCGATAAGCCCAGGATACGTTAAAGTAATAAGCGACAACTACAGGGTTCCAGAAAGCAAGATACACGTTGTCAGGGGCGGAGTCGATACAAGCAGGTTCAAGCCAGCATCCAATGAAGACGATGGGAAGTTTATGGTGCTATACAGCGGAGCGTTCTCAGTAGCGTACGACTTCAACCAGGTGATTAAGGCGGCGAAACTCCTAGAGCAGCATGAAGACATAGAGATAGTGCTTCAAGGAGCAGGAGAGCTGATGGATTCTGTCAAGAAGAGTGTTGAGGAGATGAACGTTAGAAACGTGAGGATAATTGACAAGGTTTTAAGCAGAGACGAGGTGGCTGAACTACTAGGCCAAGCAGACGCTCTACTACTACCGTTGAAAGACTTCGGAAGACCATACCTGGGAATATCCTCAAAACTATACGAGTACCAGGCTGTGGGCAAACCAATAATATGCGTCGCGGAAGGACAGCCGGCGGAACACATCAGGGAAACAGGCTCAGGAATAGTGGTCAAGCCCGGAGACTACAAGAAGCTGGCTGAAACAATAATGCTCTTGAAGGAAAACAGGCAAATGGCAGAGAAACTCGGCGTCTCAGGAAAACGATACGTTGAAGAAAATCTAACAATAGAAAGGATAGGCGAGAGAATGATAGAGCTTTTCAAGTTAGTTTAAAATAAAGGAGATAAACATGGTAATCTACGTGGGAAGTCTACAATATCGCCCTGTCTATAAATTACATTGCTGTGCGTTCGGTAAAGCATGTGAAGAAAAAGGTTATTCTGTAAAATATCTTTTTAGCCATGAATATGGATGGATGCTCTCAAGCGAAATCAAGGAGAAAACTGTATTCATCGGCCGTTCCACCGGCATTCCTTCCATGGTTCGAGATACAATAACCCTAAAAAACATACAATTGATAAGGAAAATATTTTCAGAAGATCGCCCAACTCATATTTATATTCACAATTACCATCTTCTAAACCATTACATTGCAAGATTGTCAAAAAAATACGGTTGTAGATTTATCTATCACGTTCACGAACCCTATACGAAAAACAAAAAGGCTCACGGCGGCTGCCAAAAATATTGGCTACATTTATTTGAGCTTTTACAAGGGAAACTGATTAATGAAGCTAACACCATAATAGTCTCTTCCAAAATGGCTTCTCAACTCTTTGACTTAAGATATCCGAATTTCTCCGGAAGGAAGATGTTAATACCCCTAATGTATGAGGATTTGGGGAATTCAGGCACTAATCTGCAAAATAGAAAGTATGTCACATTCGTCGGTCCACCTGTTCCAGCTAAGAATCCAGAAAAATTTTTGGAAATAGTAAAGTACTCAGACGTTAACAATTTGGATTTGGAATTCCTACTTATTTCACGCTCTAAGATAAAGGATAAAAGATATTACAGATACAAAAACCTAAAGATTTTTTATAAGGAGAGAATAAGCGATAAAGAATTCGGTGAGCTAATAAAAAAGAGCATAGCTGTCCTAACACCATATAAGCGAGAAACGCAAAGCTCAGTAGTTCTCGTCTCATACATGTATGGAACACCTGTTGTATCGAGTGATACTGGTGGGCTTCCGGAGTTTGTTATTCATGGAGAAACCGGCTATCTTCTGAATGTTAATGCAGAAGCAGAAAAATGGGTAAAAGGAATAAATTACATACGTGAAAATCTTCCCAGATTATCAGATAATTGCAGAAGGTATTTTGAGGATAACTTCTCAGGAAGAAATTGGATAAAATACTTAAATGATCTTTTGAACTAATTACATGAAGAAGATGAACTTTTACAACAATATCGTGTTGGACATTGGTTGCGGAGAAAATAAAATGGAGAAAGCCATCGGTGTTGATTTTAGGAGAATGAAATCTGTAGATATTGTGGCAGAGCGCGCGCTTCTGTCTTTTAGAGATGAATGTTTTACCTATGTTTACTCCAGTCACTTGATTGAACATTTTAGCCACCGTGAAGTAAAAAATCTTGAGCGAGTGGATACGTGTCCTAAAACGAGGAGGCATATTTGAGATTCGTTGTCCAGACTTACGTGCTAGAGCTTTCCTATTCTTTCTAACTCCTTCATGGCAAAATGTAATGAATATTTATGGCGGACAAGACTATGAGGGTAATCATCATTAAATGCGGCTTTTCCTATGGTCTTCTAAGAGACTTACTGAAGAGTTGTGGTATCAGAGACATAAAACGAATAATAAAAGGATATAAAGGCATACCTTTCATACCTGATTGCCTCCATATTAGAGGAATTAAAAGCGGATGAGAATTCTTCAAGTAGTGCCTGTTTTCTCCAGCCCGTTTGGAGGCCCGGTAACAGTCGTCAAATCGATTTCAAAAGAACTTGCAAAAAGACACGATGTCATAGTATATACGACAACAGCTCTGGATCTAAAACATGATTCTAATCCTAGAGAAGAAGAAATTGATGGCTACAGAGTTACCTATTTCTCCAGAGCTCTTAAACCATTATGTTACAGCTACCTTTTCGGGCAGCTTAATACTTCATGGGGTATGATGAGCGCCATAAAACGAAACATAAAGAATTTTGATATAGTTCATCTACACTCTTGGCAACAGTTTCCAGACTTTATTGTTCATCATTACGCTACCAAGTGTAACGTTCCTTATGTTTTACAGGCTCACGGATCCATACCAAGAATAGGGAAGAAAATGAGAAAATTGCTTTACGATGCTACATTTGGATATAGCATTTTGCAAGATGCTTCAAAAGTTATTGCTCTCAACAATCTTGAGGCTGAACAGTATAGGGCTATGGGTGTTCCAGAGGAGAAGATCGCTATAGTCCCTAACGGCATAGACTTGTCCGATTACGCTAACCTTCCCCCTAAAGGCTCCTTCAAAAGCAAGCATAACATACCCGAGGACAAGAAGATCATACTATACTTAGGCAGAATCCACAGGACTAAAGGCATAGATTTCCTGATAAAAGCCTACGCATACCTAACGAGGAAAATAGGCTATAAGGATGCCATTCTGGTGATAGCTGGACCAAACGACGGGTATTTAAACGAGGCAAAAGTTTTGGCGAAGTCTTTAGACTTAGCTAATTCGATAATATTTACAGGCTTCATAAGTAAGGAGGATAAGCTTAAGGCTTTAGTTGACGCTGAGGTATTTGTTACGCCCTGCTTTTACGGTTTTCCAGTGACTTTTCTGGAGGCCTGTGCTACTGGAACACCCATAGTTACAACTAATTTAGGTGATGTGTTAGAATGGATAGATGGCAAAGCAGGTTATGTAACTCGACCTACACCATACGATATGGCTGAGGCTATCCACAGTATAATCTCCGATGAAGAGTTACGTAGAAGACTTTCAGAGAATTGCGTGAATATTGTAAAATCTTGCTTCTCGATAGAAAACATCACATCCAAGTTGGAAAAGGTTTATGAAAAAGTATTAGAAAACAGAATTTGATATCCAAACTACAAGGAGTGTATGGAAATGATCTGTATAATATCACCAGGTCTTCTAGAAGTCCCTACATATAGGGGAGGAGCGAGGGAGGAGCAACACTATAACCTAGGCCTCTACTTATCAAAATATTTTCGAGTAATCATTGTTTCTCCCTTTTATGGTTCATACAAGCAAAGGACATTGATCAATGATAACTTTCGAATAGAAAGAGTTTATTTCCCTTCATGTAAGAGTTACCCACCAATCTTTTCTTTAGTAGGACGTATTCTAGGAGTTTTATCCTTGTATTTCTATTCTATCCTAGTCTCCATTAAAGTAATTGAGTTAGCAAAAGAAGTAAAGATAGTAGTAGTTACAGACATTTTAACTGGAGTTTTGCCAGCTGTTGTAGCCAAAATGCTAGGAATAAAAATAATTTATTCTGAAGGGAATTTAACACCATGGGTTACACCATATATTTTCCCTAAGCAATTATCATTATTTCAAAAAACATTTTATTTATTTGAGAAAATTAATGGAAAGATAATTACTAAATTGTCAGAAGTCGTAAGAGTCCAGGGTTCTTCTATAAGAGCAGGAATGATAAAACATGGGGTAAAGCCGAATAAAATAATAGTTATAGGTCCCGGAATAGATGTCAATATGTTTAAATCTCATAGAATTAGCCATCAGAAACTCAAAATTGGATTCATTGGCAGATTGAGCGATGAGAAAGGCGCTCCGCTACTTCTAAAGATTTGTAGGATGCTGGAAAATACGTTTCCCGAAATCATGTTTAAAATATTTGGTGAGGGCCCTTATAAGAAACATTTTCAACACCTGAAGAATATAGAATTCATTGGATGGATAAATAGAAGCGATATCTATGCATCCCTTTCTGATGTAAATGTTTTATTGTTCTTTCAAAGAGATCTAGGCATCGGTGAATTAGAGGCATTATCTATGGGTAAGATCATTATAGCTCCGAATATAAGTAGTATTCCGCAAATAATAAAGAATGGCGAGAACGGATTTTTAACGAATCCTGATGCAGAATCCTTTATCGACACAATAAAGAACGTACTTAGTTTAGATGCATATGCTTTACAGAGAATTTCAAAAAAGGCAAGAAAAACGATCTCCACTTCATTTTCTTGGGAAGTTGTAGGAGAAAAGTGGAAGTCTGTTATTAAACATATTTTGGAAAGTGGGAACAAAAAGATGCTATGAACAATATGAACTGTAAGAAACTTTTGATAGTTATAGGGGGAATGCTGACAACAAGCAGAGTAGCCCACCTTAGTAAAATACTAGAAATTGTGAAAAAATTATTCAGTGAAATTGTAATAATTCATGAGGGTTCTATTCCTTTTACTATAGAAAGTAAGAAAGTAAAAATAATCTGTACGGGTATCCAAAATACAGAAGCCAAGATCTCCTTCCTACAAAGAATAGCGGAATGCATAATTCAAGATTTTGAAAAGTGTAAAATAGTTTTAAAGTATGCAGAAAAAGGGGACTTAGCTTTATTCTTGGGCATCTATCAACCGATTTCCTTTCTTTTTACAAAATTCCGAAAATGTTCCACAATAGTATTTGGAGGGGGATTTGACATTACTCATTCAGACGCTCAAAATAAATTCTTTGATGCTTTGTATTTCATTTTCAGATGGTCGTTTCAGATTGGCATGCTTAGACATTTCGATAAAATAATTCTTGAAAGTCCATCAGTCAAAGATTTTTATAATCTCGGTTGTTTTTATAAAAAGATATTTTATGCACATCTATTTATACCCAACATTTTCACTTTAACAAATCCCATCAATCAAAGAGATGTTGACGTGGCTTTTATAGGTGTACTTTCTAAAGAGAAAGGCATCCTTGAATTCTTAGAATCTTGTAATATACTCAAAAGTTACAACATACATGTAAAAATAATAATTTGGGGCGATGGTATACTAAAAGATATGGTAAAATACTATATAAACAAAAATGATCTATCCAATTTTGTTCAGCTTAAAAATTTCGTTACCCATCAAGACGTGCCCAAAATACTTAACAGAATAAAGCTAATAGTTATTCCATCATACTCTGAAGGTTTACCCAATCGGTTAATAGAAGCTATGGCTTGTGGAACTCCTCCGTTAGCGATGCCTGTTGGTGGAATCCCGGATGTTATTAAAGAAGGAGTAACTGGCTTTTTGCTAAAATCTAACGATCCAAAACACATAGCCAACAAGATAATCGAGCTCTTAAGTAAGCCCGAACTATTAGAAAAAGTGAGCAAAAACGCGTATGAATATGTAAGAGAAAAATTCAACTACAAGAAGACTTTGGAGAGCTGGCAAAAAATACTGCGCGAACTGACAAAGGAATCATAATGGCCGAGGTATCATGAAAACTCTATTCTTCCTAGGCTTTCCAAACCCGTTTCCAGGTGCCGGCTGGACTAGGGTAAGCTTCTTCGCAACCTGCTTCAAGAATAGGGGGCATGATGTCACTGTTGCCGGAGTTTTCTCTCCGAAGAGCGTTAGACAAGCTGGAGTTAAGTGCTGGAAGGGCATCAGAATCTATAACTTGTGCCCAACTTTCTGGGTTGAAGGCTTTCCCTCCTTAATATTCAACGTCTTCTTGTCTTTCATAGTTTATCCTTTACTAATGTTGCTTTTACGTCCACAATTAGCGGTGGTTTCAGTTCCGACTGGTGAGCCAGCCGTAGGTGCTTTTTTCTCATCTAAGCTTGTTGGGGCGAAAGTCGTTTTCGATGTGAGGGATGAATGGGAGGATTACGTTATAAGTAAAGCATCATCTCATACCTATAGAGCCATATACAGGCTTTTCAAGGCTTTAATGACAAGCATCTACGCTAAGAGCGACCTCGTCGTTGCTGTTACTCCCAATATTGTCCGAAGCCTGCTATTAAGGGGCGTTAAGGAGGTGAAGCTGGTGCCTAATGGGGCTGACGTGTCTGTCTTCAGGCCTTATGAGAAGGCTAGCATGAGGGAGAAGCTTGGGCTGAAAAAGGATGACTTTATTCTCGTCTATAGTGGGGGTGTGGGTGGATACTATAGGCTGGATATTGTGGTTAAAGCGATGGCACGACTAAATAACGTGATGCGCGGTAAGATTAAGCTTCTTATAGTAGGGTCTGGAGACATGCCTCAATTGATCAGACTAGCTGAAAAGCTTGGTTTAAAGGACAATGTAGTTTATCTAGGCGTGAGGAATGATAGGAAGGAGCTCGCCCAGATCTTATCGGCTGGAGACGTGGGTATTGTCCCGTATGATGATAACCTTCTCTGGAAGAATAGTGTTTCAGCCAAGTTCTACGAGTACTGTGCATGCGGATTACCTGTGGTTGCCACGGTATATGAGGACTCGA
>JAWBPV010000070.1:0-7099 GCA_039000425.1 Candidatus Aenigmatarchaeota archaeon
ATATGGGAACTGTTATGTCACCGACAGTTGAAGGTACCATTAGAATACAGAAGTAGAAACTCCACGCAAAGCCTGAAATTAGGATATACTTAAACACTCTGATTATTTTTCTTTCTAATTCACCTTCTTCCCAACCCCATCTTCCTTTGTGCTCTGTTAAGGTCACGTAAGAAGTTATTGGAACTTTGATGGTATAGTAGATAAGCAAAGGTAAAAGAATTAGGCTTAATAACTCTAGAAAGTCAAAGACTATTGTGTTTTCTAGTAGATAATTTGCTGTTGGTAGACCTCCGAAGATGTAGTAGTTTATCGATGGTAAGTAAACTCTTTGAATAAAATCTATCCAGTTCATTCCGTTCATTTGTAAGTATGAGTCAACAAGAAGCCATTGTCTAGCGATAGCATGACCTATGAATAGTGCAACTATGAATCCTAAGAAAGCTCTTAGCAAAGCTAGGATTAAGCCTACTAAAGCTCTTTTAGCAAAGCTAGTCTCGTTAATATCTACGTCAAAGAATCTAAACACAAGCTTCATAGTTGCTCTTTTTCTCCAGAAGAAAGGATTGCTTAAGAACCAGATCAAAGGTATTACCCAAAGAACTTGCCAGTAGTAGCCTTTTTCAAAGGTTATGTCCCAAATGTTTACTCCTGCTTTGTGAAGCATCCACCATCCGTTAAACTTCATTTGGAATAGCCAGTTTGCATAGGATAGTTGCGAAATTATGAAGATTATTATTGCTAAGAATATTATTGTTATTGTTAATTGCTTGTGCTCTTTGAAGAACTCTTTTATTTGCTTTCCGTAGCCAATTCTTTCTTCTTCCATTTTTCTTTCCTCCTTTTTCTTGCCCCACCCAAGGCTGGATTTTGGGGTACGTGGGGCTTGACCCCAGGCTTAAAAGCCCTCCAGCCCACAGAAAAAAAAGGGAAATTGGTCAGAGCTTAAAGCTCTTCATTTTTTGGTTGTCAATCCTTCTGGGACAAAGGCTTATTTATTTTGCCAATAGCTTACCGTTGAGATCTAAGAAAATTCTTTTTGATTTTCTACGTTCCCAAAGGAAAATCTTTATAGGTTTCACTAGTTGACCAATAGTATATCCTGTCAGAGGGTAAAGAAGTATGTTTAAAATCACAGTTGACTTTATGAATAAGTCAGAGAAAATTAGCCATTTAAGGATACTTTGGACTACATAGAATACCAAGACCGCAACTGTGATCCAGAGGGGACCAAGCTCGAACCAAGTTTTGTAAAACGAAATCGAAAGTTCGCTTTTACCGTTAAATTTTTTCAATAGATTACCTAGGGATTTATTGGAAATGAAAATTGAAGTTAGTAATGATATCAGTAGTAACAACAACAACAACAGAGGAAAGTAGGACTCGATACTTAGTGAGCTTAAGAGTTGTTTGTCGTGTAGCGAAACAGGATAGACTACACCTGTTACTACAAATGAAATGCATAGAAATCCTAGCACAACTGAAGAAAGAAAATCTCCAATCCACGAAAGGTAAATCCTTATAGTTGGAGTCATTATCTTTTCACCTCTTTTTCCTCTGACTACGTCATCATTAATAGAGCGTTTCCGCCTCCACCACCTCTAGGAGTTATTGTAAAGAAGAACCAGCCCCAATCTCTCCACCTTCCGAAACTTTGCCACCACCAGAGAAATCTCCACCACTTGCCTTCTCCCCATATCCATGTCCAGCCATCACTCATTTCTGTCTCCAGAACTTCTTCTGCAAATATTACAATTGCTATTCCAAGTACAGCTAGAACTCCACCAATTACTCCAAGCACTACAGCAAGTATCTTAGTAAATCCTTCTGGTATCGATAGCAAAATTGCAATGAGAGATGCTATTGCTCCAACTAAAGACATTAAATTTCCTCTTTTTTTCATGTCGTCTATAATCCAAACAGGAATGTGGCGGTGATATTTCTCATTTCCTTTAAGAGTAGTTGGTGATGCTTCGTTAGGAGGAATATCATAGGTCGATGGATAGTACGGCCCGTTGTCTGGATGGTTATACTTTATATGTAAAGGTGAGGACGCTGTTGTTATGAAGGTTATTCCATCCCAAATTTCGTACACTGGGCTCGCTGACCCTGAAAATGTTCTAGTAGATGTTGATTTAACTTTGAAAATACTGTAGATTTTGTCTGTTGGATACTTTGTCGTGTTGAATAGAAATCTAATTCGATCCCCATTTACTTCAACCCAGCCGTAAGCTCTCAATTGAGTCAGCTTTGGTATTCCTGTTAGTGTAACTGTATCTATCCTCTCCATTACATAATTCGTTCTTATTTGAAGTAGCCGACCGTTAACATTTTCACTCCAGTGATAGTTAAAAAATACTTCAGTTTTTACTTCAGCTACTGGTATTATCTCTGCGTACACGCGAAAGGACATTTGCCCTAATAGTAGAAATATTAGAAAGGTTGTTAAAACTATTGCTATGGACTTACTTTTTGCCATTTCTCTTCACCTCTTTTTTTCTCACCTTTTTTTCTTTGCCCCCTTTTCTGGGAAAGGGTGCTCTCTTAACCCTCCCTTCTCTCATGAGCCCGGGAGCAGGAGCTATTTGCGCCTTTCCGGCCAGGTAGCTAACCTCCTACTCATCATCTCGAGTAGGTTTTATAATTTTATTAGCAAACAATTAACCAAAACCTAAGGTAAAAGAGATTAAAACTACCCAATGGAAAAAAATCACACAGATTTTCTTATTGGTGCAGGTTTTAATTTTCTCTAGAAAATAAAAAAGGGGAATTAAAGTTTTATTGGTCTGAATAGTTCTACTATGCCTCGATAGAAAAATGCTATTCCTAGGATCAAAGAGGAGATCGATAGGAGAATGTCAATGAAGGGAATCGAAGCTTTATGCCACCATAGCAGACTTATTTCCCAAACGCCTATCTTAAAAAATCCAAGGGGATGGTAGGTGAAAAATATGTAGCACAATAGAAAAGCAAAGATTCCGCAAATAATTAAACATATTTGTGGACCATATCTTTTCCAAACAGGCTGTGCTACTGTTTTTGCAATTTTGTTTGTTTTCGCTATACCTTTTTTCACTAACTTTTTGATTTTCCTGGAGTTACTTCTTTTTCTTATTGGTAGTTTAGAAATTGCCAAGATAAGTAGAGAAACTCCAAGAGATATAATCAAAGCTTGCCACCATTCCAACCCACTTTTGATTGTTATAGTAGTTTCATTTTCTCTTTGATTAGGCTTAGGGTTCGGCTGTATGTCAGGTGTTGTCCTGTTAACTATTTCTTCAGGTGTTATGTTTTCTGGGGTTACAGGAGGTGGTGCTAGAAGTGTAAATGTAGTAGAGGCAGTAGAGGTTACCATATTATCAAAGCTTCTCCTCACTGTGAAGAAAATTACCCCTTCTGTATCCTCAGAAACTCCTAAGTTTAAAACTTCAAATGTAACATTTTTTACCTCATTAGGTTTCATGGTTAAAGTAATGCTTGTAGGACTTATGGATGCTCTTCCTGTTGAAACTTCAGCAGAAATTATAGCTGAACTTTCGATAGTAGCAAACTGTTTTAACTCTACTATGCATTGTGCTTTATCTCTTATTTTCGAATCTTTTACCCATTTTATACTTTGGATTTTTATGTCAGCTAATGGAATTCTGTATACAAAAGTATCAGCCAATTCTGCTGGAATGAAAAAGGTCACTATTGGCAAACCAGAGAATTTACCCCATGGTATTTGGACTATAACTGCTTTTGGAGTGCCTTTTTCATCCTTTTCTATTTTCCATTCATATCCAGAAAGCCAAGTATCTGCTATGTTGCCTTGGGAAGACATTTTGTGTAAATACCAAATAAGGCTTCCTTCTCCTTCTTCAGGAAATATAGGCGGCTTCACAGGATTTCTTATTGAAATTTCATTGAACCATCCACCTCTTTCTTCGCTCCATCCTTTTCCTGGCGCTATTATAGAATAAGCTAGTTGTGGTTTTTCGAAAGGAGCTGGAGTTCCTGCCACATCTTTATCGCTCACAGCCTTAGGATTCCAACGCACGTATCCGAACCAGTAAGTTGAATATGCTTCTGTATTTTCTACATAGCATAGAACACATTTTTCATTTGGATAGTAAACATATTTTGCTCCATGGTCATAACGAATAAATCTTATGACTTCTGAGGAAAAAATGTACTTTTCGCTGAAAATCACTACATCTTGAGTATGAGGCTCGCTAAAATCTCCTTCAAGTCTTCCTAAGTTTTTAATTAGTACTTGACCCTTTGGTGTTTCTACTGTTACTGTATTTTCTCCGCATTCGGTATTCATAGTAGTGTTTCCTAGAAGCTTTCCGTCAACGAATACTTTTACTTGGAAAACAGTGTACTTCTCCCAATATGGTTTTGCCCATTCATAAAATTCCACTACTGTTGGTGAAATTTTAACATCTTTTTCGAACCAAACATTTCCCCACCAGTCATTGCCGCATCCTCTGTAAACAGCTGGACAAACAATTCTATCTTCTATTGGTGCTAACTTTAACTCTCTTCGATAATATGCTTTAATTGGCTTGATTACAATTTCCACACTCTTTTTGGTTTTTATTTCTGTAGTTTCGTTTAATTTCTGAGTAGTGTTTGCTGGTAGAATTATTCTTCCCTCTATTTCATCTAATTGATCTACTGCGACGCTAAAAATCCAAAAGCCACCTTTCCATTTTCCTGAGCTATCTTCTGATCCTCCTTCTAATCTCAATTGTTGAGGTGGTGTTATTAGAGTAGCATTGCAAGATTCTGCAATTAGCAGAGTTATTACTATTCCTATTGTTGCTATTATTCTTTTTTCCATTTTTCTTATTTTCCTCCTTTTTTATTCTTCCCTTCATCTCGGGAAATCTGTCACGGGGTTCCCCCCAATGACTAGTAACTCTCCTTTCTCCTCGACTAAATTGAGATTTAAAAAGTAGACGAAAGACAACCGAAGATTTCGATAGATGGAAGAAAGAATAAGAAGTATAGAAAGAACTCAAAAAATCTTTTTTTTATTTTCCTCAAACTTTTAAATTATTTTTCTTTTTTTTCTGTTCTTGTTTGAACTTAAATTTAAGTTAAATTGTAAGTTGAAGCTACTAGGCACCACTTTAAAGAGATTTTTTGTCATTTAGCAGTAGTAATATTATAGAAAGAAAAGTATTTAAATTTTACTTTTTCAAGCTAGAAGCTCTATTTTTTCAAATTCAGAGCTGTCAAGCTGAGAAATAAATAGAACAAAATTTGATCTTGAGTAAAAACTTTGCTTTCCTGCTTCTTGTAAAACAAAATTTTTAATTTTTTCAGAGGAACAAATAAAATAGCCTTCCAATCTTGTTAAAGCCTCTTTTACATCATTTGAAATTTTACTTTTACTTAAAGAAGTTTCTAAGAATATACTAATTTCTCTTCCCCCATTTTCACAAATTATTTTCTCTCTTCCCATCTTCACAATTCTTAATCCGTTTTTTTCAATCAACCCTAAAACTTTCTCCTTTGAAATATCTTTTTTTTCCTCTGGGATTTTTTTAAACTTAAAAATAAATGCGAGCTCACCTTTTTTTGTTAAGAAATGAACTATTGCTTTTTGTCTATAAACTTTTGCTTTTTTCCATGAAATTAAGTCAAGCTTTGCCAACTTTTCGACTTCTTGTCTAAAAGTTTTTCCAGAAATTTTTAACTTTTTATAAATCTCAGAAGTTAAGCAAGCCTCACAATTTCCTAAAACCTCTATTATTTTCCATCCTATGCTTGATACTTTTTTAAAATCTTCTTCAACCTCAAATTCTTGTTTATCTTCCTTTTCCTCGATAATTTTTAAAACTCTTTTTTCCATAAATTTTCTAAGAATTTCATCATCAACCTTCCCTCTTTCAGGAATAACAAGAGGAAACTTTACTAAAAATGGATTTGGAAATTCTGATTTTCTCAATAAAATAAAACCAGTTCCTACTGGCAACCTTCTAAGATATCCTGAATCCTCTTCTTTTAATCCAAGCATGTTTGCCGCATCCTCTATATCAGAGGAATGCTTAGTATCTAAACCCAAGTTCAGGTAAACATGAGTAGAAGTATTTCCCAGAGCAGGATAGCTCACTAAGGAAGGATGCTGATCTGTATAAACCATCCCTATTCCCAACTCCCTTATTTCTCTGAATATTAAATCAGTTACAGATTCTACTCCAAACTTCTTTGATTTTTCTCTGTTTAAAACATGATGAGCTTCTTCCAAAACTATAACTCCAATTAGCTTTTCCCTTTTATTACTCACTAAAAGCCAATCTCTTATCCACTGTAGCAAAATTTCTATTAAGAAAGTTTTATCATCGCTAGCTAAAGAATCAAGCTCTAAAACAGTTATTTTTCCGTTTTCAAAAAAGCTTGATGGCTTAATCCCTTGATCGCAGTTAAATATTTCACCTGTTTCCCTAAAACATAAAGATTCTAAAGGCCTTTTTGCAGTTGCAATCCAATTTTTTTCTCTTGGCGAAAGCTGAGAATAAGAAAGTTTTTCTAAATATTCTTTAACATCAAGAATTTTTGGGCAAGTTTTTTGGGAATAAATTTCGTCCAGAACTTTTAAAATTATATGTCTTCCTCCTCCTAAAAGCCAATAAGCATGGTCAAAAATTTCGGCAAATTCCTTAATCCACTGAGAAGCTTGAACACCTTCAGGAGGAATTAAGGGATTAAACCTGAAAGGAACAACATTTCTTCCTACAGTATAAACAGTTATTTTATCTTTAAGTTCAGTTGTTAAGAGATCGCGATAATTCCTTTTTGAAAAATCGAATATTAAAACAGGAATATTATTTTCAGCAAGCTTTTTAACTAAATAATGGATTATGTTAGTTTTTCCTGAGCCAGAGGACCCAAAAATTCCGATGTGTGTGATTAAATCCTTTTTGCTTATATAAAAATTATAAAGCTCTCTTTTTCCATACAAAACTTTACCAAACTCTATTTCACCTTTTGAAGCTATTTCCCTTGGAGGCGGTTCAATTAATATACCTTCCCTTAAACTTCTGTCAGAAAGAGCTAAGGCTTTTATTCCGTCTATTAATTCTATTATCTTTTTTCTATAATTTTCATT
>JAWBPV010000071.1:0-7080 GCA_039000425.1 Candidatus Aenigmatarchaeota archaeon
CTCCGCCAGATTTTGTTTCGACAGACTTAAAGACTATGATGTGGGAAAACGTTTCAATAAGCAGCTTAAAAGATTTAGAGTTTCGCATAGCCTACCAACAAGTGATCCAATATATCGGAACACACAATGTCATAATCTTCACAAACTCCACAATGAGCAACTTCAACTTCAACCCAAATCTCCCGGGCATAAGCTTTAATGTTAGCGGCGCCACAGGAACAGGCTTCTGCCAAATAGCAATTCAAAGAACACTCCTTTATGCCAATCCATCCGAATGGATAGTAAAAATTGACGGCCAAACACTCACATACTCAAGCAATTACACTGTGACGGAAAATGATGACTATGTCTTTATAGTCTTAAACTACACCCACTCGACTCATAGAATAGAGATAGCCGGAACATGGGTAATTTCAGAATTTAACACAAACACTGTTCTAATAATACTCGTAACGCTAGCGTTAATGATGGCAATACTCGCAATTCACCAGAGAAAAAACCTTGCCAAAATGAAAATGAAATGCAAAAACATCACGAGAACTTTTATACTAAAAATCACAAATAGGCGAACCTTATAAGTGCCCTATAACTTTCCCCTTTCTTTCTACATGTAATTACACTACTTCTATTAACAGCGACTAATAGAGATGGTGTGCATTTTTAAGCCATAACTTTTGTTTTTAATTCTCGCAATTTGTTTAGGAATTTTTCGATCTCTTCTTTATTTTTGAAGAAGCCTTCATATCCCGTATACTCTGGTGGGGCGTTTTTGTAGAATTTCCATTCTCTTTTGTTTTGAGGCAGTATGTTTTCAGCTTCAGCCTCGGGTATATTAAAGTATCTTGCAAATCTCTTCAGGTATACTTGGAATTTTAATCCATCTTGCTGGCTGCTTTGACCTGGCACTATGCTAAATATTGTGTTCATTCTTCCATTTTGTCGTCCAATAAAAGCTACTGAACTTAAGGTTGTCCCCCAATCGTCAAACAGCAACTCAAGACCCTTAACTAAAATGGAATACAGTTCACCAACACCATTATCCTGGGCTATCTTTCTTAACTCCTCCTCTGTTAGATAGTATCTCCTTTTTGTTTTCCGTACCTCTTCAGCACTTTTCGGAATTAACATAACTCTTGCTACGAACTCCTGTTCGCCTTTCTTAAAGTAATTGAATGTCACGGCGTTGATTCGAATTCCATATTCAGAAAGATAGCGGATTACCCTTTCCCCTTGATCGTCTAAATCCGAAGCCACTATAAGCATTTCATGGGATTCATTTAAAACATCTGGAAGCTGCTCCTCAAATTTCCTTTCAAAAGCCTCTTCAAAAGTAATTCCCTCCTTATCTTTAAGATAATTATTTGCAATGTCAACGATTTCATCATAGGATAAGTCGTCAACCCATGACGCGTATTCCAGAATTTGTGCGATCACTTCCCGTGGAGCCTTATCCCTCTTTAACTCTACTATGACCAAATCGCCGTTTCGTTTGATACATAAAAGATCAATGTATTTCTCAAAAGCCGTCTTTACTTGCCGGCCGATAACAAGCAAATCATCAGATATTATTGAAATGTCATTCTCAAGCCATTCCTCTAAACGCTCTTCAAAACTGAGCCTATCCCTCGGAATCTCCACCAATCCCCTATCTTTCACTTCCCATAACCGAATTTCCTGAGGCATAATTACAACTAAAATACCTACTACAGATAAAAATTTTCATCAACTAATCTTTTCTGTTAGCGATGATTAAAAGAACATCAGCCTAAACTTATTAACAAATACCAGGATAACTGGGTTTGTTTCATGCTTTGGATAGCGAAGCAACGGTCAAAGTTAAAGTGTCTGTAAATGCGAGAAAAGAACTAGTTGAGGCAGCCTGGAGTGGGAACAGAAGCAAACTGCCCCAGTCTTGTCAATTTTTAAGGATCCAATACCATTAAAAGTGAAATTAGAAATTGTCTAAAACAAGTCAAAACAACCAATAACCCCATTTTCTCTTTTTACGATAGCATAATATCTTTTCTTCTTTCTCATTTCTCATAACTTTACCCAAAGCTACATTTTAGATAAAAATGTGAGGGAACTAATTGTTTACGGCTTCGTTTAATTATCTTGATAACGTGGCTTTAGCTAGTTTTTCTCCAAGTTTTTCTGCTTGTTCAAGGTCCTTTGCCTTAGGTGCGCCCTCAACAGCTACTCCGGGTTTTATCCATTTGGGGTTAAAAGTACCAAGAATTCTCTCCACATTTTCTAATGCTGTGACTTGGCTGCCGGCTCCTGTAGTAAATACTCATGCAGGTTTACCTGCAATCGCATGTCTGTGAGGGTATAAGTTTGTGAACATTGTTAGAATTTCTCCGGACATTATGCTGAAATGAGATGGCGAGCCGAAAGCATAAGCGTCAGCACGAGATACATCGTCGGCGTAACATCCTTTGCCTTCTTCAGCACTACCTCAACCCCAGAAACCTTACGCGCCCCTTTGGCCACCGCTTCAGCAAGCTTTTCAGTGTTCCCAGTTCGACTATCATAAACTACAAGAATCCGAACCAAACATCCCTACCTCCAATTATTTACCTTTAAAAGCATATCAGAATTTTTTCTATTTTATTACTGATTAGCTAGTGTTTCTTAAACTCTAACTCTTAAAACCATTAAGAGGGTAACCTCCCAAGCTTCACGTTGGAATTTGTTGTTATTAGCAAAATATCCAGCTTTTTAAACTTTCATCCCAGAAAAGGGGGACGTGAAAATTATTAATCGCCTTGTTTCTATTCTATGGGGACTTTCACTCCTTTCATTGGTTCAGCTAGCGGAACTGTGACCGTAAGCAGTCCATTTTTAAAGGAGGCTTTTGCTTGTTTTGGCTTAACTTCGTGGGCGAAAATCCAACACCCGAAATATTCCACATCATTTCGCGGTGCGTTGAGGCATATACTTGTTTCGGCTACTTCAAGGTTAATATTTTCTTTTGTAACTCCTGGCAACTCTATTTCAACAATGTACTTTTCGTCATCGTGATAAAAGCAAGCGTCCGGTAGAACTGGTATTCTCACCTTCTCCTCTTTTTTAGCCAAAAAGACCACCAATTATTTTTTGGAAATTTGAACTTAAAAAGTTTTGCGAAAATTCATACAATGCTAAGTCTTATTTTTGCTTAAAATCCCGTTAATAGGAATCTCTTTAAAACATTTCACCTTCATAGAGCGCTTGTTTCAATGCCTCTGTTAAATTAATACCTGCCTTATGGAAAAGCTTGATGTTTTCCATGCTTCTACAATTCACAACATTTTTAACCTATGCTAAACTTTAAGAAATAAGAGGTGAGAAAGTGACTAAAGTTGGAGAAATATACCTTTGCGAGATATGCGGTAACAAAGTTAAAGTTATCGAAGCCGGAAAAGGAACGCTTGTTTGTTGCGGAAAACCAATGAAATTGACTAAATCGTAAAACCAATTTTCCATTGTCAAATAACATAGTTATATCCTGCAATTTTGTTTAAACGGCTATTCATCATTTTTATTCTTATCCACTCTAAAAACAGGGTTTGGCTCTACGCTATTGAAGCCTAAGCTCTTTAATTCTTCAAACTTTTCCCTATCTCGTGTTTGGAGTTTTTCCATTAATAATCTAAACTCTCCCCCTCAATTGCCTTCTGGTAATGGTTACAGCTTCTTTCAAGTTCAAACTTTCTATTTTTGTAAAATCGAACGAAATAACCTCTTCTTTTCGCTTCCAGATAGATTTGAAATAAATAAGCGTTAATTAAATCAATGGGCTTTTCATACTCTTTAAAAATTTTGAGTTGTGGATGATTTCTGTAGCCCTTGGTTTTTCCTTCCAGAACCTTTTTTGCTAAAAGGCCTTCTCTCCAAACGGCAACCAAACCTCTACAATCAAGATATTTAGGATGAATTAACCACAGCCTCATTTTAGCACCGACAATTCTCCCAGCAAATTTCTCATATAATTATACTTCTAAATTTGATAATGCCTTTATGAAAAATCCTATGGTGAATGATAATCCTGCTATTCCGAGGCTAATGGCTGTCATTTCTAGAAACCATTTTTTGAATAGCAGGTCTTTTGCAACTGAAATGTAGAACGTGAACAAGAAGATGATGGCGATCGCCAATAATATTGTTAAAACTAGGCAAGCATATGCGTCTGAAAGAAGCAAATACGGAGATATTAGAAGCAAAACTGTGAGGATATAGGCAACTCCAGTATACCCAGCCGCCTTAAGCGGGTTCTTACCGTTTCCTTCAGATTTCGTGGACAAATATTCTGACGTAGCCATCGATAACGACGCTGCAAACCCAGTAATCAGACCAGTTAATGCCACTAAACGAGTGTTTGGAAGGGCGAGGGTGAACCCTGCAAGAGCCCCTGTAAGCTCGACAAGAGCATCATTTAAACCTAACACCATGGAGCCAACATACCTCAGTCTTTCCTCATCAATTAAATTCATAAGTTGTCTTTCATGTTCATCCTCGTCTTTCACAATGTTTTTAGCGTCGGGCACAAACTCGGATATTTTTTCATAGGTCACTTCAGCTTTTTCTTCACCTCTTTCCATGAGCTTCATTCCAAAAGTTATCCCGAAGAACTTTGAAATCGAAAAATACTTAAAAACCCTAAGTTTATCTGGATTTACATCTTTGTCCGTGTATTTCCTCCAAAACTCGTAATGTTTTAACTCTTCATTTGAAATACGTCTTAAGACCTCCTTATTATTTGGCTGTTTTACCATCTGAGCTAACTTTTCATAGATAAAATGCTCAGTGATCTCATTCTTTTGTGCCATTAATAACGCCCTTTTGACTTTCTCATTTAACATACAGTTTTCAGAACCATACGACATGGTATCTCTAACACCTAATTCATTTTTTAGTTCCTTTGACTCTGTTAAGCTTATCGTTAAAGTCTGCCAGCAGCTGAAATTTGGAGTCACGGTCTTTATTTCTAGTTAACAAATGCTTTATGTTTGCAGTAATATCCTCCGAGTTTGTTGGGGACCCTTATGGTTAGGACAACGTTAAAAAGGGAATTGGAAAAGTTTCTATATTGCTCTGGCCTTCTGGAGGAGAGAGTTGCAAAGGCTTACGAACACATCGTTAAGTTGGTGGACGACAAGCCTATCGGTTGCCTTCTAAGTTTTATTGCTCGCGACTCTTTTAAACATGCAGAATGTTTTAAGGTTATAGGCGAATGTTCGTCTGGCAATATGAAGGATCGTTTTGAACAGTGTGAACAAGTTTGGGGCGAAACTTGGAAAAACCTTGTGGTTGACGCTGAAAAATTTCTGAGCAAGCGTAGAATAAGCCATGAAGAACTTGTTTCGTTGATAAATGGTTTAATGAAGCTTGAAAGCTTTGCTGCTGAGGAATATCTAACAGTATTGCATGTAAAATTGATTGAGTTGATGGCGGAGGAAAGAAAAATAGATTTAGAGCCTTTTAAAGCGGTTCTTGAATGGATAGTTGAAGATGAAAAGAGGCATGAGCAAATACTTAGGATGATCGAAAATCTGCTGATAAAAAGAGAAAGCAGAAAAATTAATGGTTTCTCCAACTCTTAACTTCAGCATTAACCAATTTTCGTTAAGAAATGGTATAAAAGCGCTGAAAATAATTTTTCAGCTGCTTTTAAGAGACGAATTTCGTAGGCAAATTTTATATGTCATTTCATTATGAAAAGTGTTTTGGTGATTTTTGTGGAAGAGTATAAAATGCCATTAATAGGTGACAGATTCCCTCAAATGGAGGTTAGAACCACCAGAGGCGTGATTAGGCTTCCAGACGATTACAGCGGTAAGTGGTTTATTCTATTCAGCCATCCAGCCGACTTTACACCAGTATGCACCACAGAATTCGTCGCATTCCAGAAAAGATATGAAGAGTTCCAGAAGCTGCAATGCGAACTAATAGGATTGAGCATAGACCAAGTTTTCGCCCATCTAAAGTGGGAAGAATGGATTAAAGAAAAGCTTGATGTAGAAATAAAGTTCCCGATAATAGCGGATAATACAGGCGAAATCTCCGCCAGATTAGGTATGCGTCACAAGCAGGCCGCGGGAACACAGACAGTTAGAGCCGTATTCATAGTTGACCCTAAAGGCATTGTCAGGGCGATACTCTATTATCCTATGGAGCTCGGCAGAAACATGGACGAGATACTCCGAATGGTGAAGGCGCTCCAAATAGCCGACAAAGGCTACGCTATACCAGCTAACTGGCCCAACAATGAGATAATCGGCGACAACGTGATCGTTCCGCCAGCAAACACTGTAGACATGATCCAGAAAAGAAGAGACCAAGAGAAGGCTGGAGAGATAAAGTGCATAGATTGGTGGCTATGCTACAAGAAGGTAGAGTAAAACCTAGCAATCTACATAAATATCTCCCCACATTTTTCTCACGATGTTACATAAATCTCCCAAGATCTGTTAAGAGACACTAACTGAAATAATTATCGAGAAGCTCGATGGGGTGTGTCAAAGCATTTTAGGGTTAGTATTTGATGCTTAAGTATAGTAGGATGATTAAGGCTGCGAAGGTGAATAGGTCTGGCAGTAATGCGAAGGGTCCCAAGCCGAATAGTCTGAAGCCGAAAGCCCTTATTAATATTGGATTTGAGGTCAACGCGTAAAGAAGAAGTATAGCTGAAAATATTATTAGGCCTATTGTGAACTCTGAGTGGGTCTTTCTGTACATGTCAACGTACACAAGTATTAGGAAAGTGAGAATGATGGCGTTTATTGTGGAAATGACTGTTTTGGCTATGTAAAAGAATTCTATGTCCCATGGAATTTCGTATGGAGGGATTTCCGGCGGTTGCCATGGGCGTCTTGGATACCAGAAGGTTGAAGTTGCCCATATAGCAGCTAGTACGGCAGCAACTACCAGAATTGGAATAAGCACCAGTAGCAACCAAGTTTTTGGATTTCGGTTCATTTTATACTCCATTTATTTCGCCTCCTTTTCTACTTTTTCCAAATTTTCCTCACAATCTCCTCAAACAAGGCGTAGTTTTCCTCCATGATTGGAGACAGGAAGTATGTTTTCCCGTATCCT
>JAWBPV010000072.1:0-6844 GCA_039000425.1 Candidatus Aenigmatarchaeota archaeon
ATATCTCATAAGCCTGATGGGCTTTGTCCTTTAAGGAAGGAACTTTTTCTATATTTAGGGCTATTATGTAGTCCTTGGCAGAGGGTGGCAATATTATGGCTGGGAACTCCTTAATACCAAGCTGTCTACCAGCCTCAACCCTGTGTTGTCCATTTATAACCTCATAATAACCATCCTCTGTAGGAACTACAGATATAGGCTCTACAAAGCCAACTTTTTCCATAGATTCCATAAGTCTCTTTATGTGCATATCCGAAAGCTCACGCTGAATAGAGGGTATAAGTATCTTCTCAGAAGGTATCATGGCAAACTCAAGCTCAAGCCCTCTTATAGGCTCTATGAACCTCATACTTTAACTTGCTTTTGCACCCTCTTTTATATCTCTATCTGGAACAATGACAGATAGGTTTTCTCCGTCAGATAGTGCCAGCACCATACCCTGAGACTCCACACCGAATATCTTCCTCGGCTTTAGGTTTGCCAGCATTAGCACCTTCTTACCCACCAACTCCTCTGGGCTATAGTGCTTTGCTATACCAGCCATAAGGGTCCTTTCTTCTTCTCCAAGAGAAACCCTCAACTTTAAAAGTTTTTCTGAACCTTCTACCCTCTCTGCAGAAAGAACCTTCGCAAGCCTTATGTCCAATTTTAGAAAGTCTTCTATGCTTATGAGTTCCATAGCCATGGCTATTTTATCACATTTTAGACCTACCTCTACTATCAGAACCAGGAACATGTCTTATGAATTCTAAAAGTTCAAAGAGGGAACTCCAGAGACCAAACCTGTAGTTTAACTCTTCTCTTGTCAAAACTATATCCTCCCCCCGCCTTGTAGACCAGACATTTAATTTAGAAAAGGCTGTCATCGCCGCTTCACTTTCAAACATAGAAAGAGCTATCATAGTAAAGAAAAATAGGTTTTTCCTGCGTGAATAAATCTCATCTCGCAACCATCCTATTTTTTCTGTAAAGAATACTTGAAGAGCTGGGTGATAAAGGTCACCGAATCTATCAATTGAAGATGGTGGTGGTGGCTTTATGGCTATTATTGCCTTATCTTCATCTATTTTTATACCCAATTTACTCAATATCCTGCTAAAATCGTCACTGTATATAACAAAACAATCTTGCTCTTCCACTTTACTGGACATATATCCAGTTTTTATTTCCATGTATCTAACACTTAAAGCTCTTTCTTTAAACTCTGGATAGTTAGCGTATTCTTCGTATAGCATATTAAGAAAAGAGTCCTTAACTGCAGTTATAAAGCAGAATTTTGCTTGATTCTCTTTTAGTTTGTTGTCTATGAACTTCCTCATAGCATCCATATCACCCTCGAACCCTCCAGCCATTACGAAGAATTTCTCCTCTATCTCTAACTGAGCTTTATTATTTTCAACTTCTATCTTGTATACCTCGTAAAGATAATGTCTTAAACCATCGGCCCTTATATCTCCTTTTCTATAGAAAAACTTAGGAGAAGGTCTTTCAAGAAAAACGTAAATAAAGAACCTATCCTTTTGCAATTCAAATCCATCAAACTCAAATCTAAGCACCTTGGCATCTTTGTAAAAACTTATCATAAGGTTTTTCTTGATAGCATCTACCTTTTTAGACCGCTTCAGAATTTCCAAGGTTCTTCTTGTTATAGTCTGCACAGGAAGACCAAAATAGTCGTAGATAAAACGCACATATTCCCAAAATTCATACCTTCCTTGTTCCAGCAAGTCTGTGTCTAAAAGAAGAAAGTTTCCTGCAAATTTTCCAGCTTTCGCATACCGCACTGCACTAGCTTGGATATTGGTAATCCACCCAGCAAAGTTAAGAAGAGCGTATAAAATCTTTTTCGCCTCCTCATTTTTTAATTCAGAACTCTCTCTATTTACACCCTTGAGAGCATCAAAGAACTCTTTTCCTCCAAAAAGTTGATATATAGGTCTATAACTTTCTTCAAACTCCACTTTTAAATTAGGCATATAAGGTAGTTTCTTCAGAGCTTCTCTTAAATCTTTAAGTAACCCTTCTGTGCCTGGTTCATGATATATATATACTCGAATGTCTTTATTAGGTATAAGATACTCTCCGTAGCTGAGCCATGCGTTTCTTTCTACCTTTTCTTTTTCTAAAAAAACCCCCTTTATTCTTTGGCTCTTCCCTTGACAAATCTTTTTAACAAATTCCTTCCAATCTTCCCGCATTAATTTAAGGTTCTCTTCCTGAAGAGCATAATCCAAAAGATTCTTTATGTGGTCTATACCTTTATCATTCCCTTTGTCCGAATAGTAATACTGTAAGTCATTATAGCGTTTTCTATCTTTGAGAGCGTTTTCTATTTCCTTCCATAGATTTTGTTTTGTTTCTTCTCTTCTGTAGAACAAGCTTGCACGAGATATAATAATTCCGTTAAAAAATCTATCAAAATGCAAAGGAAGGAGGTAAAAGGCAAGCCTATAGAAAGGATATTCGTAATATTTTCCTCCTATAGCATTCTTTATATCCTCAAAAACTTCCTTTACATTTCCTAAATAATCCTTTACCTCTCTTTTGCTTCCCAACTTTAGCCATTCTTCAAGAACAAGCTCCCTTAACTCCCACTCAACCTTCCTGTCAATTTCCACATCTTCGTACCCTTCTACTCTCAAAATAACGAGACCCCTTTTACTTTCTACATCAGAAGGAGTTCCAAGAGTTAAACCATAGACATTAAGTTTTTGGTTACTATTAAGTCTGTAAAAACTTCCTACTTTTACATCATTTTTATATATCCTATACGCTTTTCGCCACTTAGTAACAGCTTCTCTGCTATATTTTGCCTGTCCCTCTACTACATAGTTTTTAAACTTTAGAAAGTTCTCAAAGACCTCAAAAAGTCTCTCAGTTTTTCTGTTTATGATTCTATGAACTATTTTCGCAAAGTTGTTAAGGTAGTCATCCACTCTGTTTGTAAAAATTCCTGCAGATATAAATTGTTGCCCTCCTACAGGCTTGGCTTCAGCAAATAGATTTAGTCTTTCCTCTTCTTCTCTATGCGACAGATTGTTCATTTACTTCCTCCAGAAGTTTAATTATAAATTCAATAGGAAACTTTGCAAATCTTCCGCTTAAAACCTCTACGTAAGGATAGTCTTCTCCTAAAGGAACTATGGCGTATTCCTTCGGAGACCCGCCTTCTGGCACAAAGCATCTTGTTAAAAACTCCAAACCTCCACCAAGAACATTAGCACCACCTCTTCCTACTCTTTTTCTCAGTCTAAACCTCATAAACTCGTTCTGTTTAAGTACATTATCAGTAAACACAATAGAATAAACAGGTATTAAATAGCTTATACGATGAATTTCTATTGAAGCAGTTTCTGTAAGAAATCTTTTTAGATCTTCAGACCTTTCTTCGTTATGGCTCTTTAAAAGGCTCCACAGGTCCTCTAAAAGCTTTGTTATTTCGTGACGTTTTTCATTGTCAAAGGACAGATAAAGTTCTCCATCTCGAATTAGAACGTATGGATGATAGTAAAATATATTTTCCCTTTCTTTAGACCTTGCATTCAGGATTATGGATTCATAAAGCATTTCTTGTATTTTCTTAATTCTAAGTGCCTTATCTTTGTTTCTTCTCAATTCCATCAGATATATATCATCTAAAAAGGTAATTATACTCTCAAGCTGGACTATTCTATTAGACTTATATACTGTTTTGTGTTGAGCAGGTATGGGTACAAGAACTTTCTTAAAATCAGAAGGACTAATTAGAAAACTTTCTATTATTTTCTGAGTCACTTCTGAAAGTAGTTTTTTTTGCCTTAGAGTTTCTAACTTATAAAAGCTCTCTATCAACCCAATATCATCTATTTCTGAAAGAGTTTTTATATTTTCAAGCACATGTTCCTGCAATGGCATTAAAGGAAATACTAAGTGAAGATGCTTTGGTCTACTCTCCGTTTTAGCATCTCCTCTTGCTCTTGATATAGCCTGAATTACCTCTACGAGGTTTTGCTCTATACCCCAATCAAATACAAAAATGTATATGTAGTCCACAGGTTTATTAGGTCTGCTAAAGTCTATACCTCTTGAAACAGAAGAAGTTCCAAGTATTATATGGCTACTTCCTTGATTTATCTCCTCTTGGCTTTTACGTGAGCTTGCAGTAACTATTATAGTAGACAAACCTTCCTCTTCAAAGGATCTTGAGAGTTCAACTATAAGATCCTTATCCTGAATGTATAAAAAGGCAGTGCTTTTATCTCTATCTTTGAAAGTAGAAAGCACATATTCTTTTATGGTTCTTGAGAGCTCTTCCTCTTTTTCTACTTTTAAAAACTTCTTGTAAAGCATGAGCTCTTTTGAAGGATAACCATGTTTTGCACGAGCCTTTATCGGAATACCATCGTAGTTGAAATTAACTTCCTCCACATAATCACATAATACTAAAGAGTCAGGTATAACTCCATATTCTCTATATTCCTGAAGAAGTTTTTTCATAAGATCTGGGGAATAACCGTTAGCATCAAATAGATAAATAAATATTCTTCCACCCTGTTCTTTTACTTGTTTGGCAAATTCCAAAAGTTTCACTATGGTATATAGACCATTTCTATATCCCAAAAACTCATCTACTATTATATGAAGGGTATACTCTTTTAGAATCCTGTAAGTTATAAGTTCTTTCAAATAATCTGAGGTTTCATTATATTCACTCTCTAACACCGATTGTGTAGTAATCAATGCCCATATCCACTTATATTTGTTCTCTTCTATACTTTCCTTTATACTCTCTACTGCTTGCCATATCTTTGAAACTCTCTCTCTTCTCTGTGCGAAAGCTCTGCCTGTATGAATAACTTCTCTATTATTTACCCTCCTATCTCTCGGGTAAATAACCCTTACATCTGGTCTTCTCAAACCTTCAAGTGCTTCTTTTTCACGATCTAATAGTATAAGCCTGCTTGCCATGTATATAACTATATGCTTCCCCTCTTGTTCAAGAATTTTTTGCCTTGCTTTTGTTGTTTTACCACTTCCTGCAGAATGTAAAAGGATTAGACAGCGTGCGGGTTCGTTATTTATGTTAAATTCTTGCAATGCTTTTTCTACATCATCTCTCGCTACAGATATATCTTGCACTGTAAGCTTTACAGGTTTACCTTCCAAACCATTAAGTTCCATCTCCAATTTTTCTATTTCGCTCTTAAACTCTTGCTTCAACCTTTTAATTCTAACTTGGCTATCGTGAACTCCAATCAAATCTGACATTTTCCCCTCTTTATCCCTTACGCTTTTGTAAATGTCTACAACTTTTTCTCTATACTTTAGAAAAAGTTGAGAATCCCCCTCATTTATGTAAAATCTGGCTCGATAAGATTCTGGCAAAGGATATATTAGTTCAAGACACACTTCCCTAAGCCCCTTGTCACCCTTTTCACATAGATAATCCACAGCATAAGAAATAACTTGTGTAAATCCTTTTAACTCTACAAGGACCTCTTGCAGATTTTCCAAAGCCTTTTGAACTCTTATATACCTTTCCAAAAAGTTTACAAAGGAGAGCTCCCCTACTGAGATATTTACTGGAACTCCAAAGTTCACTGCAGGCATGTACGGAAGATCTTTTTTTTCGGTGCGAGTTGCCTTACTAAAGTATTGAGTTATCCAAAACTCTGCATTAGAAAGCTTAAAGTCAACCACATACAAAGTTTGATCATGAATAAATATTAGATCTGCGTTTTTCCATGTGCCTGCTGTCCAACTTTCGTCTCCTAAGCTGTATTTTATTAACTTCATATCTTTGTAGGTTTCACCGTAAAACTTTCCTGCATTATAACCGAGTAGATATATGGTCTTTAAATATTTTTCATATTTATTCTGGTCATCTATATATGTTCCTATCCTTTCCCAGTCTCTTTCTAAGATTTCCCTGTAGTATTCTTCTGGCTTAAATATCTCTAAGATACTTTCTTTGAATGCCTTTTCAAAATCCTTTGCCATTTCTGGTTTAACTACTTCCAAGAGACCTACCTTAAAAGCCCCCTCAAATACATAACCAAGGTTACTGGAAAACTCCCGTTTTTCCATCACATACATTATAAAATCAAATTTTCATCTGTTTTCTGACTAAAACCTCGCCTCACAAACCTGCTCGTATTCTATCAGTTCCTTTATTTTTGGTTCTTTGCCACAGAGAGGACAGTGTGGGTCCTTGCGTAGTCTAACTTTTCTAAAGTCCATAGACAAGGCATCCATTATGAGAAGCTTACCCACCAGAGGTTCACCTATACCTAAGAGAACCTTTATGGCTTCTGTTGCTTGAATACAGCCCATTATGCCACCAATAGACCCTAATATGCCTGCCTCTTGGCAAGAGGGAACAAGCCCCGGTGGCGGTGGTTCTGGATACAAACATCTATAGCAGGGTGAGTTTTCCTTATCTCTGTAGTCAAAAACAGATATCTGACCCTCAAACCTTAGCATCGCTGCGGAGACAAGAGGCTTTCCAAGAAAGTAGCAAGCATCGTTAATGAGAAACCTCGTAGGGAAGTTATCAGTCCCATCAAGTACCACATCGTAGTCCTTTATGATATCCATTATGTTGGACTTATTTATCATAGTGTTGTAGGTTATGACCTTCACGTCTGGGTTTAGCTTTTCCACTGTCATGCGTGCGGACTCTACCTTAGGGACGCCTACTCTTTCTGTGTTGTGGAGTATCTGCCTTTGAAGGTTAGAATAGTCCACCACGTCAAAGTCCACTATGCCAATCGTGCCTACACCAGCAGCAGCAAGGTAATATATGGCAGGAGACCCAAGCCCACCAGCACCTATAACAAGCACCTTTGACTTGAGAAGTTTCTCC
>JAWBPV010000073.1:0-6784 GCA_039000425.1 Candidatus Aenigmatarchaeota archaeon
CCTCCTCTTTTTTAGATAATATAGAAAAGTATCTCTCCCTTAACGAAAATACAACTGCTGGAGATGTTTTATTGATTGGAAGTGCTAAGTTTACCCAATCTAAGTAATACTGTGCGTTCACTTCCGAAACAAATAGAAGTAAAAAAAATAATAAAGGAATGATAACTTTTTTCATTCCCCCACCAATTTTTATTTCATTTTTCTACCTTAAATCTCTTTCTATATGCTTTTGTAAGCCGAATAGAAAAAGAAAAATATCAAGCACAAAAAGAAGAAAACAACCCAAACATAAGATTCTTGTGGCACTACCATCAAGGGAGCTACATTTGTTATCAAGAAAGATATGAAGATCATACCTACAATTATGCTTATGAAAGTCAAAATCTTTTTCCCTATCATTCTATCAATATTTGTTTTTTCAACTTTAAATCTATAACCATCCTGTTATTCCAGCAAAAACTATAATGAAAGCTATTACCACAACTATTGCTAACAATATTTTAATCATTCCAGAAAAGCTTATTTCTGGATTTAATAAATAATCTCTCAACACAAAGAAAGGAACTAAGCTGAACATCACTATTATTATCAAAGCCCCCATAATTCCTCCCAAGCCCAAATCTGAAAGTCGTGGAATTGTTATTATGAAGTATCTAACTTCAGAAGTATTACTTACTTCACTATCACTGCAATTTATGAACCAACTGTGCTCACCATAGCTTATTCCTTTAATTAAAAAGTTTGTTAGGGTATTATTCAAAACTGAAGAATTCGTTTCGTTCAACAAACCATCAAGGTAAATTGAACACTCAAGTATATTAGCTGAATCATCTATTGCAATGAAACTGAAACTAATATCTTGTGTATATAGCTTTGAATTGTTTTCAGGTATATTTAATGTTATTTGAGGTGGTAAAGGTGGAGGTGGCATTGTTAAAGGCAAGTAATCTATATTTGGCGGATCTTCTAATAAAACATAAGGTTCATCGCAAAAACCATCTTTATCTTCATTGCTACAAGTGTCAGAATATCCATTTCCTTCAGGATTAGTCCAATAGTTTCCACCTATTTCTAAACCTCTACCATATATCCTTTTTCCAAACTGTTTTGTAGTGTTCCAATAATTTACATTACTATTGTTGAAATAAACATTGTTCGTATTATTAAATAGGTTGTTATAGATAAGATTAAACTGTCCTCTATTTATCCAAATGCCATATTGGTTATCTTTTATTATTGAGTTTTTAATCGTATTGTAATCATTATCAAGGTATATCCCATAAACAGAATTGACAACCATCACATTATCCAGTATGTTTGAACTACCAGTGACATTGATTCCTATATTTGAGCTTCCATTGACAAAAACATTGTTTAATATGTTTGAACTTAGTATTGTAATTCCGTTGGAAGAAGTAACATTCATATTTGTAATATTATTTGAGTTACCAATACCAACATAATTGCTGAACACAATAATATTTTTCAGAGTATTATTTGAAGCTATACTAACTATATCTGTATAAATTACTGCATCTATTAAATTATCAAAATTATTTGTTTCTAAGCGACCCCCATAAACGGTTATATTTTTAAAAACATTTCTGTTTCCAATATCTCTCAACATCCCATAACCGATAACATTTTCAATAGTATTTGAATTCCCTTCTACCCATATTGAATTCCTTGAAATTAAATTTTTGATAGTATTGTTTGTGCAATAGCCACTAAATTTAATCCCATAATACCAACCATAGACATTGCTATTGGATATGTTGTTGAAACTTGAATCTACTATATGTATACCTATAGCACCATAAGTATACTCACGAGTTATTATATTCTCAAAAACATTAAAATTGGAATTATGTAAAGTTATAGGAGTTCCTGTTATATTCCTGACTACGCTATAGTTTGAGTTTTTCAAGTAAATATTATTACTATAAGGGTGTATATAACAATTCTGAATAGTTATATTGTTAACTCCTTCAGCATAAATGACATATTCTCCAGATTCCCAAAACCCATAATATTGACAATCTAAAACAATATTGTTCGCTGTTATGTTTATGCAAGGAGAAGAATTTATATTTATATGATTTGTCACATAATATGTCTCGCCTTCTTGGTCTAAAACAGAGCAACTGGAAATGTATGTTACTGCTTTAGCCCCTTGAATAACAAAAAGAAAAAGGATGAAAGCTGTTCCCAAAGCTATCAAAGGAGGGCTTTTGTTATTCTCAAGAGTATTTATTTTCATCACTGCCCTCCTTCTGCCTTACTGCTTAAATGCCGAAGTCAATGCCGAATACTTTACCTGCAAGTTTGGCTAATCCTAAACCTATAGCAATTCCTACCAAGAGCGGAAGCACCAAAGCTCCAATAGTGCCTCCAACTCCAAGCTGGCTTAGATTTCCTGTAGCTTCTGCAATGCTTTGAGTCACTGATGGAACTAATGAAGAAACTCCATAAAGAACTGCTACTCCAATTATCGCAGTTATTAATAGCCCTACTCCAACAGCTTCTGCTTTGTTTCCGAATAGTTTCTTCAATCCGAACATACTCATCTTAATTTTAACTTGTTTTTCTAATTTAAAAATCAGTATTAAATTCCCTAAATATTACACGAAAAATATAAATCTATTAAAAACAACTTTATATTATGTTAAATCGCTACTTGATTTCACTACTTCTGCAAATTGACAAAGAAGGTTTCATAACGAGAAAAACTCAAAAAGTTTATCTCTCTTCCATAGGTTTTTTCATCGGTATGAAAGAGTTGAAAAAGATGGGATTGATTTATTGCGATGGTGTTGATAATAAGAATTTCAAAATATGGAAGCTGACTGAAAAAGGAAAAGAAGTTGTAAAGCACTTGAAGAGAATAGAGGAGTTGGTATGAGCAAGGTTTTGTTTTTCCACACTCCAAGCGTTGTTGAGCTGAAGGATGTTAAGGAAGAAGATGGAGCAATAATAATAGGTGACAAGAAGTTTTATGTTGATGAGATCCCAGAAGTAAAGAAAAAGCTCGAAGAAGATAAAGGTGAAGTAGTTCGACTTATGCTGAAAACGAAATTCGGATTCCAACCTCTTTACTTATTAAAATGGGATAGCTTATACCCAGCTAAGGTGTCTTTCAAGAACATCTCTTTGCAAGAAATCGAAAGGAAGGAAGAATTGGAAAATGTTAAAAGCATAGTAACTAACAAGCCGACAGAAAAAATCCATTTAGCAACCATAGTTTTCCATCGTGACTTGAAAAACATTCCAGAAAGCTTGTATAAAAGCGAGAAGCTCAAAATACTTGGTGGTATGTTCAAAGTCAAGAGGGAAATAAAGGCATTCTTGCCTCTCTTGTTTGGACTTATCTTAGGTATTTTGATAACATTTTTAATGGTTAGGTTTAAACTTATAAGAATGTGAGGTGGTGTTATGGAAGAGAAGAAAGAAGTAGTAGAAGAGAAGAAACCTGAAGAAGAAGGTAAAGAAAAAAAGATAGACCTTCTCCAACTTTTCTTAGACCTTTTGAAGGAAAGGGAAACAGAAAAAAAGCAGAAGCTTGTCGATACGCTGGGGTGATTGAATGGCAGAAGAAAAGCCAGCACCTGTTAGCGAACGCCCTATCGGTCAAGAAGAAAGCATAGCAAGGAGCTTGCAAGAATTGACCGCACCTTCTGAAAACAATGTTGATTTCCTTTCCGACTTGAACGATGAGGAAATACTCCACATTTCAGCTTTGAAAGTTTGGGGAGATGCGACTGGTTTTGACATTTTTAACGACTTTTGCAACCATATTGAAAGGTTGAAAGTTTCGAGAAATCGATGGGGAAGGAAAGAAATAGGTGCAACTATAAGCTTGAGTGGTGGTGGAATAATACAGAGGCAAAAAAGCTTGAGGGATTTGTTCAGTAGCTTGAGGATCTGATATGGTTCTCGTTATGATAACAGGAGAGCTTGGTGTTGGAAAAACTCTTACCCTAACTTACCTTGCTTGGAATAATTATTACTACAAGAAAAGGAAGATAGCTTCAAACTACACTTTGTATGGAATCCCATTTTATCCAATAAGAACAGTTAGGGAATTCTTCACTTTCATACCGCCAAAAACAACACAAGAAGAAATTTTGTCTGGAGAAGAAAAAGCTTTTTTCGGTGATGATTTTTGGAAGTGGATAGGAACTGCAACTCTTGGTTTGGGAGCTAAGAAGAAATCAGAAATAATTAAAAGGATTTTGATGGCATCGAGAAAAGCTTTCGTGACTGTATTCTACACTACTCAATTAGCAAAATTGATAAAGCCAGAAATAAGGGAAGTTACAGACCTTCTTATGAAACCTGTTTTAAGCCCAGATAAGAGCTATTGCAAAGTTTATGTGTATGGCTTGTCTGAAGGAAAGTATTTACACCCTATGCAACCAATTTACTTCAACACAGAACCGATAATAGCTATGTATAACACTTACGAAGTAGCTTACGAAGCTGAGCTTGATATAGATGAAGAAGAATCTTTTGAAGATATTCCAAAAGGATTTAAGCTTGTCGAAGAATTCAACCCTATATCCGAAAACCCTGCTTGGATGAAGTATTGCAGGGATGTTTTGGGAATTAAGATAAACAGCAAGGAGTATTTTAAAAAGTGCGAAGAAATACAGAAGGGGCTTGGGATAGAGCTAAAGTGATTTCCAAACTCCTTGACCTACTCTCTCTATCATTCCTCTAACTTCAAAACTTTCCAATATTTTTTTAACTTGCCTTGCTGATAGCTTGCTTATTTCAACTATCTCTCTCGTAGTGAACATCTTTTCCTTTCTTATGAACTTCAATATTTCTTTTTCAGCTTTTCTCTCTTCAATCTTTATGTGCTCGTTGTATTTGCTGAAATCGAAAACCCTTCCGCACCTGCTACATTTTAACTTCATAGCATTACCTGTATTTTAAGATGTAAAGCTCGAACTCGTAAAGCTCTATTAATTTCTCGACCAAAAAAGCATACTCTTTTTCCTTGTTTTTATTCAAGTATTCTTTCAACTCTTCAACTCTTCTCTTCAAGTATTCTCTTTCCCAAGCGAAGCTCACTTCTCACCACTTTCTTTCCAACACCTTATGCACAATACCTTTCCATACAAAAAAATTTTATCTTCGTCAACACTGTTCACATCTTTACCGCAAACTTCACACTTCATTTTTCCTCCTCCACTCCCTTATTCCGCTCTCTACTTCATTCCTTATCTTAGCCATAAAAGAATTAACCATAAAAGGTATCATCTCTTCATCATCCACTTTTTTATTATCCAAGAAAAACATCCACCTCGCTTTTGCCAGAGCTTCTATAAGCCGATCGAATTGCTCTATTTCGTCTACATTGAAAAACAAGCTTCTCGGCTTGAACCTTTCTTCATCAATTTCCATACCTTCTTCTGTTGATTTTATTGGTATCAGCTGAACTTCAATCCCAACTTTAGCTTTCTTGTCCTCTTGCTTTGGAACTATGAAAACTCTTGCCTTTTGAAAAGCACTTTTAAGTCCGCCTTTGCTTACCAGCTCACAAATCAAAATTTTGGGTAAGGTCAATTCTCTTTCTTCTCCCTTGCTCACTCACCCACCTCTGCCTTTATGAATTTTGCATTTTATTAAATAATAAAGAAATACAACAAAGATAAGGAACAAAACTATCAATATAGCTATACCACCAGAAAAAATGAAAAGCTCAAACCAAGTAAATGATTCAAACATTTTCATACCTTCTACTTCTTTTTATACAAATCTATTAACAACATATATATTTCTTCAAGATTATCAAACACCACATATTCCAAGCTATTCCTATCGTATTTATTTTTTATTTTTCTCACCTGATTTAACCTTCTTTCAATAATCTCTAATTTGTAGTTCATCACATCTCCTCCTCTTGCCATTTCTTACCATATTTTTTATTAAGGTATTTCTCTAATAACCCACCTATTACGAGCAAGCCAAATATAAAATAACCAACTGACATTAAGCAATTTATTATAGAAAATCTATCTAAAGCAAGGAATAAATGTGCTGTTAGTAAGAAATTGACTCCAACAATCGTTTCGATTAACTTAACAAATGTTTTAGCTTTCATTTAATCACCTCCCCTAAAGAGCTAATAATAACATATTTTGTAAACCTTGGAAAACTAAGTTGTTTATAGCTCTCAAGGTAAGAAAAAACAAAACCATAATTGCTAAATTGGTTATCAAGATTAATATTAGCAGTATTATTAACAGATCTATTGCATTCATTTATTTTCCTCCTTTGGCTTGAATGTGTTTCTACAATTTGGACAGCAAATATACACCCTTTTCGAGCGAGAATACCACAAATACCCGCATTTTGGACATCTCTTTAATTTGGGTGGGTTTGGAATACTACTATTTTTCATAATTTGATATTAAAACTAAAAGTATTTAAGTTTTATTATTCCACCTTAAATTCCCACTATTACTTGTCCTAACTTCAAGCATAAAAGTAAAAATAAGAAGATTACACAAAGATTCCAATTTTCATTCTGAACGAGCATTTTCCCACACCTTCTTTTCTCCAATTTCCCTGCAAACATCTTTATAATTACAATAGTTGCACATCCACTTCTTCTCCTTATCTATCTTTCCTTCAGGCAAAGGAACTTCGTTTCTTGTAAGGTAATAGTGAAGCTTTCTCGCCCTTTCTATCAGCTCTTTGAAAATTTTTTCGTTTTTTTCAACCTTGAATACCTTGAACTTTAAATTCCCCCTGTCTATATACATTATCAAAGCTT
>JAWBPV010000074.1:0-6710 GCA_039000425.1 Candidatus Aenigmatarchaeota archaeon
CGACGGGTGGGTGGGTGGGCTCTGGGTCGATATTATTCTTTATATTATTTTTTTGTTTTGTCGTCGGTCTTTTCGTCGTCGTTTTTTTTGCTTTGTTTTTTTGTTTATTTTTTGCTTCTCACATTAAATTTATAAAGTTCAAAATCTTCGTTTAGCTTGATGATTAAGGTTGAACGTTTTGGCAATTGTGCATTTTGTGGAAGATATGGAATAATAGAAAGGCATCATGTCCAATATGTACCTGAAAAAACCATTAAGCTCTGTCATAATTGTCATTTCAAAGTTCATTTCTTTCCTAACAGGCTTAATGAACATGAATTAGATGCTTTACTTAGGGCAAAAACACCAGGTAGTCAAATACTGAACGTTTTTGGTACTAAAAAGAATTTAAATAAAGCTCGTGCTGATTTGTTTCTCTCTCTCACTCGGCAATCTTCAGCAAGTTTAAGTTATGATGAAGCTCTTAAGAGGTATAAGGAACTTGTTGCACCTTCGCTCAAAGAAAGCTCAAAAGAGATCAAAACAGAAAAAGTTTAAACTTAATAAGAAAAATAATAGAAAAAGAAAGAAAGAAGAGAGAGTTATAGATACAAAACAAACAGAAAAAATTTATACAGGAGAATATGAGAGGTGGTTAAAATGCATTTATACGTATTGGTTAGGGGTGTCAAAAAGTATGTAAGGCGCTGGGAGGAAGATTTAGAAAGTGTTTTTTTTCCTTTTGAGTTTGAAAAAGGTAAACCTGGTTTTGTACAGTTAGGTGTACGACCTCTGCAAATTTATGAAATTGTTTTTCCGCGGGGACAAGAAGAAAGAGTTATGAAAATAATAGGTGCTTCAGAACCAAAAAAGTATAAAGCTTTACAAAAGTTTGTTAAAGTATTTGCTAAATTACTAGGACTTAAAACTGTCAAACCTCCTAAAAAAGTTGTGCCACAAGCTTATGTCTCTGTTTATCCAATTGGGTTAAAGGAGGATGAGTTTAAAAATGGAGTTGAACAGCTCTGAGTTTTTTATACTTGTAGCTTTGATTTTGGTAGGGTTAGCTCTTAAAATTTATCAATTGTTAAAAGAAAGAAAAAAATAAAAACAAAAATAAACAAAAAATTAAAAGCTTGTTTTAGACAGTTCTCTTAGTTCAAGACTTAACTTCGCTAGTTTCTGACTCGTTTCTGTTATTTTCTTTTCTAATATCTTCACTTGTTCCATCATCTCTAACACGTTGCTTGTTAAGACGTTCAGCTGCTTCGATGCCTCTTTTATGCTTTCCATAATCAACGACAAGCCTACCATTTTCTATTACTCCTGCCTCTTCTAGCTCTTTCCAGTATTCTTTTATTGTTTCTCTTTTCAGACCTGTTTTCAACGAAAACAATGCGATTATTCTTTCCGCGTCTAATTCGCCATACCGTTTTATCATGTCTAACAGCATTAGTTTTAACTGTTTTCTTTGCTCTACGAATGGGTTTATGTGTATTACCATTTTTGTCTCTCATTTTATTCTGATGCTTTCGACTTCTTGCCTTGTCTTTGGATTTATTACGTTTACTTTACTTAAAGTTATAACTTTTCCTATCCACTTTGTGCAGTCTTTTCCATACAGCTCTACAAGTCTCCTTAAGTTCGTTACGTTCAAAGCTATAGATCTCTCTTGTCCTTTATATTTTACATCTATGATTAAAGTCATCCCTGAGTGTGGCAGATTTGCCTCTCTCACGTTCAGTATTTCAACTTTTGTCGTTTTTGTTTTTAGTTCGCTTCCTTTTAAAAATGGGTTTCTGCTTGTTCTTAGATATGTATCTAAATTTATCTGTGTCATTTTTCTTTGACAGATAGTACTATTTTATCTGGATATGCTTCTACTATTATCTCTGTCCCTTCTTTTACTCCTAACGCTTTGCACCACAACGATGGCAAAGTTACCGCTATACTGCTTCCTATTTTGAACGCTTTTCTTAAAAATCTGAAGGGGGTTGTCATTTTTTAAACCTCCTTAACAAAGTATAGAAACAAGGGTTTAAATATTTTATTGTTCTGCAGTATATATATTTTTTATTAGTATGTTGTTACTTAGAAGTTATTTCCTGCTGCTGCTGTATTTGTTCCTTGATTGTTGTAGTTTTGTGTTGTATTTCTTATTATGTTGCCTACTACAGTACATCTATCAGCTGTTGATGCTATTGTTAAACCGCTTTCCATCATGTTTCCATAAATTACATTTCCGACGATTGCTATTCTGTCGCCTTCTATCAATATTCTACTTGCGTAGCCACTTCCGAGGTTGTTACGTAATATGCAGTCAGAAGTTGAGTCATAAAATCTTATTATTCCACGTGAATCTGTTACATAATTTCCTTCAACGTCTATAAATCTAGACGTTCCTTTTACTAAAATCGAATATTCATCTCCACCTCGAATATAATTATTTTTTATTCTTACTCCTGTACTGTTGTTTACCTCTATAGCCCAGTTGAACATTTCTCCTAATCCTCCCCAGAATCCATTATTTTGTATTACTATGTCCGTGCAGTTGTTTACATTTATGCATGGTTCAATTATTGCTATTTGATTATTCTCTATTAGTATGTTGTTACATCCGCTTAAACTTATAAATGTTATAACGTCGTACTCGCGCGTATCTGTTGATATTCCTCTCACTACAGCATCTCCTATATTTGTTGCACTTATCAATGGTCCAAATTCTCGAGATGTTGTTAGCCATGTCCCTTTTGCAGGATTGGTTCCGTTATATTCACCCCATGAAGGTCCATAACCAGACCCTTCTAGTATAACAGCACTCTTCAATACTATAGGGTTACTTAATTTATACATTCCTTCGAGAAGAATCACACGCCCTCCCGTCTGCGTTACCTCATTTATTGCTGCATTAATTTCCACCTGGTCATCTATTCCGTCGCAAACGTAATCTGCTTTTTCTTTATCTATTGAATTGCTTGCAGCTACTATTTTCGTAGCTGCTCTTAGAGAGTCTCCTGATATTACCCACTTAGTTCCATTCCATGTGTATTCTTTATGTAAATCTGTCCTATAAAATTTTTGTCCTTCTACAGGATTTACTGGGAACGATGTCCCAGAGTGTAGAACTAGATTTTGTGCTTGATATTTTGCAAAGTCTACATTTCCGTCAATGATATGGTCAGCGTTCCACTCTCTAGCATAACCTCTTTCGCATGATCTTTTAACTGCTTCGTGTTTTATTCCCATTTTTTATTTTTGATCCAAGATAAAAGCTTGCCACTGCTACAAGTATAGAGTCGATTACTGTATTATATCCTAGACACTTTGCTATAATTCCTCCTACGATTAAAGTAATTGCTACTATATCCGCAGTCTCTACCATAATGCCCTCCATGTTGTTCCATCATAGCAAAACATTTTATGCAAGTCTGTTCTATAAAAAAACCAGCCTTCCTCTGGATCTTCTGGGAATGCTTCTCCTGATGCGATTACATGGTGATCGTTCCACTCTGACGCATATCCTTTATCTAATGTTGACTTAACAGCTCTATGTTTTATGTTTGTACTTACAGCCATTTTTTTTACCTAAATATATAGTCAAACTCTATGATATCCTCTTGTTTTAAAGATAATAAATAAGATTGCTTGAACAATCTAAAAACCTTAAATCTATAGTACTGTCCGACTACACTCCTTATAGCTCCTACACACACAGCCAAGAGTGGTCCCTTACGTTTTCCATCTAGTCCTCTGTAAGTTAACCAGCCTATTTTACCTACTTTTATTGTTCCTTTGAATGTCATTTTTATTGTTCTTCTATTATTTCGATTTCTACCTCGTCCAACGTTTCAGCATACTTTTCAGCTTCTTCCAGAGTGTCAAAAATTTTCTTTTCATTTGTTTTTAAATTCTTAACTACGATGTACATTTTACCACCACATATCATAATCCCATCTGCTCGAATAATCCCATGTCCACAATGCCGGTACTTCAATAGCTGTGTATATGTCGATAAATCTGTTTATTCTTTCTAGAACTTCTGTTAAAGCTCGCTCCAATGCTTCCCTAAATGCAGCTACTAAATCCTCTCTTTTTATGATTTCATAAATAGGTTGATCCCCCTTTATGGGTTCAAGTTGTTCCATCATGAGGACATTAAGTTAGAGATATACCATATACTCCGCTTGCTATTTGTATTAATAAAGCTCCACTGAGTCCTCTTGCTGCTGATGCCCATTTATCTTTAGCTAGCTGTGCCTCTGCTCTCAATATTGCTCCTGTGTGTTTCAAAGTTAAACCCCATAACTCTCTAGAATAAGATAGATAAAAAGGAACTTGTGTAGATGGAACTCCTGCATTTACGAGAATCGATTTCGTTGCTTCTTCTTTCTCTACCAAGTTTGCGAATCTGTCTGTCGCTTGTTCTACCATCATGTCTCTCATTGCGTCGAATCTGTTTTTTACGACGTCACCAACTAGCTTCGCGGAGTACTTGGCTGTCCTTCTACCTGCGTCGCGTACCATGTATATAGTCTAGTGTCACTCCTTTAAATATTTTTCTATTTAAGATATTTTTTGAATGAATAGCTGATTTACTTGTTCGTCTTCTACTGTCTTTGCTGTTACGTTTGAGTATGCACTTATTAGTATTTTCTCGCCTGCCCTTAGTTTACATATACAATTAACTTGTGCTGTAAATTTTCTTATTTCATTTCCTGGTGGAACTTGTCTCACTTCGTAAATTCTGATATGTCTCACTGGAGTTATTGTTGTTACTGGCCCGTCTACTTTTATCCCAAACTCGAAGTCTGTTGTACTTATTACTGGCATTAAACCGATACTTGCAATTACTAAATAATATCCGTCTGCGTTTGCAGTGAACTCGTGTGTTGTGTTGTCCCATTCTCCTCCGACGTCCCAGCCAAAACTTGAATCGTAATTTATCGGTTCCCATTCTCCTGTTATGAATTCTTGCATTACTACTGCAGCCTTTACAGATGAAACTATGTTTAACTTGTGTGTTGCGTTCCAGTCAGCTATTGCATAAAGTCTATCCCCTGGTGCTTTTACTGTTGCGTGTTTGATTTCCATTTTCTTTTATTATTAAGCTAAAACATCAGGTCCGTCTAATTCTGATATGTCTAGCCTGAAGTAATTTATAAGATGTGGATATTGAGGGTAATAGTAAAGCTTTATCTTTAACAGTAGTTGAGGGTCTAGTCCTCTTTTTTCCCAAATCTCGTCCAATATCTTTAGTTCATTTATTAAAACCTCGCCTTTGTATTTTCCTATTAGTTTGTTTACTTGCTTAGCAAAAACGATATAATACACTAAATTTATTTTGTCTGTTAGTCCTTCCACTAGTGATTTGACTTCTTGCTCTATTTTTGTCTGTTTATCAAAATCTGGTTTAAAGTTCGCTTTAATCGACATATCTCTCTCCATAAACAAATTTCTTTATTTTTATGAATTTGTCTTTGCCTACAAGGTTTTTAATGAAAAATACGCAATAATAAGAAGTGTCTTTTGGTGGAAAAGTACTGTTTTGTTGCCTCAATGTCCAAATTCTGTCTTGTGGTATTATGTGGAATGTGTCGAAATATGGTATTGTTTGAGGTAATGGAAAGGTATATAATTTATCGTATTCTATTTTATAAATCATGTCTCTTGTTGGGTTTATTCCGATTATTTCACTCTTTTGTTGGTTTGACCCGTTTGCTGTTGAAAAGTAAAGTTTTCCGTTTTCTATCATTACTCCAGCATGTTCTTCTGTCATTGTGCTTGTTGGGTCTTCAGGCGTAACCTTGAAGCCGAAGAATGCGAACACATCTTTAACTGAGTTAACATAAAGGTTAAAGTAAGCTTTGCCATAACATATGTTGAATATATTCATGTTGTATCTTGCTTTTAGCGTTGAGTTTGCCATTATTCCAGTTTTTAATGTTAGATCCATTAATCTTTTTTCTTCTTCTGCTGAGCCTGTTCTTGTGAATATTAGCGACTCTGTGCTGTTAAAGTTGTCATACAGAAACTTGTTAAAGCCTGTTGAAAGTAGTTCCATCAAATCGTCTCGTGTCACCATGCTTTATTTAAGATTTTCGCATTTAAATAATTTATGCGTTTAACAATCTTTTTGACAGTTCATGGTACAGTACCGACAACTTTAACTTTGAATTAAATTTTTTTTCCTTTGCTTTTTTTTGGGTTTTTTTCTGCCGTGCATTTTTTGATTGATTTTTTTCTTTCAGCTTGACTTTCTCCTTTTTTTGCACCTTTAACTCGCCTTTTTCTTTCTGTTACTCTTTCTTTTTCGCGAAAAAGAAAGAGTAAGAAATCCCGTCCAGAACTCCGACGAGGTTCTGAGACGGGATTTCCGTGCCTTGCTCGTCGGACAAGGCACGGCCCCGCCCCTCGACGAGTGGAGGCTCTCGATAGAGAGCCGACCTCCTGTCGAGCTGGGCGGGGCCCTCTTTACGGCGTCCGTCCCCTCGACCTCGACGACGGCGACGGCGACGACCTCGACGACGACCTCTGCGGTAGCGAGCTGTCGTCCTGTCGAGCTGTCGTCCTGCCGTCCTGCCGTCCTGTCGAGCTGTCGAGCTGGGACGGACGCCCCGACGGGTGGGTGGGTGGGCTCTGGGTCGATATTATTCTTTATATTATTTTTTTGTTTTGTCGTCGGTCTTTTCGTCGTCGTTTTTTTTGCTTTGTTTTTTTGTTTATTTTTTGCT
>JAWBPV010000075.1:0-6643 GCA_039000425.1 Candidatus Aenigmatarchaeota archaeon
TAAGAGGAAGTTGGATGCATTGAAATACAGTTTACAAAAATATGGATGCGTTGAACCATTGGTTGTGAATAGGAGAACAGGGAAAATATTGAATGGCAATGTGCGATTTGATATTTTGATGAGCATGTATGATGATGATTTCGAGGTTGATGTTGTATTTGTTGATGTGGATGAGAAAAGAGAGCGGGAGTTGATTGCAATATTGAACGGGATTGATGCGAGATGGGATATTGATAAGTTGAAAAGGTTTTTACGTGAATTTGATGAAAATGAGTTGAGGAAGATTGGGTTTACTGGTAATGATATAAGAAAAATAATAAGACATGATGATTTGGATTTTGAAAGTGAGATTGATGATGAATTTAGAATTGAAAGAAAGCAATATTCAAAAGCAATATATAAACTTGTGATTAAATTTGATGATTATGAAAAATACATGGTTGTTAAGGATGCAATTGAAAGAGAGAAAGAGAGAACAAGAGCAAGTAATAATGCGGAAGCGATTGCAAGGTTGTTGAGGTGAGCGGTTGATGGCGAGAATGAATTTGTTGTTATGGATAATGTTGAGTGAACAAAATTTTGATTATGACAGTAATTATACAATGTTGAGGAATTATGTTGATGGCTCGGATAAAGATAAAGTTGTTTTTGTTGTTGCATTACCAAAAGATGTGCGTTTGAATGATAATTTTTTATTTGAAAGAGAGAATGTTTTACCAATCGGGATACCATTTCCAAGTGGGAAAAGAGAGCAGAATGTATGGTTTGATAGTAATTTAGTTAAGAAAGTGATAAACAAATATTTTGTATCATTGCTTTATACTAATGTGCCTGAAACTGTTACGATGATGAAAGTGTTGGATCCATCGTTACAATATAGATGGCCAATTGTAGCAGTGATGAATCATTGGGTCATACATCCAACTTTGGCATTTTATGAAACATATAGGGGGTTGAGAGATTTGCAAATGATTGGGATGAGGAATGCGGATATTGTTTTGTATAATTCAAGATATGCAAAATGGATGTTTGAAGATGAAATGAAAAGGTTTGGTTGGGGTGAGGAAATAAGAAGGGAAATTGAAGAAAAAAGCACAGTAGTTGGCTTACCGATAATAACGGATACAATGAGAAAGATTGAAGTTAAGGATGTTGATGAAAATGTGTTTATTTATAATCATAGGACAGAATTTTATAAAAGGACAGAAATAACATTTGATGTGTTTGATAGGTTACAGAAGGAAGGATATAAGTTTAAAGTGAAATTGTCATTAACGGGAGCGGGGAAAAATATAAAGTATGCGAGTAAAGAATATGTGGTTCCATTTTTTAAACCAAATAAAATTGATTATTTGAATGAGATTGCGATAAAACACATAAACACGTTTAACTCGGCACATGAAACATTTTGCATATCAATGGTTGAGAGTGCATATTTAGGTGGAATACCAGTGGTGCCAGCAGGGCTTACGTTTGAAGAATTGTTTGGTGAGGATTATCCATTTATATTTAAATCAGTAAATGAGCAAATACAGATGTTGAGGGACATATTGGGAAAGAAGATAGAAGATGAAGTTGAATATTGGAGAAAGGAGTTGAGAAAGAGAGTTGAAGAAAAATATAGTGCTGAGCGGTTTGCACATACTGTTTTTGAAATATTGGATAAAAAGATGAAAGAGGTAAAAGCATTTGTTTGGCAAAGAATGTCGGATGATATGAGGAAACATATATTGAACAAGTTGAAAAAGGAGAATGGAAATGTGTATGAAGCGAGTCAAATAGCGGATTTGATACGGGATAAGAAGTATGGCATACAGGTGTTTACAGTGCCGATGTTGGGGACAGTGTTGTATGGTCATATTGATTGGTTTGTTGAGGATGGCAAATTATATGGTGAGTTGAGGGAAGATGAAATATGACAATTGCAAAATTGAGAGAATTGGCAAAAAGAAAAAGGGACAAGTTTGCAAAGTTGATGTGTGGATATGATTTAACTGATTATCAGAAGAAAATATTGTATGATGATAGCAGAAGGATTATTGTTTGTGCATCGAGACAGATAGGGAAAAGCACAGTGGTTGCAGTTAAAGCGTTATGGAAGGCATGGTGTTTTGATGATCAGGACATAATGATAGTTGCACCGACGGAAAGACAGGCTGAAATTGTATATAGTAAGATAAGAGAGATAGTGTTGGTGAATCCGATTTTGATGGCGACCGCAAATAAGATAACAATGAGAAAAATTGAATTTGATAATAATAGCAAGATAAGATGTTTACCAGCGGGGCATACTGGTGAATATATACGTGGTTATACAGCGGATATGGTGATTGTTGATGAAGCACAGAGTGTTCCAGATGAGGTTTTTGTGAGTGTGTTGCCGGCGTTGATTGTAAAGAATGGACAGATTGTTGTATTGGGAACACCAAGCCATGGAAAAGTTGGATTCTTTTGGCAAGCATGGATAAGTAATGAATGGAGTAAACACAGGATAACGGCATATGAGAGTCCGTTTTTGAAGCGGGATGAAATTGAAACATTTAGAAAGATGAAGGGAGAAATTATTTTTAGACGGGAAATGATGGCGGAGTTTGTTGATGCAGATGATGCGTTTTTTGATATTGGTAAAGTATATGAAGTTGCAAAGATAAAAAGAAGAAAGAATGAACCAGCCGAAAATTATGTTTATTATTTTGGTATTGATTGGGCGAGAATGGGTAGAGATCATACAGCGTGTGTGATTATTGGTGTGAATGTTGATACTGAACAATTAGAAATGCACAATTATTATTTAAGACAAAAGCGGACAATGGATGAAACACTGAATTGGGTTATTGATTTGATAAGGAAGTGGAAACCATTGGCAGTTGCAGTTGATAGCACAAGTGGATGGGGTGCGATGGCAGATATGTTAAGGGATAAGTTGAATAAAACGAATTTTGAAACAAGAGTAGTTGAAGTAAATTTTAGCAAACCGATACTGAGGAAAGAGTTGTATTATAATTTGAAAAGAATGATTGAAGAAGAAAAAATATTTTTATTGAGGGATGAAGTTGTGTTGACACAGTTTGAGGGTTTTAGAACAAAGGTGACAACATCAGGTATTGAGCACATAAAGAAAGAAGGAGAAAGTGATGATATTGTTGATGCATTAGCATTGGCATGTTGGTGCATAACAGGCGGTGGATTAGGAAAAATTTATGTAGCAGATTTTATGGATATAGATAAGGTGTTTGCAAATGAGCGATGAGCATGATATTGTAAAGGAAGATGAAAAAAGAAAAAGATTGAAAAGATATGATAAACCAGGTGAAGGCAAGCGGTTGATAACAGTTCACACATCAATTTCAACAGTTGAGATGGTTGATAGAATAGTAGCAAAGTTGAGAAAAATGGGAATAGCAACAGATAGAAGTAAAGCAGTTGAGTGGTGCATGCAGAACGCAATAATGGATTATTATTATTATATGTTGAAGATGGCAGGTAAAGAATTGGATTTGGCAAAAGAGAGAAGGGATGAGGTAATATCAGTTGAGGAAAAGTTGAAAAAGATGAATAAAAAATTTGGAATATATACTGAATATTGGGTGTGTTAATAGTTGGATGTGGGAAACAAATAATGGGGAAATGAAAGTTTTGGACATTGAATAAATAAGATTGGGTCAATGAAATTTTATAAATTGCAGTATAACAAGGATAAGTATGATGACTTGATTATGGTGATGCGTTATGATGATGATAGAGATTGATGGACGAATAATTAAATTTGTGAGTATTGAAGAAGCGAAGAAGATGAAGTTGCATGGTAAAAATGTATATACTGGTAGTTATGAAAAATTGGATTTGGAAATGGCATCACGAGTTACATATTGGTTTTTTGATCTTGAGCTCATTAACAATGTGAAAATGAGTTCAATAAAGTTAGCGGTTGACATATATAACGGAAAATATGATTTAGTGATATATGAAAATGAAGATAAAGCAAGAGAGATCATTGAGGTGGTGAAAGAGCATATTGAAAAGTTGAAAAAAGCAGAGGTTGATGATGATGAACATAAGGTCATTTGGGGGTTGAATTTAAGGGGGATTTTAGTTGACACTGATTATGTTTTTTGTGATGATGATGGCAACATAGTATATTGGTTTAAAAGAGGCGATGAATATTACATATTAGACAAAGAAAAATATGAACAGTTGAGAATGGAATATTATGCAAAGATGTTGTGAGTAAAAACAGTAAAGTTTAAATAGTTTGAAATGCAATTGTATATTGAGAAGGGGGTGATGAGGATGGGTGTTGAGATGAAGATTGTGAGGACGGTCGGAAAAGAGTTGTGTTTTATGTATTTGAGGAAATATTTGGATTGTAGACGTGAAATATTGGAAAAATATGATTTTGATGGAATATATTACATTGGTTACGTAGCAAAAAAGAAAAGAATAAAGATGGATTATGAAACAACGGAATACAGAGCAGAGTATAATAAAGATGATTTGATAAAGTTAGCAGTATATTGTGGAACAACGTGGAAAAAGAAAATGTTATTTGTAACAGACAGGAAGGACAACAGGGAAATAGTGGAAAAGTTGAGTCGGTCTATTGAAAAAGTTGAAAAAGCACAGAGCATGAATATTGAGGATGAGGAATTGATATGGAAGTATTTGAAAAGTGGATATACAAACTTTGTTGATGATGTGTTTCAGATCATAGTGTTGAGTGATGATGATGAGATAGTTTGTATATTAAGAGGCAGGATGGGAAATTATTCAAGGAGTTTGGTTGTGGATGAGGAAAAGTTTAATGAAATGAAAATAAAGGCAATAGTTGATGAGATATGAGGACAATGACGGATGAAGAATTATTTTTGGTATTGATGTCGAAGTATAACAATTTGAAAATAAGAAGAAAGGGAAACAGATGGAAATACGGGGATGTGTTTGAGATAGTGATAACAGAAGATGAAGTGAAGGGCATCATACTGAATGAAAGTGAGTTTGAAAAGTTGAAGTTGAAGTTGATGATAAGTGAGTTATGATGATGAGAACATGGGGTAAAATTGTTGTTTTTGGGAAAGAGATAATGTTCAAGCAGTATAGGGTCGGGTTGAGGATGGAATGTGAAAAAATATACATTGGGAAACACAATCACATAATGAAGAAAGTGGGGTCATATGATTTTTATGGGGTTGAATATACAGTGATAGAAAGGAGAATTATTGATTTGATTTTATACATTAGGGATTCGGTAAGCAACAAGATTGCAATACTGGTTGATGGGTCAAAATATTGTAAAAGCATGATTGAAAAAATAAGCAGATGGGCGAAGGCAATAGAACAAGGGGTAGAGGTTGAGATGGAAAGATTGGGTTATGAAGTATGTAAACTTGGATATTACAATGAGTTTTTGAACAGAGCTGAATACGTGATTCATGATGGTGAGGACATTATTTTAATTGGGCATACAAAGGGGAAAGCATGCATTATTGATAAGAAGAAGTTTGATGAAATGATGACAAAATTGATGGTGAAATGTTTATGATGAAAGAGATATTATTAAAAGACAAGAAAATAATAGTGTTGGATTATGATGAGTTTGTGAAAAGAGCAGTTGAAATAGTTGAAAAAAGTGGGATTGCATGTTATTACATTGGTAAAAGAAAGTTAAAGATGGCATTGCAATCGATATATGGATTTAATGAAAAAAAGTTGAAGCGAATTAGAGAAAGTTTCAAATATTTAGAAGAAAGATTTAGAGAGCGCAACAACAGGATTGAGTTTTTTGATTTTGTTTGTATATTGTATACGAATGAAGAAAAAGAGATGTATGTTGTTATTGATAAAAATGATGAAGTAGTTGATGAAGCAGTTGAATGGTTGAAAAGAATAGAGAGTGGAAAGAGAGTGAGTGCAGACGAGATTGAGCTCATTGAATTTGGTTGTGATGATGTGATTGTTTACTATTCACTTGAAGCAAGCATTGGTATTGACATGAGAAAAGAGGGAATAGTGTTTGTTAAAGTTGATGATGATGACACGGGTATAGTATTGAATGAGAGCGAGTTTGAAAAGTTGAAAGCGAGCGCATTAGTGAATGAGATATGATGCGAGTAAAAACAGAAAAGTTTATATAGGATGAATTACAAAGATTTAATTGGAGAGGGGGTGAGTGAAATGAGGTGGAACATATGGGAAAAGTTGAATTGGTTGGCGGATGGGTTGTGGGTAGAAGAAGCGGTTTTGACATATATTGTGTTTTTGATTGAGGTGGGTGGTGAGAAGGTATGGCTGAATTAAAGTTTGACATTAAGATTACTGACGTTAAAATGTTTATCAAAAAGTTGTATTTGAATGGTGATAGACAGAGCATACTGTTATTGGGTGGTGCGGGAATCGGAAAGAGTGTTGTTGTTAAGGAAATAGCAGAAGAAATAGCAAAAGAAAAGGGGATGAGGTTTGTTGAATACAGTGATGATGTTGAGGTGGGTGATAACGATTTTGTGTTTGTTGATTTGAGATTGACTGAAGTTGAGCCAAGCGATTTAATTGGGGTGCCAGACAGACAGGACAATCATTTTGTGTATAAACCACCAAGATGGGCGAGAGTGTTGAGTAGAAATGCAGGCATACTGTTTTTGGATGAATT
>JAWBPV010000076.1:0-6615 GCA_039000425.1 Candidatus Aenigmatarchaeota archaeon
ATGTCGTGACCCGGCGTGTTTGCTCCTATGTCTACCTGATGCGTTACTGAGCCAATCCAACTTATCAGAGTTCCTTTATAGAATACAGGAGTTATTGTGTGAACATCCGTTGTATGGACATTGCCAAGAGCGGGATCGTTGCCGATAAAGTGATCTCCGTCCATTATTCCGGGGTTTTCTTCATATCCTCTCCTAATCATCCATTTTATTTCCTCACTCATTGTATGGACGTGCACGATTATTCCAGTAGATAACACAACGGAATCACCTTCAGGAGTGTAGAGAACCCAACAAGTTTCACCTATGCTTCTTGTTATTGGTGAAGCTGCTATTCTTGTTGCGGATTCCCGAGAAAGGACCATTATAGCTTTAAGCTGCGCCCTTTCACGTTCCCATCTTAATGGATCTCTTTCGTAAAGTTCTAATCTCTCCAAACCCCAGTAGAATCCCGTGTCCCGATATAGCTTTTCTGATTCCTCCAAAAGTTCCAAAAGAGTTTTACCTCCTGGAGCAATTCCCATAAATAAGTTTTAGCATGAGCAATATAATTAAATTTGGGATTCATTCTGCTCATATCTGCTCATATTAAAAATGTTCAATTTTATTTCTGTGGAGTTAAAGTTGTTGGAAATTTTTTTAAACACTTCCCTAAATTTTAATTATGGTATATCTTGTGATACTGGACATGGTTCAACCAGACTGTCCATTTATACTAAACTCGGAAAAGATGCAAGTAACGTACTACATGACTTTCTGGGATTTTACTGATAAACTATTACTAAATAGAGGATATGTTCACGCATTAGATCCGGAAGAACTGAACTTAGCTCTAGAAGAGATTAAAGAAGAGCCAAATTTTGTTGATTTGAAAGTTTTAGAGAAGGAAAAAAATAGAGCTATGATTAAAACGACTATACACTTTACTGAGGCTATGGATATAATAAAAAGAAATGGTGGATATATTATCGGACCTTTTTTCATCAAAAAAGGGAGAGAGATTTGGCATATAGGCTTTGACGATTATGAATCCCTACAGAATGCTCTTTGTGACTTGGAGAGAAATCACGAATTTTATATAAAGAAGAATAGCTACATAAATGCTGAAGAATTCTCATTGGTTCTGTCCAATATTTCACTATTTGTAAATCTCATAAACTCGGTCAGAAATTTGGATTTAATCGAGAGACAAATTCTAGAGTTTGCAATCGAGTTGGGGTATTTTTGTGATCCGAAGAAAATAAAACTTAATGATTTATCGTCATATCTGAATTTATCGAAAGGCTACATTTCACGAAAATTGAGAAGTGCTATGAAAAAAATTTTGCCCCAAGTTTTAAACATCTGTGATCCTAGAAATTTTGAACGTCTGTAATCTTTAAATTTTTTAAATATAAGTAAATATGTTGCATAAAAGTTTAAGTTAAGTAGAAAAACCAAGAAAATATGAAGTTCAGAGATAGCGTCGTATTCGGAATTGGAATAACTTCGCTTTTGCTCGTGGTAGTAGCACTGCTGAACTACTGGCAAATCTTCGCCTATTTGATGGCTCTAAATCTCTCGCTTTGGTTAACGCTTGGTGCATCTAATTCAAAAAGAAAAGAAGCGATTATAATAGGTATTTCATCTTTCTTGATATGGGCTATCTGTCTCTCACTTATATTCTACTACTGGGCCCTTTTCTACAAGAAAGTACCAGAGTTCTGGATTCTCGGAATGCATCCAGGCTTCTTTGTGTTGTTCCCAGTGATGTGGTTGCTGATTTTTATCCCCACCACAATTAGCTACGCACTTCTGTTTAACAAACTTACAAAACCGGCTTTTGAAGAATTTAAAAAGAAAATTAATGAAATAAAAGAAGGAGGTGTAAAAGAATGAGCGATCCATTAATTGTTGCAATAGTGCTTGCTTACTTTATTCTAAGTTTTGGAATAGGAATATACGCTAAAAAATACGTTAAGGTTGCAGAAGAATACTACGGAGCTCATAAACTTTTTGGACCAATGATAGTAGGAATTGCAAGTTTCGCTGCAATAATGAGTGGATTTGGCTTTGTAGGTGGTCCTGGTTTGGTCTATGCTATGGGTGCAACTTCTCTCTGGATAACTCTAACCCAAGCTGCCGCTTTCGGTTTTTCGTGGTGGATAATAGGAAAAAGAATTAGACTCATAACAGAGGTAAAACCCGTTGCCACCTTGCCTGACATAGCTGCTTTAAGATTTAAGAGCGAGGCAGTGAGAGGTTTATTAGCTATAAGTCTCGTGCTTGGTGTTTTTGCATATTTAGGTACACAAGTATTGGCTGGTGGATACGTAGTGGCAGGGCTACTGGGAATTCCTCTTGAAATCGCAATACTGATTATATTTGGAATTACGATGATCTATACAGCTATAGCTGGGATGGCTGCAAGTATATTGACCGATGTCATGCAGGGAATTGTAATGTTAATAGCAGCTATTGGAGTTCTAATAATCGCTTTGGTTGTTACTGGTGGGACTTCTGGACTTTTTGAACCAATAGCTCTAAAAGATCCCGTGAAAGTAGATCCGCTAGGGACTGGAACTTGGATGTTAGCTCTCATGTGGTATTTTGTCTTTGTCATTGGTAATTTGGGACAGCCACATCTTGCTACAAAATTCATAGCAGTTCGAAGATTTGAAGACCTGAAATGGGGAGCTGTAATAAGTGGAGGCAGTTATATGCTTTCGAGTTTACTTTGGATCTTCGTAGGCTATACAGCGCTTTGGTTCGTTGTAACTGGGCAAATAGCGCCTTTAAAAGTTGCCGATGAAGCCGCTACATCGTTTTTAGCCAAAATTCCACCGATACTTGCAGGAATCGTTTATGCAGGCTTATTAGCTGCGATAATGTCCACTTCAAGTGCTTTTCTTTCAATTGGTGTCGCAGCCATCGTTAGAGATCTAACAAAAGCAGTTGGTAAAGAACTTATGAGAGATGCACAAATTAGATGGGGCAGAGTCGTCACAATCTTGCTAACCATAGTCGCCTTGGTTTTCGGTTATTTCGGAGGATATCTTGTGGCAATACTTGGAGCGCTGGGTTGGGGTTATTTTGCCTGCGCAATTGTCCCGATTATTGGCCTAGGTTTGAACTGGAAAAGAGCAACCAAAGAAGGTGCCATAGCTGCCCTTCTAACGGGTCTCACACTGAATATCGCGTTCCTAATATTAGAGAAAGGAGTGGGTTGGAAAATGCCATACGGAATTCCGAGTTATGGTATTGCCCTTTTAATTACACTGGTTGTCATGATACTCGTCTCTCTTCTCACAAAAACAGCTTCCGAGGAAGACATCGAAAAAGAAATAAAAGTCGCCATGGAAGTGTAATTTTTTAGGTGGTTCTATGGATGAGATAGGTCTAAAACCAGAAGCGCTTGAGGGTATCCGGGTTCTAGACCTAACAAACGTCGTTCTTGGACCTGCTGCTTCAGATTTCCTAGCTGAATTCGGTGCCGAAGTAATAAAAGTTGAATTACCTGGAGTAGGAGACGTGATGAGATACGTAACACCTTGGTTTTTCTACTATAAAACACTCTCGCCGGGTTTTGAAGAGCAAAACCACAACAAGCTACACATCGCAATCGATCTAAGAAAACCCAAAGGGAAAGAGATAATATATAAGCTTGCCAGAAAATGCGACGTTATTATAGAAAATTTCAGACCTGGTACAACAGATTCATGGGGTATAGGCTATAGACAGATAAGGGAGCTTAAGCCCGATATAATATATCTCTCGCTTTCGGGTTTTGGACAGTGGGGTAGAAATGCTTTAAGAGTTTCTTATGATGCAACTGCACAGGCAGAAAGTGGTATGATGTACGTCACAGGATTTCCCGAGCGAGGTCCAATTAAATTTGGTGCTTGGCTTTTAGATTTTGCCGCATCGATAACAGGTGCTATAGCTGTAATGGCAGCACTTATCTATAGAAAAAGAACTGGAAAGGGTCAGTATATAGATATTTCCCAAAACGAGACAGCAGTTAGATGGTCAGATTGGACTTGGCTATATGTAGGACTCACTCAAAAGAATAGGGAGAGAACTGGAAACCGAGATATCGCCGTGCTTCCTTCCGGAGTTTATAGATGCATGGACGGGTTTATCGCAATAGTGGCATATAGAGAAGAAGAATTTGAAGGACTTTGCAAATGTTTGGGTCTAGAGAAGAAGGAATATAGCGAATATATGGACCCCCTCAAAAGGCACTATATCATAGAAAAAATAGATAAAAAATTAATAGATTTTTGTATAACTAAAACAACAAGAGAGATAGAAGAAGTTGCTGAAAAATATGGTTTTGCAGCTAATAAGGTATTTAATTTTGAAGATATATATAAAAATGAACATTTAAGAAGTAGGAAGACTGTATGGATATTCGAAGATCATGTATGGGGAGAACTAGCAGAAGTTCAGGCTGTTAAGATGTCAGAAACACCGGGTAGGATAAAATGGGTTGCCAGACCACTGGGATTCGATAACGAATTTGTCTTCATAAAAATCCTTGGTATGAGCTTAGAGGAGATTCAAGAGCTTGAAAGAGAGGGCGTAATCGGAAAATGGAGTAGAAAGGGAACAAATCCACCAGAAGATTGGGATGGTAGGAGTGGCTTATTCTTTTAGTGGTGTCTAATATGTCGGAGGATTACTTTCATTGGGTAAAAAGGTTAACTGATCCTTCGAAAATTCATGAAAAACCAGAAGCTTTAGAGGGAATTAGAGTCTTGGATATCTCTACAGGAAACTTTGCTGCATTGTTTTGTTCTTCAATTTTAGCTGAGTTGGGAGCTGAGGTTATAAGAATTGAACTACCTGGAGGAGACATAGCAAGAAAAATGACTCCTGAGGGAATTTTAATAAAGGATACCGGTTTAGCATACATTGTCGAAAGTAGAAACAAATACCATATCACGCTAAACTATAAAAGTGATGAGGGGTTAGAGATACTTAAAAGGCTTATCGCAAAGTCAGATGTGATTATAGAGTCATTTAAACCGAGTGAAACGCCAAAGAACTTAAGTTATGAAGAACTTAACAAAATAAATCAGAAATTGATTTACGTTTCATTTTCTTCTACAGGCAAGTTTGGAAAAAATGTAAAGGACGTAAATGATTATGATCTCATAGACCAGGCAATTTCAGGTATAATGTCAGTAACAGGCGAAGCTGAATTCGATCCAACAGTTCCTGAGGAATATAAAATCCCTTTGAAAATAGGAAATTGGATGGCCTGGTATACGGGTGGAGCATGGGGGGCTTATGCAATCCTTCTAGCCCTTTTTTATCGAATTCAGTCTGGTAAAGGACAATACATCGATGTTTCGCCAGCTGAATGCTTATTAAGACATTGCAACTATTATTTACAATATTACCATGAAGCAGGTAAACTCGTACCTAGATTTGGTCCCTACGATCCTGCGGTGTTTGCTTATACAGTTGTTAGAGCAAAGAATGGCAAAAGTGTTTTCATAGCTGGCTACAGTGACGAAAACTGGAAAGGATTAACAAATTTAATGGGTAGACCCGACCTCTTTGAGAAGTACCCTACACCGCAAGAGCGATTAAAAATAGAGAACCAAATTAAATTAAGAGAGGAAATAGAAACTTGGGCAAAGGAACACGAGGCTGAAGAAATTGTAAAAAAAGCCACTGAATATAGTATAGACAAAACAACACCTGGAACTGTTGTTACAGGTGTAATCTATTCCCCTAAAGAGAGCTCTGAACTTGAAAACTGGTATGAGAGAGGGATCCTAAAATGGATCAAGGATCCTTACTATGGAAGACTACTTATTCAAACGTCTTCTTTCAGCTGGATGAGCGAAACACCAGGCAGAATAAAATGGGTTTGCAAACCACCTGGAGCAGATAATGTCTACGTGTATACAAAGCTTCTATGTTTCGATGCAAATAAAATAAGAGAACTCAAAAAAAGAGGAATTATCTAATCAAAAGAGATTTTCCATCTCTCCTCCAAATCTCTTTATTTTTTTATCTTTTCCTTCAAGAACCATACGAAAGCAAAGACAATATAGCTCAATGGTAAAAAAACGTTTCAAATATCTCAGCTTTCATCGATCAGCTCGTAAAAAGCTTCAGAGACCAAGTTCAGCCCGCCTTCGTTCTCGTTTCAAAAGAAATCTGGGTCCGGAGGGATTTGAACCCTCGACCGCCCGGTTATGAGCCGGGCGCTCTGACCAGTCTAAGCTACGGACCCTTTTAAGCTATTGCGGGAAAATTGTATTTAAGATTTTCGCCCTTCAAACTCTTTTTAAACTTCAGTAAGCTTTAATATTATCTCACCTCGCTTTTCTCATGGAAGTCATAATCGTTGGCGCTGGTGCGACTGGACTAAAATGTGCGTCAAGGCTAAGGAGATTGTCTGAAGAGGCGAAGATAACGGTTGTAGATGAAGGTGAAAGAATTTCGCTTGCGAGATGCGGATTGCCTTACTTCATTTCCGGGCAGATTCATGAAGTCGATGAGCTGAGAAAAACAACTTACGATGTCGTAAGGGATGAAAACTACTTTAAAAAGATCTTCAACATCGAGGTCCTGACAAAAACAAGAGCCCTTGACATAGATAGGAAAAGAAGAGTTCTA
>JAWBPV010000077.1:0-6603 GCA_039000425.1 Candidatus Aenigmatarchaeota archaeon
GGAAGCAACACAGGATGGTTTTGAGTAAGAGTTATAGTTAAATTCCCAACTTTAAACTCAACTAACTCCCATTCACCAAAATGCTTATCTATTTTATTAACTTTACATAATTTAAGACCATCTTTGTAACAAACCACATTTTCTTCAGGCTTAATTTCTTCTGGACTTTTGAAAATATAATGGGTTGAGTTAAAGGTTAAAATATAAGTTGAGTTTGGATAGCATCCGCCTCCTCCTCCACCTTCAGAGTATGAGTTGTAAGCTCTTAACTTTACTTTAAAATTCCCTTCTTTTAATTTTTCAGGATTCCAACTTGTGGCAGAAGAAAAATCTATAAAAGCTAAGCTTTCAGAGGATTGAGTTAAAAGTTGTTTTTCATACCAGCTTATTCCTCCGTCCCAAGAAACTGAAATATAAAGATTTTCGTAAGAAGGATTTGAAGTATACCATTCTACTCCCACTTCAACTTTTTTTATTTCAGATTCTGGGATTTCAAAATTAAACCCTTTGTAAACAATTGTTGAGGAGGATAAGGAAGGGGGCGAAGCAAAAGCTCTCAAATCGTCAGAAGAAAAAACATTTTCTGGGTTAATCCAACCAGAATTACTTTCATAACTACTTGGAGATTTTACAGATGTTTCCAAAACATCCTCACTGCAAATTTCTATTAGATTATCATAAATTTGCCAGTAAGGTAAGTTAGATGGCGAATAATCTTGCTCGAATTCATAAGGTAGCAAAGTTGAGCTTGTATCGATTATAGATTCTATTAAGCTTAATTCAGAAGCTTTTTGAAAGCTTCTTACCCAAGTTTCTAGCTTGCTTGATTCTGATAAAAGCTGAGCTTCCCCTAAAGCTCTTAGTTGTTGCTTACCATGATAATAATGCTGGGAAAAAATTACAAGTTCAAAAATAAAGAGTAAACCCAATATTATTAACACTGCTACTATTCCAGCTCCTATACCTTTTTTGCTAAGCATAAGCATTAAACCTCATTTCAGTTACAAATTTGCTACTACCATTAAAAGTTAAAGGGAATGGAAAGGTTTCGTTGAAAAAGGTAATGTTAATTGTTAAGCTACCTAAGCATTCTGAAATCGGAAGTACAACTTCACAAGAGTAAATCTCAGCCTTTACCTTTTTGTTTATAGGGCACCCACTACAGTAACAATATCTTGTTTCCTCATAAGGAGGTAATTCACTTTTTTCTATAATTTCTCTAACTCTACATCCTTCTCCATATATTCTTCCGAAATATAAATTTTCTATATTTAACATCCACCAATAACTTTCCCCAACTTGTTCGGTAGCATTACTCTTCACTGTTTTTTTAAAATTTTCAATTTCATCTTCAGAATAAAACCCATAATAAGCTTTGTTAATTTTTTCAACAAAAGCTTCTTTTTGGTAATCTGATGAAATTATTGCTAAAGGAATTTCTTGGACTCTATTGTAGTGGAATTCCTCTATAATTCTTTGATATATATGAATTTTGAAATTCAACAGCCACAATACAAATAACATCATAGTAATTACAGTACTGCCTAACAAAAGTAAACCACTTTCTAATAAAAGCCCTTTTCTTCTCATGCTTTCACACTTATTGTACGAGTATCGGGATCGTATTCAACTATTATGTCAATACATTTCGGAGCATTTAGCGGGAAAGATTTAACACTTTCATCAATTACAAGATTCGCATCACCTTTGAAAATGTACTTGCAAAAGTTTTCGCTATCTTTTTTTAAACAGATTTTATCGTCAAGAAATTCAACTCCTTTTACTTGAGTTGTATCTATCCTTATTCCTCTTATATATTTCCCCCATCCCATTTTATCTCTCATAAAACCTTCTGAAATGCGGAAAGCAAGTTCTGAAAGTGGTGTTTTTCTTAAATTCAAGCTTGCCTTTCCAGGATGCTTTTCCTTTCCATAAGATATTACAACAGGAACATCCGCATATCCACTTATCCTCATACTTTCATAGTAGCATTCGCTATCTCCAAAATAAATGTTTGAAAAGCTCCATTTTTTGTTGTTAACCAAATCAATTATGGTTAAATTGTAATCAAATTCCAAAAGGTCAAAGTTTTTTTCCCAGTCATCTTTGTTAAGAATATCTAATTTTTTGCTGTTTAAAATTAGCCTGTTTGGGTCGTCTTCGCTAAATCTTTCTACAATCGGGCTATTGGATAAAATCAAGTTTAGCATATTTATTGTTATTCTTTGAGTATCGAGCTGATATCTATAGCCTTGGATATCAAGCCATCTTGAACTAACAAAAAGAAGCACTGCTGCAAGTACCGCGCAAGCTACTGCAGCAAATAATATATACTTTAAACTTAATGTAACCATTCAACATCAACCTCTGCTTTTTCGTAAGACCTGTTAAACCACTTCTTTATTTTTAGCTTAAAGCCAAGCGATTCCTCTTTATTTAAATTGACTTCAAAAGGTAGCGAAACGCAATCAATCATTTTAACTGTTGCAATTTGCGACCTAGCAGAGACGCAAAAAACTTTGTTTGCATCAGAAAAAGTGTAAAAAATGTTTGTTGTTATATTTTTATATTCCATTTCAACTTTTCCAGGAGTTGACATAGAACTTAAAATTCTCATGGAAATATCCAAAGCAACCGCTTTTGATGGATCTAAAGTGAAAAAATACAGCTGAGCCATTATGTGATTAAGTAAAACTATAAGTGCTACTATAAAAAGGATTAAGCCAATTATCATGATAAGCAAATCGCCTATGCTTACTCCCATCTTTTATACCTCACATCTACCCACATTATTTTCGCAATTAAGGCAATCTACAATTCCAAGTTTTGTTATGTAAAATTTGTAAGAAAAGCCTGGGGAAATTAATGCATTATCTTTACTATTAAACTTTCCGCTTGCTCCCCATCCAACATCTACAGGAATGCTAACAGGCTCTTTCTCTTGATGAAAAACAACTTTCAAAACTTTTTCATTACTTTCATACCAAATACATTTTGTTGTACTTTCCATTTTAAAAATTTCAATATATTCATTTCCAGTATCTCTAGCAAGCCTAATTTTTTCGTTTATATTTTCAATTTCTTCTCTCTGTCTTTGTATTAGTGCGCTTACATTAAGAGGTGGAAGAAAACCAAGAAGTACAAATAAGCTGATTACAAGAATTACTATCATCGTTGCAAGCACAAGCGGAAGTTTTTTAACAGATGTCACAATTAAAATTTGTTTTTTAAAAGAAAATTCTTTATCAGCAGCCAGGAGTAATTGTTTCGTTATAGCAATTTGTACAATTAACTTCTCCTTTTTTTATCCAAAAGCTATATTCAAAATCATCCTTATTAAGTCTTGATTCGCTTTGTTTTGTGCCTATATTATAATAAACATTTTCCACATACCTTATTTGTGGATTTGGTTCATCCTTGATCCAAACTTTAAGCCACTTATGCGTTTCATTACTTTCATACCAAATACACTTTGTACACCACTTAACATCAAAGCCAGTTGATTTTGACATGCCAAGACCCATTTCCTTTGCAACTTCTTCTATATTTCTAATTTCGTTAAATTGGTCTCGGATGCAATAATTTTTTCCTATATTTTCTAACATGGAAGGAAGTATAAGAAAAGCTGCAAGAATTGATCCTATTATCATAAAAATTAAAATTAAAGTGTCTATAGCACCTTTCATATTCAATATTTTAATTTTTAAAAATTAAGGACAATATCCTGCAAAATCTATTCCAATACTTTGGCATTGAAGTACCAAATCTTGGCATGTTGGATTTTTATTTTCATCGCAAGCAACATTGCATTTATTCAAGAATTTGCATAAGTTTGGATTATAATCTTTAATTCTGTAATAAGAGCATTTTGAGTTGTAGCAAATGTTGCAGTAATAGCTAAAATCAGCTTTATATTTATTGCAGTCAACAGTTTCTGTTTTAGAAACTGTTAATATCACATAAATCATAACAGCCAAAACTATTATTCCTAAAACTATTAGGACTATTGTGTTGATTCCTATTGCCATTAATTAAAATTTGATTTTAAAAATTAAAATAAGGAAAAGTTTAGGCACCCACTTTTCTGCAAAAATCTACAGCATTTACTTTTCCATCTCCGTCTGGATCATTATCACATTCAATCCCTTTTGTGTTTGGATCGTTCGGATCTTTATAAAAGTCAAGGTCATCTTTAAACCTAGCATACAAGAGTTTGGCACAGTCTAATGTTATGGAATTTAAGTTTGTTACCCCAATATCTCCCTTATCCAGCTCTAGATTAGGATTAATACTTCTACATGCTTGGCACCATTGTACAGCTCTTGTCCTACAATCTTCATAACTTATCTGTGGTGCTGTAAATAGCCTGTATACCCAGTATATTATGAATACTAATACTATTATTCCAATCACTAGAGCTATTATATAAGGAATTGCCACTCCTTTTTTCAATTCCATAATTAGATTTAGAAAAAAGGAGAATATAAATGTTAAGCCTTAGCCTATAAAATTCTTTAGAAAGTTTTCTATAGCTTCTTGCAATTTCTTAAAAAGAGCTTCTATTCCATATTCTTCCTCGTAAATCTTTCCAAACTGAAGAAGAATTAAGGTGAGAAGAATGAGCAAAATTATTCCAAAAATTATTACAAAGATGACTTTTGTAGTTGCCATTATTTACACCCTTCAGCTGTGCAATTTCCTGCCTCACACTTTTCAAATTTCTCAAATACCCATCCGCCATTCATACATTTTACTCCTGAAAAGCAGAACCTATTTCCATTTATTTCTTTTTCGCAATATCCATAACCGCAAGTTCCTGAAGAGCAATTACATTCCCCTAAAAATCCTGTTGCAGTAGTTTTATTTCCAACCCAACCATTTCCGCTTATAGGACAATCTAATCCCCAGTAGCAAGTTGAAGCATCGTTTACTATTCTGTTGAAATTTCCAGGACCATCTGTGCAGAAAGGTGTTGATCTATCAGCTGTTAATAAACCTACATAGTCGATGTAACCATTAACATATTTCTCTTCCACATATGGAAGTGTAAATTGTAGACATAATCGAGAGCTATAGGTATACGCATGGGCGATTAAAATAGCATCTATATTTTTCCATGCGAATTCATTTTGTGGAGTAATGGTTATTGTTTTGCTAACTTCAGAGTTGTTAGCCTCTACTTCAAAAGTACCTGCATTAATCCATCCTGATGAATTATGTAAAAATATATGAAATTTTGAGTAGGTACTACTTTGTAGCGTTAAAACAGGAAATAACCACCAATCACAGTTCAATTCATTTACATAGATGGAAACTATTACTCCATAAACTGGCCTCGAGATTTCTGAGATTTTTACATAAATCCATGTTGAATATGGTGGTAAATCATCTGATAGTTTGCATGCATTATGGTTTCCAAGAGGTGTTGAAATAGTAGTTAATTGGGCTGAACCTAAATCTTCTGGCGGGTTTGAAGGATATGGAAAACCTATTCCTCGACATTCATTTTCGCTAGCTGGCCAGTCGTTTTCGAATATAGCATACATACCGTCCTCAACCAATATGTTTTTTGTATTATACACAGTAAAATCACATTTTGGAGATGGATAAATATACTCACATTTATAGCCTCCCCACCAGAAGTTTTTTGTTAGTGCAAATTCTTTCAAATTATCTAAAGAGAAGCAAGGTATTCCAGGCCCATTTGAATAATAAGTATCATTCTCAGAAATACAACAAACACTAGAGTAGTTCGTACAATCATTCAGATTTTCTATTTTACATGACTGAGGATCACAACCTAAGCTACACGGCTTTCGGCATCCCAACAAACAATCCCAATTCTGGTACCAATATGTGCAAAGATTTTTATTAGAAAAACTGCATATTTGATTGCATTGGCTACAATCTTTACCACTCTGAGGTAAAGGATTATTAACTGTCAAACTTTCAGAATAAACTTCTCCTTCATCTTTTATATTATTACTGTTTACATCAACCCAAACATAAAAAGTATAAGTTCCAGGAGTACTTACATAACTATATAATTGTTTACCAGGATAATAATAGGAGTCCTCAGTTAAAGTTTCACTTCTAATAACATATTCGGTATGATTAACAGCTAAGTTGAAATTTTTGCCTTTACACCCTTCTGCTAAAATTTTGAGTTTTATTTGCTTCCCAGCATTAATAGAATTAGAGCTGATTTCCTTGTCTGACCTATCATAAAAAACTATATCCCTTACTCCTATACATTCTAAAACTTTTAGCTTTATTGTTTTGCTTTTTTCCAAATTTTCTTGCAAGCTTGTTGTCCTTGAAATAATTTCAATTGTATATTCATTCCCAGCTGCTTGACTTACTGGCTTACAACTTAACTTTATTTCTCTCTCTTCTCCATCCTGAAGAGTTACAAAATTTCCTTCTTTTAATACACAATTTAAAACATTTTCATTACCTTTTTGGTCAAGTCTTAATTCAAATGTTTCAGTAAATCCTAGCTTGTTAGTTAACTTAACAACCCCAAAGGGAGGACTTAGCAAACCAGGATAAAGCTTTACTTCACAATTTTCAATACACTCTAAGCTATAATCTGTTGTGCCT
>JAWBPV010000078.1:0-6568 GCA_039000425.1 Candidatus Aenigmatarchaeota archaeon
TGCTTGCAGGGAAGGTTAAAAAATGAAGCAGGCAACATCATCTAACAAAGCGTTTAGGACTTCGCGAATCGGAGTCTTTGCCGCACTTTACGTGATTACAAGCCTTGTTCCAATAAGCATGTTCATTGGAGCGCCGAGTTTTCTTGCATTAAACCTCATAATCACACCAGTAATAGCTATCCTATTACCCCCATTAGAAGCATTATTTGCCTCGCTTTTTGGAGGAATTATCGCCTTTTGCGTATCGCCTTCACAAGCCATGTTTGGACCCTACACAATTCTGCTGCCAGTTGTAGGAGCAACCCTTGGAAGCCTAACATACCATAAAACAAGACACGGTGCGTTGGCGACTTCAATTTTTCTGGTTGGGGCCATCACAGCTTATTTAATCAAAAATTACCCATTTCCCTACTTTATCGTACCCCACTCGGTAGCCATAGCTCTTACCGTGGTAAGTACATTAAAGAAAATGACACCACAGCATCTAAAAATACCATTGTACACGTATATCTCAACAATGACCGAGCAGGGGATGATGATGATATTTGCCGTGCATCTTCTCGGCCTTCCATGGCAAGTTTTTGTTGGAGTGCTACCGCTAATGATTTATGAAAGACTCGTCGGAACAGTCGGAGCTGCAGCTGTGATTATTTCTTTACTAAAAGTGCTTCCAAAGTATTTCACAACATGAGTCATGCTATCAGATTATAAATGATAGCTCAGGCTGTTTCATGGATGGCAAGGTAGTAATAAGATTTTTTATTAATTGTTAAGCCTTCTCTTTCCCTTTTTAAAGTGGAACTTGCCGACATTATTGCCTCTTTCCCAACCGGAGTTATTTTTTTCTCGCTAAGCGGGCTTTTTTTGGCAAGAGTAGTTATAGGTGCACCGCTAAATTCGATTTTTCCAACATTCTTTAAATAGGCTTCCTTCAGCAGATCATCAAAAGTTTTCCGAGAGATTTTAAGTTCTTCACATACGCTTTCCCTGATTAGTGGTATTTCAACGTAAACTTCTTTGCGCCAAAGCGAAAATGCATGTTTACGGTAAATTTTAACGAGAGTTTTAATGAAGCACTCGAGGTTTTCAGTGTTCTCTCTTAATAAGTAAACTTTAGCTGTGTAGAGGTTCCTTTGAATTACCCCTAGGCGTTCACACCAATCTACTAAAACTTCAACCGCCGTCTTGTTTAAATGCAACCCATGATCCGCAGACTCTTTAACGATATCGTCTAGGCTTAGACCTTGTGAACTGTTCATGTGACCTTGAAGGATTTGGATGAACTCTTTATAAAATTGGTAGTTTTCTAGAAAGTATTGGTGAATCTTGTTCCATTCTTCTCTTTCAAAATATTCTATAAATTTGCTAGTTCTCTCATTTTTTGTCCACTGGTTTCCGGAATGATTCAGCAAGCCCATTTTTTCAACTTCAAGGAGCATTTCTTTAGCCCTTGACGTGTTTGAATTTAGCCTCTTTGACACTGTTTCCACGGTTAATCCTTTGTCCTTTGTTGATAAACTGCATATTTCAATGATTCTTCTGAGAGTTATTGGCCTCATTGTTTTTCTTTCAACCATAATTAACCACCTGGAAAGCGAAAGCGAACTCTGCGTTTTGCGTATTCAAAAGTCTTTTTTGCCCACTTGGCCTTTGAAAGGCGTTCGGTGATATATTCTTCAACCCTGTTCTCTTTTATGGCTATTTTAACTTTATCTATTTCATTCCATAATGTCCAGAGATTATGCAATGTTATAAGATTTCGACTTCGCCTTATCTCTGAAAGAGGTGTTGTCTTGCATATTGGGCACTCGCATTTTATGTACGCAGAGTACTTGTATAAATCTTTGAATTCTATTCGGCCTAAACCTGGGATGGCGTAATTTCTTTTACCCGAAGCCACAATAAAGTATGAGGAATCAAAAGAGTCTACGCCGAGATAAATTAACAGATGAGAAATGAGCGGACTTCCTAGCCCGTACACGTGGATTGGAGTGTCACCCGCTTCTAATCTTGCAGCAAGTATAATGTCTACTAGGAAACTATAGCTGCTGTATTTTGGCATTAAACTTCCAATGGCAAAACCATCAAAACTTCCATGTTTTTTGAGATGTTTTATTACGTTTCTAACAACCACAGGGTCATAGCCGTTTATACTTGCAAAAAGCAGCATCTCCGAGTTTCTCTTCAAAGAAGAAGCCAGTTTAGCATTGTTAACTGTTCGAAGAATATTGCTGTTTTCCGATAATATTTTGCAGTTTATTGGATAGTCAAGAGTTGAGGCAATGTCTGCCCCCATTTTTTCTTGAATTTCCAGGATTTTTTCAGGTTTGAATGCGAGCCTATGTTTTTTGTATAAGAACCCGCCGCTATCGACGAATGCCACACCAAAGAATCTTATGAAGCGGTGGACGCCTATTTGTAGAATCGTCCCTAAATGTCCTCCTCGGTTTAGGGCTAGGAGTGAGGCGTTGAACATAGCTGTGTTTATATGAGGGAATTTTTCCCAGTATCTTGGGGTGTTCCATCCGCCCTCCGCGCCTAAATTGTGAACTGGGAAAAGAACCGGCGTTGATATCGTGCCGTGCTTTGTTTTTAACCGGCCAATTCTCGCTAGTCCGTTTTTATGCTCTACTTCAAAAGAATGTGTCATTACGCTTCAACCGTTTCGAATAGATCTGGAAGCAATTCCCTTAATTTTTGGGAATTAATTTCCGGTGCATTATGTTCTACTCCAGCATCTATTGCTTGATTGCATACCATAAGCATCCGCCGAATATTGCCCTCAGCAACTTTGTGAATTTCTGTTATTGCATCATCAGTAAATGGGAAAATTTCGCTTGGCGGATCAGCGTCATCTAACCGCGACGACCTCAAATAGGCAGCGATAAAATCTCGCATGTCCCTTTCGCTTAAGGCTTTCAAGGTTACTTGCCTAAAAATCCTATCAGAGAAGGCGTGGTATTCCTTGACAACGTCCACCCAAACTTCTGGAGCACATCCTATGATTAGGCAGAATCCTTGCGGGTTTAAGTCTATCAGATGTCTTATTCCGTTTAGAATTTTCTGTTTAAGAATTGGATGTAGATATTCGATGGCCTCAAATTCGTCTATTAATAGGCATAAGAGTTTGTTCCCTAATAATGTCAATATGCGCTTTAGACTCATAAAGGCCCGTAAGGCTTTCTCGTCATTATCTATTGCAGACACCACGTCGAGTTCTTTTCTGTAATCTGAAATTATGGGCTCACCGCAAAGATATTTCCAGGCGAGAAACTTGCATTCTTCCATGGTGAGTTTTAGGAAAGCCGTTGCAAAATCAGTATATTTTATCTCGTTTAGAAGTCTTCTTTTGCCGATTTCAAGGATTTCTGGCAGTAAAACTTCCCCTTCATTAACTTTCTTTCTTAGACCTTTTTCGCCTGTAGCAAATTCTAGAAATTTCCATACTAACTCCTCTAGGCGGTGAAAGCCGAATTCATACATGAAGTTAGAGTAAAGCGACAGTATTCGGTCGCCTGGGTTCGATATGTAAATGACGACGACATCTTCCAACTGATTCTCTATCTGTCTCTTTAGATACTTTAAAGTGTGGGTTTTACCGTTGCCGTAGCTTCCTATAAGTGCTGCGTGGCAGGAAACATTCTGCAGCGATGATTTTATGACTTCCTCTATTATCTTCAGTTCTTTTTTGCGATCAGCGTAAAGCGATACCGCGTCTTCAGGTACTCCTACATACGGGAATGGGTTTCGTTTAAGGCCGTATGCCTTGTAGCTTTTGGAAACTTTTTTAAAATCTAACAATTTTTCTTCCAACATAACATCTTCCTTCTTTATACTTCTTTGGAATTCTAAAGAAGTAATCATGTATAAATATTTTTCCATCCATAAAATTCCAAAGGTGTATTTAGATGGCCAAAAAATTCACCATGTCAATGCCGGACGATATGTACGCGGCCCTCGAAAAAGAACGCCAAAGAAGAAAGCTGGGAACAATTCAAGAACTAATCAGATTTATTATTTCTGATTACTTTAAAGAAAAAACAACTTAAACCTCTTTTTCCATGCAAGTCAAAACGTTAAAAGTGCGTTCCATATAACTAGTTAATGAATAAAGCTTGCATGAATAGGGGTTCCAGTGAAGTACTTCATACCTGAATGGAATGATCGAGTGGATCCAGGCTACGACTTCATCAACGATACCCATTCTCCAGAGCACAAACTGGACCCCTTCACTAATGATGTATACATCTGGGATATTTTTGGAGTGGATAAAGTTCCCATAGATGGAGTTTTGGTTTCAAGGATAACATTGGAGCAAGATAAAAAGAAGTATCAGCTTGCCAAGCAGGAAGGTATCCATAAAGTCTTACGTCTTCCACAAAATTTCGAAATAATGGGCGACTGCGGAGCTTTCGGATATGTTGACGAGGAACATCCGCGGTATGACCCCATTCAAACCCTAGAATATTATCAGGAACTTGGATTCAATTATGGCGTTACAGTAGACCACCTCGTAGTTCCAAAACACGAACGTCAAAAAGATTACAGGATGAAGATCACCTTTGAAAATGCTCTTAAGTCATTCGAAGAATGGCAAAGGAAGTATAAAAACGACTTTCAACTTATCATGGCTGTTCAGGGATGGAGTGTTTCAGACTACATAAACTTCTACAAGAAATATGTGGATTTAGGAGCTACTCACATCGGTTTTGGCGGTCTGGCACGGTCGCCTACATCCTTCATAATTGAATTAATCGAAGAGTTAAAGAGGGAAATTAAAGAGTCGCGAAGATCTCCTGATTACATCCACTTTTTCGGTCTAGCCAGATTCGCTCTGTTCCCTAAGTTTAAAGAATTAGAAGATCTAGGCATTAGGGTGGGTTTTGATTCTGCATCGTACCTTCGTAAAGCATGGCTGTCTGCTCCAACATCACAACTCAACTATTTATCAATTGATGGGAAAGGTTATACAGCTATTCGCATTCCATTTATAGGTAAAAAACGTGAGAAAGTAAAAGAAAGTTCAGTACCAGAGCAAAACGAAAGTTTTTTGAAAAATTTAGAGCAGCAATGCTTGAATAAACTAAGGCTCTACGATAAAGGCGAAACCGAAACCGATCAGGTGTTATCCACCATCTTACAGTTTTATAGGGCTGCAGGAGAAAAAACTGAACTAATATCATATTACAGAAAGACATTAGAAGACAAACCTTGGAAGAGATGCAGTTGCCCAATATGCAGCAAAATCGGCATAGAAGTAGTGATATTTCGCGGGAACAACCGCAACAGACGCCGCGGGTTCCACAACACTTACGTATTCTATCAAGTGCTAAAGGATCCACAAAAATGGCAGATTTTCATCAATCAAACCAACAAAGATACGGAGTTTCAACTTTCATCCCTTAAAAAGGGGGAAAAAGTTCTAATCATAACAGAATGCTCAAAAGAAAAACTTGGCTACAGCAGCTTAATAAAAGCTCCGGCCAAAAAAATGTATCAAGGTAGGTTATTTAAAACTGTTCGGGAGTATGCTGAAAGCATGGGTTTTGACTATGTAATAATTTCTGCAAAATACGGACTTATCTTTCCAAATGAAATTATCGAGGGATACGAGAAAGTATTACAGACTTCAGAAGATGTTGAAAGAATTCGCCCTATTGTTGAGGAAAAATTGAAACCCATCTTGGATAAGTATGAAAAAATCCTAGTTATAGCAGGAGAAAAATACAGAGAAACTCTTCGAAACCTATGGGATGAACGATTCATAACGGTTAAGAGTAAAGGTTATGGCGATTTATGTAGCATCATCAAGCAAGCTATTCCGAGAGAAAAATCACTTTTAGAGTTTGTTGCGTGATGTGAATGGCTAAACGTTTCTGGATTGGTTCTTTTTGTATCGAAGCTGATCTGGAACAAATAGGTAAGGTTTCAGAGCATATCCTCTTACATAAAAAGGATTTTCTGCGTTTGGCTTGTGGACCTGAACATATCCTTCCTAGAGGAGTTAGATGGAACAGTTTGGAACACGCTTTGTACCTGACATATACGTGTTTGATTGATTACAATTTGAAGACAATAGCTGATGACTTATGGTCTGCTTCAAGAAAGCTTTTTGAAAATCACCTTGAGGAGTTGTACCCGAAAAATTTGGTCAAAAATGGCCCTGAACGTATCGTTTCTATTTTCAAGGAACATTTTAGGGGCATTTACCGTGCACCTGCCTCGCCTGAAAAGATGGCGCTTCGCGTATATAAAGCGGCAAGATACTTATTGGAAACAGTCGACGGCGACCCTCGGAAAATTTTAGACATCTATCTGAATTCTTCAAAGACTCGAAGCGCCAAAGACTTTCTAAATTGGCTTAAGGATCAAAAATACAATGGACTTCCAAATGGAGATAAAGTAATCAAACTATGGTTTAGAACCATGTGTGAAAGTGAAGAAATCGAGCTTGGAAATGGTATGTGGGACTTCAAAAGATATGAACTGGCAGAGATTCCAATGCCAATAGACAAAAATATCATCAGTGCAGGAATATCCCTAGGACTCGTAAGGGTAGTAGAAGGAC
>JAWBPV010000079.1:0-6519 GCA_039000425.1 Candidatus Aenigmatarchaeota archaeon
GGGATATTGCAATGTTGACGGCTCGCTGTGAAGGGAGTTTTTAACGGGTGTGAAAATGAGGGTGGTTATGGTTAATGATTGTGCTTTTGTTGGCGAAACCTTACTGAAGTATATGCCAAGTGATGTGGAGAAGTTGCATATTAGGCGGACGAGGGGTTTTTGGAGTAAAACTTTTGGTTTAGCCTATAAAATTTTGAGGGCTAAGGGTGACGTTTATCATGTGCATTATCTTCTTCAGGATTGTTATTTGGCGGCGCGCTTTGGGAAAAAGCCTCTGATTGGGCATACTCACGGGAGTGATTTGAGGGTGGCTCTTGGGCACCCTGTTTGGGGCAGAATAGTTAGGCACAATTTAATGAATTGTGACAAAGTTTTGGTTAGTACGCCAGACATCCTTGCCATAGCCAAAAAGCTTAGAGATGATGCTGAGTACTTGCCAAACCCCGTGGACATGCAGGTTTTTTATCCAAAGCCCATGATTGAGCATGGCGGTAAAAAGAGGGTACTTATTGCAAGTGATTGTAATTGGGCTGTTAAGGGCACGGATATTGCAATAAGGGCTTTAAGCAAAATTAAAAACGAAGTTGAAGTCAGCATTATTAAACACGGCGTGGATTTTGAAAAAACCTTGGCTTTAGCACGATCTCTAGGCCTACGTCTAAACATACTCCCAAAAGTTCCGCACGAAAAAATACGTGAATATTATTGGAATGCTAATGTTGTAATCGACCAGTTCAAATTGGGATCGCTGGGAATGGTTTCTTTAGAGGCCATAGCATGCGGCAGACCAGCAATAACATATGTCTCATCAGAATACCCAGAATACAAAGATTTTCCATTAAAAAATATCAATACTGAAGGAAAAATCATCGACGAAATATACGATTCGAACGTCAACCTATGGCAAAAAGAAAACAAATACTTGGAAAAACACCATAAGCCAGAAAACGTTGTTAAGAAACTGTTAAACATTTACAACGCGTTAATTTAATTTAGGGGCCTTATTTGAAGCCGAGAATATTAGCGGTCATACCAACCCTAAATGATGACCCAACTGATACTATTAAGAGTTTAATGAGTCAAACAATTAAAGTTTCAAAAATTCTTGTCGCTGTCGGATCTGAGGAATTATATAGGAAACTGGTTTCAACAAGCGGTAAAGGTGTTGTGGAAATTTTTTATCCCCAAACCCAAACCCTTTATTGAGAAGTTTTATAGTTTGTGGTTTTGAAAGGGATTGCTTCTTAACGTTTTGTTTCTTTGTTTCTTTATGTTTTTGTAAATGTTTTGTTGTGAAATTATTCCCATTGGTTTTCATGGGAATTTTGTTGTTTCTTAACTGTTTATTTAAGATTTCCCATGAGTTTTTGTAATGGTGATTTTGTTTATTCCCATGAATTTTGAGAAATTCCCATTGCGTTAAAAACCGTTTTGAATTATGTTTTGAATTTCAGTTAATTTTTCAGCTTGTTGCTTTTCATTTTTCATTTTGCTTTTTGTCTGAGTTGTTCTAATTCACTTTGAAAATAAGGACATAAACCACAATGGGGGCAAACAGCCATGTCCAGCTCTTTTAAGGCTTCTTTTTGATGTATACCTAAATATGGACATAAATTTTTGGTTTTACAGTATTCCAGCCAGTTTCTCTCTTTCTTTTTCATGCGGACACCTTTGCTTTTATTTGGGGTTTGGCATATTCTTTTTGGAGTTTGCGAATCATTCCTTTTATGAATGAACGGTAGGCTAGAAACTCAGCTATTTGTCCATCTTGAGAGCCATAACGATAGACTATTCTTGGCTCTGGCTTACCTTTTTTCGCTGAAACCCTAAGAGTTGAACCTTCCTTAATGCATTGCATAATAAACCATCCTGTGAGCTTTTTATGTTTTGATAGCAGACAAACCCAAGCCATAATATGAACGTTCTTTCTCCATGAAACCTTTTTGTCGAAAACCACATGATAGCTGTTCTTTGAGCTTTTAAGAATAATGAAGCCCTTCAGCTTAAACCACCTCATTGTTCGCATAGCCCAATATTTGACAGTCTGGAAAGGCGTATTGTCAAAGTCCAATTTGACTGTGTTTCTATCGGTCAACCCTATAATACAACGTAAGCTGTTTTCAGTATCCGACATCTTTTTCAATCCACTCACCTTCAAAGCTGTATTTGTCAACGTCTTCAAGGAACTTGGTAGCGGAAACCGAAACAAAACCCTTAGGGATGCGTGGGTCTTCTGGTTTTAAAGCTCTTCTGACAGCTCTGTAAATCTCTTTACCCGTTCCATAAAACTCAAACCTTACATTGTCAACTTCAACCCACTTAACCTTACGAGTCTTTTTCCAATAGCGTTGCTTAATTCCATCCTTCCTTTTAATCCAGTATCTTTGTTTCACGGGAACTTTGATTCTACCTTGACCATAGACGGCTATCTTCTTTGTTTCAGAAGGCATTTTATAATCGCCTAGTCTCCTAGCCATGACAAACCACTCTCCTTTTTCCCTTCTTTTCCAAAAGCCAAGCTTCAACGTCTCTCAAGAAGTCGGCAAAGTTAACATAATGCGTATTCTGGAATTTACAGTTAAGCCATTTCTCAAACTGTTCTGTGGAAAGTTCTCCATTAAGCCACTCTTGAACCCAAGCTTGTTTAATCATATTGGGAATGAGTTCAACCACTAGAGTCTCTTTTGTTTCCAAATTGACTTCGACAAGCGGAATGCCTTTTTCCCTCATAAATTCCTTGAGAATCCCTTTAACTTGCTCGAAGCAGAGGGCTAGCGTTTCCTTCTTTTTTCTGCTTGTCGGCTTGACCTTGTCAAAAGCCGTTATTGTGAGGGCTAAGGCGTTTTCCATGTTCATTTTAGTCACCTCAATGGGTTAAAGCGGAAGTTCATGAAGTCGGTTAACTCGAGAAACTCTTTGAATTCGGCTTCTGAGACTGTTTCTTTTCCGTTGCGGTAGGCTAGAGCCTTCAATAGGCTTCTGAAGTTTATTTTTGCTCTTATTCCGTAAAGGTCAAATTGTTCTCCAATTTTTACGGCTATGGGGTTAAGTTTGTCTGCAATTTCTTTAGGAAGCTCAATATCAACCTCTTTCTCTGGAAGGCTCAGCTTAACGGATTCGGAGTTTAAACCGTGAAGCGAATAGTGGTTCAATATTTCCATGACTGTTGATAGGCTGTATGAATATGAGAATATGATGAATCTTGAAAGGAAGCCCATTTTGGCCCAGTCATGTCTTCCATCTCGGAGAGCTTGGTCTGTAACTGCTGTTATCACATTTGCTTTAACGTCTTTTTCCCAAATCATTGAATATGTTGTGACTTTGGCGACGCCTTCTTCAATTAAGTTGTTTAGAAAGGCTATGAAGCTCTGTCTTGTCTTATGTGACTTTGAAAGCGGGGTTAATAGGTCTGGAATCATGATTGTTTTAACTTCTCCAGACACTATTTTCGGCAAAACATCTCTTGTCAACCCATAAGCCGTGCAATCCGTAAGGTAAACAACACCTCGATTCTCTCGATAAAGCTTCATAACCGAAGTTTTACCAGACTCAGCTTTCGCAACAATCAAAAGGCTAAAAGGCTTCTCTCCATGAATGTAAGGACTTATTAACGCACACTCAACAATCTTCTTCAACGGTTCAACATGAACCAGAGTGCTCTTTTCTTTTTGGAAAGTGGATACCTTGAGGTCACCAGTTTCTGGAGAATTTGGGACACTCTTCAACGGTCTTATCATGGAAGCACAACTTTCAACCATTTTTCCATACACCTCACAGAAAAAAGGGTTAAGTGGAAGGCTGACTTATGAAGGCAATGAAATATTTACCGCATTTTGAACACTTCAGTCTTCGTTTACTGAACCATTTTATTTTTTCAACTGTCCTTTCTCTGAGGTTTTGCTTGTATCCGCAATGAGGACAAGTGACAGTTGTCAAGACGGTTCACCTCTGCTTACTTCCATTTGATGTAAAACGCATGAGTCGGTTCGTTGGCGTCTTCAACGTCTATTCCCATTTTTCTGCAAAACTCAATCCACTTGTTGACTCCGAGGCTAAGTGCAAATTTCGGCTCAAGGTTCTCTTTGATTTTCTTAAGAGCCTTAGGCATAAGCACAGTCACATTTCGAGCCTTTAAGTAAGCGATAAAATCATCAACACGCACGTAAGGGTCTTTTAATGGAGAGTTTTCAAGGAAGCTGAAGTCTTCAAGTTCAGCAATACGTTTTTTGATGGCTTCTTCTATAAACTCACGTTTGGATACGTCGAGAAGGTTGCATATTTCAGTTAATTTTTTAGCTGTTTTTCTGTCTGTTTCAAAGATTATCTTTGCTTTGTCTTCCCGCTCTGTGGCTTCGATGACTTCTGCATATTCCTCGATTTCAGGTTCTTCCGTGAGGTCTTTGAATTCTTCTTCCTCTAGTTTTTCGGCTGACTTTTCCTCAGGGGGGATTTCGGAAACCTTTTTAACAGTTTTCACCTTCACCTCAGACACGTCTATTCACCTCAACCTAATGCTCAAAACTGAACTAAGTATAAATTTATATATTTGAAATTCCATTACTTCTAACGGTGAACACCCCATGAGAAGATTCAACGCCACAAAACTAGCCGTCCTCGAACTATTAAGCCACTATCCAGAAGGCTTAAACTTCGACTCGATAGCGGAAATGCTGAAAACTGGAAAGGGAATAAAAGAGATTAGAAGCCGAAACACCATAAGCAAAGCACTCAAACAACTCCTAAAAAATGGAGAAGTAATTCGTGACATTGACACAAGAAAATACTGCATAACAGAAAAAGGCAGAGGCACTTTAAAACTACAATGGTTTGCAGATGAGATATTATCATGCCAAAGCTTCGACACCATCTACACAGCGGATTGGGCTTACTGGAAACCTAAACTTCCCTACATCAAATTAGAAGACACTTTAATTAGCAGTTCAGCATGGTTTATCCGCCGACAAGCAGAATCCAGCAAATATGCAGTCATGATTCCCATAACCGCCTTAAAGTCTTTTCCAACCCACGAAATAAACGAGTGGATACCAATAATAATAAAATGCATAGAAGACTACGGAAGTCAATTAAAGAAATCCGATGAGAAATCCGATGAGAGTCAATTATTAAGCAGTGAAAGCTCAATTAAAGAAGTTTTCAAAACATTATTCCAAGGCATAGAAAAAATCATTATTGTAAAAACTCTTAACCCTTCACTTCTATACGAAAAACTAGAAATGTATGGAATTGAAAAACTCAAGCTCAAGGAAATTCCAGAATTTGTTCAAAGAATGAAAATGGAGGAAGCATGGGAAAGACACTCAAAAATAGGAAAAACAGAGAGCGAAAAACTTCAAGAGGAAGGTGAACAGCATGAGAGCTAAAGTTGAAAAAATAATCATTGATGGTCAAGGATACTATTTAGGAATGCAGAAAGGCTGTTTCGTGGTTAAGGATAGAGAAGGCAACGTTAAACGCTACCCAATGTTCGAGAATGAGATAGGTGAAATCATCTTGACAAGTGGCAATTTCATAAGCACAGGCGTTTTAGCGTGTTGCGGTTTCTGGGATATTCCCGTTGTTGTTACGACCAAAAACCTAAAGCCAATTGCGGTTCTTAGAAGTTTGGATGATGATTCACATGTAAAAACAAGAATCGCTCAATATGAGGCTCTCCATAACGGTAAAGGCATAACCATAGCCAAAACCATTGTAGAGTCGAAGATAGAAAGCCAAAACATGGTTCTCAAGGAATACTCACTTAGACAACTTGACATTACAACTTTGAAAACGAAAATCCAAAGCATAAAATCAAATAACCTAAAAGATGTCAGAAAAAGACTCCTACCAATCGAGGGAAAGGCAAGCGAACACTACTTCCATGAGATTTTTAAGCTTTTTCCAAAAGCAATTAGAATAGAGCGGAGAAAGGGATGGAAGGCTTATGATGGCTTGAATAACACCTTTAACCTTGCATACACACTTTTAAAATTCAAAGTTCACTCAGCAATATTGAAGGCTCACTTAGAACCTTATTTAGGTTTCATGCATAGTGAAACTCACGGTAAGGCTTCATTAGTTTGCGATTTTCAAGAGCTTTACCGCTATCTTATTGATTTATTTCTCATAGACTTTTCACAAAATCTAACCAAAAAAGATTTCATTCTCAAAACAGAATGGTATAGCACAAACCGTTTGGGAAAAAGGCTGGTTTTAAACCGAGAAAAGACGAATGAGCTAACAGAAAAGCTTAATCAGTTATTTGAAACCCAAGTACCAATACCCAGAATAAGACACGGCTCAAAACAACAAATAGAAACACTCATAAATGAAGAAGCATTATTGTTTGCGAAATACTTACGCAATGAAAAAGACTCATGGAAGCCAAGACTCATACAACTAACAAACTAAACCCTTCTTGTTTTTCGTTTTATTGTTATGAAGGATGTTGTTAGGATTGTTAGTACTGCGATGTATGGGGCGACTGGTCTTGTTTCGGTTGATGGTTGTATTGGGATTGAG
>JAWBPV010000080.1:0-6366 GCA_039000425.1 Candidatus Aenigmatarchaeota archaeon
GAGATTTAATAACAATTTCAGCTGGTGCAGTAAGAGCTAGAGGAGAATTCGCAGATGTTAGAGCATTTTTCCAAGCTAGGTTTGGAGGAACATTAACAAAGTTGAATGATAAAGACATTCAAGTCATCAAATCAATTCCTGAAGTTAGATATGTTAGTGGTTTAATTTCCGGAAGAGTAGAATTGAGCTATTTGGGTGAAAAAATTTTTGTTATGGTTCAAGGTGTAGATCTCGGTGGTCGCCGTATCATTAAAAAAATTGAAGTGGAAGAAGGAAGGAATTTGATGCCAGGAGATGTTAATGTTGTTGTGATCGGAAACTATGTCGCTAACAAAATGTTTAAGAGCAAAATTCCACTCAATTCTCAAGTAAATGTTGCAGGTAAACCTTTCAGAGTTGTGGGAATTTTGAAAGCTTCCACAGGCGTTGGAGGAATGATAGGAATTGACAATTCAATTTACATGCCTTTAACTTCAGCAAAAACAGTTCTAAATGTAAGCTCTAACGAATACAATTCAATTCTCGTTAAGGTTGAGAGTGTAGAAATTGTAGATGAAATTGAAGAAAAAATTGATAAGCTTTTAATGCTTTCAAGGAAAGTCACAGAAGAAACAAAAGATTACACTATAACTTCAGTTAAAAGCATTCAAGAAAGAGTTTTGAGTGTTATGGGGACTTTGAATTTCTTTCTAGCAGGAATAGCAGCAATTTCTTTGATAGTTGGAGCTGTTGGAATTGCAAACACTATGTTCATGTCTGTGATAGAGAGAACTAGACATATCGGTACTTTGAAAGCTTTAGGAGCGACTGATAATGAGATTATGTTGCTCTTCTTGATCGAGTCAGGTTTAATAGGTTTGGTTGGTGGTCTACTCGGAATTTTTTCAGGTTTAATAGTTTCTGGAATGATTTCAGAAATTGGAATAAGGATGGTTGGAATTGGTACAACACAAACAGTTGTTTTTATTTCCCCTCAACTTATCCTCTTTACCTTAGCTTTTTCACTTTTGATAGGAATTTTGTCCGGCTTACTACCAGCAAGAAGAGCTGCTAAACTTCAACCAGTTGAAGCTTTGAGGTATGAATAGTTATTGTGAATGAAATGTTTACCTTTTCTTCTTTTTTACAAATTTCAAAGCCAAGACCACTATAGCCAAAATGATAATGGCTGCAATTCCAACTAACAGCTCTGTCGATATAATTGTTGTTGGTATGACACATGCTTGTACTTCGGCTGGCTTTCTCTGCACAGTACCGCAATTGTTCACATCTCTACAACTTCTAGTTTGTCGTCCTTGTATACATTCACTCCATCCGCTACAAACCCAATTTTCTTCACAAACAGCTACACATCTTCTATTCTCACACCTATAACCTGAAGCACATGCTTTATCATAATAGTTTGTTTCACCAATGCAACATTCAAATGGGCATGTTTGCTTTCTTTCTTCACCAGCAATTGCGAAGTAGCTGAATCCTGGAGTTTCTGCTTCATAATACACATAGTTCGAATCTTCTGTCAATTTGGTTGTGGTCAACTTGTTCCATTTATTGTCTGAAAATCTATAAAGGGCAATTGTGTCGGGATCTATATTGTTTTCATTAATCCAAGATTTTTCAACAAAGAATTTAATTTTTGCTTGTGATATGTCTTGATCTCTCAAGTTTTCTTTTGTTATCTTTAAGTATCGATAAGCTCTACCAACAACATCCACTTGAACTTCTGCCGGTTTTTTATCAAGCTTGGTTATAGTTATGGTTATAGAATTTGCTTTATTTACAATCAAAATGCTAAGTTCAAAAACATTCAAATCCCTTCTTTTTTCAAATGTTATGTTAGTTTTCTCGTTAGCCTTGACGAAACTCATGTACACTAAACCCTTTCCAGGCTCTGTGTTAACTATTATGCTTGGTTTACTTGGTCCATAAGATGGGGTAGGACATCTACCACAATCTGCTTGGCAATTTGAGCAAGTTTCCCCAGAATCGCAATAAGTATCTCCACAGTAAGTAGAAGAGCTTCTACAAGTACCGTGAACACAATATCCACCTGTACACTCATAATTCGCAGCACAAGAAGAACCATCTGATAAAGTATTTATTGTTAACCAATAAGTTTTTGAACTCCCTGTGTAATTTCCATCTTCAACAAAATAAGCAGTTATATTATATGTACCAGCGTTTAAGTTAGCCGTATTAATTAGTGTCGTTAAAGGTGTTGTTCCATTAACAACAACAACATTAGAACCAAAATTAGATTCTATAGTAACATTTTTTCCAGTTACATTTACCGTTGCCGTGATGTTAGCTGTTTGGCCTCTTAAATAAGTTCTATTCCCTTCTGTCCCGTTGAAATACAATTTTACTTCTGTTGAGGCTTTATCGATTGTTAAAAGTAGGGTAGAAGTGGTTGTGATGTAGTCTGTTCCATTCGAGTAAGCTTCTTCTATGGTGATTTCATAAACCCCGGCTTGAGGGGCGCTTATATTAAAAGCAAACCAAGCTTCGGTTTGGGTTGTATAAACTGTGTCATTCCCCCAGATTAGCAAGCTACTAGTTGAAGTTTGTGAATTGAAGGTTAGATTTTCGATATTTGAATCATGACTTTCATCAATATAGATTAAAGATAAAGAGCCAGTAGTGTTGGTTAAGTTGAAAGTTATATTGTTAAGCTTATAATCACCTTCTTCTGTCCCAACAACTGTAGAGTTTACCCATGTTATATTCAGGAAAAAATTGTCTACAGGGGCAATTGTTTCATTCTCTACAGCCCATTCTACTGAAGCAAAAGCAAAACTTGAAAAATTTAATAAAAATAATATTAAAAATAAAAACAAAAAAATTTTTAAATCTTTCATCATTATCCTTATAAATATTTTTTTTACTACCTTAAAAAGCTTATTGTTAATGTTAAGACTAGCTTTTCAAAATTAGAAAAGCAAAAAACTCATTTTTTATTTCAAAACCAAAAATTAATTATGGCGTTTGAAGGAATTTTTGAAGTGATTTCTAAATTACCTTACTATTCTCAAATTTCTTCTATTATCGGCGAACCTTTTTTAAGGATATCATTTTTCACGTTTGCTCTTTTCATTTTTGGCATAATAATGTGGAAATTCTATTCCACTCTTGCTAAAAGAGATTTGTTCAAGGTAAACATAAGCTCTTACATGAGTAAGTGGGAAAGATTTGGAGGAGCAATTTCATTTTTCCTCAAATACACAATAATTTTCCCATTTTACACATTTTTCTGGTTCATCCTTTTTTCCATCTTCTTGATATTCCTTGCAAAATCTGTAAGCATGCAAGAGATATTTTTAATTTCGATAGCTATGATATCTTTTGTGAGGATAACTGCCTACTTCAAAGAAGAGCTCGCTAAGGATATTGCTGAAGTTATACCAATAACTTTCCTTGTAATCTTCTTAACAGACCCTACTTTTTTCTCAATCAATGTGATACTTGCAAGATGGGAAGAATTCTTATCATCTTTTCCCGGAGTTTTGTTTTACCTTGTTTTCACAATTTGCCTTGAATGGATTTTAAGAATTTTGTATTTGATAAAGTTGTTTATATTTGGAAGTAATCAAGATTGAGTAGAATTATTTTTCATGAGTTTCCTTTCCATCTCAACAAACTCTTTATGCTTTTGTTCAATTTCACTCAAAGTTTTTTTAATTCTTTCATGCTCTTTTTTCAGTTCTTCAGGTACTTGCAATTTATTTTTCAAATAATAATTGTAAAGAGCTTCATGCAAAGCGTCCAGAGCTAGAATTGAACAATGAATCTTGAATGGGGGCAAAGGTTTGCCAAGCTTTTTTATCAAATCTTCTTTTCTTATCTTCATTGCTTCTTCCAAAGTTTTCCCCTTCACCATTGTTGTTAACATGCTACTATTAGCTATAGCAACAATACAACCAAAAGTTTCAAACTTTATGTCTTTGATCACTTTTTCACCTTTCCTATTTTTTTCAATTTTTAAGTAAACTTTCATAACATCCCCACACACTAAATTTCCAGCTTCTCCTATCGCATCTGGATTTTTAATCCTACCCATATTTCTTGGATTTTTGAAGTGTTCAATTATTTGCTTAGAATAGGGCAAAGATTGCAAATCACCACTTCCCTTTAAAAGGAGAAATCTCTCTCAATTTTTCAACAATACTAGGCAAAACTTCCAAAACATAATCAATTTCTTCTCGAGTAGTCCATCTTCCCAAGCTCAGCCTTAAGCTTCCATGAGCTTGATGAGGCTTTAAACCTATAGCAAGCAAAACATGGCTTGGCTCTAAAGATTCAGAAGAGCATGCTGAGCCAGTTGAAGCTGCTATCCCTTTCATATCCAAGAAAGCAACTAAGCTTTCACCTTCTATGAAATCAAATCTGAAGTTTGCATTGTTTGGCAATCTTTTGGTAGGATGGCCATTCAAGTAAGACCTTTCTATTTTTAGCACACCTTTAATCAACTTGTCCCTAAGTTTTGTAAGCTTTTGAGCTTCTGCTTTCATCTCTTTCTTTGCAATTTCGGCAGCAGCACCAAAACCAACTATACCAGCAACATTTACAGTGCTTGAGCGCAAACCAAACTCATGGCCTCCCCCGTGAAGCAAAGGCTCAATTTTAACATCATCAGCAACAAACAAAGCTCCTACACCTTTTGGTCCATACATCTTGTGAGAGCTTGCTGTTAACAAATCAACATTCATCTTTTCCACATCAACATTAATTTTCCCATAACTTTGAGCAGCGTCTGTATGAAAATAAACTCCTTTTCTTCTACAAATTTTCCCTATTTCTTCTATCGGCTCTATAGTTCCAATTTCGTTGTTAGCATGCATTATTGAAACCAAAATTGTGTCTTTCCTTATAGCATCTTCCACTTTTGCAGGGTCGACCAAACCATATTTATCCACTGGCAAATAAGTGATGTCAAAACCTTGCTTTTCAAGCCAACGAGCAGATTCAAGAACACAGTGATGCTCTATTGCTGAAACAATTATATGCTTTCCTTTTTCTCTATTAGCGAAAGCTATTCCTTTTAAGGCAAGATTGTTTGCTTCAGTTGCGCTGCTCGTGAAAATTATTTTTCCTTTTTTCGCGTTCATCAATTCAGCTACTTTTTCTCTTGCTTCTTCCAAAGCTTTCTTCGCTTCTTGACCAAATGAGTGTAAGCTCATTGTATTTCCAAATTTTTTTGAAAAGTATGGCAACATGGCTTTCAAAACTCTTGGGTCTACAGGAGTTGTAGCAGCATAATCCATGTAAATTCTCTTCATCTCCATCACAACTTCACAATACTTTTTCTCCTAAAACCTTTTTTATAAACCCTTTTATACTTTTTCTTTTTTTCAGGAAACTCTATTTCATCTATCTCATAACCCATGAAATCATCCCTTTCTTACAATAATTGCAGATAATTTTTTCTGGCCTTGATTTTTTGAAGTTTTTGTTCAAAATTGCTTCAACCATTTCTTCAGAAATTTTCTTCACAACTTTGCTTTTTTCCATTTTCTTTATTTTTTCTGTATACTTTCCAGACAAATATTTGCTTACAGCAGCTTGGGTTAAATCAAGCTTTGAAGCAATTTCTTCTTGTTTTAAACCTTTAGCATAAAGAAGCTTTGCAGTTCTAACCCTGACTGCAGGAATTATTTGTTTTACAACCATTTCACACACTACACTCATAATATTTTTTATAACTCAGTTTTATTTATTGCTTTAAAAAGAAGATTTTTATTTTGAGAAGGAAGAAAATAAATCATGCGCCAGTAGTCTAGCCTGGTAGGACACGAGCTTCCCAAGCTTGGGACCCGGGTTCAAATCCCGGCTGGCGCACTAATTACCCTTTCTGAAATCATCACTGGGACTTTAGCTATGTTCTTGTAATCATTCAAAAATTCTTCAAACATCCTTTCCATCAAGATGTAAGGAGAAGAAGCAATGCAATTTACAGAAAGTCTCAAATAATTTTCTTTGCTCATCCTTTCACACAACTTTATTTTTTCAAACAAATCCTCTAAACTATCTTGGACTAAAATTCCATTGTACTCGTGCTTTATGTATTCTGGAACTGTGCCAGAAGATGTTGAAATTGGTGGTCTTCCGTTGAGTGAAGCTTTCATATGGCTTGTGCCGCTTGCTTCAGCCCAAGCTATTGGTATGTTTACCCAAAAATCTGAGCCAGAAACAAGGTGAAAAGCTTTATTTTCATCGAAATTCAAAACATAAGCAACTTTTGGATTTTCGTTTTTAACCACTTCATAAAATTCTTCTAAAAATTCTTCACCATACTTTCCTATTAGAGGCCCTGAAAAAATGCAAACTGAGTTTGAGTCAAAATCTTTAGCTACTCTCAGAAAATCTTTC
>JAWBPV010000081.1:0-6287 GCA_039000425.1 Candidatus Aenigmatarchaeota archaeon
GGCAGGTAAGCTTCGTAGTATGTTTCTTGATAGTTTCCTCTTAGGTGTCTCCAGTAATCGTCCTTTGGTATACCTGCGGCTAGTAGTGCAGAAAGGTATAGCAGGATTATGACCTTTTCTTTCATAGTAGGTCTTCGTATTTGCTTAGGTTTAGGCTTTGTTTTTGTGTATTTGTTTTTTCTGTGATCATTGCTTTTCTTTTTTGTTTTAGAAACTCTATTATTGTTTGCTTTCTGTGGTTTCTTTTATTTTTTCGCAATAGCTTGCTTAGCTCTTCTATTTCTTCTTCTGTGAGTTCCTCTAGTATGAATTCCACTAGAGCATTACAGAAAACATTTATAAAGGGGATGAGAGGGCTAAACTTGCCCTCTTTTTCTGTTTTTATCAAAACAGTGTAGCCTTTCATGATTTTGTATACCCTCTTGCGTTTGAGAATTCAGGTTCTTTTGGCACTATGGCATCGTATCTTAACTTTTCTACTAGATAAGCTCCACCTCCTGCCACTATCATATGATCTGCTTCTTCTATTTTTTCTCCGAAAGCTTCCTTAAGTCTTGTTAATAACACCTCCTTATAGCTTTGCTTTGCTTCTTTAACTTCTTCGTTTAGATAGTATTCTCTGCCTTCTATTTTAGCCTTGCCCTCTTGGAATATTTTTACTAGCTTGCTTGCTGGTTGGCTTTTTAGATGTTCAATTCTTAACTTTTCTCTAAACCTTTCCACTGCATTTCTAACACCAAGCCCTTCAAAACTTTCTACCGCTATTTTTTTGTATTTTTCTCCAGTCCATAGTAAAAGTAGTACATCTACTGTATTAAAGCCTATGTCTATCAGTATTAGTGATTCTCCTTCTTCTGGTCTTATACTTTCTTCCATATCCATTAGCACTCCTAAGCCTTGAAAGAGAACTCTTTTGAATTGGTTAAGTCTTAGCTGTGCTTCTTTGTCTTGTTTGAACTTGGCATAATGCTTAGGAGCCAGTCCAGTAACCATTTCATAAGGAGTTAATCCTGTTATCCTGCTTACATATAAAGCTATCAAGGGTAAGAACCTTATCATATCCTCATAGTCCACTATCTCAATCTTCTGCCTGCAAAATTTTGCTTCTTCTCCCACTACATACCTTTCTCCTTCAAACTCTATAGGTGTTATGTCGCTTATGGAGTAGTTTTCCCACAGTCCTATCCATGTGGGAAATTTACCCTTCTTTTCTTTTGTCCACCACTTCGTCCATCCAAAACCCACATCCAGTCCAAGCATCTTCTACCTCCTTAAAGTTTTTTCCTTAAATCACTAAATTACTAAATTACTAAAACACTAAATTAGTGATTTAGTATTTTAGTGAAAAGTTGTTTGGTTGTCAAGGGGCGGGCTATAATGTTTTTGTAGTATTTTTAGGAGGTTTGCTATGTCTGTAACTTTATCTGTTGCTGAGATGCATAGAGATCTCAGGAGTGTAGTGTATAAGGCTTTAGGAAGTGGTTCTGGTGAGATATTTTTTGAGTTAGGTGTTTATCGTGTTATTGTTCGTATAGTAGAGACTAGGGCATATTATAGTGTTTATTTGGGGGAGGAGCGTGTATATGGAGATGATGTGGCTTTGAACGATATCTATGCTCTTTTGGTTAGCATTATTGAGGTTTATGGTGAGGGGGTTTTCCCAGAGGCGTTTTTTTATGTGACTTATGAAGGTTATGAGGATTTTGGTGAGGCTCTTAATAGGGCTATGGATTATGCTTTGAAGGGTTTATTGGTAAGGCTTGTTGCTTATGATTTTGTTTATCTTGAGATTTTGTTTAATGTTGAGGCTTTAGAGGTGTTTTATAAAGATAGTGTGCTTAGGATAGCGGTTTCTTATGTGGATTGGAGTAAGGAGGGGTATAGACAGGTTCTTTTGAATGTTATAGGCAATGCTTTAAGTTTAGTGGGTAATTGTAGTAGTTTTCATATGGTGCAGGATGGGGAAGGGGTTCGCATTTTGGAGTGTAATTGTTCCCCTGAGGTTATGGACAGGTTAAGGTTTCTTTTTTCTTAGAAGAAGTCCCATTCTTTTGCTATTTTGGTTTCATCCAAGCTATTGTGTTTTAGGAATTCTTCAAAGCTAAAAACCTGTATGAATTCTGGATGTTCTCTAGAAAGCACAGTTATAGGACCGTGAACCATAAACTGCACCTTTTTATTTTTGCTTAGCACATCTTCAGGGTCTTGCATATTGGCGTAGCGGGTTAGTATGTCTTTGCCTTTGAAGTATTCTCTTAAAAGGTCTGCATCTGAGCCTGTATGTAAGCCAAAGCCTATGAATTTATTTCGTGTTTCTTCAAAGATCCTTCTGTCTAAGTTTGAGGCTCTTGTGGATATGATTAACCATCCTAAACCGAACTTTCTTGTTTCAATTATGCTTGTTTTGATGGCTTTTGTTGTTTTGTCTTGTTCTTCTGTATCTTCTGATAGACCTTTTGCGGGAACAAATCTATGGGCTTCGTCTAGAATTGCCAGTGTGTTTAAACTTCTTCCTTGGTTGTAGGCGGTTTTTCCCAGTTTGTATAGCTCCCTACATATTCTTTCTACTATCAGAGCTTTTATTTCATTGGCATAAGCTGGGTTTAGCCATTCTATTTCCGACAGGTCTATGCAAAAGGTGAGCCTATTTTCTGTAGATAGTTTTTGTATTTCTTCTATGATGCCAGGTTTGTTTGCAAAGAATCTTTGTATGGTTTTGTATTTTTTGTAGAACTCTTCTAGACTTTCTTGAGTTTCCAGTTTTTCTGTTATTTCATCTCTTTTTGCTTTATTAGAGGCAGAGTATATTTCTGCTAGTTCATAGGTATTATTTCTTTTCTTTGTTGTTTTTTCTACGAATTCTTCGAAGGTTAGTAGGGGAAGTTCACTGAAGGTTTCAATCTCTAGAAGCTTTAGTAGTTTTTCTGAAGCTTCCCTTATCTTTTGGTTTGTTATTCCTATAGGTTCAAAGAGGTTGAAGTATTTGCAAAAGCCTATGAATATTTCTTTGTGGTCTAGTTTGTGGCTTATACCAGGTTTAATAATTGTTACGCTTCTGTTAAGGTTTTGCCATACCTTTCTTATAGGAAAGGTTCCTTCTCTTCCTTCAAAAGCCCTTGCAAATTCTCCTACTGGGTCTATGATTACAAAAGACATATCTGAGTTTTTAGCATACAAGCTCATTAGCATCATAGCTAACGAGGATTTACCACTTCCCGTTTTGCCTACAATCAGTGTGTGGTAAGCTTCTTCTTTGAAGTCTTTTATGTGTAGAGGTTGTTTTATGTTTTCCCCAATGAAGTAGCCTATTGAATCAAATCTTTGGTTTAGTTCTTTTATGGTGTTGTGGTTTTCCAGTAAAAATACTTCCTGTGATGGTTTTATTAGGAAGTTAAGAGGAGTTCTTTCTATTGGTGTTTCTTCTTTTATTGCGGTTACAAATTCCACATATACTAGATGAATTTCTTGTTCCGACACTATTCTTTGGTCTAGTAATTCCTTTAGTCTTTTCATTTTGTCTGGTTCATTGAGTTCGTTGTAAGCTTTGCTATCTGTTATTACTCCAATTATAAGCATATTTCCTTGTTTTACTCCTACGAGTCTTCCTATTAGGCTTGTATTGTTTTCCACAAGTTTTTCATCTACAAGCACTAGAGCTTTGTTTGTTTCTGGGATACTTACTATGGTTCCTACTCTATGGGCATCCACCATGGCACTGACCTCCTTTCAAAGTTTTTCAAGGCATAACTTATGCTATCCTTTGCAAATCTGTCACAGTATTCCATAGGTATTAGCTGTCTTCTTTTACCTCCTTTTGCAAAATACATAAGGTTTTCCACAGGGAAGCTTAGCCCCTCTGCCTTATATACATTGCCGTCTGGACCTTTAAAATAAAGCACTTTAAACCCCCTTACTATTTCAATGAGTTCTTCTGCTTGTTCCAGTCTTAGCTTTCTTAGGTATCTTTCTTTGAAGGGTGTGATTATGTATTCCTTTTTTCTTAACAGGCTTTCTGCGATAAACCACTCGGATGCGTTTTCTTTCATTTCTTCTGACAGTTCTCCTCTGAAGCTTCTCTTTGGTAGGAATACTACCTGTTTTTCTTTTAGCATTTTTGTAAATCTTTCTATAGCTTTAGGATAGAGTTCTTTTACTCTTTTTTCCATTTTGCCTTTGTTTTTCTTTGTTTTTTCCCATCCGTAGTTCATAGCTGTTATGAAAGTTAATACAGAACCATCCATAAATACTATCTCTCTCTTTATTTTACTTGCCAACATTACTTCTTTCATCATAGCTATGCTTTTAAGCAAGCCTTCTTTGCCAGGTTTGTCTTCTATTATGGCTTTATCGCATTCTATAAAATCTTTGTCAAAGGCAATCAGTGAAGCAATGTAAAGGCTTTTGTTTGCATAGTTTACTTCTTTCATAGCAGAATCTACCGCTCCATAACTTTCTGCTGGTTTTTCTTCTGCTTGCTTTATTTCTATCCTTTTTCTTATCTTTTCTAACCTTTTGTGTCTTTTAAGCAGGTATATTCTTGTTTTTTCTTCAAAGTTTAGAACCTCTTCTAGAATTTCTTTTGTCAAGTTTTTGTAATCCTTTTCGCTAGCCATCTTAACCTCCAGTATTGGACTTCTTCTTCAAAGGTTCTTATGTTATATATAGGTTTTTCCTCTTTGCCCTGTAAAAACTCTTTGAAGTTTTCTGCCAGAGGGGCTACGTAATAGCCCCTTTTGAAAGGGGTTTTAAGCATTTCCTCTCTACATATACCTTGCTCTTTGAAGTATTCAAGCAATACTCTAAACTTCCAGTTTGCTCCTTTTCCAAAGCCGTAGCCTTTGAGAACTTCTTTGTTTTTTAGCTTTTCTTTAGCCTCTTCAAAGAGTCCGTTTAGGTGGATGTGAGTGTATCCTTGTGTAAAGCCTATGAATTTCCATCCTCTTAGCCTGTTGTATATTACACTTTTCCCGAATGCTCCCATGGTGTCTATTAGAACAAGCTCTGCTGGTTTTTCTTCTCCTCTTATTAGTGTTTTCTTTCCTGTGTATTTGTTTTTGAAGTATTCTAAAACTTCTTTGGTTCTTACTGCTAAAGCTATTAGCTTTGCTCCTAAAAGTTCGTTATATGGTGGCACTGCTCCAAGCACATAGGCGGTCATAACATGGTATAGTTTTTTAAACCTTTGTTCTTTGTTCCATCCTATGTATTCATCCCTTACTCCTAAAGTTATAACAGGATCACACAATCCTGCTATGCCCATGAGTTTTCCATTGCTTTTATCAAATACTAATAGCCTTATCCTTCTTCCATATCCACTTGATACTGGAACTGACCAAAAACTGCAGGCACTTCTGAATAGTTTGTTTTCCTTTTCTCCTTCTACAAACTCAAGCAATGGTTCTATTTTTTCAGGTTTCACTTCTTCCCTCTTTGCAAAATACTTTTCCATTCCCCTTTCCATTTTAGGGTTAACTTCAAGAGCTATTCTCTTTAACACTTCTCTTGTTTCTTCTTTGCTAACCATTGGGCTATTGCCTCCCTTATTAGTTCTTGTATTGTTCTTCCTTCTTTGTTTGCATACTCCACCAGTTCTTCTTTTATCTTTTCACTTATCTTCACACATACCTGTTTTTCCCTTCTTCCTCTATCCATGCTCTATATTATACACCAAAATCATTCAAGAGCATGTTTCTGGTTGACAAAAAGTTAGTTTTGACTATAATTAGTTTTTATGGAAGAGGTTAGGGAGTTGTTGAGAGAAGTTTATTCTTTGGTTTTTTCAAAGGCGTATGGTTTAGTGGAGTTTTTTAGAGAGTGGTATGCTTGGGTTTTGCTTGTGCTTTTTCTTTTGTATCTTATCTCTACCTACAACAGGCTTATAGGCTTAAAGAACAGGGTATCCGAGGCAAGGGCTGGGATGGATGTTTATTTAAAGCAGAGGGCTGATTTAGTGCCTAATTTGGTAGCTTCTGTAAGAAGGTATATGGAACATGAGAGGGAACTTCTAGAGAGGATAACCTTTTTAAGGTCAAGGCTGTTAGAGGCTAAAGATGACAAGGAGAAGTTTTCCTTAGAGGGCGAGCTTGGCAGGCTTTTAGGAAGGCTATTGATGGTAGCAGAGAACTATCCTACGCTTAGGGCTAATGAGAACTTTTTGGAACTTCAAAGGTCTCTTTTTGAGATAGAGGATAGGATATCTGCCTCAAGAAGGATATACAATGTGGCGGTTACTGACTATAATAATGCTTTGGAGATGATACCTTCTAACTTTGTTGCGTCTTTAATGA
>JAWBPV010000082.1:0-6175 GCA_039000425.1 Candidatus Aenigmatarchaeota archaeon
TTTGTCAGATGCCAAGTTAATAGTTGTTGGCGAGGGGGATTATCTTCCACATCTGAGGCTTTTGAGTGAAAGGCTTGGTTTACATGATGTTGTTTTTGCTGGAAGGATTAGCGAAGCAGAGAAGGTCAGGCTTATGAGTGGAGCATGGGTAATCGTTAACGCTTCCATTGTTGAAGGTTGGGCTTTAACCGTCACTGAGGCTGCCGCATGCGGAACGCCCTGTGTGGCTTATGACGTGCCTGGTTTGCGGGACAGCGTTAAAAATGGCGAAACAGGTTTGCTGGCTGAGAGTAGCAATGTCAAGGATTTGGCGGAAAAGATTCTTCTGGTCTTAAGAAATGATGATTTGAGGGTTCAACTTAGCAGGAATGCTTTAGAGTATGCTAAAGGGTTTAGTTGGGATAAAACAGCGGAGGAGTTTATGGAGGTCATCGAAGGCGTTGTTAATGAAGGATGAGCCTTTGGTTTCTGTTGTAATTCCAACGTATAATTCGGAGAGAACTATTGGTGTTTGTTTGAAGTCTATTAGGGAGCAGAGTTATCCGAACATCGAGATTTTAGTGGTTGATGGAGGCTCTACTGACAGAACTGTTTCCATCGCCAAGAAGTATGGAGTCAACATCATAGAAGGATGCTTTAACAAACCATCTGCAAGAAATGTTGGGATTCTAAAAAGTAAGGGCGAATATGTTATTCTAGCTGATGCGGACTATATTTTCGAACAATTATTGGTTGAAGAAATTGTAAAATGCTTCCTTGAAGAAGGGTGCGATGCCATCATAATTCCTGAAGAATATTTCGGCAAAGACTTCATAACTAGATGTAAAAATCTTGAGAAGAAAATCTATGAGGGATCTAGCGTTATTGAGGCGCCAAGAGCTTATCGGAGATGGATCTTTGATAAGGTTTTATTTGATGAAAAAAATGAGGGGCCTGATGAGTATGATTTCTATTTAAATGCGGCAAAGTTTGGGCTCAAGGTATGCAGGGTTAAATCAAAGTTCTTTTTAACCGAACCTGCATTTAGACCCCTCAAGAAATTTAGGCATGGAAAATTTTTTGTCTATTATAAAAGTAAGCACAAGAACGAAGTTTTTGCAAAAAACAGTTATCGTTTAACTATAGGCTAAAGTTATTATTTAGTGCTTTTAAATATTCTAAAACTAAAGGCTTAATGCTTCTGCTCCTTAAGAGTGTGGAATTCATGGCATTTTATCTAGGTATGCTTTTGGGATTGCTTGATCCAAAGATTCAGAGGTTAACGATAGATGTTAAGGCAGAGTTCGAGAAAGACGCATTATTTTATGAGAAGAAAATGTATCACAGTACTCTGGGTAATCGATTTATCGATTTAGTTGAAAGGGAATCGGTTTTGGACGCTATAAAGAACATATTTGATGGTAGGAAGATAAAGGTTCTTGAAGTTGGTAGTGGCGGTGGAAGGTGGATTAAAGAGTTCATGAAAGCTGGATTTATGGTTACGGCTCTAGATATTTCAGAAGTGGCATGCAAATCGCTAACGGAGAGGTTTAAAGGTTTACATGTAATTTGCGGGAATATTGAAAGAACTAAGTTGCCTTCTAAATATGACTTAGTTTTTGCCTTCAGAAGTTTCAAATATGTTATTAACAGGAAGCAAGCATTAAGAAACATCGCCAGCATGCTAGAAGACGATGGATATTTTATTGTAGAGATGCCAAACAAATTCAATCCATTTTATTTAGTAGGTTCTCTCACGGCACCTCTCATTTATCTTTTATCGGGCGGAAAAATGGGACGATATCTCATCTTAGCTAATATGGTGTCCGAGAGAGCTTTCAAGAGAGAGCTAACGATGCACGGATTCAACGTAATAAAAGTTGAGAAGATTTTCACTTTTCCACACTTTCTGTATTCCAAAATTAATCATGAACCAATGTTACGCGCGATTTACACCGTAGATAAATTTCTTCGCAAACTATTTCCAAGAAGCCTATTATTTATAGCTAGAAAAGGGTGAATAAATTGTTTGTTTTCTTCTCAACGTTTTTAGATAACGAATACACAAGAAGTGGAGGCGAAATCAGATTGACAAAATTTGCGGAATTCCTGAAAACAAAAGGCTATAATTGCTTAACCTTAAAAAAGAAATCCTTTCAAACGGGCAACAACATATATTTATATTTCCTACTTAATCTAACCCTATACCCACTTATCAGCACTTACTTTTTTTTAAAGATCCTTAGAAAATCTAAGAATAGCTCCTATCTAGTGCTTATACCGTTTACCCACTTTGGAAATGACTTGCTGTTAGGAAGTTTACTAAAAGCTATTTTACGCATACTACTCAGTAAAAGGATACTACTCATCGTATATGAGCAACTTCCTATCTCTTTTTATAGGTCTCTTCCAGCTTATAAAAGGAGATTTATTGACGATTTAATGATATTCAACGAAAAAATTGGAATAACTTTTGCAAAAAATTTTGCTGATAAAATTTTTATTTTAAGCAATTTAGATATTAAGTTCTTTGGGTTAAGTAAAAATTATTTTCTTACAACCAACAGCTTACTGCTAAAGGAAATTGAAAGCATTAATAGAGTGAGAAAAAGAGACTTGCATGAAAGGGATATTGATTTTCTTTATGTGGCCAGATTTGTGAGAGAGAAGGGTGTTTACGATCTAGATAAAATTTTGGAGTACATCAACAGAGTATCTCATAGAAAAGTGTCTGTGGTGATTGTTGGAAGAGGCCCAGAGTTCGGAAGAATTAAAAAAGAAGTCGAGAGACTGAAGTTTAAATTAGATAAAGTCTTGGTTACTTTTAAAGGGAGCGTGTCTGATGCCGAAAAATATAATTTAATGAGTAGATCAAAGATATTATTATATCCATCATATGCTGATAGCTTTTCTTACGTTATTCTGGAAGCTAGAGTTTTTGGATTGCACATTGTTGCGTATGCTCTGCCATCTTTACTAGAGAAATGGAAGAACGGTGTAACTTTTGTTAAAATTGGCAGTTTTCATGAGCTCGCAAACACTGCGATGCAGAAATTAAAAGAGATTGAAGAAGGTTTAGTTACATTAACCTATCATCATCCAGAAATCACATTAGAAGAGATTTTCATTAATGAAATCAAGGAGATTTTTACATCGGTGACATAAATGAAATTAAAGGAGACCCACGTTTATTTAATCCTAGGGGTTCTCATTGCTTTCATCCTAACTTGGAAAATGATGATTAATGAGAATCTTACATCAATATATTTTTACAGGGACTTTATTTGGTCACGTGATTACTATAAAACAATCTTCTATACTTGGAATGAGTACACGTCGTCTCCCAATTTTGACATGAATAGAAGGATAATTTCAAATGTACTTTTCGGATTGCTTCATTCTTATGCCTTATTTTACTTTCTAATATCTATGCTTGGCTTCATTTTTATGGCGATAACTCTTTCCTATTGTTATAGAAAGTGGTTAGGTGTAAGCGATCTGAAAACGCTTACTTTAATGTCATCCCTCGGGTCGTTTATTTGGGTGTTTTCAAGAGTATATGCAAATTATCTTGGGCTATTTGCGGGCGCCATTTTCATTCCACTCTTTTTATTGATACCGCTTGTTTATTTGTTTTCAAATAGTGAATTCAGGTTGGTGGTCTTGTATGGTGTTGTGCTAGCTTTGTCTTTTAGCTTCGACTTCAGATACGTTGTTTATCAATCTCTTCCCATTCTGCTTTTTACCGTGTTTGCATTTATTTTTAGACGTGAACTATCGTGCGCTAAAGTTAAGCTTACTAAGTTAGCCAAACTGGCAGCGAGTTTTCTAGTTTTCCTCCTAATCTCTATGCCCATCTTATCGCTTGCGAATGTTGGGCATGTCCAATACACGTTAAGCAAAGAAAACTATGATTTACTTTCCTCAAAATGTAGTTTTTTAAACTTTATTACTTTCGAGGAACATTGGTGGCAGTATACTCCATTAAAACCCTTTAATGGAGTTTCAGTAAATTGTCTTCGGATGCTTGAAATAATAACCGCAATTTTATCTTTTTTAGGTCTGATTATCTTAAGAAATAGAGGGATGCTTTTTATATTATCTTCTATGCTTTTATTTCTTTTCCTTATAGGAATTAGGTTAAACTATTTCCTATTCTCCTATTTACCGCAAAACATTGCTTGGATGTTCAGGACTCCTTACAGATGGGAGTTTTATCTGCTTTTTTTCTATGCCCTCTCGTTGCCGGCGGTTATTTACGTAGCAACAGAGAGGATTCGAAGGAAAAAAATTAGGATAACATTATTTCTCTCTCTATCCATAATTATAATAGTTTCGCTGATAAATCATTCATTTTACTCAGGATGTCTTGAATATCTTCAACCTATAGACGAGTCATCCTTAAACTTGTTCGCTTACAAAAATGAAGAGGACGGAAAATTCATTATCTTTCCGGAGCCAGAAGGAAGACATATCAAGTTGGATAATGAAACACTTCATTGGAGACCAGGATTTGAATATTTGGTGATAAAAGGATTACCGTATACTAATCACAAACTCTTAATAGATGAGATAAACTTGCTGATTTTATCTGACCAAGAAACTCCCTTGAAAAAAATTACCAGTTTGCTTAATATACACGGATATCTTTTTAACCAGAAATTTGACCGTTATGACAAGTACGAACAATTAATATGTAACGTATTGCGAAATAAAAATGCCACAACATTGCCAATGCATTTATTCATTGAACTGTCCACACCACAACAAACCCCGTTTAAGTTACTAGAGGGGGCGATTCTTCTCACATCTAAACCATTAAGCTGGCTTACTAATTATGATCACGTGATTCCAATAGATGTTAATAATATTGGGAATTCGGAGCTTGCGTTACTTTTGCACGGAAATAACAATATAATGGTGGATCGAGAAGATATTGAGAGACTTATAACTCTGGAGATAGGCGGTAACAACGCGATACGAATACAATTATACACTCCGTCAGCTGATCCACATAAAGGGTGGGCTTTTGGAACATTCACCCTCGCAGGTTCAGACTCTTACAGGAGATTAATTCTTGAAGAAGCTATCAAGAATAGAAATTTGACTTTTTACGAAGCAAATAAACCAATAAATAATGACATCATATATACCCTAGTCCCATCAAAGCCTCTAAACGAAGTTAAATATACTCTAATGGAGAGCGAAAAAAGTTTCTCGTTCAAAGATAACGCAAGCTTAGAAAAACGCTGGCTTTTTAACAATTTAATGGCAATAAACATCACCGAGACCGGTTGGTACAAAATTTCCGCATGCTTAACAGCAGAAAACGCCATTTTGCCCCATCTAAAAATTTTGGAAGGGAACAAAAGCCACATTCCATTTGGATTCGTCCCTAACGAACTGAAACCTTTTAACCTCACAAACGTCTACAAGGAAGGCATTTTTTACGTTGAAAATCCCACATTAATTCAACTGCAATTTTGGAGACACGGTTACAACGTGGATTCATTTTATATTCTCAAAGAGATTAAAATTCAAAAACTGGACGAGCCTCCGAACACTTTTTCGTCCCAAGTTCATATCCCCAAAGATGGCTCATATGAGCTAATAATTAGAGGCAAAGGAAACTTTAAACTTAAGTTAAATGAAACAAGTGATATCGAAATAAACCATACCTCCAACATACTGCAATGGTTCAGATGTACGGTATGGCTGAAAAAAGGCGCTAATTTGATAAAGATAGAAAGCAGTTCCGGATCTGGGTATATTGACGAGATCTTGCTTGTACCTACACATATATATTATAACAGTCAAAATAGTATCCTAAAGAAAGTAATCATTATCAATGATTTATCAGAAATCAGCCAGCTTTCCACAATAATAATCAAAGATATAAATACTTACTCAAGAATTAATCCAACTCTCTGGAAGGTCTACATAAATGCAACTGAGCCTTTTATGCTTTCTTTCGCCGAACCTTATGATCCCCTATGGGTGTGCTATATTAATGGTAAAAAAATCAGAAGCATCCCTCTTTATGGAATTATAAATGGTTTTTGGATAGACCAGACAGGCCTTTTAGAAATTAGTATAGAGTATGAACCTCAAAAATGGTTCTATATGGGCTCAATAATATCCGTTAGCACTCTAATCGCCTGTATTACATACCTAATCTACGACTGGATAAAGAAAA
>JAWBPV010000083.1:0-6094 GCA_039000425.1 Candidatus Aenigmatarchaeota archaeon
CCAAGGTTATTTGGTGTACAAGTAGTTCCAGTAGTAGAAAGTGGTACTGTTGTCGTATTCTGGGTATTTGAAGCTACAAACAAACCTAGATTTGAAGTGGTATTTTTCTCAGTTCCACCACAAGTTATTATAAGAGAAGTTATAGTCACACTATCTGCTCCTTGGTTAATGAACTGTAATGTTACGTTTGCTGGATTTGTTGATAAATAGTTTGAGTTCAAAGCTTTTACAATAACAGTGTTAACAGCACAACCTGCTCCTGCGCCCGCAGATGCTGTTTGTGTTCTCGTGAAACCCGTTAACCAAACGCTTATTATTCCACCTACCGCTACTGTAAAAGCTACTAATAGAATAGTAGCTATCATGGGGCTTATAGCTTTTGATTTCATCATAATATTTTTTTATTTTTTTTTTACTATAAAAGCTTTTTTATTGGGTAAATAGAAGAAATAAATATGAAATACAGATGGAGAAAAGATTCAGGAAAATATAAATTCATTTCGATTTTCTTCCTTACAACAACCATAATCTTAACACTCTACATGATTTGGCCAAAAGAAGTTGAGAAATTAGTTCAACCTTTGTTGTTACCACAACTCTCAACAAAAGGATTTTCAAAAGTTGAAAGCGTTGAAACTAATGTTTTGGGAAATACGGGCAGCGTGAGTTTAAAAGCTGATTGTTACGAATTGATGGCAACAGTTGAAGCTTCTCAAGCAGAATCGATCCAAAGAGGGATAGATAAAATTTATGTGTCAAGACCAAACGCTCATGATATAGCGAAAGACGTTTTCCAATCATTTGGAATAGAAGTTTTGATGGTTAAAATAACTGAGCTTAAAGACAGCTCTTTTTACTCCAAGCTGATATTGAAACAAGGAAACACGATTGTAGAATTGGATGCAAGACCTAGCGATGCCATGGCTATAGCTCTAAGAGTTAATGCTTCTATTTACGTGAATTCTACGCTGTTGAAAGAAGTTGGGAGGAAAGTTTGTTAACTCTTCAAAGCTTTTTTAAATTCCTCTCCAAATTCCCTAGCTTTTTCAGCTATCCTTTCAGCAGCCTTTTCCAAAGCTTCTTTCGGTGATCCTTTAGTAACTTTAACGAAAATCTTAGGTTGGCTTAAATATGGATGCTCTTTCACATCAGCAGCTTCGGAAACATTCTTATCGTTCCAAAGTTCTTCTCTTATCGTATTGGTTAAAGTGTGCGTTTCATCCACACATTCTAAAAAAATTGTCCTCTCATCTTCATCTACTATCCTCAATTCCATCTGAACACCAATTGAAAATAATTTGCTCACAGTATTTAAATTATTTTCTAATCATAATTCAACCTGGTAATGATTTAAGATTGGTATTGAAAATTTTGCTAAGTCGTCTGTAGCTATCCTCGGACAACCGAAATTTATCAAGAAATCCAATTTCAATCCTTCCAATTTTTCGGGAGAAATTTCATCCATTACTAATAAAAAAACTTTTTTCCCCATTTTTTCCAATTTTTCTTTCAAGTCTAAAGGATTACCGAAAATTTGTCCTTTTTTCCAACTTAATAACAAACCGATATTTTTAGCATCTTTCAACTGGGCTTTATTCCAAGCCAAAATTTTTTGCGTTTTCATCTTGAATCCTTCCAAGCTCCTAATTTCCTTCTTTTCCAGATCTAAGTTGAAAACTGGTTTATCAGTTTGAAGGGCTAAACCCGCGGCGTAAAATTCACCAGCAGAAATTGCGAGAAAACAATCAACTTTTTCTTCCAAAAATTTCGCTGCTCTTAAATCACAACCCAAAACTTGACCTGGATACTGCAGGGCTTTATGAGAAAAAACTTTTTTCCCATTTTTTTCTAAATATTCTTCAACTTTAGGTAAAACTTTCACGAATTGAATACTAGTTATCAACCCAATTTTATCAAAACCTTTCAATTTATCGAATTCTTTTTCCAAAATCGGTACAACATCAATTTCAATGAAGTATTCCCAATAAACTACTGGTATTCTTGTTTGTAAAAACTTTTCATGTCCTATGTGTAGTATTGCATCGCAATTTAAAATTTCAGCTTCTTTTTCCCTAACATCACAAGCACCAAAACACTTTTCTAAACACAAAAATACTCGAAATCCTTTCGATTCTAGTTCTTCAGCGATGGCTTGTATCTTAAGCCTTAAACCTTCAGGAAATTGTACCAAAACTTTTTTCGCTTTAATCTTTTCAAGATTTTCAAAAACTTCTTTGGGTACCATAACTTATGTTAGTTTCCTATTCTTTTTCAATTTTTCTCTACATTTCTTACAAACATCCAGGAAACGATAACGATAAAGTCTTCCGACTTCACGAACAGTTTTTTTACAAACATCACAAACTTTTTTCATCGATTGATTTTTTGTTTTACATAAATTTAAAATTATATGAAATATTATTGATGAAGATTTCTAGAGAAGTTAAGATAAAAGCTAGGAAATTGTTCGAGGGTAAAAAAATTAAGAAGGAGATAGAAACAGATAAAAGAATCCATTTCAGGGTTCAAGGAGATACTGACGAACATTTCGTAATTTTCGATAAAGATAGGAGGAAATTTTCTTGCGATTGCCCTTACTTTAGTTTAAAAGAAAAAAGTTGCTCGCATATAGAAGCTGTAAAACTTTTCCTATCAAGGCAAAAATCTTGAAGTGTAGCGTGGAAAAAGGACAACTTCTTTTATGTTCTGGATATCAAGAAGTTGCATCGTGAACCTTTCCAGGCCAAGGCAAAAACCTCCATGTGGTGGAGCTCCATACTTGAAATGTTCAACGAACCACTTCAAATTCTCCAAGTTCAATCTCTTTTCTTTTATTTGTTCGATTATTTTTTCATACCTGTGCTCTCTTTGTCCTCCTGAAGATTGTTCCACACCTTTGAATATCAAATCAACGCTTCTAGCCCATTCAGGATCTTCATCAACCCTCATAACGTAGAAAGGTTTCACTTTAAACGGAAACCTGTTGATAAAGAAGAAATCTTGCTTGTATTTTTCTTTAACGTAATTGGCCAAAATTCTTTCGGATTCCCTGTCAAGATCAGAACCGAAAGGCAATTTTTTCCCCATCTCTTCAAGTATTCCATAAATCTCGGGAAACTTCAATTCTGGAAAATTCTTTTTCGGTATTTTCACATTTCTACCCAGAATCTTCAACTCTTCGTCACATTCTTTCACAACCTTTTTAATCAAATTTATCACAAGGTCTTCTTCCAATTCCATGACATCTTTTTCATCTTTAACTATAAACTCGGGAGCTATGCCCCTATGTTCAGCTAGATGGTAAGGTGTGTCAGAAGGCTCTGCTCTCCAGTTCGGGCCAACGTCGAAAATTTTTTCGAAACCGGCTAGTATCAAGAGTTGTCTGTGTAACTGAGGGTCTTGCCTTAAAAAAGCTTCTTTCCCGAAAAAATCTATTTTAAAAACTTCTGCTCCACCTTCTGAAATTCCTCCTATTATGGCTGGTGTGAAGACTTGGATGAAATTTTTCTTCCTCAAGAATTCTTCTGCAGCCTCTATTATCTTGGCTTGTATTTTGAATATAGCTAGATTTTCCCTTCTCCTCAAGTCCAAGGGTCTCCATTCAAGTCTTGTATCTAAATTCGCTTGCGTCACCCATCTTGGGTCTAAAGGTAGAGGAGCATGTGATTTATTAACCAGATCTATCCTTTCCGGTATAACTTCAACTTCCACACCTTCAGCTTTCCCCCTAACAACTTTTCCAAAAATAGCTATAACATCTTCTTGATGTAACTTCTTCACCAAATCAAAAATTTCTGGAGATACTTTATCTTTGCTGACAGTAACCTGAACTTTTCCTTCCCTATCTCTCAATATCAAGAAGTTTATCTTCCCAAGAAGCCTTACATCATGAACGTAACCGAAAAGCTTTACTTTTTTCCCTAAAAATTTCTTCACGTCTTTGCTTAAAACCCTTTTCATCATACCACCAAGTTGTAAAGTAAAATCCATGAAGTTAACCAAACCATGATGAAAGTTATGAAACTTAAATAGAAAAATGAAAACTTTTTAATTTTCAAGAGAATTGAAATCGGAAAAGAGGAGAAATAGATGAAGAAGGGGAGGGAAAAAGCTATGGCTGCTTGATCGAGGAAACTAGCTGTGAAGAAACCGAGTGCCATTCCGAGCAACATGTAGATCAAAACAATTTTTTGTTCAACTTTCACCTTCCCCACCTTTACATTTTTCTTTTTTCAATAAAAAATCTTTGAGTTTTTGTTGCAAATTCTTTTTCAAAAGTTCTTGAGTCGTGATCCAAGATTTTCTGACGTAGTTCGGAAGCTCCCCACGCTCTTTTATAAGCTTCTTCAAAAATTCTATGGTCAAGGGATCATGGCTGTAGCCTACACCGAAATCAAACCCTTCTTTTTTCTTTATCTCCTCGATAGCTGCATCTCTGTTAACTTTCGCTATTATTGATGCAGCGCTTACAACCGGTACGCTTTCATCCAAATAATTCTCAACTATTAACTCCACATCTTTATTCTTCAAAAAACTCGATATTAGCTCTTTGAATTTCCTAGTATTTTGTTCCAAAGAATCGACGAAAACTTTTGCAGCACCACACATATCTATTATTTCAGCCATTTTCATCGCTTCTATTTTATCCAAGTTTATTTTCTTCGCTCTTAGAGAATCTATCTTGCAAGGTTGTACCCTCAAGACAACAACATTCCTTGCGATATTTTCTATTTTCCTAGCAAGTTCAACCCTTCTTTTCGGAGATAATAGTTTGGAATCTTTTACCCCAATTTTCCTCAATTTCTTCTCATCCCTACTTTCAACTACAACACCTGCCACGACCAAAGGACCTATTATAGCCCCTCTCCCAGCTTCATCTATGCCACATACCAATATACCTATCCCCTCGATTCAAATTTAATCTTTAAATTTGATTAAATAAATATGGAAAAGCCTAGGTGGCCGAACCAGGTTAAGGCGCCAGTCTGCTAAGCTGGTGGTCGTAAGACCGTGTGGGTTCAAATCCCACCCTAGGCGTGATTTCTTTAATTCTTAATTTTTATCAATAAATTATTTTAAGGGGAAAATGGAGTTTTTGTTGATTTTTTTATTTTCATTACTCCTTTACTTCTGGGTAAAGTTGATTTTAAATGAAGCTATTTACATTCCTCTACCGATATCGACTGTAAGAAAAATGTTGAAACTTGCTGAAGTTAATAGGAAAGATATCCTTTACGACCTTGGAGCAGGCGATGGAAGAGTTGTAATAACAGCGGCGAAAGAATTTGGTTGTAAAGCAGTGGGAATAGAAAGAAGTGCATTACTTGCTGCAATCTGTAGATTTAGGATTAAAAGGGCGGGCTTGCAAGATAAAGTCAAAATAATAGAAAAAAATTACTTTGACGTTAATTTGAGCGAAGCTACTGTGATAACAGCATACCTTTCCAAAAAACAGAATGAAAAGCTAGTACCTAAGCTTAAGAGAGAGCTGAAGAAGGGAACTAGAATAGTTTCAGCTTCCCACGTTTTTCCAGGTTTGAGAGAAGTGAAAAGGATAAAAACTGGACATTTTTATTCTTATTTATACAAGATTTAATGGGTCCGTAGTCTAAAGGTTAGGACGTCACCCTGACGATGTTATCAGAGCGGTGAAGGTTCCGGTTCAATTCCGGACGGACCCATATAAGATTTTTCTATTTTAAGTAGAAACTTAAACCCATAAAAATTTATCACACTATCATTTTTCGTTAAAATTGAGAAGAGAAAGATTTATACAAAATCTATTGATCCTATTCCTAACCATTCTCCATTCCAATCACTTGTGCCACCAGCTATAGAATAGATAACTATTGTGATTTTCCCCAAGAAAGAAGTAATATCGTAACTTTTCTCCACCCAACTTTCTGAGTTTGTTATAATAAATTGATCTTCTACAGATTGTTGTGTATTAAATATAACTATTTTAACTAAAGAATCACATATAGGACAACTCATACCAGCCTTATAATAACTATCAAAAGGTATTTTTCCAGCCAAATTAGCAACCTTTATTTTTAACATCTTCGAATCTTTAGGTACTTCAAAAGTATTGTAA
>JAWBPV010000084.1:0-6076 GCA_039000425.1 Candidatus Aenigmatarchaeota archaeon
GCGGTGGGGGAGGCGGCGGAGGAGGAGGGGGTGGGGGAGGACAATATTTTGCGAAAAATATGTCTGAAGCATAAACTGAAACATTTTCATATTGCAACCTTGCTGAAAACGTGTATATTCCTTCTGGAGCATTACTAGGAACTTTCAAAGAAACTATTTTCTCTAATTTATCAGTTACTCCTATTGTTTCCTTTTTTTCATCATAGATAGTAGTGTTGAAATCAATTGCATAGCTCATGTTAACGTCAAGCGTGCCTGGAGGGAAAAGTTTTAAAATTGTGAGTTTTGCTGAAATGCTTTCTCCTAAGCAAACTTCTTTTTTATCTTGAGGTATCTCAATTTTGAGGTCGAAAATTGGTGTTGGTTGAACATGAATTTTCAAAGGAACTATCAAAACTTGGTTTTCAGCTTGCAACCTTATGAAACCTTCATAAGTTGCTGGTATTGTATTTTTTGGCAAGTCTATGTAAATGTAAATTTTTGTTACATTCCAAATGTCAGGCGAAACCCAAACAGGGTTTGCGGAAAAAATTACCCAATCTCCTGGAGGACCTTGAGAGGTGTTCAAGTAAACTAAAGCACCATAGCAAGGGTAAAGAAGCCAAAAATACATCTCTTTAACTATCAGGTCGCCGGGCATAACAGTTTCTTCTATCCAAGAAGGTGAAACAACAAGAGTTCCTATCCCTTTGTTAATTCTGAAAGAAGTTGAAGCAGATTTTGAAGAATTATCAAAGTCTAAATTTGCTATTACATTGTACAAGCCCTCAGGGTCTTCGTCGGAAACTGTATGGTTTAAAGTAAAGGTTTTAGTAGCTAAAGGGGGTAAGTTGATGTTTTTCCATGTTGCGTTCATGAATTCTTTTGAAGCTAAGTCAAAAACTCTAACTGACAAATTCCCCAAAACTCCAAGATTCCCAAGATTTGAAGTTGTTGTAGTTATTGTTATGTTTTCTGGAGGACAATAGTAAAACTTCTCGGTCGATACAGAAAGCATTATATTCGGGGCTAGCCTTACACTTGAATTCATAACTGATTGGGTTTGATTTGTGGCTTGGGAATGTGAAGAAAGAATAATCAAAAAAGTAAAAACAATTAAAAAATATTTCTTAACGAACTCCATATTTAATATATGAGTTTTTTATCAAAAAAGTTGATGAGATGAAGCTCTTAGCTTTATTTTTATCTTTCATCTTTGCGTTAATGCTTTTGAAAGGGATAAAAGCTGGAGATGAAAAGTTGCCTGTAATAAATGCATCTATACTCTTTGTTCCTTATTACTACGTGATAGTTAGCGAGAAGCTTAGCGAAGGGATTTTTTTCACGAATGAAACAGGTGCTGCTGAAAACGTTCAATACCCCTTAACTGCAGGCACAACTAACAACAACGCAATTTGGAATTACAATAAAAGTAGCGGGAAAACAGAATATTGGATTTATTTCGATGGAGATGTAAATGGAGATATTTGCCATGGAGCAACAAACCATTTATGCTCAACTCCTGGTTGCAGTGGTGAAGGAAACGTTCAAATAAACATTTCAAACGCAAAATGGTCTTCTTCTTCAAGAAACGACCTTTACAACCCAAGCTTATCAAATGCTGTGCCATTTGTCATAGGTTTTGACAACACGCATAAAGTTTTTTCTAACTTGAAACCAAAGAGCTTTGTTTATTTGAGGTATTGGTTAGATGTTCCGCCCGCAACTCCAGCTTCAAACTTCAACACAACTTATCAGTTAAGGGTTGTGATGGAAGGTGAAAGTTGTGTATAAGCTAACTTTAGCCTTAATTTTTTTGATTTTTGTTTTTCCTTTATCTAGAGCTCAAGTAGGAGTTGGTATTTGGCCTGCAAAAGTTGAAGTTGAAGTGCCAATTTTCAAAACTTCTATAGTTGAAATAAATTTTTTCAACCCAACTGAGAAAAATGTTAGCTTAGAAATAGAATTCTACTGCAGGAATTGTGAAGAAGATGTGATTTTATTCGGGAAGAAAATTTGCAAGAGGATTTATGATTTGGACGTGAAAATTTCTCCTCTTTATCTTGAACTTCAACCAAAAAATTTAAATCAATCACAAAAAGTTTTTGTCAAAACTTTTAATCCGCTTTTCCTCAAAAGTTGGCTTAAACTTAGAGCTTTCGGTAGAGAAGTGGAAATTCCTTTCGTAGCACCGTTTTTCGATGAAAAAGAATTTGAATACAGGATTTTGGCCGGAATTCAAGAAAAGCAGCTCAAAATTCAAATCGCTGGTGATGTTTTGTTGAAGTTTAAAGGAATAGAAAAGCTGAGTTTCTTATTGGCTTTGTGTGTTGTTGTTTTGGCTTTAGTTATTTTTTTCAAGAAGCATGTTGAGAGCGAGTTCTCAACTTATGAAAAGCTTTCTTGAGTTTTTTCCTCAAAATCAAAAATATTGCAACTGAAATTGCTAGAACTAAGAACAAAAAGCTTTCAAAAGGCATGCCGTAAGCTGTCATGTTTAAGTGAGCAGCAACTGATGGTATTACTCCTGGTTTCATACCATCATATTCCAAAACATCTGCTGCAAACTTCCCTTCCAACTCTTTCTTTCCTATCAGAAGAGTGAAATAAGGTACTGAAAAGCTTCCTAGATATCCTTTGTTCGCAAGCCTTATGTAAAAGTTCAACCACTCTGGTGTGTAGAATTTGAGGTATTTTCTTATCAAGATTTTTGGAGCAAAAGTTATTGAAACTGGAATTGCGTTTGTTTCTGTAGTAAATGGCGGGACTTCAACCATTTCTTTATCTAAGGTGAAATATTGAGTAGGGTCTTCAAGTTTTTCAAAGAGCTTTAAACCAAAAAGATAAAGAGGCTCTTCACAATTCAAACATTCAAAAGCAACTTTGACCTTAATCTTGTGAGGGCTTGGGTTAATTATACCAATTGTTTGTGTGTAAACTTCGTTTATGCTTCCTAATAAGGTTATTCTGTAAGTTGTTATTCCTACACCAACTTGAGCATAAACTGGAGAAAAAAAGTTAAAAAAAATGAGTAAAAAAATTATCGCTTTTTTTTTCATTTTTACCACTTAATTTAACAACTTCCTGAACCTGGGTCTTGGTTGTACTCCACTGCTCTTATTTTGAAGGTTGTATTATAAATACCTGATGGTGCGTTGTTTGGCCATGGGTCAAGCCAAAATCTAAAGTAGCGTGTACTGCCTGGACTTATAACGGGTGCTATTAGATGGTATGTATCGATTGCTGAGAAACTCCACGCTGCGCTGACGGTAAGAGTAGGTTCTGTTGGTGAAGTGCCATTTCCGAAAAACATTCCTTGGCCACCATCGCCTGTGTTATAAGTTAAATTAATCCAAGCCTTTACATCGTCACTGTAAAGGTTATCACAAAGTGTCATATAAGCTGATATGTTAATTTTGTTGCCAGAACTAGAATTGAGGTGATATTTTGTACTATAGTCTGGACCTGCATAATTAGCGGTTGCATTGTTTTCTATAGTTACATCAGTTATTGGGTATTGTATGCCTATTTGACTTCCGTTTGTGAAGAAGATTCCCTCGATGAGATCGGAGCTTAATTCTACTGAAATTGGCTGGTAAATGCTTGCGTTTATTGTTTTTATTCCTGACTCCCATTGGGCTTTACTTAAGCTAACTAGGCTTAGAGCAAGAAAACCTGTAATCAAGAAAACTCCAATTTTCTCTTCAAAATCCATAATATATTTTTTGATTTTTTTTCTTATAAATGTTAACAGCTTATTCCTACATCCACAGCTTTTACCGAAAAAGTTGAGTTGTAAATGCCAGAAGGTTGACCGAAAGGAACATTAACCCAAAATCTGAAGTAAATGAGTTGAGAAGGAGCAACATTGAAAGCAACTTTTTGGTAGTTCAAGCTAAGCCTTTTGCTTGTGTCAAAGCTTGGGTTGTTTTCATCTGTTAAAGTTGAATTGTTCCAAGCAACATTGCTTATATCAATAGTTAAACCTGCACAACTTCCTGAAGAGCAAGTTAAATGAGAGTTTGCTTTAAAGCATAAATCAAAAGCAACAGTGCCTGTGTTGTTGACCCAATATTCAGTTTTTTTGTTGCTTGCGTTGTAGTTCCATGTTGCGTTATTCCAATCTATGTGAATTGGGAATTGTTGATTTATTTCTGCTCCAGTTCTGTTCGTGAAGAAGATTCCTTCAGATAGCTTTGGGGAAAGCTCTGCTGAAATTATGTAAGGAATCGTGACATAGCTGAAAGGGTTTTCACAGCTTGTAGCGTTCCAGTTGTTTGAAGTATCGTTAGCATAAACACACCATCTTATTGTACAGCCTATTGTTTCGTTTATTATAACAGTAAAGTTGCTCCATGCCGAAACTCCAGACAAGCTCATTTCGCTTATGTTTTGAAATTCTCCTGTGCAATTGTCAAAGCTAAATATTGCATAACTTAAACCAACATCATCTTGCCAAAACAAGCTATGCATAACAGCAGTTCCAGCTATTGTTGAGTTTGTCGAATTCAAGGAATAAAAAGGTGGGTTTGGCTCCCTTATTTTGAAAGTGAAAGTATCGCTAACATTCCAATTTCCGCAAGAGTCGTTGGCATAAACTTTCCAAGCAACAATTGTAGTTGGTGGTAGAGAAGAATTTTGCCATGTAAAATTGCTCCATTTTTGGAAGTGGTTTAGCTGCAAAGGGGAGCCGTAAGTTGTTTTGTTTTCCCATGTTCCAGTTTCATTAGTTGCTAGAATTGCGTAGCTTAAATTCCCATTATCTTTCCAGTAAACTGAAAGCAAAACAGCTTCTCCCCATGTTGGGTTGGAATTGTTTTGAGATTGGCTTGAGTAGAGAGGAGCAAGGTCTTCCCTTTTGCAACAAAGCTTTAAATTGTAGTAAGTTGGGTCAGCTAAGTGAGTGTTTGTTAGTTGGTAAACAGAAGTTATGTTGAACTCTCCTGCTGAGCAAGAATTTTTAACTTCACAAGACCAAGGGCAACTCACGCAAACTCTTTGCTGGTAATAAAGGGCTTTTATTTCTTCTTCTGTTAAAGCCCTGTTGTAAATTCTAACTTCATCTATCGTGCCGTTAAAATAATACGGACATGCATTAGGATCTGTTCTATCAGAAGACCCTATACCTAAGCTGCAAGGAGTAGAAATATTCCACTCGGAAGTATCAAATGGTCCGTTTCCAACTAAAGTTCCAGCAGGATTTATTTTACCGTACTGAATTTCAGCTTGATTTCCGTCTATGAAAAGATAAGCATATGTCGAGTTTGTTTTTAATCCTTTCACAACGAAAGCTACTTGGTGCCATTGGCTATCATTTAGCATTATATTTGATACTATTTCATAGTAAGGATTAGCTGATTGATTGTTAAAGCTTCCACGTAGGTATCCATTGTAAGTAATTAATTTATAACCTCCAACTGCGCAGCTTCCGCCTTTTGCTACTATTTCGTTATCCGGAGCTCCAGAGGAAGTTTTAATCCAGGCCACTATTGTAAAATCTCCAGAAGTGAAACCAAGTACATCACCAATTTTAACCCAATCGTCCTCTCCATCAAAGCTCAAAGCTTTTCCAAACTTTCCATCAGTCCAAGAAGCACCATAAATTTTGCCATGATTCCCTTTTCCAGAAGAGTCAAAAGTTAAATCGCCAAAATTTTCCTCAAATCTTAATTCCAAAACAAAATTGTTGAAAGTTTCGGCATGAGCATCTGTGTAGTTATAAAAAGCTAAAATACTGAATTCACCAATTCCACAAAACTCTTTTACTGAAGCTGAAGTTAAGAAAGGGTCTGAGCAGCAGTATTTGTTGGTGTAAGCTGAACAATTGCCTGCATGCGTATCGTTAGCTTGATAAGTTGAAAAGATGCATTGTTCGTTAGCATCGCAAGAAGATTTTATGCTACAAGTTAAAGCTTTGCTCACCTTGAGAAAAATCAAACTCAAAATTAAAAGCAAAAAACAAATCTTGAATTTTTCCATAAATAAATAAAACGAAAACAAAAATTAATTTATGAGAGTCCTTGTTTTGCTGGCAGACGGTTTTGAAGAAATAGAAGCAATTACTGTTATAGATGTGCTTAGGAGAGCAGGAATAGAA
>JAWBPV010000085.1:0-6031 GCA_039000425.1 Candidatus Aenigmatarchaeota archaeon
CTCTATACTTAAAAAGAAATTAACAGAAGACACATCATCAATAAACCTGCAAATCCTCAAACGATCGCAAGAACTTAAACGAACGCAGGAACTAATTCAAAAGGGGCTCAAACCACAATCAGCACAGGAACAAATCAACGAAGAAATAGAAAAACTTAACACAAAAAAGAAAATTCTCCTGCTTGATTACCAGGACAAAGAATCAAAAACCCAAATCCAGATCAAAGAGATAAAACTCCAGATTAAACAAAAAGAAATTGAACTTAAAAGCGAGCAACTAAAACAAACCATCACATCAAGCGCAAGCGGAATCGTCGCAGACATAAAACAGATCCAGTCTAAAACAAAAAACTCAATCATCATCACAATCAAATGATCCTAAGCGATCAAAAATTCTTCGGAAGAAAACAGGAACTAAAAAAACTCGTCGTTAATATCCTCCTCGGAAAACATACCCTGATCATCGGAAAAAGAGGAATAGGGAAGACAACCCTGATTGAACATGCGATCTCAATCATCAAAGGCTCAACCCATAGAATTGACATAAGCCCTACAACCCTATCAGAAGAATTCAAAGACATAAGACTCGCACACAAACTAAAATCAGCATGGAAAGGGGAAATAAAACTTATAAAAGTCAACCTCAACAAAACAAAATCAACCATCTTTAACGAAATAATTGAATTCCTCTACGCTGAAAACGACCTCGTAACAGACGAACTGATCCGGATCAACAGCGACGGAACAATATCAATTCAAGTAAAAAACGCACCAATAATCATAAAATCAATCACAGGAAAAAATTACATTTTTCTTTTTGACGACCTTGACCTTGCAACAGGTCAGATGATTGAATTCATAATTGACCTCATGCCACACGCAACCATAATCGCAACAACATCAGAATTAAAACATGAAAAAAGATTCAAACATCTTTACTCTTTCTTTGAAAAAATTGAACTGAAAGAATTTGACAGAGAAACGACAAAGCAAATCGCCATGTATCTTATTGAAACCTATCTAAAAGACCTTGACCCCAAAAGGAAAGAATTTTTAAGAAATGAAGTTTTAAGAATATCAAAAGGAAACCCAGCGATCTTAAAATCAGCACTTGAACAGGCAAGAGCACAAAAACATCTGAAGGACGAGGATATTAAAACCTTAAGAAAACTTGAAGATAGTGAATGGATTAACTTAGGACCATTTTTCGCACTCCTGCTCGGCTCTGTAACTGTGATAAAAATCTTGCAAATAGGACTTGAGAACAGAGAAACCTACATCCTGCTGTCAATCTTCTCATTCTTGGCATACCTTACAATTAGAATTTTTAGATACTTTTTCCTCTTCCGCCCCCAGCGAAAAAAATAAATCCCCCTGGCGAAGTGACCCCTTAAGGGATCTATCTCCCCTCTCTAAACACTTAGAGAGGGGCAGGGGGTGAGTCAAAAAATCAACCCTTCCCCCTCTTTATTTATAGAGAGGGGGAACCAAAGGGGGTGAGTCCAAACTTCACCCCTCTCTAAACACTTAGAGAGGGGGCAGGGGGTGAGTCAAAAAACCAAACAAAGATCCTAAAAACTCCCCTAAAATCCAATTGTTATTCCCGTTTCAATCCCTCACAGGTTCGATTCACACTTGGGAGAAATTATTTGTGAAGATAGGAAAATTCAGTTGTTTTAATCCCTCACGGATTCGATTCACACAAGGGACAAACCCCTTATACTGTGTTATATGAGGTTGATCGCTCATCATAACCTAATCGGTACAAGATTCGTATTTTTAGGGATTTCTATTCCTTCTTGCATAAACTTTTGAACTATCTTCTCAGCTGATATTCTTTCTTCGTCATAAGCAATATACAGACCTAAGTTATTTTTGTTAGCGTAATCTATAAATAATGTAAGTTTAAAAAACTCCTGTTTGTCTAAAGATTTTATGAATGTTATTATCGCCTTTATTTCTCCTTTTGTATAGCACAGTACCTCAGGAGCAAAATGCCCTTTAATTCCCTTAATTATTAAAGGTGTTTTCTCAGCGATATTCACAGAAATTTCTTTATATCCCTCTTTTTCCGCTATTTTCCTCATCTGTTCGATAGCTTTTTTATTACTCATCTCCATTAGAAACTTCAGTTTATAATGAAAATTAAATCACTATAAGTTTTCCAACTGCCTCGAATTTTAGTACCTCTAAATTCCCAATTTATGTACGGTATATCATTTTTACTATTACGAGAATGCAGAAACTTATCTATCGCTGTTTGAATTAGATCAAAAGAGGCTTTTAATTTCCAGCTCCTGTCAAGATTTTCAGCATCGGCAAGCATTACAAATAGTCTATGGCTATCACTAAATCTTTGTTCACCTTGATTCTCGTAAAGCCACTTAATTAATCTTTGAGGATTATTTTTGATCTCATCTACAATTTGCTCAGGTTTGGTAATAATATTTTCTTCGATAGATAAAGTAATATACTCTTCAGGGACAAAGGTAATTTTTAAATCAATAGGTATATCAAGAAAGAAAAAATCTACTTTGTCAATGCGTCTAGCAGTTGGTATGACTTTTGGATGAGATAGAATAAATTGTTCAATAATTGCTGAAGACCACTGATTAAACCAAGAAATTATTGTGTATCCTTTTACAACTGGGTCTAATTCTTTTTCAATTTTTTTGAGCAACTCTTCGTAAGATTGAATCCTTTCAGTTCTTACAAAATGACGTTGAATATGTTGTCTTATATCGTCTCTGTAAACACTCTTCCACGCATTCCAATATTCATCGCCTTCGTTAGAAATTTTTAGGAGACTGTATTTTAAACTTTCAAAGTTTATACTCCTAAATACTTTCAATTCTTTATAAACGATTTTAAGGAATTCATTTAATTTTTCATCAGAGATGTTCTGATCAAGAAAAATTTCTTTTCTGAGTTTTTCTATAAAGGGTCTCTTTATTTCACTTATTTTAATATTAAATGTGTTTCTCAAAAATTCACTTGCTTTTAGAGTTTCTATATCTATCAAAGTTCTTATCTTAAGGTATCTAACTCCTTCTGGGGTAATAGACATTTTAGAAAAATCTTCTTCGTACCCCTTTTCCAATTCTTCGTATGTCATTTATAAGATCCTGATAAAATTTCTTTTGAAACATTTACAAGATCGCTTATCTTGAATGCCTTCCCTTCTAATACTAATCGTGGAATCACAATATTGAGTATCTGATAAATTTTTATACTGTTTGATTTGTTGTTACTTTTGAGATCATAATAAGCTTCCTTTACATACGATTTAATATTGTCTTTGCTTTCAATAACCGTGTTGAAAATGAAGGATTTAATAGGACTATTTCGCTTTCTGCATGTGAAAACAAAATCCGACATTAATCCACCTTTTCTGGTATCTTGAACGACAGAACCTGCTGAATAATACATTGGGGATACCTCTATTATTTCAAATCCAGAAGAAAGAACAATATCTAAAAAGGATAACCAAATTTCATCGTCTAAGTTATTGAAAATAATAGAAACGAATTTTTCATCCTTAAGGACACGATGCATCTCTTTGAATGATCTGTAGAGAAGATCTTTGTAGTCATTGATATCTTTGTTCCTTTCTTTTGCATCTGAAACTACAATTTCATTTTTATAATCTAAATCTAACTTAAGCCATGACGCCCACAAAGCACTTAACTCTAGATATGGTATTCTATCACCGTGAGGTGGATCGGTAAGAATGTAGTCGATGGATCTATCTGGAAGAAAAGAAAGATCAGTAGCAGACATTGTGGAGATGATGATGTTCCCCTTTCCTTCTACAAGCTCATTATAAGAGTTAACAATTACCGCGCCTTTTAAAAACTTTTTGGCTTCCATCTTTCCCTTCATAACTTTCCTATAGCGATTCTCAAAACATCTCCAAACATTAATCTCAAAATGTTCTGATGGTATCCAATAACCTATTACCCAACTACCTACTTCTTCTTTTGATTTACACAATTTGCCATTAAATTTCCCTCTGTTTCTTACTACAAAAACCATATTACTCATTTGAGGTAGTGCACCTGTAAAAACGAATTTAAAAAAGTTCCTAATATTTGGTTCACTTATGCTTTCTATTTCATTATAGAGGAGGGACATTGCATAAAGATTTCTGGGAGTAAAAAACTCTGTAATATTCATGTTTGCTCTGCTATTAATTCTTGAATTATCAAATAACTTTATATTTTGTGGATACCAAAAAGGTATGGCATCATAAGTTATATTATGATTATAAATTGTTAAATCCTTTTCTGATGGAACAATCTCACCTTTTCCCAATTTACAATTTGGACATTCAAACCAAATCTTTCTAATATTATTGTTTTGATATATGGTGTGAGTAACTATAGCAGTGTGTCCTTTATTGTGTGGGCAGGGTATTTTATAGAGTGCATCTATTTGTGGTTTAATCTTTTCTTGAAGAAGTTTAAAAACGTTTTTAACCTCATTCAAATTCAAAGGAGTTACGATAACTTTTGAAATGAACGTAGCAATTGGATTAAGGTCAATTAGAACCACCTTCCTACCCAATCTTAAAGCTTCTATACCTGTAACACCATAACCGCTAAAAGGATCTAAAACTATATCTCCTTTTCTGGAATATTTTTCAATAAAATAGGCTACTATATTGGGTGGTTTCTTAGACCAATATTTGTGCATTGCATAGATGCCCTTATATGTAGAAGGCTTAATATCCGCAATGCACTGAGCTTGCCTTTCCAAATCCAAAGTTAGTTGTATGTTTGACGCCATCTTACTCACCTCTATCAGTTATATTATATGAGTGACCCATTTCATATAACTTCTTCATAGACGACAGTGTCACCTTCTATCCACATACCTTTAGATTAATCATGATTTACCCCCTTGTAAAATTTGATCTAAACTTTAATCTCTTCGTCATTTTTTTTCAATTTTTATTTTGTTCATTTCAATTATTATTATACAAAAATACAATATAATTGTCAAGATAATGTAGAATACCATAACAATATTGAATTTTTTGGTTCAATTTCCTGTATGGTCCTCTTTAAATCTTTCAACATAAGCATTTTTATAAATTTAACTATTTCATGGTAAAAAATACTTATTGTTTTCTTTTGTTTTTCTAAAAATTTGATAATCTCAAGCCTCTTTAAAGCAATCTCCCTTAATTTTTCCTCCCTCTTTAAAATTTTTTATAGAGAGCTTTTCTAATCTTTTTTCTTTCTTCTCAAATGCTTCAAAATATCCTCAAAATATTTTTGAAATCCCTTGCCCAGCAAATCGGCGAAGCGATCCTTTTGGGAGAAGTAAAATTAAATCCACAAATTACAGATATAAACAAACTTAAGCGAATTTCTCAAGAGCTTGGCTTATCTTTCTTCATCATTTCAAAAGATTTCTCAACATACCCGGAGGTCATCCCCTCACCCTTTTTCTAATACACATTATGTAAACTTAAACTCCCCTATCCAACTCAAAAACCCTCAACTCTCCAAATATCCCCAGGACTAACTATCAAAATCCCTTTATATTTCCCGATCTCAAGCAAATCTTTATCTCCAGTTACTATTACATCAACCTTGCCTTCAAGCGCTCCAGCGAGAATGTTATCATCACTCTCATCACGACAAACTCTCTCATTCAACCCACCATGGACCACAACTATACAATTACCCCTCAAAAATTTCTCAATCTCATCAACATCATCTCTATCAAAATTTAATCTCATCATAACATCCCTTAACTCCCTGAGAACAAATTCAGAAATATAAATCTCATGAGCCAGCAAACATCTCTCAAAAACATCCCTGCTTACTCCGCTCGTCATAAAAGCCGAAATCAAAACATTTGTGTCAAAAAACACCCTCACGACCCTGATCTACGATACAATTTTAAAAACATCTTCATCTGTATAAATCCCTTTCACCCTCGCCTTATACCTCATCTTATCCCTCAACCTCTCAAATTCCTTCAAAGAAAGATATCTTTTCAGCGCATCCCTTATTATATC
>JAWBPV010000086.1:0-6027 GCA_039000425.1 Candidatus Aenigmatarchaeota archaeon
CAGGTGAAGTGTTACATGTTAAGTTGTTTACAACAGGAATTGGATATGGAATAAGCCCGTTGGTTAGCATAATGGTTAAGGTGTTGATCTTGATAAAAATGGATTGGTTCATACTGATGGCATATCATTTACAGCGACCACCGAAGGGTTTGTTGGTGTTAAGGGGGCAAAGGGATAGTATAGCAAAGGCATGGGATTGGTTGATGGAGAAAGCGAGAATAAATCCACATATGATATATCCATTGGTGGTTGAAGGACAGGATACGGGGAAAAGAGTAGCGGAATGGATTGATTTGTCAATTAAAGCGAGCGATATTGATTTTATTGCATACAGAGATGAGGTGAGGAAAGCGATTGGTGCAGTATATGGTGTTTTACCGTTATGGATGGGTGATACAGGTGGTGGTTTAGCAAATGAAGGGTTACAGGTAATTGTGAGTAATAGAACAGTTGAGATGTGGCAACGTTTATTTAATGATAAGATAATTCCGTGGTTGATGGACCAATTAGGCATGGTTGATTATAGATTGATGTTAAGGCCACATGAGTTGAGAGATGAGATGACACAGTTGGAATTGAATGCAAAGAAGTTACAATTAGCGAGTGCATTGAGATCAATGGGTTATGATGTTACAGTGAAGAAAAGAGGGGAAGAATTTGATATTGATTTTGAGGAAGTTGACATATTGGATAAATTAGCGGATATGATTGAGAAAGTAGCAAGAGCAGAAGGAAAAAGAGTTAATGTTAATGAAATAATTGAAAATATTTTGCTTATGATTCGTGGTATTGATGAAAAAGACGAAAACAAGATTGGTGAATTGGTTGGTGACATAATTGAAAATAAAGTTGAAAGTGAAGGAAAGGGAGAAGAAGTGATTGGTGTTGTTGGTGAAGGTGGAAAAATTGAACAAACAGTGGAAGGTGAAGGTGAAAGGGGTAGAGTGAAAAGAACAGAGCAAAGATTTGAAGGTGAACCGTTCATACCAAGGAGGTGAGAAAGATGAAGGAATATGTTATAATTAAAGGAAGAAAAATAGAAAAGAAGGATAAAATTGATTTGAAGTTGGAAGAAAATGGTTTTTATGGAATAAGAGTAAGGGAAAGAGGAAACGAAAAGAATGTGTTGTTTATTGACACAAACATAGGATTGGATCATGCATTGGGTTTGGCAAAAAGTGGATTTAATGTTTGGTATTCAGTAATACATTCAAGAGCATTTCCTAATTTGATTGATGAAATTAATGGGTATGGGTTTAATGAAATAAAAAAGGTTTGGGATTGGGGTGAAGGATTAGAGAATGGATGTGAAACAATTGTATTTGCGGATAGTGGATTTGGGGCTTTGGCTGATTGGTTGAGATTGGAAGGTTATGATGTGTTTGGTGCAGATGGCAATACTGAAAGATTGGAATTGGATAGAGTGTTTTTCAAGAAGACAATGAATAAGTTGGGAATAAAGACACCACCATATTATATTGCAAAGGGAGTGGAAGAAGCAAAGAAAATTGTAAAAGAGAAAGGTGAAAAATATGTTAAAGTGAGTAGATTCAGGGGTGCAGTTGAAACATTTAAAGCACATGATGAAAGAGAAATTGAAACAAAAATTAAAACAAGTGATTTTGCAATGTTTGGTGATATAGCAACATTTGTATTGGAAGAACCGATTGGTGATGGGTTTATTGAGATTGGGTTTGATGCTTTGTTTAATGGTGAAAGGTTTTTGGATATTGTGTTTGATACGGTTGAGAAAAAAGGTTGTGGCAACGTGACGTTTGCAAGAGAAATAGATAAGAGTCCATGGTATACTGTTTTGAAAAAATTTGAACCATATTTAAGGAAGAATGGGTATAGGGGGTTCTTTTGTGCAGAAGGATTTTGGAATGGAAAGGATATATATGTAATTGACATAACACCACGTTTTGCATATGTTTGTAGTTATGCGTATCCGAGGATGGTTGAAAATTATGGTGATGTGATTGTTAATGTAGCAAGGGGTAAGGATGTTGAAATAAAGTTGAAATCGAAAGTGAGTGTTCAAATTGCAGTATATACTGATGTGATGAAGTGGAAAGAGGTAAAATCAGATAATTGGGAAATGACAGCAATGCGGAGAGCAGTAAAGATAGAACAGAGTGTGTGGTGGGTTCCAGTTGAGGACAATACGGTGGCAGTTGCAGTGGGGTTGGGTAATACTGATGATGAAGCAATGAAAAAAGCGATTGATGTTGAAGAAGGTATTGAATTTGATGCTATGTGTCACAGTGGTCATAGATTTAAATATTTGTATGAAAAAGATAAGGTGATGTTGAATGAGCTCGGATATTACGGATAAGATTGTTGATGAAATAGTGAATATAGTGAGGGAAATATTTAAAGAAGAGGATGAATTTTGGTTTACAACAGTTGTTGATAGTGAAGATGCGGAAATATTGAAAAAAGGGTTTACAAATGCAATCAGATTGTATCCGAAAAGAGCGTTTACAGTTGATATTGATTTTTGGAAAAAATATGCAGATATGGACGATGTTAAAATAAGAAAAATAAATGACAAGTTGTTTGAGTTGGTAGTTGAGGGTAAATGGACAAAAAAGGATGTTGTGCTTAATGAATTGATGAAGTTGGGTTTGGATGAGAAAAGAGCGGAGTTAATTGCAGTAACAGAATTGAATGAAATTGCAAATAAGATAAGAGAAAAAGCGTATGAATTGTATACTGATGCAAACTATTTTAAATGGATTACTGAGCGGGATGATCATGTATGTGAAAAATGTAAAAAATTAAGTGAAATGACAAAAGATGGTGTTGAATTAAATGAGTTGAAAAAATTGATAAAAGAAGTAGGTGGGGAGACAGCAAGAGAATTTGTTTTGCATCCAAAATGCAGATGCACATTTGTTAAAGTTAAGGGGAAAAGGAAGTGGTGGGAAAAAGGAAAAGTGTATGTTAGTGATATAAGTGAAGCACCAGAAGGTGCAGTTTTATACAGGGGACCACGGGGTGGAATTTATTATTATTCAGAACAATATCAGGAGTTTAGACAAGAATTGTTTGAAATAAGGAATAAAGTTTTGAGTGAATATCAGGTAACAAATTTTGAATTGATTGAAGCGTGGAAAACGAGGTTGAAATACAAGGATTTAATGATGAATTTGAGAAGTGGGTTATATGAGAAATTATCTGATTTTAATGCAAAGGGCATATCAGCAAGGGTAAAGAGTGAGTTCAGTATTATTGAAAAAATGAAAAGAAAAGGGAAAAAGATTGAAGAAATGGGGGATATTTGTGGTGTCAGGTTGTATTACAATGAAAAGAATGATGTGTATGCAAGTATTGAGAAAGTCATATCGAGATTGAAGGAATTATATCCACATGCTGAAATCAATGTTGATGATAAGTTTGAAAGAAATAAAGGAAAAACATATTATAGAGCGATCCATTTGGATATAAAAATTGGTGATAAGAGAGCAGAAATACAATTAATACCAGAGTTTGTAGCAAAGGTGGCAAGTATTGGACATAAAATAGTTTATAAGAATGTGAAAAATTATACAAAAGAGGAAACAGACAAAGTGGAAAAATGTTTGATGCAGTTTGTTGAAAGGTTTTTGAAGGAAAGGGATGAAGTAAATTGTGATAGACGGGCTATTGAAATATTGAATGAGAACAATGTTGATGTGAATCAGTTGCATATTGGTAAGAGTATTGAAAAACAGGAAAAAGAGGAAGAATGGAAAGATAGAGTGTATATAAAACCAGAGGATATTTCAAAGTTACCGAAAGGATTAAAAATATACAGGGGACCACGGGGTGGCTTATATTATAAATTGAGTGAATTGCGCTTAATTAGAGAAGAAGAAAAATTAATGGGTGGTGAAAAAGAGGAAGAAAAAAGAGAGAGAAAAGGAAAGAAAGAAAGAGAAAGAAAATATGAATTTGATTTGGATAGAGTAATGAGAATGTTAGCAGAGGATGAAACGAACAATAAGATAAGAGAATTTATTGGTTCATTATCGTGGTATAGTGATAGTGACAGAAGAATGAGGGCTATATTGGAAACATTTGAATATGAACCAAATCCAAAAAGAGTGATTGCGAGATTGGCAATAATGAAAGAATTGGCACAAGGTGAACATGTTAATAGGTTGAAAGGGTTGTGTGAAAGTATTGGTATCAATTTTGATGATTTGGAAATTAGTGAAAAGTGTTATTTGAAGAAAACTGATGATGAAGACATAATCGAGTTGTATGAAGAAGTGAGTAGAATGGACAATTTGACGTCAATAATTGCAAATAGAGCAGATCACGAGGTATTGGCAAATTATTATAATGGATATGTGGCAATGGATGAAAATGAAATAAAGAAATGGGTAAGGAAGAAGTTGACAGAAGGAAAAAGAGATATATATTTGAAGAAAGCAACGTTTTTAGCATTAACAGGATACAAGTCTATTTTGAAATATTTACCACAAGCGGATTATGATGAAGTTATGAAGAAAGTTGAAATTGCAAAAATGATAAGTGAGAAAGATGTGAATGTTGATTTTGAAAAACTTGAGCAAAAAATTGAGAGTTTGGATTTGGAACAGTATATTGAAAAAACATTGTTTGAGGAAGCATATGAAGGGTTGACTTCGATTTATGATGCAATGAAGAATTTTGCTTCAGTTGAACAAAAGTTTATGTTTGATTTAATGATAATGACAAAGTTGTATGAAAAGATAAGGGAAATGGGTTTTGATGAAAATGAGAGTATAGCGTTGACACGTGGTTGTTATTTCATGAGAATGTGGACGGTTGGTGAATTTGAAAAATATGCTCATGTTATTGAAAAAAGGATACATAAAATAAAAGGCAATAATAGACCGTTGAGAGAGAAGAAAAAAGAAGTTGATGATAAAGTGTTTAACATAATAAAGGATGTTGACATATTGGCATGGAAGAAATTAAGTGAGAAGTTTTTTGAAATACATGAAAATAAGGTGTTGTATAGGGGCATATCAGATAAGGAAGCAGAGATGTTGATACGAAATATATTGTTGGGCAATGGTCATATTGTGAATCCAACATCAACATTAGCATCATTTACATTTAGTGAAAAACAAGCAAGACATTTTAGTAGAATTGTTGTTAAAATGGATGAACCAGACGTTGAACGAGTTTGGGGAACATATTTGAATGCATCACCAAATTATGTTGATGAAGAAGAAGTAATATATGAAGTGTATAAGACAGATGAGTTTCCAGTAGTTGAGATACGTGATACGGATAAGTTGTTGTTTGAAATGCTTGATGCATTGGTGAATGAAAGGGAAATGAATTTTAGTTTGGAAGAGGAAGATATTGGTTACATAACATTTTATGTAGTTGAGACTGAGGGAACAAAATTGGGTGAAATACCGATATCGGATGAATTTACAAATGAAATAGATCGATTGTTGAAGAAATATGTTAAAACAAAAGAAGTGAAGGAAATGATTTTGAATGCAGTTGAAGGATACAGAGAAAGCAGAGTGTATAAGAGTTTGGATGATGAAAAGAGACAAGCAGTTGAAAAAATATTTAAAGTGGTTGAGGCACATTGTAAAACGTAAAATTTATTAAGATTGAGGGGGTAGAAAAAATATGCAAGAAGCAAATTGGTCAATGGAATGGTTGAGGGTAATGGAAAGATTTGCGGAAGCAGAAGAGTTGAAAACTGATAAAGAGAAGTTGTACGTTATGATGTCAGATACATTGGCAAGTATTGCATTGTATTTAGGTGCAAGAGTGTATAGGGATGAAAACGGATTTTTTATATTGTTGGATGATTTGAAAAAATTGGATGAATATGAAGCAATAAAAGATTTGGTTGATGATGCAATTGAAATGAACAGACAACATTTTTGGCAATATAAGCATGAGTTGAATATTGTTGATGAGTTTAAAAGGGATATGAGAAAAAGAGGTGTGCGATGATGAATGTTGTGTTGGAAATGAAGGACGTGATTTTGTTGAGTTTGATTGCAATTGGAATATTGATTTTGC
>JAWBPV010000087.1:0-5992 GCA_039000425.1 Candidatus Aenigmatarchaeota archaeon
AATAGAAACAGCTGCATTAGTCGGTTGTTTTGAAATCCAAGAAATAACATCTATCCAATCAAGAGTGCTATTGTTCTTTTTGAAGAATTTTTTATATTTTGTTACTCCACTACTTGCTTCTTGGGGGGTAATATTTGGCAATAAAGCTCCCAATTTCGCTACTGGCGTGTCCGCATTATAGCTATTACTTAAGGCAGCATTTAAGGTTAAAGTATTGCCATTTATTGCATTAATTGTTCTTTTTTCTTTGTTTGTGCCATCATTAATAACAATTTCATCATTAACAGCAAAACCACTGGCATTATAAAGCGTAATTTGGCTTGAACCAGAAGAAACACTTTCTGCTAATTCATCAATAGGAATTACATTTGCGCTAATACTTCCTCCTTCTGAATTTCCAACAGAGGAGTAATAATCTTTGATTTCTGATTTTTGAATTGGCATCTTTAATTATTTGATCCAAAAATTATTGGATATAAATTTTTTTGTATTCTTCCTACTAACTCCACCGAACCATCCTCATAAATTGTCATATGGGGAATTACTAAATCCCATCTTCCATAAGCGTCTTTATTTTGTGCTGCAACATGCCTAAAAAAATCTATATCTGGTCCTATCTGCGGTTCATATTTCTCAATCTCCCAACTTTTTATTGCTTCTTTTTTAACCAAAACACATCCTGTTCCTGTCGCCCCAATTTTATCTATTGTTTGTCCCTGATAAGGGATTGGTTCTAACCTCATTTTTTCTTGAAAAATTGGCTTTAATTCCCAAAAATTTCTGAAAGCCCTTTGTGTTGGTTGATGCCAGTAATAACTTACTCCTGCTACCACCCACGCATTTGGATATTTTTTAAAAACTTCTATCATTTTTGGCAAAGCATCTGGCGGAAAAGGTTGATCATCCTCTATTATCCAAACAAAATCAGCATCATCTAAAATGTTTGCCTTTACTATTTTATAAGTTTCAAAAATATTTTTTATTTTTTTTCGGTTTAAATCTTCTCTAAAATTTTTAATTCTTTCTAAATCTCTTGTTTCCCCTGACAATGTTTCCCATATTTGATTGTGTTCTATTGGCTCTTGTTCAACATCAATCACCTTAAAACCCTCTTTTTCTAACCACTCCTTGATTTCTTTTTTCGCTCCTGCATTAAAAGCAAAATATTCAATCTCGCCAATTTTTTCGCATTTTTTAATACATCTCAAAACCAATGATAATGAATGTTTCCTTCCAATTGTGATTAAACACAATTGAATTTTCATTTTTTCTTGCGACCCCGTTTTGGCTTAATTGGCTCTTCTTCTTTTTTTTCTTCTTTCAATCTTACTTTTGCTCCACAACAAGGACACTCAATTTCTTCTCCAAAATTAATCAATTCAACTTTATATCCTTTTCTTTTCAATTTAAGATAAAAATACTTTAAACTTTCTTCTGCCTCTTCTTCATTAAATGAAAAAAACTGGGTATCAACAACACCACCTGCTGGAATTTCAATTGTTTTTCCTTGAAAATTAAATTGAATTGTAAAATCGTTTAAATTTTTAATTGCCTTCATTTTATTCTTTGCGGGGCATTTCTCTCGACTTTTCCACTTCTTTTAAAATCTTTTTTTCTGAAAAACCACGATTTTTTAATCTTTGAAAAATTCTTAAATCTTCCGATATTGTATAACGGATTCTATCTCTAAACCTTTCATCATCTTTTTTATCTAATTTTTCTTTTAAATCTTGTAATTTTTTTAGAATTTCTTTGGTTAACATTTTGCCCCTTTACAGGAAGCCGATCCTCCGCTTCCTGTCAGAGGCAAAATATTTGCCCCTGACCTGCCACAAGGAAACAGAATTTTTAGGTGTAATATCACCTAAAATTAAGAAGTGGTGCCAAAGTTTCTTCCTTCTAATCTGGCGTGAGCCCTTCTGTTGTATATTACTAATTGAATAGCAGTGTGGAGAGTAGCCTCCCAAGCAAGCTTTCCATAAGCCTTAAAGAGGGTTCCTTCATTTCCAGCCACAAAATCAAGAGGACTTAACTCTGCCAATGCTATTTCATCGGATGATAAAAAGAAAACACAATCATCGGGACAAGCGGTATCAAGTAAAAGTGGTTTTCCGTTATATTCAATTGCTGTCCAGCCGAGATGGATTTTGGGTTCAGCCACAACTGGCCATTGAGGATTAGATTTGGCAGCAGCAAGAATTTTTTGGAACAGAGTTTTGTTGGTAATTACAATGTCAACCTTACCAAACTGACTTGCCTCCAAATAGGCTTTATCCATATCGGTTAAAGCCAAAGCAACAGGGGGTGAAGGTGGAGTATCAACATAAGATCTCCAAGCTTGATAGGTTGACGGATTAATTCCAGCATAAGTCCCTGTTCCAACTGCCGCCAATAATCCTGTAAGGCCAACCATTGTGTTCCCATCACCATCTAATACGGCTACATTATCACCAGCTGACCAGGTTCTGGCAGCAGAAATTGTAACTATGTTTTTCCCAGCGTGGGCAACCACAGTTACTGGATTAGTGGCTCCAATTTTAATTGTCGTTCCAGGAGGTAAAAAGAGCGCATAATCTATATCGCCATTATTTACAGTCCTTCCTTCTGTTAATTCAAGAGTAGTAGAACCTCCGGTTCCAGTATTATTAGCCGCTTTAAGGATAACACCATCTGAAAAATCTCTATAAAGATGGAAGTTCAACTGGGCAATAAGAGTATCCTTTGCGGCTTTTGATTGAATTTCTAAACTATCCAACACCATTCCCTTTCCGCTATCGAGTGTTGGTTTATCAATCACAAATCTTTGAGTGTATTGAACGGGTGTATATCGTGCCTGAACCAATCTTGGATAACCTTCATTCAAAGAAGGAATGGAGGTTATTCCATAAGAAGTAAAACCAGATGATAATGTAGCCATCACGGGCACATAAAACTCTCCAGTAATCAATCCTTGCGGCTTGAATTTCTGTTGAGCCAACTGGTAAAGCAGGGTCTTTTCTTTTACAACATTTACTAAAGCAGGCAGAATATCTTTCTTCAGAAGGGCACTCACCTCAGTCAGTGTAATTGGCATATTAATTCTTTAATGATCCGTTTTAATAATGTTTTACTCTTCAGCAAGTTTAGTTTTCAGTTCTTCAAGAGTTTCTTCCATTGCTTGCCTTAAAGAAATTTCATCTTCTGATTTTGGCATTCCAAACACCCTTTTCTTTGGCGTTGGAACTCTTTTCTCTCCAGTGCTTTTTACTGATGGAGGCGGAGTTTTAGTTTGCTGGACTTCTCTTAACTTTGCTTCAAGGATTTTTTCGAAGTTTAAGAGCTTGTATCCAGCCAAAGGATCGGAAATCCCATGCTGAATACAATACTCTAAAACTTCTTTTCTATCGAATTTAGGAAGTCCATTCGAACCGTCATACTCTGCCTCCAGCGCCTGGAGATAATTTTCCAACTTTTCATCTTCTTCTCTTTGCCTTAACTCATCTATCGTCACCACTCCCAACTTTGAAATTGCTTTTTTCAAATAATTGAGAGTGGCCTCATCTATCTCTTCTTCCTCTTCTTTTGGCTCTTTCTTTTGAAACTCTTGAAGTTTAGCCTGAATTTCCCTAACTTGCTGTAAGAGTGGCGCATAATTACGACCTAATCGGTCGTAATCTTTGGCGAGTTCTCGCACCTGGTCGGGATTGGAAAGGTCATAAACCCTTCCCAAAATCTCGACTGTTGCGGGCGAGGAAGCGCCTTTTTCCTCGCTTTTTTCACCCTCTGTTGCCACTTTCTCCTCTGCAGCAGGAGTTTGTGGCTCCTGGAGAGCCTCGCCTAATTCTTTTTCAATTTCTTCTTTTTCCATTTGTTTTTTTGCTGACTGTAGCCGCTTTTTGACGGCCCCTGGTCAGGATCCGAAAAAATTTTAAAAATTTCAAAATTAAATTCTAACTTCTCTTTCTCTTAATCTTCTCAAAGCTCTTTCTAAAGCGCCTGCTGGACCAAAAGGTTCAGCACCAATTGCTGGTATTGGCACATATCTTGCTCCTCCTGCTAATTCTTGCAATGCTCTTATCATTGCTTCAAACCTGGCTAAATTTTCAGGAGTTATTGGTTGTGTCATCTCTCCTGGCATTACTGGTGTTGGTGGCAAACTTGCCGGCGCTGGTGCTGAATAACCAGCAGCAGGCGGTGGAGTTGGAACTACTCCTGTTTTTGCTGTCGCCGGAGTTGTTGTCGTAGGTGGCGTTGCTGCTGGCGTTGGTGCCGGGCTTGGTGTTGCTACTCTTGCTTTCGTTGTCGGCGCTGCTGGTGTTGGTGCAACTGCTCCCGGCGCTTTTGTAGATGTCTTTGTAGATGTCGTGGTTGTCGTTTTGCTTGTTGCAGGGGGTGTCGCTGCTGGCGTTGGAGTTAATATCGTTGACTGTGGATATAAAAATGCTTCTGCCGCACCAGTGAATTGAGGAGATTCACTATAAGCTGGAGTTGGTTTTGTTAATAAACGTCCCCCCATCATTCCTCCAATTGTTCTTCCAGCAATTCTTCCGAGGGCTGCCAAAAAAGGTTCATCTCCTGGCCACGGAGTAGCTAATCCAACTAATCCTCCAATTGCCGTTCCTATATTGGTGGGTGTTATGATTTTCTTTAATGCTCTTGAAATGGCACTTTTTGAATATTCGTTCATATTGATTTAATTTTTAGATTTTGTTAATATTTAACTAATGATCCAAATAAAACGCTTTATACCGGGTTTTGTGTTTATTGTTTTACTCTTTTATTTCGCAAATAAATTTAATATTCCAGATTATTTTCTTCTTATTCCTACTTTTTTATATTTCCTTCTCTATCAATATCTTTCTCGCCGCAACTCTCCTAAAAAATAGTCTTTTTCGCTTTATTTTACGTTTAAAAGTCCTTGAACAAAATAAAGCACGCTCTTTTTGCGTGCGTAGACAGGATACAGAACGTGATCTGTATCCTTTAAATTTTATTCAATTGTCTTTATTTTATTTTACTCTGCTAAAAATTTTTGTCAAGAGCCTATTCTATTCCAACCCGATAATTACTTTTTCGCTCTTTTTTTTTATTTTACTTTCCTTTTACTGCTTTTGTCAAGGCTCTTTTTGAAAATGTCGGTGTCCATCCATGCTCAATGCCATATAATAAACGCATTTGTCTTAATGCTTTCTCTCGGGATGAATGCGTTCCTTTTACTTTTCCTGTTTTCTTGTTTACCACGACATATTTATTTCCTCTTTTTTCAATTTTGTATGGCATGGTTATTCTTTTAGTTTATACGATCCTTTTTATTTTAAAAGAATATCAGAGTTCTCCAAAACTCAGTTCCGGATTGTCTTGCATAATATAAATATTCTGCTCCATCTTCAGTTTTCACATAACATAATCCATCACCTACAACTGCTGTCTAGTTTTTAAAGGGATAAATTCTTGCGACCTTTATCTTGTGATTTGGTGAAATTCTATCACCCTTCTTTAACTAACTTTAACTCTTGTTTTTAACATTAATCGTAAAATCAAATGCGGTTTGAGCAGTAGCCCCATTAACATATCTCAACCTGACAAAATGTCCTTGAGGAACATAAGAATCACTTAAAGGAGTTCCAGCAGCAACACTTACTGATTTAACCGCTCTCCAGGTTGAACCATCAAAAGATTCGTCATAATAAACTGTTCCTGCCTGGTCAGCATAGACATAAAATCCAACTGAATCTAAATTCTGTGCACAATAGGTTCTCGAGGTATAAGTTGCATTTGCTGCTAAAGCAGTAGTTGTTCTTTCAACAGTAGCAAGTTGGTGAGAGATGAAAAATGGGGATGGTGTAGCTATGCTTACCCTATCAAGCCTAAAGGTTGTTTGAGTTGCATAACCTAAATTCGTTGCTACAACTCTAAAATATCTATGAGCAAGTTGAAAGATTATGAAAGCATGAATTGTTCTACCAGGTCCTTCTCCAATATAGTGAACATGACTCCTGGCAAAGGTTGCACC
>JAWBPV010000088.1:0-5918 GCA_039000425.1 Candidatus Aenigmatarchaeota archaeon
AAATTTCAAATTTTCTATTAATATTTTGATCTCTTTCTGAAGTTGATAAGACATTATCTGGATTAATCCGTGAAGAAGTGGAATGGCTTAAGTCAACTCTCCCAACCATATTAACATTATCTTTGGAGTTTGCAGTTTCCCTATTTTCCAAACAATTAACAGGGATAGATAATTTTATATTCACATCCTTTTTACCTTTTCCTTTGTCATCCTTTAGATTTTCAAACCATACCCTAACAATGAGGTCCTGATGTTTAGGTTTAACTTTTGTATTGAAATCAATCCAGGTGTTTGGTCTGCTTAACACAGCATTGGGATCAACCTGAGTTAATGGAAAACTGTAAGGACTAAGTCCTGCTGCCATTGGTGTCTGCCATTGAAGAGTCATTAAAAGCTTTCCACCTTTGTAATCTTTAGGAGAAACACCACCTGAGCCTTTATTCACTATATTTACATGAATACTACATCCCCTCAGATAAATCCTCTCAATAGAAAGATCTGAAAATCCTTGAGATGAAGATGTTGAGGCAATATTATTATTTTGTTGTTCCGTTCTTTTTTGGTAAGGAAATTTTTCTATGAGATCTTTAGAGGCGCCGGGATTGGGAAAACCTACTGGATTTTCTCCAAAGGCATAGGAAACCAAAATTAAAAAGAAAAGAGGTAATAAAGCTATTTTCATTTTTAAAAGGATTTTTGCTCCCATCTCAAAACCTCCTTTTCAATATTTTCTATTATATTAGTAGTTATTTTTGTTTAGAGTGTTCAATTTAAATTTAAAAATCATAGTAAGTATACTCATGATTATCAATTTCGTTATTCTCGTTTATGGTGTGATCCCAATCAAGAAATACTTCAATTATAGAGCGTTTTCCACCTCCTAATCTTTTGATCTCTGAGGCTGAAAGAGTAAATTCAACAGGTCCTTGAGTAGCTTGAGTTTCCCTCTCATATATTATGGTTCCACCTTGCTTCAAAACCCTTAAGGCTACTTTATGAGGACTGAGACACCAAGGTAATCCATCATAACCTATTGTTGTTCTAACTTTAACTTCATCACCCCTACGAGTTACTCTTATCTTTTCTGTTCCAGAAAAATAAAGGTTAGGTCTTGGATCAAAAGTAAGATTAAAGTGTTTACCCATTACATTATTGGATGAATTATTATCTCTCCAATATCCCTGCGGTTTTAATTCAACACCTACTGTAAATGATTGGTCTTGAAGACATATGCCCAGGTCTTTTCCTAAAGAAATGCTTAAAATCCCATTAACTGGAACTGAAGATACAGAGGAAGTAAGGCTATATTCCTTATGATAAACACGGGTTGCAAATCTATCGCTTATGATAACTTTAAGAGGAATTACTCTGGAGCGCAGTGTCTCAGGACCACGATTTTTAACCATAATTTCTATATCACCACCGTGAGTAGTTATATTCTCAACAGACAGATCACTCTTTGAAACTGTTGCCCAACCTTCAGCTTCTGTGTATACTTTTTCTTCTTTTTTTATTGTAAGACCACAATGTATCCAATTTTCTCCCAATAATTGTTTTAGGGCATTAAATGCTTCATCACAATTAGTAGCTGAAATTGATGTGATTATGCTAGTTAGAATAGAGTTAACTTCTCCTGAATCAAGAGTATTTACATAATCAATTCCGTCATGAAAACGGAACTTAAGCACAGCTCTAATTCCGTCATATTTATTTAGCTCTCCTGTTTTTTCTCTTATGACATAACAGGGCCATAAAATATCAATCAAATACTGCCCTCCAAAACCTCTATAGGTTAAGGCATAGTAGGGGATAACTGGATCATCTACTGTTAAACACCAACTCCATTGTCTACTTTTTACTTCTTGCAAGTCATGAACTTTGAAGAAAAACTGAGCAGGCCAGCTTGTGATAGAGGATGGTGGTGGATGAAATGGGTCAAATTCTATCCAATTTAAAAGTTTACCCATACTGCGGGGTTCAGAACACAGTTCTCCCTTTTCTGCCAAATCAGCACATACTTGAAGCTCATAGTTTTCTCTTATTGGAGGAGAGCCTTTTCTTTCCCAATCCCACTTTTGTCCGGTACTAATTTTTAATTGAACCTGATCACGAAAGTCAGAGCTTCTTATAGTATAGGTAGTTGTATATAAAGTCCAACGTAAGTTTCTATTTTTTTCGTTTATAAGATAAACTTTTATTGGGGTCTGTCCTATTTTAAAATCCTCTCCCACTGCTATCCAACTAACACTGAAAGGTATATCAATGTATAGATCGTTGTAAGGTTTAACTACTTCTAAAATGGCAATTACATTTGGTATATTAGATTTAACCCCTACTCTATCAGTACTTTGAGATTGTATCTTTTTTAGTTTGTCTGTTGTTATATCAATTTTAGAAGCTTGAGATGCCTTTATTTCATGTTTTTCTCCCAGACTTTTACATATAGAAGTAACTTTTAATTCTGGAACTAAATACTTTCTGCCAGTTTTTCCATCATTTTTAAATTTTTCCAGCTGAACTCTTACTAACTGACTCTCCTGTAAAGAAATCTTTGTATCAAACTCTACTACTTGTCCTGGTGTCTTCAAAATAAATTTCGGGTCTACATCCTTGAGTTTAAAAGGGTTTTTTTCAAAATCCCTTTCACCTTTTTTCACCAAAACCATGAGCTCCCCGCTTTGGTAATCCTCATCAGTTACCCCTCCAGAACCCATATTCTTTAAAACCACATAAATCCTGCAATCCTTTAGATAAACCTTCTCAATTGAAAGGTCAGATGCCTTCTGGATAAGTGGTGATACTGGAGTAATTTTTGAGGGTGATGTCTCTTTTGGAGGAATATTTGAAGGCAGATGAGTAGGGACTTCTCCATAAGCATTAAAAGCAAAAATTAAGAAGAGGAATAACAAACTCATTTTAATCTTCAATAACATTTTTTGCATTTCCATCACCCCTTTTTAATTTTTTTATTTAATTTGTAAATTTTACCCTAAAAAGGTTCAATTTTTATCTTCTTGGAGGTAGAGGTTTTCCTTTAAGTTTTCCTTCTTCGGTAATCTCATTTTTTATTTCAGGAGGAGGAATTGTTCTTTTTTAATGTCTACTTTAAAAGGATCATGCCGAACCGTAACATCCTCGTTTATAATCCATATATCCTTAATTAAGGATACAGTTTGTTGATTACAATATCTTTGACCATCACAAGCTATTTCTAACTTAAGCTTTCCATGAACTTTTTCTTCATTTTTAATATACCAGCATCTTGTTACATTTAGCTCACGGTCATAACATATAGATAGGTTTTCCATGAACAAGTAATTGTAAAAAAACCATGCCCAATTATCTATTGATTGTACCCCTTTTGTTCAAATGACTGCTTTGGAATAGAAAATGCTTCATCACAATTAGTAGCTAAAGATCCTAAGATGACTCCGTAAGTTAGTACAGAGCTAATAACTCCTGAATCAATAATATGCATATTATTAATTCCATCGTGAAAATAAAAATTAAGCCAAAAGCACTGTTCAGGATTTAAATTAGATGACTTTTCTTTTCACATTATGTAACAGGACTATAAAATATAAATCAAATACTGCTCTCCAACCTTCCTATTACACAACAACTCCATTGTCTACTTTTTACTTCTTGCAAGTCATGAACTTTGAAGAAAAACTGAGCAGGCCAGCTTGTGATAGAGGATGGTGGTGGATGAAATGGGTCAAATTCTATCCAATTTAAAAGTTTACCCATACTGCGGGGTTCAGAACACAGTTCTCCCTTTTCTGCCAAATCAGCACATACTTGAAGCTCATAGTTTTCTCTTATTGGAGGAGAGCCTTTTCTTTCCCAATCCCACTTTTGTCCGGTACTAATTTTTAATTGAACCTGATCACGAAAGTCAGAGCTTCTTATAGTATAGGTAGTTGTATATAAAGTCCAACGTAAGTTTCTATTTTTTTCGTTTATAAGATAAACTTTTATTGGGGTCTGTCCTATTTTAAAATCCTCTCCCACTGCTATCCAACTAACACTGAAAGGTATATCAATGTATAGATCGTTGTAAGGTTTAACTACTTCTAAAATGGCAATTACATTTGGTATATTAGATTTAACCCCTACTCTATCAGTACTTTGAGATTGTATCTTTTTTAGTTTGTCTGTTGTTATATCAATTTTAGAAGCTTGAGATGCCTTTATTTCATGTTTTTCTCCCAGACTTTTACATATAGAAGTAACTTTTAATTCTGGAACTAAATACTTTCTGCCAGTTTTTCCATCATTTTTAAATTTTTCCAGCTGAACTCTTACTAACTGACTCTCCTGTAAAGATATCTTTGTATCAAACTCTATCTGCTGTGCTGGTGTCTTCAAAATAAATTTTGGGTCTACATCCTTGAGTTTAAAAGAGTTTTTTTCAAAATCCCTTTCCCCTTTTTTCACCAAAACCATGAGCTCCCCGCTTTGGTAATCCTCATCCGTTACCCCTCCAGAACCTATATTCTTCAAAACTACATAAATTCTGCAATCCTTTAGATAAACCTTCTCAATTGAAAGGTCAGATGCCTTCTGGATAAGTGGTGATACTGGAGTAATTTTTGAGGGTGATGTCTCTTTTGGAGGAATATTTGAAGGCAGATGAGTAGGGACTTCTCCATAAGCATTAAAAGCAAAAATTAAGAAGAGGAATAACAAACTCATTTTAATCTTCAATAACATTTTTTGCATTCCCATCACCCCCTTTTAATTTTTTTATTTAATTTGTAAATTTTACCCTTAAAAAGGTTCAATTTTTATCTTCTTGGAGGTAAAGGTTTTCCTTTAAGTTTTCCTTCTTCGGTAATCTCATTTTTTATTTGAGGAGGAGGAATGGTTCCTTTTTTAATGTCTACTTTAAAAGGATCATTCCGAACCGTAACATCCTCGTTTATAATCCATATATCCTTAATTAAGGATACAGGTTGTTGATTACAATATCTTTGACCATCACAAGTTATTTCTAACTTAAGCTTTCCATGAACTTTTTCTTCATTCTTAATATACCGGCATCTTGTTACATTTAGCTCACGGTCATAACATATAGATGGGGTTTTCCATGAACAAGTAATTGTAAAAAAATACATATTCCTTTTGTTTCTTGTTTCTCCCCCACTCAAAGGAAGGTCACCCTTACAGATTAACTCCCAGCTTGATCCATCCAAAGCATAATATACCTTGTAATCTGGCTCGCAGACTACATAATATCCATAATCTACAGGGTAACCAAGAGTTCTCCAAACCAGTTTAACATCCTCATTTTCTCTAAAAGTATTTCCTCCCTGGAAATATATATCATTACTTGTCAATTCCCAGAATATATAAGCTACTCCCGGCTCTTCTTTCTTGCAAATTTGTTGATTATTTTCAAGAATTACACACACTTCAACATTTTGTAAAGCAAGGTCCGTTATACTTTATGGCTCAAAACTCCAACTACACCTATAATGCCCCTCTCTTAGAGGAAATCTACATTTTTCCCCTAAATCTTCCATCAAAATCACTGACCCTTGAGGAATTCTTTGATACCCTCTAATATTAATGTCCCATTCAGTGGTAAATAGGGTTGTAGGACTATATCGGAAATAACAATTACGCCCGCCAGTAGGTTGAGGAACTATAGAAGGATTTGTTCGGATGTTAGATATTATAATTTCTCCACTGTGGACACTGTCAAACCCTTCAATAATCATAATTAAAACAAGGAAAACCAAAATTTTTAAAAATTCTCTCATATTTGCCCTCCTTTCTTCACATCAAATTTCAAATTTTCTATTAATATTTTGATCTCTTTCTGAAGTTGATAAGACATTATCTGGATTAATCCGTGAAGAAGTGGAATGGCTTAAGTCAACTCTCCCAACCATATTAACATTATCTTTGGA
>JAWBPV010000089.1:0-5884 GCA_039000425.1 Candidatus Aenigmatarchaeota archaeon
CTTAGAAAATGTTGGTGGTGCTTTAAAGGAAGTTCCAGTTATAGCACAAGTACAAGGAGTTGTATCGGCGAGTCAAGCATTAACGAAGGAGCTTGATTTTGATATTACGAAGAAACTTGTTGAGTCCGGAATCGCAGATAAGAAGGTTTGGGGCAAAGCCAGAATTTTAGGATATTTAACCGAAACTGGTGAAGTTTTGCAGCCTAGGAAAGCCGTTATGCCTGGAAAAGCTGTCTACCAAGCTCCAAAGGACATACTAGAGAAATTTTACTCTTTTCCAGAAGATGAGGCCATTCATGTCGGAAATTTAATCACAAGAACCGATGTTCCAGTTTACTTATCCCTAAAAGGTTTCAGGAGACATCTCGCTATTATAGCTCAAACAGGAGCTGGAAAAAGCTATCTAGCGGGAATCCTAGCCGAGGAATTACTTGCCAAAGGCGCAACAATAATAATGTTAGATCCGCACGCCGATTATGTCTTCTTATCGAAAACAAAGGAAGGGAAGAGACATGAACTTTCAGATAATATTGTCGTATTCAGAAACCCAGCAAGCACGGGAAGATATTCTGATAAAGATGTAGGTAGAATAGAGCCTTACGAAGTATGTTTCTCAGATCTTGACTTGGATGAAATATGTTTAATTGCAAGGATAAGTGAGCGTTATGTAAACATTCGAAACAGTCTCGAGAAAGCAATCGATAACGTAAAAAGCAGAAAGAATGTTTTCTCACCCAAAGATGTTTTGGAAGAATTGAAGAATGCAGATTTGTGGGCTGCGGATGAGAATGAAAAATCGGGCGCCCGCTCAGCACAGAAGTATATTAAACGTATAATTGGAATGAAGGTGTTTACAAGTCTTTCTACTTCCATTGATAAAATGCTCAAGCCAATGCAACTATCCGTGGTAGATCTTTCTGGTCTTGAAGATGAAGTCTCCGATTATATTGCATACAAGATTCTTTCAGAGGTTTATGATAAAGTATCGACTGGAGAGTTTGGATACCCAGTGTTCATTTTTGTAGAGGAAGCTCATCGCTTTATCCCGCCTGACAGAAAAACATACTCGAGTGAAATTATTAGAAAAATCGCCGCCGAAGGAAGAAAGTTTGGCATATTTCTGATTCTTATCACTCAGCGGCCTTCCAAAGTTCACTCCGACGCTTTAAGTCAATGTAATAGTCAGATAATTATGCGTATTACTAATCCAGAGGATCAAAGGGCGGTTTCAACAAGTTCTGAGCGAATGAGCCGTGATCTTTTGGAGGATTTGCCAGGACTTAATATAGGAGAGGCTGTTATTGTCGGAGAAATGACGAGAGCCCCAGTTATGGTGAAGGTTAAGAAGCGAAAAACTCAGGAGGGTGGGGCTGATATAGATATTGTGGGAAAACTGAGGGAAGCATCAACGGTTGGGCGAGAAAGTAAAGGTGAAAAGGAGATTCAAAAGTTAAGAGAAGAGTTAAAAGGGATTTATGGCTAATGGTGATTGTTATGGTTCGAGTCGCCCATGTTGCGGATACTCATTTAGGTTTTCGGCAGTACAACATTGATGAACGGGAGCACGATTTGTATGATGTTATGGATGAAATAGCTGACAAAATTATTGAGGAGCGAGCAGAAATAGTTATTCACAGCGGTGACCTATTTGATTCTCCGAGACCTTTAGCCCAGGCGTATTATGCATTTAAAAAGTTTCTTGCTAAGCTTGAGGGCAAAGTGAAAGTTTTTTCGATACTGGGCGATCACGATACACCCAAACGTCGAAGTATGCCCCCGCAAAGACTATTTGATGATAGAATGCAGATCCTGGGTCTTACTGGCGGAGAATATCAAACGTTGAATTTGAAAGGGCAAGAGGTATTAATTGCGGGGATATCTCACGTAGGGCGTCGTTATAGAGAGTTATTAGTTGAAGAATTGAAAAAACTTGACTCGATTGCTGCTAAATATCCGATTAGCATATTGGCATTACATCAGGCCATCGACAGATTTTTTGCATTAGAAGAAGCCTATGAGTTAAGAATGGACGAGCTGCCAAGGAATTTCAAGTATTATGCCATGGGGCATCTTCATAGTAGAGTGCAAGCATCCTTTGGGAATGGCGAACTTGCTTACTCAGGCTCAACTGAAATTATTAGAAGCACCGAAATTGCTGAATGGGAAAAACGTGGAAAAGGTTTCTACATTGTAGACATAAATGGCGATAGTATGAGAATCGAGGAAGTTAACCTTATAAAAATTAGGCCCCAATTCCGGATAAAAATAGACTACGCCAACTTTGACGAAGAACTAAAGAGGTTAGTAGATATTATTGGAGGTTGTGAAAAGCCTCCAGTTGTGCACATAACCGTTGAGGGGAAAGAAATTGACCGGCAAAGGGTTCATCAAGCTTTGAACGAGGTTTTAGCTGGGAAGGTTTTGCATTTTCGTTCGCAAATTGTTGAGGAAGCTGAGAAAAAGCTTATCGAGTTGAAGACAAGTGAAGTGAACGTCCAAGCGCTTCTGAAAGAGTATCTGAAGGATGAAAGAATTGCAGAGTTTGGCCATGAACTTTTTAAGGTTTTAAGGTTCGGGGATGTCGAAGAAGCAAAGCGTATTGCCGAGGATTATTTTAGGAGGATGAAGCAAAATGTTGTTAAAGAAGGTACGTCTTGAAAATTTTATCTCGCATAAAAACAGCGAGGTTGAATTTGATTACGGAATTAATGTCATCACTGGGCCCAACGGAGCTGGGAAAACCTCCATCTTAGACGCTGTTAGCTTCGGGCTTTTCAATGTTCATAGCAGAGGAAAAAATGAAAATCTAGTCCATAAGAGCGCTGAAAAGGCAAAAGTTGCAGTGGAATTCAGTGAAGGTGGTATAGATTATGTTGTTGAGTGGGATATAGACCGGAAAAAGAAACAAGTCAAGGGGGTCCTCTTCCGAATACAAAATGGAGAAAGATCAATTATTGCCAGAGGTGGCAGTCGGGTAATAACGTCAGAAGTTGAGAAGATCTTAGGTCTCGATGAACTTCTTTTCCAACAATCCATATATATCCAGCAAGGGGAAATAGAAAAACTTGTCACCACAACCCCTGCCGAAAGAAAACAAATAATTTCCAAATTACTCGGGATAGACTATCTCGAAAAAGCTTACTTGCACATGAGAGAAGTTCTAAGCGAATACGAGAAAACTGCCTCGACGCTAAGCGGCGAGCTGAAAAAGAAACCAGATATTGAAAGCCGATTTCAACGTTTAACCTCAGAGATAGAAAGCCTAAAGACTCGGTTAGATTTGAAAAATACAAAGTTGAATGAAATAGAAATTACGCTAAAAAGATTAGACGCAGAATTGAAGGAGCTTGATCAGAAAAAGGAGATTTTCATTGAACTGAATTCTCGAAAGGCTGTTTTAGAAACAAAGGTTGCAAGCCTAAATGAGACCTTAACAAACAAAGAGGCTGAGCTAAAAGAGGCTGAAAACGCTTATTCGAGATTGGAAGCACTGAAGGAAGCTGTAGCAAAGCTTCCGTTAATGGAAAATTACTTGGGCCTTTATCAAAAACTGAATGAAAAGGAGAAAGAGAAAAACTTAGAGAACCAGAAACTTGAATATATTAAAGGCTTGAAGGAAGCTTTAAAACAGAACGAGGAATCATATAAAACCTACCTTGAAAAGAATGCACTTCTAAAGCAAAAAAGAGAGGAAAGAAAAAATTACGAAGGCGCCAACGAAAAACTTGCAACTTTAGAGAAACAACTCCAGAAGGACAAAAAGAAACTAGATAAAAGATTACAAGACTTGTCACAAAAGTTAGAAGAATATTCAAAAATTCTAGAAGAAAAAGTGACTCGGGAAAATATTGAATTAGTTTTAGCGAATAAAAAAGATGAAATTGGTAAGTTAAAGAGCGAACTAGAAGGGAAAGCCGACAGGTTGCAGCAAGAAATCGGTACCACCCAGGCATACATCGAGGATGTTCGATTTAAGCTGTCTAAGATATCGGAAGCAGATATTTGTCCAATCTGTGGACGAGAATTAACCCCTGATCATAAGGGGAAACTTCAACAAGAGTTTGAGGAGGCGCTTCGTGTAAATAATGAAAAAATAAGCAAGCTTGAAAGCGAACTTAAAAAAGCGACCGCTGAACGGAAGAAATGTGAAAAAATCCTTGAAAAATTAGCTTCAATTGACCCAGAAAAAATTAAGGAGATTGAAAGCGATATTGAAGAATTGAATGGTGCTATTGATCAAGAGTTGAGAGAAATAGAGAAACTAAAGCAAGAAGCAGTAGTGTTGAAGAAAATTGACGAAGAAATCTTGACGCTTGAAAAGGAAATAGCAGCGCTTGAAGACGCATACCAAAATTATGAAACAGCAAAACGTGAACTTGCCAAATGGCCTTCAATGAGTGAGGTAGAGACTAACATTAACCGAATTGACGAAGAAATCAACGTAATTCGGCAGAAAATAGAGGATTTGATAGGCAAACTTGGATATAAACCGGAAAATCCAGAGCAAGAACTGGCTGGTCTTCGACAAAAGAAAGGAGAATATGATAGAAGTGAACCCATAGCCAAAAAGAGGGATGCCCTATTAATCGAAGTCCAAAATCTGAGAAAGGAATTGTCGGTCGCCAAAGAGGAGCTTTCTAAGATCTTAATTGAAATCAAGGAACTTGGTTATGATGAGGGCCTCCACCAGAGAGTTAGAGAAGACTTTGAAAATAAAGCACAAGAAAAAAATGAATTAGAAAAAGAGATTGTAAAGTTTCGGACTGAAATTCAAAGCAAAGAAGCAGAGAAGAGCATGTATGAAAGTGAACTGAAACAGCTTATAGAAAAAGAACAAGAAATGAAAACCATTGAAGAATTCATTAAAATTCTGGAAAAAATTAGGGGGGCCTTTCATAAGGACGGGCTTCAACGACTTATCAGGGCTAGATCAAGACCCCTGTTAGAAAGGTATACTCGTGAATTTTTTGAAAGATTTAACCTAGAATTTTCAGACGTCCAAATAGACGATGACTATAACATTTCAGTAATTGGGCCCGTCGGTGCTCAGACAATAGACCAAATCAGTGGTGGCGAAAGAGTGGCGCTTGCGATAGCTCTAAGACTAGCCATAGCCAGAGTTCTATCAGAAAGAGTTGAAACTATTATTATGGACGAGCCCACAACACATCTAGACGAGGAAAGGCGAAAAGAACTTGTCAACATATTAAACTCCTTCTTCAGAGAAGGAGGTAGAATTATTCCACAAATGATAGTGATAACACATCATCACGAAATTGAAGATATTGCAGACGTGGTGTATAATGTGGATAAAAAAGAAGGCATATCGATAGTAGAAACAAGTGAAACTTATAGTGGAAACGATTTCAAAAAAACAGAATTTTTCAAATGAGAGAATGTAAGTTTACTCATTTTTGCTTATTAATTCCAGATTAGTTAGTGTACTTTTCGGTGTTATTATGAATTCATAAAAAATTTATCAAATGTGTTAATTTAATTTAGTTAGGTTAACTAGAGGCCCTAACACAATAGGTGCTAAGTAGATTGAGCTTTCAAGAGCTGGAGCTTAAGTCAAGCTATGATTCAGAAGAAGATGACATTCTGAATGATTTTTATATCCCAGTTTTAACAAGAGCTAAAAAATATTATAGACTGGCTGGATTTTTCTCTTCTAGCGCGTTGGCCGTTGCGGCGAAAGGTATAGCGCCTTTTATTCAAAATGGCGGGTTAATGCGTCTAATCGTTGGAGCTACATTAAGCAAACAAGATGTGGAAGCCATAAAGCAGGGTCACGAGGAGCCCGAAAAAGTGCTTTCGAAGATTATGATAAAAAGTTTGGACGACATTTATGAAGAGTTAGTAAGAGACCACGTCAGAGCATTAG
>JAWBPV010000090.1:0-5322 GCA_039000425.1 Candidatus Aenigmatarchaeota archaeon
GGTACATTAATGAACATGTGAAGCTTGAAGTTCCTCACATCTTCATGAGAACTTATGGACATAGAGCAGTTTTAATATTGAAAGAAAATTTGAGTGATAAAATAACTGATAGCGATCCTTACTTTGATTGGCAAAAAGTTAAAAAAGTTGAAGCAATTTCACCCGAAGCTGAAAGAAGTGCTCAAATAATCCAAGATTTTTTAGACAAAGCTAGGCAGTTGATGGAATACCATCCTGCAAATGAACTTAGGAAGAAAAATGGTTTGCCCATAGCAAACTACATTGTGACAAGAGAAGCAGGAAACAAATTGCCAAACATCAAAAGTTTTGTCAAGAAATATAAAATCCGTAAAGCCGTTTGCATAGCTGAAAATGGGGTGATGAAGGGAAGTTGCATGCTTGCAGGATTTGATGCTATAACTGTTCCTGAGTTGAATTTTGAAAAGAGTTTGAGGTTCATTTTCGAGAATGTAGAAAATGCTTTAACTGAATATGATTTTGTTTATGCTCACATAAAAGGGCCAGACGAACCTGCTCATGATGGAGATTTCTTCAAAAAGCAAAAAATGATTGAAAGGATAGATGAATATTTGGAAATTTTTAGAGGTTTTGATGGAATTTTAATCTTAACTTCCGATCACATAACTTCTTGCAAAACAAGAAAGCACGAATTTGGGGCAGTACCTATTTTAATTTTTGGAAAAGGTGTAGATGTAGTTCAAAAGTTTGATGAGCTTTCTGTCAAGAAAGGAAAGCTTAAGCTTATAAATGGAAAAAAGCTTTGGAAGATAGTTTTCGGGAGATGAGATGAAACTAAAACCAATTAGAATTTTAATGCTTCTTGCTATTTTACTATCTCTTTTCGCTTTATTCAAAGTAGGTGTTAAAACATTCACAGGCAAATTTATTTTAACAGATTTTATTCTTGCAATTTCCCTCTCCTTATTTACATTTTTATTAATCTTCTTGGTTCTTACACCAAGCTTGAAATATGAACAGAAAGAATTTTTGAGATTGATGAAAAATTTGTTTGACTATGCAGATAAAATAGTTGTTGGTAGAAAAGAAGAATTTAGGAAAAGTTTTGAAGATACGGTAAAAGATTTTGTAAGATTTTCAAGAGATATTGTCAACAGGTATGAAATCAAGGTAAGAGTTTTAAATGAAAAAAATGCGGAAGAAATACTTTCTGGGCTTATTTTTAAAATGTACGATATAAAACATAGAAAAGACCACCTGGGTGCAAAATATGTACATGCTATGCGCAAAAATCCTTATGATTTAAGAGTAACAAAAGCTGCATTAAAGTTTTTAAGCAGTATGGAACCAAAAGTATATGGTATGTTGGCTGAAGATTTATATGATATACTCCACAGGATAAGTAGATAAATTTAAATACCTTTAGGGAGAGGTAATAATGTATGACATACGAAACTAAAATAAAAGATATGGAAGAAGATTTGGAAGAACTTTTTGCCAATTTTATTGGAAAGCCAGAATGGTACAGGAAATTACCAGAAGAGGATAAAAGTATAGTTAAGCCTGTTTTGGACGAGCTTGTAAAAGTTATAAGTGATTATTTTTATTTAAGACCTTCTTCAAAAAGAAAGGCTTTGAGTTATATTAAAGAAGGTTATTCAAAGCTTGAAGAAAAAATAAATGATGTTCAAAACCTTGAGCTCAAAAATATTTTAGAAGATTATTGTAAAGAATTGATTAGTGTTTTACTTGAGTAATTGGGATGGTTGTGAAAGTAATTGGAATTTGTGGCTCACCGAGAAAAGGTAATACTGAATTTTTGTTGAGAGAAGCTTTGAAAGCGGCTGAAACTGAATTAACCTTGTTGGGGAAAAAAAGAAGATTGAGTTTTGATGGATGCTCAAATGTTAGTGGGTGCTCAAAAATTTCGTCGATACAACGAATCCCTATTGCACTTTTGGTAAGATGAATGGTTGAAGTTGAAGTAAAGGTTAAATCTTTAACTGTTGTCAATTATAGTATGCCTGAAAAATATGAGATTTTAGAGGAATGGAGAATAAACATAGATGGTAGGACTTTGCACAGAATAAGAGCTTTGTGTGATATTTATACGCCATTCTTCTACGTTCCAAAAGGATGGTTGGGTGGATATGTAGAAAGTGAAGATAATCTTTCTCAAGAAGGTAGGGCGTGGGTGGATGATGATGCAATTGTGTGTGATGAAGCGTGGATAAGTGGGAATGCAGTGGTGTGTGATTATGCAATGATATGTGATGAGGCAAGAGTTGATGGGAATGCACTAGTGCATGATGAGGCAAGAGTGCGTAATAGGGCACATGTATGCGGGAATGCAGTGGTGGGTGGGAATGCAGTGGTGTGTGATGAGGCAAGAGTTGATGGGAATGCAGTGGTGCGTGATTATGCAAAAGTATGTGATAGAGCAGTGGTGCGTGATTATGCAGTGGTGCGTGATTATGCAAAAGTATGTGATAGAGCGCGGGTGGGTGGAAATGCAGTGGTGTGTGATGAGGCATGGGTGGGTGGGAATACAGTAGTGCAGGAAGAGGCATGGGTGGGTGGACAAACAATAATATTTGGAGATGTAATAGTGGGTGGTAGAGCAAGGATAGGTGGAGGAAGTGTAATAAATTTTCCTTGTGTTATAAGAGATGTTGAAGTTTATAAGTTTCAATTTCCACAAATTGAGATTAGAACAAAAGAAGATCTTGAAAATTTAACCAGAGCTCTTTATTCACTTCAAAAGAAAATTTAAGTTTTTGGTAGCAATTTAATTTTCATAAAACCAAATTCTAATTAATGAAAGTCAAGAAAATCGAAATAAGACAAATCTTTGCCACAAACTCGAAAAAAACTGTTGAAATTGAGTTGGAAACTTCTAAAGGGAAAGTTAGGGCATCTGTCCCGATCGGCACGAGTAGGGGAAAACATGAAGTTGTTTACTTGCCAGTTGAAGATGTGGTGAAAAAATTTCTTTTGATCAAAAGAAGCTTTACAAATGAAGATTTTGAAAATCAAGAAGATGTTGACAATTTCATAAGGCTAATAGACAAAACTCCTCAGTTAAAAGAAATTGGCGGTAACTTGGCTTTAGCCATTTCTTCAGCATTCCTCAAAGCTTTTGCTCTGGAAGAAAGCTTAGAAGTTTTTGAATATTTGGCCGAAAAAACTAAGACGAAAATTTCAATGCCCAAACCTGTTTGCAATGTTGCTGGAGGATGGAAAGAAAATAGAAGCGATATACAAGAATTTTTGCTTTTACCTGTTCATCAAAGCTCTTTTTTCAATTCTATTTCAAAAATTTCTGAAGCATACATTGAGCTTGGGAAGCTGCTTAAGCAAGTAGACCCAACTTTCGATTACGGAAGAAATTGGGAATCTGGTTGGATAACAAGCTTGAGTTTAAATGAGTTGCTGAATTTGCTGAAAAAAATTGCAAATGAAAATTTGCTTAGGATTGGTTTGGATGTTGCTGCTTCCCAGCTTTGGGATGGTAAGCAATACTATGTTTATCGTTATTCGAATAAGATTTTGAATAGAGTTGAGCAATTGAGATTTATTCAAGATTTAGCTAGAGAGTATCCCATAAGCTACATAGAAGACCCTTTCATGGAAGACGATTTTGTTTCTTTTGCAATTTTAACAAGCAACTTGCCAAACAAGTTAATAGTTGGTGATGATTTGTATGCAACAAACTTGAAAAGGCTTAAAGATGGGATTGAAATGAGAGCAAGCAATGCAATGATAGTTAAGCCTAGCCAAGCTGGAACAATAAGCGACGTGATTAAAGTTGTTGAAATTGCAAAAAGGAATAGAATTGTTACGATAATGTCCCATCGCTCTGGTGAAACTGAAGATTCTTTAATAGCTCATTTGGCTGTGGGTTTGGGTTGTGAATATGTTAAATTCGGAGTTTCTGGTGAAAGAATAAGCAAGCTGAATGAGATGATAAGAATTGAAGAAAAGTTGAAAGAATTGTAATTTAAAATTTAAAAGCCAAATTTAAAAAATGAAAAAATATTCTTACAAGAAAAGCAAGCTGAATTCACAAATTTCAAATCATTTGAAAAAACTTAAAAAGTGGAAGTATAAAAACCTTTTCCTCTTTTTATTGAGCATTTTGATTGCTTACCTTATGCTTAAAAATGAATCAAGCTTTTTATTCTTAAAACAACTGCATTATCTTGGCTACCTTTCAGCTTTTCTTGCTGGGCTAATGTTCACTTCCAGCCTTACAGTTGCTCCGGCTACAGCTTTAATTTATACACTAGGCTCAATGTTCAACCCTTTTTTGATAGCAGTGATAGGAGCATTTGGCTCTGTCTTTGGAGATTATGTTATATACAAGGTTGTAAGGGATAAGCTTATAGATGAGATTAAGCTTTTGTATGAAGAAGTTAAAATTTTTCTTGAACCAGTAACAAAGCCCATAATACCAAAAGATTTAAGGCTAGAGCTTTGGCTTTGGAAAAGAGTTGCCTACTCAAAGTTAAGATGGTTTGTTCCTATTATAGCAGGCTTCATCATAGCTTCTCCTTTGCCAGATGAAATAGGAGTTGCTCTACTGGGAGCTGCAAAATTCGAAATTAAAAGGTTTTTCATCTTGTCTTATCTTCTGAATTTTTTTGGTATACTTGTAATTGGAATGGTTGGGAGCCTTTAAATTAAATCTTTCAAAGATTAAGAAAATTATATGATTTTAATTGACGGCTCGGAAGGTTGGGGCCAAGTCTTGAGAACTTCAATAGCTTTATCCGCTTTAACTTTAAAACCTGTTAAAGTGATAAACATAAGGGCTTCTCGTCCTAAACCTGGTTTAATGCCTCAACACTTAACAGGAATAAGAATTGCTGCTGAATTTTGCAAAGCTGAAGTTTCTGGCTTGCAGTATGGTTCAATGGAAGTTGAATTCATACCAAAAGAATTTGAAATAAGAGATAAAACAATAGACATAGGTACAGCTGGAAGCATATCTTTGCTTCTACAAACCCTTACACCCATGTTGATATTTGCAGATAAAAAAGTCACACTTGAAGTAATAGGTGGTACAGCAGGGTTAGGTGCACCGACAATTGAATTTGTTAAATATGTGACATTTCCAATTTTAAACAAACTTGGTGCTCCTTTGCCAGAAATTGAAGTTTTAAAGCAAGGGTTTTATCCAAGAGGTGGAGGAAGAGTTAAGATAACTTTCACCCCTGCTAAGCTTTTGAGTTATGTGAATTTGACAAACCCCGGAAAAGTTTTATCTATCAAAGGAATTTCAATAGCAGGAAGTTTACCTGAATCAGTAGCTCTTAGACAAGCAGAAGCGGCAAAATCGAT
>JAWBPV010000091.1:0-5196 GCA_039000425.1 Candidatus Aenigmatarchaeota archaeon
GTGCTAATTCTTCATCAGACAGACCACTTTCTATAAAGTCCAATTCCACATAGTTAGTGTATGCCCCTGCACTGTTTATAAGAGCATTCTGAAAGTCTCTGTGAACCTGAGCGGATTTTCCATGAATTACTGCAATACGGATAAGCTCTTCCTTTTCCAGAAGTTGAAAAAGATAACCTATAAAGCCCCTGTTTGTTTTCTTTTTCTTTATACTTTCCATTAGCTCTTTGGAGAGAGCTACTCCTCTTTCCTCCAATACCTTTATATCTTTCACAGTGAGCTTAGCATAAATACCAGACCCAGAAACCTGGTAATTAAGATATCCAGCAATTTCTACGAGGCTTCCTACAGGAATATCAGAATCAGCATTAAGCCCTACAATATCTATTTCTGCCTTACCATCTGATAGCTTAAGAAAGCCATTACGCATTTTTATCTCACCACGTGTGACTACAAGACTCTTTGGGAAAAGAGAACTAATATGGTCAAGTAATTCCTGAGGTGAATAAAAAAGAACACTACCTATAGTGTTATTCTTTTCCATGTTAACCTCCCTACATTGTATTGTAAAACTATCCTATCCATCTTTCCAGCTCAATATCTTCCATAGCCCTTGCATAAGACAAAAGCGTAGTATTCGGACTTTCATGCCCAAGCCAAGACTGAACCAGTGCGGGAGAAAAGCCCTTAGCTAATAGCATGCTTGCATAAGTGTATCTAAACCTATGCGGATATATCTCAAAGCCCAAACTCTTAGAAAGCCTCTCATAAAACTTATGCACTGAATGAGTTGTAAGGACTTTCTCTTTAGAACTCTTAGGATACTTAAGAACATAAGCCCACAAAGGCTTTCCTTTTCTTTGAGAGATAAACCTCTTTAAGAGGTCTTTTTCTTTCTCATCCAACAAAACCATGCCAGCCCTGTAAGGCTTGCCAAACTTTCCTCTTCTGACATTTACAAAAAGCACTTCCTTCTCTACATAGTCTAGAAAATCCTCTGTATGCTTTCTAAATACTTTGACTTCAAAATCCTCTGAGGTCAAAGCTAATGCCTCTGATACCCTTATGCCTGAATGGAGTAAGACAAGAGAAAAGACATAGTAAATAGGATGGTAATTCCTTAAAGCGGAAAAGAACTTCTTTAGCTCTTCCTCTGAAAAAGGTTTAGCTCTTCTGTAAACTCTGAGAGTTTTCATAAAAGGCTTAAAATCAAGATGGATACCTATAAACTCTAAATATGCCTTAACTTCTTGTAGGATTGACCTTATAGTGCTATCTGAAAGATTTTTGCCCTTTAGATATACCACAAAGTCTGAAAGGTCTTTCTGAGTGTATATTTCACCAAAGGTTTCTAAGTGGGAAAGGAGAAAAGTTTTCTTTTTAAGAGTTTTGGAAGAAAGATGGGATTGGTGCGAAAGGTATATAGTAAAATTCATCTCACTTGGCTGAAAAAGTCTACAAGGTCTCTTATCAAACCTACAAGATTTCTTAAAATGTCTCTATGATAAGTGAATACCCACACAAAGGGCATTTTTTCTGAAAATTCTATAAACTTTTTTGCATCACTTAGCCTTACTAGCCATCCAGCCCCATCTACAAGATTAATCAAAACTACATTGTCTTCCTTAAGTTTATGCAAGTATTCCTTTTTTAAAATTCTATCCACTTTACTAGTCTGTCCACTTGATGTAGTTATTTGATAAGAACTCTCAATAACTCCCATTAGTTTTTTATAATAATATATACAACCATCTACATTCTTATCCGTATACTTGCCGTTAGGTTCAAATCTAAGACCTTTTATATTTAAAGCAGAAGATAGATATTTAAGAAGAGCTTTTTCATAGTTTAAACCAGATCTTGCCTTTTTAGTTCCTCTTCTGCTAATATTGTAAATCAAGTTGATAAAATCAACTAACAACTCTTTAGACTCATCAGGAAGAGTTCTAAAAAGTTTAGATAAAGCAAAAACACCTTTTAGCTTCTCTTCTACTACCTTAATCTCCTTTGATATAGAGATGTATAATGCGTCGTTAAACTGATTAAGCAACAGGCTTAAATCCCCCTTTAATAGAGAGCAGAGTGTTATTATATAGCACAATCTTACATTGGTATCCCTTCTGATACATTCCTCATGATTGCTAGTAGGCACTCTAATCCCTGCTGGAATACCTAAATTAATCCTCAAATCATCAATACTATTTATGGTATACAATATTCTCGCAATGGTTTCATAAGAAATGAAAACACTGATAATAAAAAACATAGTATCCAAATTCTCCGAAAAGAAGCGAACACAACTCTCATCTTTCATCGCCTCCTCTAAAACGGCAATGTTATCTGGGCTAAAAAAGTCGTATTGTTGCACCAAACCAGGATTTTCTAACGCCTCTTCTAAGTCTAAATAACTATATAAAGAAACCTCTGGTGTGAGCAAGTAAGTATTATAAACGATAAAATCTCTAATATCTCTTATTGATAAAATTTTGCTTTTTTCCTCAATGAGGAACTTTTCCCATGGAGAAAGTGGAAAGGTTTCCATGAAAAACCTCTCTTTGAATTATTAGCTTAGCATACTTTACTATTCTGCTATAAGAACCAAACATTTCTAAAAGCTCCTTCTGAGAAACTTCCAAATAATCAGATATTTCCTGTAAAGTGGGCAATCTCCTTATAAGAAAAGCTAACTCTCCTACTTTTATCTGTATTTGTTTCTTGCTTAGCTTTTTCTTACCTTTATCTTTCAGGTAAGTAGTAAATGAAGTTTCATTTAATAACCTCTCTTTAGCCTGTAGTACATATTCTGAACTTATATCAATGCCTATAAACCTCCTACCAAGAAGCTTAGCAGTATAAGGAAACACTCCCACTCCCATCATCGGATCCAAAACCATATCTCCCTCTTTGGTGGTTAACCTTATAAGAAAATCACATAACTTCTCAGGCAGTTGCGTAGGATGGTCAAGTCTTTTTGAAGAATGTTTAACTCTATGGATGTCCCAACGAACATTGCAAACTTCTATCTTGTCTTGAACTTGCAAAAGTTTCCTCATAGCCTTACACTTGCCTCTTAAACAATACCTATCGCTATCTTGCTCTGCAGGCAAAGAATAAACTACTGGATGAGGACTTTTTGAGAACCACAGAAGGCTATAATGAGCAGGAATGAGTTTTCCTCTGGGCTCTCCTGCACTTTCCCAAACAAACCAATCCACAAGCCAATAGTCCTTCAGAAGCTCAGGAACTATACTATGAGCATTCTGAGGAATGTTTAGATAAAAAAGAGAACCCTGTGGCTTTAAAACTCTAAAACATTCCTTAAGCCATCTCATAGTCCATTCCTTGTAATCATCCCGTTTATCCTTATAGTCCTTATAAGCTTTCCCAAGATTGTAAGGAGGGTCTACAAAAATCATGTCTATACAGTTATCTGGTAACTCACTCAAAACCTCAACACAATCCCCTACAATTAAACTGCTTTCAATCTCTAAAGAGTTAACCTTATTTTCCTCCTCTACCCTATCGCTATCCCTGTAAATCTTCCTTGAAACTGGTATTAGAGTAAAATCCCCCAAAAGTTTCTGAACCTCTAGCAAAAGCTTCTGAGATAACCCTTCTCCCAAAACCTCAGATTGAGTTAACTCCAAATGTCTCCAAACATCAGAAAGCATAGCTCCTTCAGGATGCATTAGATGTTTCTTTCCACCATAATCTTTGAGCCAGTCTCCACAAAAAGCACACTTCTTATGAGGCACCCTAACCTTGTTTATCTGCAACCTATCCTTGTAGTAAACTCCTATAGCAACATGAGACCTAAGAGGATAGCCTATAAAGCTTTCAAAATAAACTACTATGTGATACCTAAAATGCCAACCAGCTTTTTCTAAAGCTAAAGTCCAAAAGGGCAAATACATGGGACTGTCATAAACTAAAACCATATTGGGTTGCCTTTTTACAACCTCCGCAATATCTACTTCCACATAGCCCTTGAAAGGTCCTAAATCCTGAGAAGATACTCTATTCCACAACAATACACTCACAGACCCCATTTAAACAACCTCCTAAACAGAAAACTCTTTCTGAGTCAAAGCAGCTTCTGAGATACTCCAAAGCCCTCTTGTCTATATCCGCTACCCTGTAATCCCAATCCTGAAAAGCTTCTATAAAAGCTCCACACCCTCCCGCAGGTTCTAAAAGAACAACCTTGTCTTTATACCCTTGAACAAGCTCCTTGACCTTTGAAACTATACAAAAAGGTGTATAAAATGCCCCAAGCCTTATCCTCTCTTCATAAGCAAACCACTTGGGTTCGGTTTGTAAAACAACCATAATATCTAATTTTATCACTCCTACAAAAATTTGTCTAATTCTCAACCAAGAATTAGACACTTTGAAAATCAAGGATTTGAGAAAGAAAAGTTGAGGAAAGTATTGTCGGATAAGGATTTGAGAGATAAGAGCTATCCTTAGCTTGCAAAAAACTCATGAAGCTTCCTTATGGAATTCCTTAAGTAATTCAAAGGCTTTGTGTAAGATATGGTCAGATAAGGGTTGTGTCTTTAGGAGTAGCCAAACCTTTTTCTCTGTATAGAGGTATTGTTTTAGGAATTCTTTATCAGAGGAGCCATCAGAGTAAGTAAGGCAAGAAAGGGCTTCCTGTAGACTATAAGTAGGAGGGTGAGAGGGCATAGTCCGAGAGAGAAAGCAATTTTGTAAGACCTCTTGGATGTTATCATAGGGTGTCAGAAAGTAGTAGCCTTTGGGGAAGGTATATTCATGGATAAGCTTGCGGAGTTGTTTGTTTCTGACAGTGCGAAAGAGGTTGCCATTGCGAAAAGGTTTAGGGATAAAACCATCTGTATAGCCAGTGGTGGTGGATTTTATAACCTTTAGAGGATGCATGTTCCTAAAAACCTTTGAGTTATTTGTATAGAGAGTGGTAGCCTCTATGCCTGTAAAATGTCTCTCTTCTCTTTTGTGAAGCTTCTGATAGAGACCTTCTGTAAACACAGACTTATAGAGTGCCTTTAATCCTCTTGACTTTCTAAAAGAACCAAAGGCTAAGCTTCTTGAAGCCCAGAGAAAGGTATTTATAAGAGTGCTTGTAAGCTTACGAAGATTAGCATCAGAGTAGAAAGCCTCAGTCAAGCCTAGAAGCTTTCTCGGACTTATGTTGATAGGGGGAGGTGTAAAGGA